>DXVO01000009.1 GCA_019417325.1 Parabacteroides sp. | reverse complement strand
CAACAGTTCAGTTAGAACTAAGTTAGATCTGCATTATATAAATAAATCATTGTATTATGGCTGAAATTGTAATGGAGCAATTAAAAAGCATGGAACCAATTTATGAAAAACAGTTGTCGAGGTAGTATACATGACTTGGGTGATAGAGGAATATAGTAAAATAAACTTTAAACATTATTAGAATGAAAAAATTGTATGTATTGATGGCTATGCTGTCTGTATTGCTACCATCTTGCCATAAAGATGACACTAAAAATAACTCTGATTGTGAAAAAATACATGTTACAGCGGACATATCACAGAGAGAAATAACAAAAGTAGACATTGAACCAAATGATGACTTTGTAGAGGTATTCTGGATTAATAAGGATAAAATTAGTGTATTTGGAGAGAGTGTGAAAAAAAAAAGCGGAACAGCTTCATTTCTTGGAAATATAGGTACAACTCTTTCTGAAAGGGCTAAAACAGCAACTTTTGAAGGAGATATACTCCAAAGTAATAATGGTATATATTATGCAATGTATCCTTTTAGTGATACTCATGAATCTTTAGCAGGGACGAATGTTCCATTAGACTTATCTGTACAAAAGGCGATAGTTAGTTCTGATTTTGCATATATAACTCCATATATGTACATGATAGGAAAAGAGGCTGAGCTTTTAGATGAAAAAAATCTGAATTTTTCAATGGAACATCTATGCTCACTTTTACAATTTAATGTGAAATTGAAAGAGACAAAAGAATGTGTAATATTGAAGAGTGTAAAGGTGGCTGGAAATAATATTAAGAGCAAAAAGAGCCTTAATGTTTATCAAGGTATGCTTTCTGATGCTCCTGATGTAGTAAATAGTATGCTTCTTACGTTTCCGGAAGGAGAAGGTCCACTTTTGAGTACGACGGATACAAAGATTTTTATGACCGCGTTTCCTGCAGAGGAAGATAGTGTATATGTGAGTGTTACTGTAGAAAATGATGGAGTAGAACAAATAATAGAGATTCCTGCTGTAAAAAATAGTTTCCATGCAGGGAAAAGAGATACTAAATATCTGGAACTGGATTTGACAAAACCATATTTGAAGAGACATATATATGTTGCAGGAGTAGTCCCTAATGCAAATAATACTCCTGTTGCGTGTTATTGGAAAGATGGAAACTTTGAAATTCTTGCTAATACCGCATCAACAGTTAACACTATTATTGTTACGAATAATATGAGTTATATATCCGGTCAGATTTATGATGAAGATAAAGATTTGGATTTACCTTGTTACTGGAAAGGCGGAGAACTTAAAGTACTACCGACAGAAGGATATGCCGGGTTTACAACTCATATGTGTAATTGGGGTAATGATATTTATATATGTGGTGCATATATAGATGAAGGACATACTTATAATGCTTGTTATTGGAAAAATGATGAATTGATAAAACTTCCAATAAGCAGCAGCGGGATGGCCCCTCAAGGTATATTTGTGGATGATAAAGATGTATTTGTTGCAGGTGGAGATTGTTATTGGAAAAATAATGAATTAATGTCATTACAACCATATCAAAATATATATAAGATAATAAAATCGAACGAGAATATATATATGACAGGAGTATACAGGAGTACTAAAGCCCGTTCAGCTTGTTGGAAAAATGATGAAGAAATAGAGTTGGAAAATTCAAATGAAGCACAAGGTGAAACTTCTACAGGTGATCTTTTTGCAGTTGGGGATGATACTTATATAATATTTCAATGTAAAGATGTGCCACTCTCTTTATACTGGAAAAATGGATTACTTATTAAATTGCCATCTACAGAAGGAATATGCAATTCTATTAAAGTGTTTGATAAGGATGTATATGTTTCAGGAATAGATAATTATTCAAATAGTAGTCTACAACGAGCTGTTTATTGGAAAAATGGAGAAATGATAAATTTACATAGTGATAGATCCAGAGGACTATCTATATTTGTTTTTGAATCGTATGATTAGAGCCCATTGATTTGAAAGCGGAAAGCAAGGGATTCGAACCCCTGGTACAGTTACCCGTACACCGCATTTCGAGTGCGGCCCATTCGACCACTCTGGCAGCTTTCCTCTTTCTGTAAGTGGTTTCTTTGTACATGCAAATGTATGGAAAATTTGATATGATTATTCACAAAAGGCTCTTTTTTATACAAAAAGAGCCTTTTGTGATAATTGTATGATTAGTAAATTTCTTTTGCCACTTTATATACGCTGTCGCTTGCCATCATTGTGTAGAAATGAAGACTTGGAACACCGTGAGCGATCAGGTCTTTGCATTGTTGGATACACCATTCTACGCCAACAGCTTTGGCTTCTTCATCTGTTTGGCATTTACGCAGTTCCGTTGCAAAAGGTTCGGGAATATCCGAACGGAATATTTTGGGTAATACGGTCAATTGGTTTTTAAAGACAATCGGTTTGATACCGGGAATAATGGGTACGGTTATACCTTCGGCACGGCAACGGTCTACAAATGAATAATATTTTTCATTGTCGAAAAACATCTGAGTCACCAGATAGTCTGCTCCGTTTTTTACTTTTTCTTTCAAATAGTAAATATCGGATTCCATATTGGGAGCTTCTTCGTGTTTTTCCGGGTAACAGGCCATACCATATGAGAACGGGGTTTCGTTGGCTGTAAAAGTCGTACCATCTATTGCCACACCTTTGTTGAAATCGTTGACTTGTTTTTGCAGGCCGGTTGCATGTTCGTGGTATAAATTCGGATCCTGTGAGCCGTCCAGAGTCTTTACATCTCCCCGAAGCAACAACAGGTCATAAACACCTAAAAAATTCAGGTCGATTAAAGCATATTCCGTTTCGTCTTTGGTAAATCCTTTACATATTATATGAGGAACGGCCGTAATACCATATTTGTTTTGTATGGCAGAGGCTATGGCAACCGAACCCGGACGTTTGCGGATGTTTACTTTTTGGAAACTACCATCCGGCAACGTTTTATAAATATATTCACTGTGATGAGATGTGATATTTATATATTTAGGGTCGAACTCTTTTAGTTTATCGATTACATTGTATACTTTTTGTATGCTGTTCCCTTTGATGGGAGGAAGTATTTCGAAAGAAAAAGCGGTGCTTTGGCTTTCATTTATTAAGTCTATAACTCTCATGTCTATCTATTTTGAGGCAAAAGTAGTAATTATTGTTTGTTTTTGCAATTAGCATTTCCCTGAGCTGTTTATAAAGCATCGGATTTTAGATAGTAAAAATATAAGACTGTATCTTTTAATGCCTTTTTTGAACCAATCTGTAGTTTTATTAATATCTTTGCGTTTCATAATAATCTAATTACGACAATATATGGAAAATATTAACTGGTCTGATCTGTCATTCGGTTATATGAAGACAGACTATAATGTTCGGTGCTACTATCGGGATGGAAAATGGGGTGAATTGGAAGTTAGCTCCTCCGAAATTATTAATATTCATATGGCTGCAACTTGTCTGCATTATGGACAGGAAGCTTTTGAAGGTTTGAAAGCTTTTAGAGGCAAGGATGGTAAAATCCGGGTATTCCGTATGGACGAGAATGCAAAACGTATGCAGTCATCCAGTCGTGGTATCAAAATGGCAGAGTTGCCTGTAGAAAAGTTTGAAGAAGCAGTTCGTAAAGTCGTAAAACTGAATGAACGTTTTGTACCACCTTATGAAAGTGGTGCAGCATTATATATCCGCCCGTTGCTGATAGGCCTGGGTGCACAGGTAGGGGTAAAACCAGCTCCCGAATATATGTTTATGATATTTGTTACTCCGGTTGGCCCTTACTTTAAAGGAGGCTTCAAGCCATCGAAAGTTTGTATCATGCGTGAATATGACCGTGCTGCACCTCAGGGTACCGGTACTATTAAAGTCGGTGGTAATTATGCTGCCAGCCTGGTTGCCGGAGAAAAGGCAAAAGAATTAGGCTATGCAGCTGTTTTATATTTGGATCCGAAAGAAAAGAAATACCTGGATGAGTGTGGTCCTGCAAACTTCTTCGGTATTCGTGGAAACAGCTATATTACTCCGCAATCCCATTCAATCCTGCCTTCTATTACCAATAAAAGTTTGCAGCAGCTTGCTACAGATATGGGGCTGACAGTAGAACGCCGTCCTGTACCGGTAGAAGAACTGGCTACTTTTGAAGAAGCGGCAGAATGTGGTACAGCCGCAGTAATCGCTCCGGTATCACAGATTGATGATCTGGATATTAACAAATCATATATTATATCCAAAGACGGTAAGCCTGGTCCTGTTTGTGAAAAATTGTACAATAAACTGCGTGCAATCCAATATGGAGACGAACCGGACACATATGGTTGGGTAGCTGTTATTGAGTAATTGATATGTATGGCACGATTGATAAACGATAGATGTTGATATAAACTCTGACGCGGATTTCTCGAAAAATATATTTCCAGCGAAATCCGCGTTGAAAAATAAATTAGTGTCTTTTTTGATTCAAATTTGACAAATAATGAATCAAGTTGTTAGTTTGAAGTTTATCTTTTTATGATAAAACTGCAATCTCTGCATTGCAAATATGAATAAGATGTTTATCTTTGTGCCGATAATTTTCAATTATCAATTTTCTTTTTTCAATTGATAAAGTGGAAGCATTCTTTAAAACACATAAATACCTGGTAGAGCACTTGTATTCGCCGGTCCGTAGGGGCTTGATGGATGAGGTCGACTGGAATGACCGGTTGATTGGCATAAAAGGTTCGCGGGGGGTAGGAAAAACAACTTTTCTATTGGATTATGCCCGCGAAAAGTTTGGGGCAGATAATAAAGAATGTTTGTATATCAATCTAAATCATTTTTATTTTACGGAACGGACTTTGATCGACTTTGCCGCAGAATTCAGGGCAAAAGGAGGAAAAGTATTGTTGATCGATCAGGTTTTTAAATATTCGGGATGGTCTAAAGAGCTTCGTTATTGTTACGATAATTTTACTGATCTGAAAATCATATTTTCCGGCTCGTCTGTGATGCGGCTGAAGGAGGAAAATCCGGATTTGGCAGGAAAAGTCGTTTCTTACAATTTGCGTGGTTTTTCATTCCGTGAGTTTTTTAACTTGATGTCGGGAAATGATTTTCCGGCTTATACATTTGATGAGATTTTAGCCAATCATACGGAGATAGCAAAGGGCATTTGTTCGGTAGCAAAGCCGATGGCTTACTTTCAGGACTATCTTCATCATGGTTTTTATCCGTTTTTTCTTGAGAAACGCAATTTCTCGGAAAATTTGTTGAAGACCATGAATATGATGTTGGAGGTGGATGTGTTATACATTAAACAAATAGAACAAAGTTATCTGCCTAAACTACGTAAACTGTTATATTTGCTGGCAACTTCAGCTCCTTGTACGCCAAATGTGAGCCAGTTAAGTAAAGAAATCGAGACATCACGTGCAACAGTGATGAATTATATCAAGTATTTAACAGATGCCCGTTTGATGAATATGCTTTATCCGATAGGGGAATCTTTTCCTAAAAAACCGGCTAAGGTATATATGTATAATTCAAACCTGATGTATCCTATTCGCCCGATGGAGGTAAATATACAGGCAGTACGCGAGTCGTTTTTTTATAACCAGTTATTGAAGGATAATAAGCTGAATGAAGGGATAAAAAATGCTCCTTTTCTTATAAATTCAACTTACAACTTCCGGATTGAAGAGAATATGAAGGTAAAGAATAACCCTGACTTCTATTATGCAATCGATAAAGTTGAAGTAGGAGAGGATAATATGATTCCGCTTTGGCTTTTCGGTTTTTTATATTGAGATATTTTTAAATACTAATAGTAAGAGTCTATGACAAAACAGAAGAAATTTTTAACCTGTGATGGTAACCAGGCTGCTGCGCATATTTCATATATGTTCAGTGAAGTAGCTGCAATCTATCCCATCACTCCATCATCTACAATGGCTGAATATGTGGATGAATGGGCTGCAGCCGGACGTAAGAATATTTTCGGCGAAACTGTAATGGTACAGGAAATGCAATCTGAAGGTGGTGCAGCCGGTGCACTTCACGGTTCATTGCAGGCTGGTGCTTTGACTACAACTTACACTGCTTCCCAGGGTTTGTTGTTGATGATACCGAACATGTACAAAATCGCCGGTGAATTGCTCCCTTGCGTTTTCCATGTTTCTGCCCGTACATTAGCATCTCACGCTTTGTGTATCTTTGGTGACCATCAAGACGTAATGTCTGCCCGTCAGACTGGTTTTGCAATGTTGGCTGAAGGTTCTGTTCAGGAAGTAATGGATTTGGCAGGTGTTGCTCATCTGGCTACTATTAAATCACGTGTTCCTTTCATGAACTTCTTCGATGGTTTCCGTACATCTCACGAAATCCAGAAAATTGAAGCTTTGGAAAATGAAGACCTGGCTCCGCTGATTGACCAGAAAGCATTGTCTGAATTCCGTGCACGTGCATTGAATCCAAAGACTCCGGTTGCTCGTGGTATGGCTGAAAACCCTGACCACTTCTTCCAGCACAGAGAATCATCTAACTCTTACTATGAAGCAGTACCTGCTATCGTAGAGGAATATATGAACGAAATCTCCAAAATCACAGGCCGCAAATATGGTTTGTTTGATTATTACGGAGCAGAAGATGCAGAACGTGTAATTATCGCTATGGGTTCTGTAACGGAAGCTGCACGCGAAGCTATCGACTATCTGGTTGCCAAAGGTGAAAAGGTAGGTTTGGTTTCTGTTCACTTGTATCGTCCGTTCTCTGCTAAGCATTTCCTGGCTGCTGTTCCTAAAACAGCTAAGCGTATTGCAGTTCTGGATCGTACAAAAGAACCGGGTGCTGTAGGCGAACCGTTGTATCTGGATGTTAAGGACTGCTATTATGGTACAGAAAATGCTCCGGTTATTGTTGGCGGTCGTTATGGTTTGGGTTCTAAAGATACCACTCCTGCACAGATCCTTTCTGTATTTGAAAATCTGGCATTACCAATGCCGAAAAATCAGTTTACATTGGGTATCGTAGATGATGTCACATTTACTTCTCTGCCTCAGAAAGAAGAAATCGCTTTGGGTGGTGAAGGCATGTTCGAAGCTAAGTTCTACGGTTTGGGTGCTGACGGTACTGTTGGTGCTAACAAGAACTCTGTAAAGATTATCGGTGATAATACAGATAAATATTGCCAGGCTTATTTCTCTTATGACTCTAAGAAATCTGGTGGTTTCACTTGTTCTCACCTGCGTTTCGGCGATCATCCTATCCGTTCTACTTATTTGGTAAATACACCAAATTTCGTAGCTTGCCACGTTCAGGCTTACCTGCGTATGTATGATGTAACACGTGGTTTGCGTGAAAATGGTACATTCTTGTTGAATACGGTTTGGAATGGCGAAGAATTGGCAAAACACCTGCCTAATAAAGTAAAACGTTATTTCGCTCAGAAAAATATTTCTGTATATTATATCAATGCAACTCAGATTGCTTTGGAAATCGGTTTAGGTAACCGTACAAACACAATCCTACAGTCTGCATTCTTCCGTATTACAGGTGTAATTCCTGTTGATTTGGCTATTGAACAGATGAAGAAATTCATTGTTAAGTCTTATGGAAAGAAAGGCGAAGACGTTGTTAATAAGAATTATGCAGCTGTTGACCGTGGTGGTGAATACAATCAGTTGGCAATAGATCCAGCATGGGCTAATCTGCCGGATGATGAAGTTGTGGCAAACAACGATCCTGCGTTTATCAATGAAGTAGTTCGCCCGATCAATGCTCAGGATGGTGACTTGTTGAAAGTTTCTGCTTTCAAAGGCATCGAAGACGGAACATGGTACCAGGGTACTTCCAAATATGAAAAACGTGGTGTTGCAGCATTTGTTCCGGTATGGAATGAAGCAAACTGTATCCAGTGTAACCAGTGTGCATATGTATGTCCTCACGCTTCTATTCGTCCGTTCGTATTGGATGATGAAGAACAGAAGGGTGCAAACTTCCCTATGTTGGATGTAAAAGCTCCGGCTACAATGAAGGGTATGAAGTTCCGTATCCAGGTTAATGTTCTCGACTGTTTGGGATGTGGTAACTGTGCTGATATCTGTCCGGGCTTTAAAGGCAATCAGGCATTGTCTATGGCTCCGCTGGAAAGCCAGTTGGCAGAAGCTGCTAATTGGGATTACTGTGCAGCAAATGTGAAGACTAAACAACATCTGGTAGACGTTAAGTCTAATGTTAAGAACTCTCAGTTCGCTACTCCGTTATTTGAGTTCTCCGGTGCTTGTTCAGGTTGTGGTGAAACTCCATATGTAAAATTGATTTCCCAGTTGTTTGGTGATCGTGAAATGGTGGCTAATGCTACAGGATGTTCTTCTATCTATTCCGGTTCTGTTCCTTCAACTCCGTATACAACTAATGAAAAGGGTGAAGGTCCTGCATGGGCTAACTCTTTGTTTGAAGATTTCTGTGAATTCGGTTTAGGTATGGAATTGGCAAATGAAAAGATGCGTGCCCGTATCGAAAAACTGATGAATGAAATTATTGCTGCTGATAATGCTTCAACTGAAGCTAAAGCAGTTCTTTCTGCATGGATTGAAAATCAGAATGATGCAGATAAGACAAAAGAATTAGCTCCTCAGGTTGAAGCTGTTATTGAAGAAGGCCTTGCTCACGGCTGTCCGGTTTGTGCACAGTTGAAAGAACTTACTCACTTCCTGGTAAAACGTTCACAATGGATTATCGGTGGTGACGGCGCTTCTTACGATATAGGTTACGGTGGTCTTGACCATGTAATTGCATCCGGTAAGAATGTTAACATTCTGGTTTTGGATACAGAAGTTTATTCTAACACTGGTGGTCAGTCGTCTAAGGCTACTCCGGTAGGCGCAATCGCGAAGTTTGCAGCATCAGGTAAACGCGTACGTAAAAAAGACCTGGGTCTGATGGCTACAACTTATGGTTATGTATATGTTGCTCAGATAGCAATGGGTGCAGACCAGGCTCAGACATTGAAAGCTATCCGTGAAGCAGAAGCATACGACGGTCCTTCTTTGATTATCGCTTATGCACCTTGTATCAACCACGGTTTGAAGAAAGGTATGGGTAAATCTCAGGCTGAAGAAAAAGAAGCCGTATCTTGTGGTTACTGGCACTTGTGGCGTTACAACCCGACTTTGGAAGCAGAAGGAAAGAACCCATTCTCTTTGGATTCTAAAGAACCGGATTGGAGTAAGTTCCAGGACTTCCTGAAAGGTGAAGTACGTTTTGCATCCGTAATGAAACAATATCCGGCTGAAGCTGCCCAATTGTTCCAGGCTGCTGAAGAAAACGCTAAGTGGAGATTAAACAACTACAAGCGTTTGGCTAAACAGCAATGGGGTGTTGAAGAATAAGATAATGATCATGTGAGGTGAAAGATATTTCACCGTGGTAACATAATAAAGCGGAATCCTTGTGATGAGGGTTCCGTTTTTTATAATATATAAAAAGAAGGATTGCTTAACTTCCAATATTCCTGTTTAAACATCCTATTTTCCGGCTTTGAAATCTATAATCAGATAGGTTTCGAAGCCGGTTTTTATTTTTGTCCCGTAATTAGAAAAACAGGAGATGAAAATAAAAGCAAATACGATTTGGATTCTGGCTTTTTCCTTTTTTCTGTTCTCGTGTAAAAGAACAGAAAAGATAAATGAAAGGCCGGTTATGGTAGTGGATGTGACAAAAGTGTTGGCAGTTCCGGATGGGAGTTATAAGGAGTATCCTTTTATTTCCAGACCTTTTCGCTCATCTGAATTATCGTTCAGGGTGAGTGGACCCTTGGACGATTTTGAGGTATATGCCGGTAATTATTACAGACAAGGTGATGTTATTGCATCGATAGATCCTCGTGATTTCCGGATATGCAGGGAACGTGCGGAAGCTGTATACAATCAGGCAAAAGCGGAATTTGAACGTATTCAGGTTTTGTTCAATAAAGGCAATATATCGGCAAGTGCCTATGAAAAAGCAAAATCGGAGTATATTACAGCAAAAACTTCTTTTGAAACGGCAGCAAACGAGCTGAAGGATACCCGGCTGATAGCTCCTTTTGATGGTTTTGCCGGTGAAATCTATGTTGAAAATTATCAGGAAGTAAAAGCATCCCAACCCATTCTTTCTTTCACAGATATTTCTAAGCTGAAAATAGAAGTATATGTGCCGCAGCATATCGCTTTGTCCATGAAAAGATCGGATGAGATATCCTTGTCTTTTGATGCTTTGCCGGATACAATGTTCAAGACTCAAGTGATGGATATCTCCAGAACAACTACACAGAATAATCTTTCTTATCTTCTTACCGCTTTGCTGCCCAATGATAAGAATGAATTGTTGGCTGGTATGTCCGGACGTATTTGCTTGGATATTTCTTCGGCAACTGGACCTGTCGAAGTGAGTATTCCCCAGACAGCCCTTTGTCATCGTCCTACTAAAGGGAATTATGTATGGATTGTAAATACCGAAACCGGAAAAACAGAGCAACGTAATGTGCAGACTGGCGATTTGCTTCCGGACGGTTATGTCGTGGTCAAAGGTGGAATACGTGAGGGTGAATATGTAGCAACAAGCGGACTTCGTTTCTTATCAGATGGGATGACCGTGAAAACTTCAGAAAAGGAATCAAGATGAAACTGGTAAAATATTTTTTGCAGAAGAAGCCGGTTACTTTGCTTCTTTTGGCACTTATACTGGCTGGTGGTTTGTTTTCTTATATAAAAATGGGAAAGTTGGAGGATGCTCCTTTTACCATTAAACAGGCATTGGTATTGACTCCTTATCCGGGGGCGTCACCTATGGAGGTACAAGAGCAGGTTACAGATGTATTGGAAGAATCTATTCAGTCGTTAGGAGAACTGTATTATCTGAAAACAGAGAATCGGGCGGGATTATCTAAAATAACAGTCTATGTGAAGAAGGAGATCCGTGCCGACGAAATGCAGCAGCTATGGGATAAATTACGCCGAAAAGTGAATGATGTACAAAATAAGCTGCCGGCGGGAGCGGGACCATCAGTAGTGAATGATGATTTCGGCGATGTTCTGGGCGTATTTTACGGGTTGACAGGTGAAGGCTATAGTTATCGTGAACTGGAAAAACAAGCTAAATTAATAAAGAATGACTTACTGAAAGTCAAAGATGTAGCTAAAGTTGAAATATACGGTATACAAACTCCAGTGATTGATATAATGATTCGTCCTTCGGTTATGGCACATAGTGGTATCACAACCTCTGATATAGCCAGGGCTTTCGAGGCACAAAATAGGGTAGTGGATGCTGGAGGAATAGATGCAGGTTCCAATCGTATACGCATTGAATCTACCGGAAATTTTTATTCTTTGGAAGATATTCGGAATCTTACGATAGTATCCCGTATGGGAGGACACTTTCGTTTGGCAGATATTGCCCAAATAGAAGAAAGTTATAAAACGCCTCCTTCTAATTTCATGCGGATTGACGGTGCACCTGCTATAGGTATTGCAATATCTACTGTTCCAACCGGGAATGTGGTAGAGATGGCGGAAGCGGTAAAGGAACAGATTCATTTATGGAATAGTAAGATGCCAAAAGGTTTTGCCCTGACCTCTATTTATGACCAAGGATATGAATCGGATGTGGCAAACCAGGGTTTTATTATTAATCTGATTGTGTCGGTAATTACTGTTATCGCTATCTTATTATTTTTTATAGGCTTTAAGAATGGCATATTGGTTGGAAGCGGATTGATCTTCTCTATATTTGCTACGCTTATTGTGATGTTTTCCTGCGGAATCGCATTGCAACGTATGTCATTGGCAGCAATTATTATAGCGATGGGAATGCTTGTGGACAATGCAATCGTCGTATCTGATTCCGCGTTAGTAAATATGCAGCGAGGCATGCGAAAACGTGTGGCAATTATGCGAGCCTGTTCTTCTACGGCTTTGCCTTTATTAGCTGCAACAGTGATCGCCATACTTACTTTTCTTCCTATTTATTATTCTCCCCATATTACAGGCGAATTATTGTCGTCGATGGTGGTAGTAATAGGAGTTTCTTTGATGTTTAGTTGGATATTTGCATTAACACAGACTCCGTTTGTTATTCAGGAATTTGTACGCCGTCCGCGTCCGGATGAATTAAAGTCTGCTTTGTTTGCAGGCAAACTGTACGACAGGTTTCGCTCTTCCCTGAGATTTGTTATTAGACATAAGTTTGTGACAGTAGGTATGTTGGTCTGTTTGTTAGTCTTATCCGCCTGGAGTTTCAAATTAATCCCTAAAGTATTTGTTCCTGCTTTAGACAAACAGTATTTTACTTTAGATGTTTGGTTACCGGAGGGAACGAGTATCCAGGAAACGGATAAACTGGCAATAAATATCGTAAACTATATCAAAGGGCACGACCAGACAGAAATGGTTTCATCCTATGTGGGACGAACTCCTCCTCGCTATTATTTATCAAATGTTTCTTTTGGGCCTCAATCAAATTATGCCCAGTTATTGGTAAAATGTAAAACCTCAGCTCAGTCAAGGGAATTGCATGCCTTGTTGCAGGATTCTATCCGTATTGAGTTTCCCGGTCCTCTGATAAAAGTGAATAAGTTTGAGTTGAGTCCGTTAACCGAGGCAGTAATAGAAGCTCGCTTTTTAGGGCCGGACCCTGCCATATTAGATTCTTTGGCGGGAACAGCTATTGAAATAATGCGTCGAAATCCTAAAGTGGCGGATGCCCGGAATGAATGGGGGAATATGGCATTGATGATACGACCTGTATACGATCCGGTAAAAGCCGGAACTTTAGGAATAACTAAAGCATCCATGATGGAATCTGTGAAATCTATCAGCGATGGTACGGTGGTGGGGGTCTATCGGGATGAAGAGAAAAAAGTTCCTGTGTTATTGAAATCAGAAGCCTCCAATATTACTGATGCCCGTTCATTAGGCGACTTTTCCATATGGAATGGCGAACGCTCCGCTCCACTTTCTCAGGTGACGGAACGTATTGAAACCTCTTGGGAGTTTCCTCAGATAAGAACTTACAACCGGCAATTGTCTATGGCCGCCATGTGTGGAGTCAAACCCGGGCATACAATGGCAGAAGTACATAGTGAAATCAGGAAAGAGATAGAGGCTATTGATTTGCCTGATGGATACACTTTCTTTTGGGATTCCCAATATAAGGATCAGGGAGAAGCAATGCAGGCAATCGTTAAATTTTTCCCATTAGCTTTCTTGATGTTGATAGTTATTCTGGTTGCCCTGTTCGGGAATTTTCGCGAACCTCTGATTATTTTGTGTGTCCTGCCTCTTTCTTTAATAGGCGTTGCCATCGGTTTATTGTTGACCGGTTTCGATTTCGGTTTCTTTCCCATCGCTGGTTGGCTGGGATTGTTGGGCATGATTATTAAGAATGTAATTGTTCTGCTCGATGAAATTAATGTGCAGCATAAGGGTGGAGCCGGATTGTATACTTCTATTATTGAAGCAACCGTGTCCCGTACCCGTCCGGTATTGATGGCAGCTACGACAACCATTTTAGGAATGGTGCCGCTATTGTTTGATATTGCGTTTGGAGGAATGGCTGCTACAATTATTTTCGGTTTGACGTTTGCAACTTTGCTGACATTGTTTGTTACTCCGGCTTTATATGCCATATTTTATAAAGTAAAAGAAAAGTGATATGAAAAGATTCTATATTTTGCTATGTATACTTGTGTGTGTGTCGGTGCCGTCCGTTTTTTCCCAACAAAGCGAATTGTTGATGCGATACAGGTCTATGGCATTGGACTATAACCATGACCTGAAAGCTGCCGAGAAGAATATTTCAGCCAGTATGGAGATTGAACGGGCGGCTAAAGCCGATTTAAAACCGAAACTTTCCGGAGATGTGAACTTTCAATATATGGGAAAACCGCTGGAACTGACCTTGGATCTGCCATCTATAGATAATCCGTTACAGTTTAAAGGACGTGATATAAAATACGGAGCATCTCTAACTCTTTTGCAACCATTGTATACAGGTGGGCGTATTTTGGAAACAATCCGCATGGCAAAACATCAACAGTCGTTAGCATCCCATCAGGCAGAAATGTTTCGGGCGTCTATTTGCTATCAAACGGATATACAATACTGGAATACGGTGGCAAGATATGAAATGGTGGGAGTTGCCACTGATTTTCGTAATTCTGTATCCTCATTCGTACAAACGATCCGTGAACGTGAAGAAGTGGGATTGGTAGATCCTCAAGACTTGTTGATGGCAGAAGTTAAACTGAATGAAGCAGAGTATCTGCTGATTCAAGCAAAAAGCTATTTTGAAACGGGACGTATGGGATTGAATTCCTTAATAGGAATTGATTTGCAGGAACAAACGGTTGTAGAAGCACAGGTTCCGGAGATAATCCGGACAGATAGTATTCGGAACGTAGAGGGAACAGATCGTCCGGAATTGAAAATGGCTTATGATAAAATAAAACTGGCGGAAAGTTCAATGAAGCTGACAGACTCTAAGTATAAACCCCAACTGTATATTGGGGCAGATGGAAGTTATTCGTCTCCCGGTTATGATTTGCGTTCGGATTTAGATCCTAATTATGCCGTTTATGCCAAGTTATCTATTCCTATATTTGAATGGGGAAAACGGAAAAGTGAGAAACGGGCTTCCCGGTTGAAAGTAGATATGGCAACAGACCAAATGAATAAAGTGGAGGACAATGTGAACTTGGAAATACAAACAGCTCGTGTATCTCTTTCCCGTGCAGTCGAACAAGTTGAACTAAGTAGTAACTCTTTGGAAAAGGCACGTGAAAATGAACAAAAAGCATTGGAACGTTATACGGAAGGTAAAATATCGGTTGTTGAGGTAATCGAAGCACAGACTTACCGGCAAACCTCTCAATTGAATTATGTCCAGGCAAAAGCTTTGGCACAAGGTGCTTATTCCGGATTGTTGAAGGCTTTAAATGAATATGAGTATTGAAAAATAATATACCTTTGTCCGGTAGCCTGTTCGTTATGAAATGGAATAAATTCTTATATGGTTTGTTGTTTTCAGGATTTGGAGCCTTTTCCTTCTTGTTGCTGGTTAGTTATACGGACCTTTCGGATGCCGTTTTTCGTGTGCTCTATTCTGTGGGAGGTTTTCTGTTTTTTATAGCGGCATTTAATTTATTGGGGTTTAGTACTTTGCGTATCAGTTCATGGATGAATAATCAGTATGCCGTGAATATCCGGAAGAAATGGAAAATTATATTGGTCTATACTGCAGTAATGCTGACATTCTTTTTACTGAATTACGGGATATTGGTTACAGCTAAACTTCTGGCAGGCACTTCTTCTCCTTTCTTTTTTCCAAATGGAGGGATACGGATTTTATTGGTTGTGTGGTTGGTTGAATTGGTCGTTTTGGGGTTGTTGTTGGCGAACAGGTCTATGCAAAATACATTGAAATTACAACAGCAGGCTGCAGATTTACAGAAAGAAAATAATACAGCTCGCTATACAGCTCTACAAAATCAACTGAATCCCCATTTTTTGTTTAATAGTCTGAATACTTTGATTGCAGAGATAGAATATAATCCGGATAATGCGGTTCTTTTTACTAAAAATTTATCGGATGTTTATCGTTATGTCTTGCAGTGCCAGGATAAAATGCTTATATCGTTGGGAGAGGAATTGGAATTTATGAAGTCCTACTTGTTTCTGCATGAAGTAAGGCTTGGCAACTGTATTACATGGAATGTCTGTATATCACCGGATTTTATGGACTGTATGCTTCCTCCTTTAACTTTACAGTTGTTGACGGAGAATGTAATCAAGCATAACTCTATTACGATGAGCAAGCCAATGGAGATACATATCGGAATAGAAAACGATTATCTGGTGGTAACTAATCCTGTACGTCCCCGTAAGAATCAAACACCTTCAGGCATCGGACTGACAAATTTATCCAATCGATGCAGGTTAATGATGGGGAAAGAAATCACTATATTAAAGCAGGAAGAAATATTTATTGTAAAGGTACCATTATCATATGAGTAAATTACATGCAGCTATAATAGAGGATGAGGTGCCGGCAGCCCGCCTCTTATATTCTATGGTAACCAGGTTACGTCCGGAATGGAGCGTGTCTGTTTTACCGGGATGTGTGGAAGAAGCCATTTTATGGTTTCAGGAGAATTCACATCCGGATATCCTGTTTCTGGATATTCAGCTTGCCGATGGGAATTCATTCGATTTTTTGTCGGTGGCAAAACCGACTTCTATTATCATTTTTACTACAGCATATGACCAGTATGCAATACGTGCTTTCTCTGTAAACAGTATAGACTATATTTTGAAACCAGTGGATGAAAAACGGTTGTTGGATGCTATTATAAAATATGAAACCGTATTGTCGTGCCGGAAGGAGACATCAACGAATTATTTGGATACATTACTCGAGACTTTACAGAATAAAGAAAAATGTTATCGTTCCCGCTTTCTGATTTGGGGGGCTGGTAAATTCTGGTCATTACAGGTTGAGGATATCGCTTATTTTTATTTCGAGAATAAAATTGTATTTGCTGTAACGAGAAAAGGGCAGGAGCATATTATTGATCTTTCTCTAAATAAATTAATGGAACAATTGGACCCCAAAGTCTTCTTTCGCGCTAATCGTCAAACAATTATCAGTATAAATGCGATAGACCATGCAGAACCTTTCTTTAATGGGAAAATAATAGTAAAAGTAAATCCTCCTTCTAAAACCCAGATAACAATTAGCGAGGAAAAGCTATCGTCATTCAAGTTATGGCTGAATTGTTAAGGAAAAGGATGCGAGTTTGCCGTATGAATATCATGCTTACTCTATCATCCGGTAAAACAATTCGGGTATTTTTGTGTTTTTAATATATAAAAACATAGTAAAATGAAAGTAACTTATGAAGATGTTCGCCAGTCGGAAGAAATCCGGACTTACATTAAACAAGCGGACGAGTCGTTGAAAGAGATAGGATATACAGAACATAGTTTTGCTCACTGTACAAAATGTGCTAAAGTAGCAGGTGATTTACTCGAACAATTAGGATATAGTGCACACGAAGTTGAATTGGCTAGGATTGCCGGTTTTATGCATGATATAGGAAATGTGGTAAACCGTATCGACCACGCACAAAGTGGTGCGATGATGGCTTTCCGTATTTTGGACAAAATGGGAATGGCTCCAGTGGATGTTGCAGCTGTGATTACTGCAATCGGTAATCATGACGAATTGACGGCAGCTGCTGTTAATGCTGTTGCTGCAGCACTTATTATTGCAGATAAAACCGATGTACGCCGTAGTCGTGTACGTAATCGTTCTACAATAAATTTCGATATACATGACCGTGTGAATTATGCAGCCGAGCATTCGGAAGTGGTATTGGACAAGGATGGAAAAAGCATTACTTTGAACTTGAAGATTAATACCGAAATTTGTGCTGTAATGGACTATTTCGAGATATTCACTAATCGAATGTTGCTTTGTCGCAAGGCTGCCGAATTTTTAGGCCTTCAGTTTCGTTTAAAAATAAATGAGGTATGCTTGTTGTAATTTGTATATTTGATTAACTCGAATATACAATAATAAGGAATCAAGTTTACAATAAGTTTTATGAACGTATTTTTGATTAATGACAGTTTCAAATCGGTTTCAAGTAATGAAACTAAAAGTTTCATCCGCAGGGAACTTTAGTTTCATGCAGTAGAAACTTTTTGTTTCACAGCTTGAAACTTTTGAAACTCCGGATACCTTTAATTACGCAAGAGCTGAAGGAATGTAAGTCATGCGAACCTATGGGGCTATCGCTCGGTAGCTCAAGAATTTAGAAAGTAATACAGAAGCTATTCCTGAACCGGAATCCGGACAGGTAACGAGTTTTATCAGGTAAAACAGACTGTTAAAAATAAAATAGAAAAGCGTATGCTGTCTGAATATAAAGACACACATACGCTTTCTGTTAAAAAGAGCTTTTTAGTTCCAGAATGGATTTTGAACAAGTTTAGGATTCTTATCTATTTCCCATTGTGGAACCGGGAAAAAGTAGTTTTTCTTAGTAAAGGTTCTGGTCTGATAGACGGTCCGTTTAAAGAAAGCCTTCGGATCGTTATCATTATCGCTTAGGTTTTCACCTAAGTAGTTCATACCGTAGAAATCACGGTTTAAAGTTTCTTCTCCGATTTTCCAACGGCGGATATCCTGATAACGGATACCGGATTCACAATTAAGCTCAACCCGGCGTTCCCGGTGGATAAGGTCTCGTATGCCTTCCTGGGTAGTTGGAGGAACAATCATACCTGTTCCGTTTCCATATTGAGGAATGCCAGCCCGTTCCCGTACTAAATTAACATACTTAAGTATGTCTGAATGAAGCGGAACCGCTTCATTCAATGCTTCTGCATAATTCAAATAGGCTTCTGCGAGGCGGAAGTTGATGCTTGGACGGTAAGGATGAATACCATTACGTGTATCATGTTCCGGATGTACCAGCTTGCGCATCAGATAACCATTTTGGGGTGCATCATGTGTGATACCTCCATCCCATTCGCCTACAAGGAAGCGAGTCGTTCTGTTTTCTGAACGATACCATGCACGGTTATAAAGAACAGATATATAGAAACGAGGTTCGCGATGGCAGTACATATTATAAGTATCTGCTAAAGTTACTTGTCCTTTATGTTTGTCCTGGTTTCCCTGACATTCAATCCATTTGGTATTACGTATTTCAGGCTTAGTGGAGAATCCTTTTTCTATATATCCGGATTTATCATTAATAATAGGTTTTCCAATATCCCCGTTTGTGTAACCAAGGATAGGCGGAAGTCCGTTTTCCATAAAGAATGCGTCTACCAGTGACTGGGTGATACCATAACCTCCATTACCGGAACAACCACGGGGAGTACATAAACTGTTTGTGCCTCCATGATCCCAGTCCGGACGGGCAAATAGGATTTCGTTGTTTCCTTCCGTCTCTTTTTTCATCAACATATATTGATAGGACTGGAAAGCATCGATGCTGCCGTCATCATTATAGACTTTATAAAGGTCTTTACCGGCGGCATGCGCTGCATCAATCAATTCTTTATTGGCATCTGCTGCACGTTTCCATTTGCTTGCATCATAGATGGAACTGAATAATTCCCTGCCATTCGCATTCACATGTCCTTTATAGTCTGGATTACCATTTAACAACGGACTTGCATTGAAAAGAAGTAAGCGGGCACGTACGGCGAGGCACATGAGAGATGTGGCACGACCGAACTTTTTCTTATCCGAATAGACAGCAGGTAGCCCTTTGGATACTTCCAATAGCTCTTTGTCTACCCAGTCGACAATAGAATCTACTGGTGCCTGGGTCATCATTAATTCATCATCTGGTGTGTCAAGTGAAAATATCTTATCAGGATTAAAGGGGACAGGCCCATAAGTCTCTACTAAAATAGCATGATAGTAAGCAATCAGAAAACGGGCTTCCAGTTTCATCAGGTCAACTTCTTCCTGAGTCACGAGCTGGGCTGTGTTTGGTTTTACATTTGCAATAAAGATTAGAGCAGAGCGGACACGTTTGGGGAGATTATCCCAATATCCTCTTGAGTCGCCACTGTTGGGATTCCAGTTACCTGTTTGTTTTTCTATAACTCCCCACCCGAATTTAAGCCATCCGATGGATGGGTTCTGGTCATCACTTAAAGCTCCTTCCTGATCCATGAAATTTCGTTGACTTGGAATATTCGTATATACTCCGGCAAGCCAATCTTCCGTACGTACTTTATCATTAAATATCATTTCGAGATCAAGCATGTCATCTGGTGCTTTATCCAGGAAATCCGAACAAGAGGCAAGTGTGAATAAGCTACTTGCTAAAAGAATATGTTTGAGTGTTTTCATTTTATGTCTGTTTGTAATTGATTAGAAATTGACATCGAACCCTATTGATACGGATTTCATAATAGGGTAGCGTAGCCCATTGCTGGTATCTACTTCCGGATCCCATAATTTGAATTGGGAGAATTGCAGTAAGTTGGAGCCGGCAACGAATATGCGGGCACTTTTAATAAAGCTTGGAAGTAGTTTCTCTTTCGGGAAATTGTATCCCAATTCAATGCTTTTCATTCGTAACATACTCATATTGCGCAACCACCAGGTTGATGATTGGGAATTATTCGCATTGGCAGAGCTGGATAACCTGGGCCAAAATACATCTTGGCTTGGGTTTTCTTTAGTCCAATGATCTCCATAGTTATCATATATATTACCCATACCGGCACCACTGCCCGGAATAAAATTGTTACCTCCGATTATACGGTATGTTTTTCCATTTCCCTGGAAGAAACAACCGAAGTCCAGGCTTTTATATTTTATAGTTGCACCAAAACCGTAAACGATTTGCGGGTCCCAGGTTCCTCCAATTGCACATTCATCCAAAGAGTTAATAATGCCGTCTCCGTTGATATCTGTATATTTAATATCACCCGGGCGAACTTTATCGCTAAATTTCTGAACAGGAATACCATCTTTCAGAATTCCCTTTTCTACATCCAGAAAATCATCTTCTGTAAATAAACCTTTATCAATCAGACCGAATATTTGGTTAATCGGATGTCCGGTACGGGCACGGTTTGTTCCAATGACTCCTGCCGGTTCATCTTTTTCTGTAATTTTACTTTGGGCATAAGTAAATGTACCGCGAACCATAATAATCCAATCTTTTCCTATATTTTTATTAGCAGAAAGAGAGAGGTCTATACCTTGGTTAGTTGCCTTGCCAAAATTGGCATAAGGGGTTTGTATAAATCCTGAGAAAGCCGGGATTGTTTGACGTTGCATAAAAATATCATAACGGTAATCATGGAAATAATCTACAGATAAGTCAACCATACTCCACAGTCCTAAATCAAAACCGATGTTTAGTTTTTTTACCTTTTCCCATGTCAGAGTAGGCGATCCCACTTGTCCTTCCCAACGTCCTGCACGATAGTAATCGTTATCAACACCCCAGCGATAACCACCAGTTTCATTGATAGTTGTTAGATAAGGAAAACGGATGGAAGAACGAGAGCTTCCTAAACAGTCGTTACCAACTAATCCATAGGAAGCACGAATTTTTGCGGTGGAAAAAATATCTTTCAATGATTCCATGAATGCTTCATCAGAGATGATCCATCCTATTGCAGCAGAAGGGAAAAATCCGAAGCGGTGTCCCTTGGCAAAGTTTTCGGAACCATTGTACCCGAAGTTAAATTCGGCAACATACCGGCCATCGTATGTATAAGAAAAACGCCCGGCTATACCTTGGAAACGGAAAGGTAATTTTTGTCCTTCGTCCAGACTTCTCTGGTTATACATAAACATACCGGCA
Source organism: Parabacteroides sp. (assembly GCA_019417325.1). Lineage (GTDB taxonomy): Bacteria > Bacteroidota > Bacteroidia > Bacteroidales > Tannerellaceae > Parabacteroides. The sequence goes on along the minus strand of DXVO01000009.1, from coordinate 208,045 downwards.
ATAGCATGTTTTCCAAAAGTGTTGTCATAGTTTAGAGAACCTTCCAGATAAGTACTTTTGCTTCCATATTCAGCAGAGAGCTTATGATCCAGAAAAACTTGTCCATAGTCTGCAATTGTCAGGTCTAATGAACCGTCAGAATTACGTTTGGTAGCCGGATTATAGTAATCCGGTGATTTTGACCGTATCACGGAAGTTGCACTACGACGGTCAAAAGAGAAGAGGCCTTTTACTTTTAATCCTGGTAAGAAAAATTTTAAGTCCTGTTCAACAGAGAATAAAGATTCTATATTACTTTCACTATGGTCTTCATACCCGGTTTGTGTGGCAAGTGCCCAAGGGTTCTGACGGTTTTTTACACGAGGTATTTCTCCGGAAGAATATTGGGTTGGATGGACGTATGGAGGTGTTTCAAAGGCGAGAGAAAATAGACCATCTACGCTTTGCGGTGCTCGTCTGCGTTCTTGTAGATATCCACCGATGTTTACACGGAATAATGTAGTCGGAGTAATGTTTACATCTACATTGGAACGGATATTGTAACGGTTCAATGACGAAGAAGAGTCCCATGCTTGTTTTTCGTCGCGCTTGATAATTCCTCCTTCATTATAGAAAGAACCGACCAGTGAATAACGTAAAATTTCGCTACCACCGGATACATCCAGATTGGCACGGGTATTATGCCCACTGTTTTTGGTGATTGCATCTATCCAGTTTACATCCGGATAAAGGTCCGGGTCTGCACCTGTACGGTATTTTTCCAGCACATCTTTAGAATAGGGGGCAGGTTTTCCTTCATCTACAGCAATTTCATTGATTAAACTTAGATAATCATAAGAACCAGCGAATTTTGGTAGTTTACCAAGAAGCGTAACTCCTTGTTCAAAGCGGATGTTGACTGCGGGTTTACCTGTTTTACCTCTTTTCGTATTAATAAGAATTACCCCGTTGGCTCCACGTACCCCATAAACGGCACTGGCGGAAGCATCTTTCAAAATAGAAAAAGATTCGATTTCAGCAGGGTCGATATTATTTAAGTTTCGTTCGATACCATCTACCAAAACCAGTGGATTATTATTGCCGTTGAATGAAGAGATACCACGGATAAAGAAGCTGGAGTTATCATATCCGGGTTCACCACTACGTTGTGCCCCGATTACACCGGATAACTGTCCTACCAGGTTGTTACTCATAGAGCGGGAAGTTCCTACTTGTAATTGTTTGGGTTCAATAGTGGTAATAGAACCTACGATGGATACTTTCTTTTGCTTACCGAAACCTACGACAACAACTTCTTCCAAAGTCTTGCTGTCTTCTTTCATTTCGATATTGACGTTTAGCTGGCTGCCTACTTCTATTTCTTGTGAGGCAAATCCCAGATATTGGAATACCAGGATAGATTTTTTATCAGGTACAGTTAGGAAATAGTTTCCATCCAAATCGGAACTTGTACCGATTGTGGTCCCTTTGACTGTGATATTTACTCCTGGTAACGGGTTTCTCTCCGAATCCCGGATGGTACCGTTTATAGCAATCCCCTGGGGATGTTGTTGCTGGGCATTTTCTTTGTACAATACGACCTGGTGGTCATTGATTGTGTATTTCAGGCCGGTTCCTTTCAGTACCTGAGCTAATAATTTCTCGATACTTGCCTCTTTTGCATTGACATTCACTTTTTTACTTAATTCTGATTGTACTTCGTCGGAATAGAAAAAGACATATTCACTATTCTTTTCTACAGATTGAAGTACATCAAAAAGTGTTGTATTAGCTTGCATCGAAGGAAGAGGGTTCGATTGTGAGTCGAATGCCTCTGCGTAAAGCTTTGAGCTTTGTAAAATAGACATAAGAATAATACAGGTTATGTATATTTTATGGTTAAAGTTATTACGTGGCATATTGGGTTGTTTTCTCTTGGTAATTAAAATATGATTTGTTAGTTATAAAAATGTATTGGATTTTAAGGGGAAATCTTTATGTCATAGGCAAAAACATTTAGGGTTAAAACTGGGGTTATTTATATTTCTATTTAAAAACGCAGTAAGATTAAGAATGTCCCCATTATAAATATAAAATAAGGTTAATATTAAGCCTGAATATTGTTAAAATGAAAAAGATGTAAAATTAGCAAGGGTTTCGGCTATGATTGAACATCTGAATTTTAGAATATAGGGATTGCATAGACCAGTCCTAACGAAATCCGATGTGTATCGGGATCTATAGCTCCCAGGGTTAATGCAGTTTTTTTTAGATCAATACCTCTGTAAGTGTAATGTATAAATACGAACAGGTCGCTTTTTTTGAATGGCGTATATTCTACGCTACCTTGTATATTCCAAGATGTACGATATAAACCTTTTTCAAATGCTCCGTTACTTTGATATACCCGTGCTGTTTCATAGGCTCCTTTGATATACGCATTCCATCGGGGATGAAAACGATAGTCAACATCAGCAATAACAGATAGATATTCTGTGTTTGCTGCAGTTTTAGGTATTGTAGGAAGATAGCTAATCATGCTGTGCTGGTCTACACTCTGGCGTGTATACATTACATCTATATAAGCTAGTAAAGGACCTTTTTCTATGATATTGCCAAAAGTAAGATAATAAGAATATTTACCTTTGGCCTGTTGCCCCATAGCTGCAGCATACCGTAATTGTAATACGTTGTTGAAATAGGAACTGTTCCAGTTAACCACATACATGAATGGGATTTTAGATTCCTGGTATCCTTCAGGTAGGCCACTAGGGTAAATTTTACTATCTTCATCATGTTTATTATTCATTATCTGGAAAGAGAGTTCCTGGCTTGGAGTAATATACCAGTAACCGGAGACACCCGCCTGATAACAGGTCAGCAGATTATTGAATTCACTAAATTCACGTACTCGAATGGCATTGACATAATATTCATATCCTCCTAAGTTTACGAATTGTTTACCTACACTGATTCCAAACTTGTTATGAATGTTTAAATTCAGGTATGCCAATTCAAGTGATGAGGATAAATTATCGACCGAATAAGGATTTGAATATTTATTAAATGATTGTCTGAAATGGTATGTCAGGTTTTTCATGGCATTACCTTTAATTTCCAGCCTGAGACGGTTTAGCTTGAAATTCATGTCATCAAAAGAGTTATTGACGAAATTTGCATTCGCCGAAGTGAATAACTGAAGGTTCATTTCTACATTCTTAATTACAGTTTTACCATGTGTAAGACGTTCGACCAGTGTTGGTTCCTGGCCAGGAGCGTTCTCTGGTTCAATTTCTTGAGAATAAGATGGTAAAGTAATAAGGGTACTGATTAATAGACAAAAAAGCTTTTTCATTTCTAGATCTTTATTTATGTTCGCTAAATATAATAAGTTTTTGAATGCAAGAAAAGTGTTCATATTTATTCTTACCTTTGTTTTGAATAAAAGAAGAATAAGAAAGATGATTAAAGCTGTTTTTTTTGATATAGACGGAACCTTAGTGAGCTTTGAAACTCATCAAGTGCCACAATCTACTATTGATGCACTAGAGTTATTAAGAAAAAAAAATATAAAAGTTTTTATTGCTACAGGACGCCACTATATTTCCATAAATAATTTAGGAAACCTGCATTTTGATGGCTATGTGACATTGAATGGAGGCTATTGTTTTGCCGGTCATGATGTGATTTATAAACATAGTATTCCGAATAAAGATATAGAGTCGTTAATTCGTTATATGAAGAAGGAAGATACGTTTCCTTGTGCTTTTGTAATGGAAAAAGATATCCTGATGAATTATATAGATGAGTCGGCTAATAAAGTATTCAATATGTTAAATTTTCCAGCTCCCCCGATACGTCCGGTGGAAGAGGTTTGTGATCGGACAGTGTATCAGTTGATAGCTTTCTTTACTGCAGATCAGGAAAAACGAATTATGCCTGTATTATCCCATTGCGAATCAACCCGGTGGAACCCCTTGTTCACAGATGTTGTTCCTGCAGGAAGTAGTAAGAAAGTCGGTATAGATAAAATGTTGAAACATTTTGGCATTGATCTGAACGAATGTATGGCTTTTGGTGATGGAGGAAACGATATTCAAATGTTGGCACATGCCGGTTTAGGTGTTGCTATGGGAAATGCCGCAGATGATGTGAAAGCGGCAGCCGCTTATGTGACTAGTTCTGTCGATGATGATGGAATTTTCAAGGCATTGAAACATTTTGGTGTGATTTGATGTTTGAACTACATAATGTGTATATATATGCCTATATTAAATGAGATATTGAATTTCAACCGCGAATTCGTAAAGAATAAAGGATATGAACAGTATATCACCAATAAGTATCCGGACAAGAAAATTGCAATCGTAACATGTATGGATACCCGGTTGACAGAATTACTTCCTGCTGCTCTGGGATTTAAAAATGGGGATGTTAAGGTTATAAAGAATGCGGGTGGAGTAATTTCACATCCTTTTGGTAGTGCAGTCCGGAGTTTGCTGATTGCTGTTTATGAATTGGGGGTAAAAGAAATTATGATTATTGGACATACCGATTGCGGCGCACAGCAGTTGAATAGCGAACGGATGATCCGGAATATGAAAGCAAGAGGCATTACGGATGAGAATCTACAGATGCTGAAATATTGCGGATTGAATGTCGATACTTGGTTGAATGGATTTAATGATGTGGAAAGTGCAGTTCGTAAAACAGTCGATTTGGTTAAGACACATCCATTGATCCCTTCAGATATAAGCGTTTATGGATTTATAATAAACTCAGTTACAGGGGAATTAGGTCAGATCGTATAATAAAATCATGAAAAAATAGACAATCTGTAGTGTTAAATAAATAGAAATGAAATAAGAATTTAATATGTTGTATAGCATATATTCAAATAAAATGCTTATATTTGCAGTGTAAAAGAAAAAGAGAAAGTTTAGGTTTTTATTATTAACAGGCTTTCCAAGCGTGGAAAGCATAAATTTTGAAATTATGATAGCAAGTAGAAATGAAAAAAGTTTGCGTACTTTAGCGATGTTGCGTTATCAGGCTGACCGTTATCAGTCAATAGGAAATGGATCAATGTGCCAGCGATTAAATGCTGAAATTCGTCGTCTAATGAACGAAATGAGCGAAAGCTCTAAAGTTGAAAATTAATTTATTAGTATAATTTTTTTTGATGGGTTCTCTTCACCGCCGTTTTCACGGAAGGTGAGAGAGATGAGTAGATGAGGCATTCGACACTATAAGCGGTGGAGAGTAGCCTTTTTTTATGCCCTTTTGTGTACTTCTTTTTTTAGATTTTGTGATGTTTTTTTTTCGAACTATCTTTGTCTGAAGGTCATTCAGATTTTAAATGCTGAGCTAAATATAATAAGATGAGAAAAACAGGACTATTAATTACTTCGTTTGTACTGTGTACAACACTGTGGGCTCAATCTCCACAGCAAAAAGGATTGGATGTAATCAACAAAGAAAATGCTGAGGCATATATCGGTTTTCTTGCCAGTGATGAATTGGAAGGACGTGAGGCTGGTTTCCATGGTGGCCGTATTGCTGGTGAATATATCGTATCTAATTTAAAAACGATGGGTATCTCTCCATTGTTTGAAACCTATTACCAGCTATTTGAAGCATATAATAAAGAACGTCAGAAGCGAGGTCGTTTTCAGGTACATCCTGATTCGATTGCAATATTAAAACTAGGAGTTCACCAGAAATTATCCATGCGGAATATTTTGGGAAAAATTGAGGGTAAGAATCCGAATGAATATGTTATTATAGGTGCTCATTATGACCATTTGGGGGTTGACCCGATGTTGGAGGGCGACCAGATTTACAATGGTGCGGATGATAATGCATCCGGGGTATCGGCTGTTCTTCAAATAGCTAAAGCTTTCCTGGCTACCGGAGAAAAACCGGAACGGACAGTTATTTTTGCTTTTTGGGATGGGGAAGAGAAAGGTTTGTTAGGCTCAAAATATTTCGTACAGAATTTTCCTGAAATTAAAAAGGTAAAAGGGTATCTGAATTTTGATATGATTGGTCGTAATAATAATGAAGCAAGACCGACCCATGTGGTCTATTTCTATACAGAATCACATCCTGTATTCGGTGACTGGCTGAAGAATGATATTAAAAAGTACAAATTAAACCTTACTCCTGATTATCGCCCTTGGGATAAACCGGTAGGAGGTAGCGATAATGCTTCTTTTGCTTTGTTGGATATTCCGGTTATTTGGTACCATACAGATGGTCATCCTGATTATCATATGCCGAGTGACCATGCCGATAAGATTAATTGGAATAAAGTTGTTGATATAACAAAAGCATCTTTCCTTAATATGTGGAATTTAGCGAACGAAAAGAAATTCTAAAATTAATAATACAAAATAAGCCTGCCAAGTTATTATAAAGCTTTTGGCAGGCTTATTTTTTGTAATATCACTAAAGATATATTTTATTTTTTTACTAACTTAAGTTCTTCATTCCCTGAAATAGTTAAGTAGGGAGAACCATCTTTCTTTTCGGTCCCTGTTGTTGTAATTGAAATCGTGAAGCCATTGTTTTGAAGAGTTGCTTCCGAATAAACAATTTCTTCTTGAGTCACATAGGTGTGAGATACCCCATTTGAAGTAATAGTAGATGTTTTTATTGGATTTCCTGTTTCTAAAAATAGTTTTCCATTTGAATAGATTCCATTACTTACATTCCCTTTCCAGAAGCCGGTTTCATCAACATAGACAAGCTCTATTGCTGTAGTTGAATTGTCATACTCTTTTTTGCGTATTTCCATTAAGCCAGTTTCATTAATAGCATTACTCTTTGGTTCTTCACCTATGGCTGTTGTTACAATTGTACCTGTCCGTGTGTATGTATAAATACCGAGAATTTCATCCCGAGTATCTTTTTCACCATCATCATTGTTACAACTTGTAGCCACTATACAGATAATTAATAAGGTAAATAACTTTGTTAAATTGATTAGAGTTCTCATGTTAAATGTTTTATAAATTAAAATTGTGCAAATATACAACGAAGTGACTAAAGAAGCAACAGCAATGTAGTCTCATTCCAAGCAGTAGTTCATTAGTTCGATTATTTGTTCGGGTTTTTTCATATCTGTTTTATATTTCTTTATGTAATTCCTTATAGCCTCTTCTTTTTGAGGGAATAGTTTAAGCAAGGATTTTTCGTTTTTGAATTTGACTAATTTGTTATTTAAGAAGAACCAGTAATCATTATCATTGTAGGTGTCGATAACATCCCTGTTTTCATTTTTGTAAATGCCTTTGTTGTAATAACTTGTATTAATAGTGGTGCTGGTAGTACTTTGGGTGGTTTGTCCATAGGCTCCTACCTTACCTTTATATGTTTCTTTTAATAGCCAGTTGATATAAGCTTTACCATTTGGCATATCTATAACCTCAAGGAAGAAACGGTTTGCCGGGATAAATTTGTGGGATGCAATGAATATCGTATCAACTTGCTGAGTATTTGTAAGAATCATGATGTCGTCTTTTTCTTTGTATTTCATCAGTCGATTGCAAGCATCATAATTCAATAGAGTTACCGCTTTTGAACCATTTTTCATTAATACAGTTCCCTGAGTGAAATCATTTAGAAGATAAATCGGATTCTTTTGAGCATAGAGATTGGTCACTCCAAGTATAAATAAGATCGCAAATATGGTTTGTTTCATATCCAGATAATTTTAAGTTAAATAAAAAAGGAGGACTATGAAAGTCCTCCTTAATCATATAGAATTCATTTTAGAAATTTGGGCCTTCACCGAAATTGGGAGCTCCCTTGTCATACCAAACACGCTCTGTGTTGAGGACCTTCGGATCTTGGGTCCCTGTTGTATAACCCTGAGCTTTGAAAGCATTACTCTTGATTGTATACATTAAATCACTTTCTAATGGAGCAGATAGAGTCCATCTACGAGGGATGGCAAAATTAGGATCACCAGCTGTAGTGAAGTCCTGCCATGCTAAAATATTACTTCCTCTCATGGGAACACCTGAACGACGGACTTGTATAAACTGATCTGTCGGGAATAACAGGAAGTGGATATATTGTTGGATATATACCTTTTCCAGTTGTTCTTTAGGAGAGCCTGTTAAAGTGTAAGCCGGCTGATTCAATAAATCGTTAATTTCACCATCGTTTAACTTTAGTGGCTTCTCATAATCTTTATCATATACACTTGAATAATACGGAATTTTATTCAATTCAGCTAATCTGTTATATTCTTCAACAGATAGACGAATACCTTCTTTAAAATAAGTTTCAGCACTTTGAGGAAGATTTGCTCCAATCAGCTTCAATTCAGCCAAATAAAGCTGAACTTCTCCGGAAGAGAAATGTAAACCATACCATGCATTTTGCTGTTTGTCAATTTCTGCTGTTACGTCCGGATCATCGGGGAATGTATATTCTTTTTGCCCTTGTAACATTTCACGGTTCATACGTGCCAGCGGATAGTATTGCTTTTTGTCAATTTTAAATTTGTCATAATTGAAATAAGCATTGTTTGTTTCTGCATCTTCACGAGCTTTGGTATTTACCGGAGCGCCATAATAACGTACCCAAGGCTCGCCCGGAGCTTTCCATCCATTAAATTTCTTTACACCACCTTCTGTTTTAGTTGTGATGTTAGCTTCAATATAAGGAGGTAATTTAATATCACGTTTTAAGAAAGCATTTATCACTTTACTGTTAAAATCATTCTTTTGGAAGATAAAGCGAACGCGTGGATCTTTATTCTCTACTAAGAAGTTGATTAATTGCTGAGCACCGATACCTTTTTCTTGTCCGTCTAATACATCATCTCCAAAATGATATTCCTGTGCACCTTTACAGTAGAAGAAATCATCATCCAGGCTGGACATAACACCTACCGGGCTTTCTGCTACGTTCTGTGCAATTTTTAAAGCTTCCGCTTTGTTTGTATGCAACATGCGGACTGCAATTTTTAATTTCAAAGAATTTGCAAATTTAGCCCATTTCTTTAGGTCACCATTGTATACGAAATCTTGTGTACCCAATGTTATCTGATTGGGAAGATCTGATGTTAATACGGTTATTGTTTCATCCAGTTCTTTTAACCAAATTGTAAACAGTTCTTCCTGTGTTTGATAAGCTGGTGTCAGGATTTCTTCATGTAAGCCTCGTCCCGCTTCCGTATAAGCCAGAGAACCGTACATATCCGTACCGAAAATACCCAGATACACTAATAGTGGTTTGCACATAGCGGTGATATTCTGGTATTTATCCTGTTCTTCCGGTTCCATTAAGGAAAGTACATATTTGATTTCTTCCGTATATAGTTTTACGTTGATAACCTGGCTTTGTGAACCTTCATAGGCTCCCATCATGTTAAGATCGGATGTGTTTCCTTTTTGCATAACAACGGATTGTGACCAGGGGAGGGTATAAGCCAGGTTGTTATAGAACCATTGTTGATATTTAGAAGGTTCGAATTCAGCCAAAGCTTGTGTGAACAAGTAGCGGATATCCGCTTTTGTCACGGCGGACGGGTTGGTGTTCACTTCCGCAAAATCGTCTTTACATCCTGAAGCTGCGATAAGAGAAGCTCCTAAGATAGTGGCGGTTATAATTGATTTATATTTCATGATAATTGTCTTTTATTAAATTAGAAATCCAAGTTGATAGTAAGCATGTAGCTGGACGTGATCGGGTTGTTTGAACGTTCACGGAATTCAGCAGATTTATTACTACGAACACCTTCCGGATTCAGGTTGTTAGGTAATGAGTTATAAATATATCCCAAGTTTCTTGCGCTGAATGAAAGTGCGATACCTTTTGCTCCTAATTTAGATGAGATATTGTTCGGCAAACGATAACCCAGAGAGACTTCGCGAAGTGCAATATAGCTTAGGTCATGTACCCAATAGTCGTTTACTGTACCTGTACCCCAACTGTTGCTCCAATAGTGCCAGGTTGATGCATGTACCGGTTCGATAATTTTTTTGTCATATGCTTCTTGGAAACTCATGCCGCTGACGTCGTGTTTCTGACCGTCTATGCCTGTTACGATAGTACCGGATTCGAATACACCTTCCGGTATAATACCATCATGGAATGTCATACCTTTGGAGTCTGCATAGTTAGATGTCCATGTAAGGCCTCCATGTTCTTCATCGCGGAAATCGAGAGAAGATTTAGTATAACCATAAGTTTGTCCGTATTTGTTGGAGTAAGATGCAATCTTTCCTCCGAAACGAGCGTCTAATGCAACACGCAGGCTCAGGTTTTTCCAGGTAACGCCTGTAGACATAGATGTCATTAATTTAGGAACCATGCTGCCAACTTCTTCAGCTGTACCGCTACGTTGTGCATAAGCTGCACGGAAGTCATCATTCCATGTCAATACAGTTTCTCCATTTTCATTTTTCTTCGGCATAGCATCAGACATCAGCAATCCGTAAGAACCACCAACCATTGCAACAGAACCTACACGATAGTTACCATAAGCTACATCACCTTCCAATGCAATATAATTTGCTACATTGGGGTGAAGTTCTACGATTTTATTGGAGTTCTTTGTGAATGTGAAGTCTAATGTCCATTCCCATTCTTTATTTTTGAATGGAATTGTGTTTAATGCGATTTCAACACCACTGTTCTGGATATTACCGGCGTTGATTAATTGTTTGCTGATACCTGATTCAGACGGAATTGCAATTGTCATAATCTGGTCGGTTGTATTTTCCTTATAATAAGTAGCATCGATACCGATACGGTTGTTAAGGAAACGCCAGTCCAAACCGATTTCCCATGAATTTTTACGTTCAGGTTTCAAATTCGGGCTAAACAATTTTTTCTGGTCATCACTGAAGCTGTTTGTGAAGATGTTATTTCCATTCGGTTGTAACAGTGAACCCAAAGAGTAGTAAGAATAGATTGAATATGCACTGGCATCATTACCAACCTGAGCCCATGATGCACGAATCTTTCCTAATGAAATCCATTCAGGTAAATCAAAAGTTTCGTTAAGTAACCAAGAACCACCGATTGACGGATAGAAATAAGAATAGTTACCTGTACCATTCATATAAACCAAACCGGATGACCAGTCGTTACGTCCGGTAATATCCAAGAATACCTGGTTTTTCCAGGAAAGGTTTGCAGCAGCTACCACAGATAAAATACGTTTTGTATCCTTGATTGAAGCTTCTGTTTTAACAGTATTCTTAGAATTACTTACGAAATATTGTCCAGGAACAACCAGACCTCCATCTGTTTTTGATAATTGATGCCCGCTGGATGTTGTATAATATTCACCACGTACGAAACCACCGATATGGAAGTCTTTAACATCTTTGTTTACTGTGAATGTACCGGCAAAAGTGGTTTGCTTGCTATAATCTTGTCCCATTTCATAGAAACCGCCATCATTGTTGAAGCCTTTACCTAATTGTTTGTTTTCCCAGCTTGTATAATAATAGTTCATGTTTCCTTCGGCGCGGAACTGTAACCAATCGATTAATTTCAGATTGAATTCGACAGTAGGACGAACGACTGTTTCTTTACGGGTATAATCGAAATTATCTATTTCGAACCATAAGTCTTTACCTGGAACATTGGCATATGTATCATTATAGTCTTTGCTTGCCATACCGGTATGTTTGGTCCCTAAATATTTATCACGGAAATATTTAGTATCATACATTGTAGATAAACCATTGTTTGAAAAATATTCTCCGATATTCTTCTGTGCATTTTTAGGTGTAGAGTTTGCGAAGCTGATAGATGCATTCATATCTAAACGTTCGCTGATTTTCTGTGATCCTTTCAGTAAAAGAGAATAGCGTTCGAAATCGTTGTTTTCTACGACACCTTTTGCTTTTTTATAAGAAATAGAAGAATAATAAGTCGTTTTTTCATTACCTCCGCGTATTGCAACGTTTGTATTGGAGTTCAGCCCGGTTTGATAAGCATCGCTCATATTGCTTTCAATTGGGGAATAAGAAGTCATCGTACCGTCATAGTTCTCAATTTGTCTTCCGTCATATTTAGGCCCCCACAAACGACTGGTTTGGCCAATAACTGTTGCTTGGCCATTATTATTCAAACGGAATTGGTTTAAGTTATCCCATTTCTGGAATTTTCCGTTCGTATCAGGAGTTCCATAGTCTACATTACCGGAATAGTTACCCGGACCATAAACCATCTGACGTTGCATGCCGCCATGAACATGGTCTAATCCGAATGTCTGTGAGACAGATACACCGAAACCGGTCGCTCCTTTGCCGCTTTTAGTAGTAATTACAACAGCACCGTTCAGACCACGAGATCCGTACAATGCTGTAGCAGCTGCGCCTTTCAATACGGAAACTGTTTCAAAGTCATCTGGATTTAAGTTTTTCAACATATTACCATAGTCGTTTGCGTTGGAATCCCAGTCAGAAGAACCAGTACCAGACAAATCATTGGATAAGATTACGCCATCGACAACATAAATAGGTTGGTTATTGCCACTCAAAGTAGAAGCACCACGAATCTGAATTTTTGTAGCACCGAACATACCACCGTCAGAACTTGCAATTTCCACACCGGCAACTTTACCTTGTAGGGATGCAACAGGGTTAATTGCATTTGTTTTTAGTTCGTCGCCTTTTAATTCTGTTACAGCATAACCCAGTGCCTTTTCTGAACGTTTCATACCTAAAGCTGTTACTACAACTTCGTCCAGTTTCTGGGTATCTTCTGCTAATTTAATATTCAGGGCTGGTTGTCCTGTATACTTGATTTCCTGAGTTACGTAACCGATGAAAGATATTTGAATAATATCCCCATTTTTTACGCCTTCCAAAGTAAACTTACCGTCCATATCGGTAATATTTCCATTGGTGGTACCTTTTATTACCACAGAAGCTCCGGTTACAGGACCGAAATCATCTTCAACAGTACCTGTAACTTTTCCGCTTTGTTGGGAAATGTTTGTGCTTGGATTGGCCGGTTCTGTAATAGCATACATGCTTCCCGGGAGAGAAAACGCACCTGCCAATAGAATTAAGCTAATAGGTTTGAATTTTTTCAGCATAATTTGTGTTTATTTAATTGAAAGAGATATAATTTTTTAAATACTAATATTTTATTGTGCTTTTGAAATATGGAGGCTTTTAGGTATAGTGTACTTTATTTTAGCGTTTGTTACTTTAGTTCTAAAAGAACTCTGCACATTTCATATCTGCGCCAAAGATATGAAATTTTTATGTCCTTGTGTTATTTTTCTAAAAAAAATACGTTGTGATTTCAATTTTAACAATTGAAAGATTGTTGATTTTTCCATTAATAAACAGATATACAAATTGTTATGCAGTATGCTTTAACATTTATAAAGTTTAAGTTTAATACAAGGCAATTCTCTTCAAGGTGTGAATTTTCTATTAATAAATGCATCATAAAAAATAAGATTCATTTAGAATACCAATTTGTCCACTTTTTATACAAATGGAATAAAATGTATATTATTTGCTGTATATCAACATCTTAAATACCTTTTGAACGCTTTGATTTATATAGAAGTTCTTTTAGAACCAAGACAAACTTCCTCATAAACCTGCACAGTTCTTTTAGAACTAAAGTAACAAACGCTACAAAGGTAAACGCTAAACCTAAAAGTCTCCATATTTCAAGACATATAGCATAAAATTATTGGACAAACACAATTATATCTCTTTCAATAAATAAAACACAAATTATGCTGAAAAAATTCAAACCTATTAGCTTAATTCTATTGGCGGGTGCATTTTGCCTTCCTGGAAGCATTTATGCCTCTTCGGAGTCAGCCAATCTTGGTACAAACGTTTCCCAACAAAGCGGAAAGGTTACAGGTACTGTTGAGGATGCTTTCGGTCCTGTAACCGGAGCATCTGTAGTTGTAAAAGGAACTACCAATGGTAACATTACCGATATGGACGGTAAGTTTACATTGGAAGGCGTAAAAAATGGGGATATTATTCAAATATCTTTCATTGGTTACGTAACTCAGGAAATCAAGTATACAGGACAGTCTACACTGAATATCAGTTTAGCAGAAGATACTCAGAAACTGGATGAAGTTGTGGTAACAGCTTTAGGTATCAAACGTGAAAAAAAGGCATTAGGATATGCTATGCAGGAACTTAAGGGGGATGAACTGGTTAATGCTCGTGAAACTAATGTAGCAAATGCATTATCTGGTAAAGTTTCCGGTGTACAGATTATCCGTTCAAGTAATGGTCCTGGTGCATCTTCTAAAATCCAGTTGCGTGGTAGTAATTCTGTTACCGGATTAAACCAACCTTTAATTGTCGTTGACGGTATCCCAATGGATAATTTTACTGGTGGTAGCAATAATGATTATTGGAACCCTTCTGCGGATATGGGTAATGGACTATCGGATATTAATCCGGAAGATATTGCGAGTATGTCTGTCTTGAAAGGTGCTTCTGCTGCTGCTTTGTATGGATCGCGTGCTGGTAATGGTGTTATCTTGATTACAACAAAAACAGGTAAGAAGAGTGACGGATTAGGTATCACAATCTCAGGTTCTGTGTCTGCAGAAACTATTTTTATGAATCCTAAAATGCAGAATAGTTTTGGACAAGGTTCCCTGGGCGTATATGATGAATTGAAGTCTACTAGCTGGGGACCTCAGATAACAGGACAGTCTTATAAAAGATGGGATGGTGTGACTGCTAATATGCAGGCTTATGACAATGTTCGTAATTATTTTGATACAGGTACGAATATAACTGAAAATATTTCATTTGCCCAGCAGTATAACAATACTTCTGTTTATACTTCTGTAACACGTATGGATGATAACAGTAAAATACCGGGAGCATCTCTGGCACGTACGAATTTAACAATGCGTGCTTTATCTAAATTTGGTAAAGACGAGCGTTGGACATTGGATGCAAAAATCCAATATATCAACTCAAATGCTGAAAATCGTCCAATCTCCGGAGATAATAGTTCAAATGTATTCAACACTATTTATCAGCTCCCGCGCTCAATGGATATTCGTGATTTTTCTGCAGCAAGGGATGAAAACGGAAAGATGATTTGGTATGGTGGCGGACAACAAATAAACCCATATTGGGCTTCACGTTATATTTATAATCAAGATGTCCGTGACCGATTCCTGATGTTCGGTTCTTTAAAATATCGCTTCACAGATTGGTTGAATGCAGAGATTAAAGCTGGTAGTGATATGTATTTCACAGATTTCGTATCTAAAACATATGCTGGAAGTTCTTTAACAAACAGTGGGCGTTATAGTATCGGACAGGATCGTTTCTATGAAAATAATTACAGTTTTTTGATTTCTGCTCAAAAAGATAATTTATTTGGCAAGTGGGGTGGATCAGCAACCTTTGGTGGTAACCTGATGATGCGCCAAAAAAAGAAAGTATCAGCTTCTCCCGACGAATTGAATGTTCCCGATTTGTTTACTTTAGGTAATGCTAAGAATAAAATCAATGGGACAGAGGAATTTAACCGTAAAAAGATTAACTCATTGTACGGTACATTGCAAGCAAACTTTGACGGATATCTGTTCTTGGATGCTACTTTCCGAAATGACTGGTCTTCTTCTTTGAGTAAGAAAAACCGCTCTTTCTTCTATCCGTCTATTTCTGCAGCTTGGATTATATCGGATATGATGAATAAAATAGATAAACCGTTACCGGACTGGTTTACTTTTGCTAAAGTACGTGCTTCTTTTGCCCAGGTAGGTAATGATATGGATGCTTATCAGTTGTATAATACTTATACTATCGGTAACGACCCGGAAGGAAATGCAACTGTTGGTACAAAGGAAACTTTGTATGATGCGGATGTTCGTTCCGAGCTTATTTCTTCATGGGAGGCCGGTCTGGAACTGAAATTCTTTAATAACCGTTTAGGCTTCGACTTGGCATGGTACAAATCGAATGCACGTCGTCAATTGTTAAATTTACCGATGGACCCGTTGTCTGGTTATAAGAACAAGAAAATTAATGCAGGTGATATCCAGAATACTGGTGTCGAATTGATGGTAAATGCCCGTCCGATTGAAACGGCAAGTGGTTTTAGTTGGGATTTAATGGTGAACTTCTCTAAAAACAACAATAAGATTATTGAATTAACTCCGGATATCAGTTTATATTCTTTAGGTGGTTATGATAATGTGCAGATCTATGCAACAGCCGGTGGTAACTATGGCGAGATCTGGGGTACACAGTTTAAACGTGTGACAGATGAAAGTTCTCCTTATTATGGTCAAATGATCGTAACAAAAGACGGTCTGCCAACCGGCGACACGGAAAAAGTAAAGATTGGCGACCAGCAACCGGATGCTTTATTAGGTATCACTTCCACTTTTGCTTATAAAGGATGGTCATTTAGTTTCTTGATCGATAGCCGTTTCGGTGGTGAGATATTTTCCGGAACAAACCGTGCTATGCAAGCATCGGGAACAGCTGCGGCTACAGTTGTTAATGGCGAACGTCCTGATATGAAATTAGATGCGGTATATATTGATGATAATGGTGCTTATCAGGTAAATAACTCTTCAATTACTACTCAACAATATTGGGAAGCAGTTACAGGTTCTACAGGTAACTTGGGTATTGGTGAAGCAAATATTTATAGTGCCACCAATGTTCGTCTGCGTAATCTTTCATTGAACTATGCATTTAATAAGAAAATGCTTTCAAAAACCCCATTCCAACAAATTAAATTAGGTGTTTCTTGTAATAATGTATGGATGATTAAGAGTCATCTGAATGGAGTAGACCCGGAATCAGTGTATGCAACAAGTACAAATGCTACCGGTTTCGAAAATGGAGGTTCTCCTACATCACGCAGTTATTTGTTTAACGTAACACTTGGTTTCTAATTACATAAAAAATAAGCAATATGAAAAATATAAATAAATTAGTTTATACACTTAGCATAGGGTCTTTGCTGTTAACGGCATGCTCAGACTTTGATGAAGTGAATACTGACCCTACTGCGGCAACGATTGATCAGGCGCGTGTCGAGTATGCTATAAATGCTTCAATTACAGGTGCCCAAATGGATCCGGATGTGGCAGAGCGTGCGTTTGTTTTGAACTGGAAAACAGCCGGTCGGCAGCATTTTACTTCGGGCATAGCTGTAGGTTCTTATAATGACGAATGGATTTCCGCTTATTACAATAAATCGGCAGACTGGCAGAAATCGGCAACATTAGCTATTACATTGGCTGATGATAAAATATCCAAAGGAAATCTGACCGGACATGATGCTGTAATGATTCCGAACCTAAAACAGGTTGCCCGCATTTGGCGTGCTTATTTGATGAGCGAATTTGTGGATAATTTCGGGTCTCTTCCTAAAGATGCATTTCAGGGAACAAACCCGGAGTTTAACAGCATAAAGGATATTTATTATTTCCTTTTTGATGAACTGAAAGATGCAGTTGGCAAATTGGATGTAAATATAACTCCGGATGATACAGAAAAGAAGTATGACCGTGCCTATAGCTTCGATTTCAGCAAATGGGTGAAATTCGGAAACTCTTTACGTATGCGTTTGGCTATGCGTCTGTCTGAAGTGGAGCCCGCCAGAGCACAGTCTGAATTTGAAGATGCTGTCAAAGGGGGGTATATCGCTAATAACAGTGATAACTTTACGGTTGCAGAAAGACCGGGATGGGATGATTTGACCGGAGTTATGTCACGTGAGTGGAATTCTCAGCAATTGTCTGCGACGTTGAATAACCTGATGATTGGTTTGGGAGGTATCAAAACTTCCGAGCAATTGACAGATGAAAGATATCAGTCGCATATCAAAGCTGAAGATTATATGGGACAACGTTATGAAAAACATTATTCATTATATACAAATGAGCCTGGTGCAGGTTTTTGGTTTGATGGCTTGCGTAATAAAATAGATCCGCGTGCGTATGCTTTATTCTATATTCCGGGAGATTTTGACAGCGAAGGTTTCTGTAATTATCCGTCATGGGATAACACGGCTAAAACTGTAAAGCGTGATTTGTTGAAAGAAGACAAAAAGACCCAGTTGGAAGAGATAAATGCCTCTTATACCTGGAATGCTCCGGCTATCGGTTCACAAGGTGATAAAGGTGCATTGAATCAGGTTTATAGTTTTAATGGAACAAATCCTCGTTTGGTATTAAAATATAGGGATAGCAACAGCTCTCGTATTTTCTTCGGTGCTTGGGAATCTTATCTGTTGATTGCAGAAGCTTCTATAAGAGGTTGGGCTGCTTCTATGGGAGGCAAAGACGCTTATGAAGCCGGTATTCGTGCTAGTTTTGAATATAACGGTGTTTCCAAGTTTGTGGATAGTTACCTTGCATCAACAGAGTACAATAATGTAGGAACTTCTGTTGCCTGGGATCATACGGCAGAACCTCCTGCAACAAAGACAATGAAAATGATCGATGGCTATACAAAAGCAGAAGGTACATTTACATATAAATATCCGGTTGCTTCTCAAACATTGTATGGCAAAGCTTTGAACGACCAGTTGACTAAAATTATCACACAGAAGTTTATAGCCAATGTACCTTGGGTGCCGATGGAATCATGGAGCGATCATCGTCGTTTAGGACTTCCGTTCTTCGAAACGCCTGCTGTAGAACAACCGTTGATTTATATGCCTACTTTAACACAGAGTAACTATATGGAACAAACATATAAGTTCTTCCCGCAACGTTTGAAGTTCCCGTCAAGTTTGGCAAATAGCAGTCCGGAAGGTTATGATCAGGCTGTTAAGACATTAGGTGGTCCGGATGATGTATTCACTCCATTATGGTGGGCTAAGAGTTCGAAATAGCAGATGTTTTTATTATAGGTTTCTATAATTTATATTTTTAATAGAATTTAAAGAGAGGTATGTCCTGTTATAGGGATATGCCTCTCTTTTTTTAACTAAAACTCTTATAGAAGAATCATGTGGCTGAAAAGAAGTTGTTTTTAATTTTTTGTTTTGAAAATAAAAAAATACTTATTGAGTGTCGGCTCTTATTGTTTATTGGATATCCTTTCGTCCTTTATATTTCATGTGATGCCTTTTTATTTTAATAAAGAATATAACCATGTCTTAGATTTTCACACATGTTAATGACAAAAACAAATTCTCTTTTTTTGTGTTACATATATCAAAAAAGACATTGGTGTCAGCCAAGCAAAATATCATGTTATAATAAACAAAAAACATCAGTTATGTTGAAAAAAATCAGACCTGTCAGTGTGATACTGCTTATGGGGTCGCTATGTTTCTCAGGAAATATACTTGCGCTCCCGGAAACGGAAAGTCAAATCACTGGCGTTTCCCAACAGAATGCAAAGATTTCGGGAACAGTGGAAGATGCTTTGGGACCTGTACCCGGAGCTTCCGTTCTTATTAAAGGTACAACTAACGGAACAATAACCGATATGGATGGTAATTTTACTCTTGAAGGAGTGAAAAAAGGAGATATTATCCAGATTTCTTTTATCGGATATATAACCCAGGAAATACCTTATACCGGACAGTCAACTTTGACCATTCATCTGGAAGAAGATACTCAGAAACTGGATGAAGTAGTTGTAACAGCTTTAGGTATGAAGCGGGATAAGAAAGCATTGGGGTACGCCATGCAGGAGTTGAAAGGAGACGAATTGTTGTCATCACGCGAACCGAATCTGGCAAACTCTCTTTCCGGTAAAGTTTCCGGTTTACAGATTGTCCGTTCCAGTAATGGAGTAGGGGGATCTTCTAAAATTGTACTTCGTGGTAACAATTCATTGACAGGTTCCAACCAGCCGCTTATTGTTGTGGATGGTACGCCTATGGATAACTTTACCGGTGGAGTAGATGATGTCTGGGGAAACTCCGGTACCGATATGGGTAACGGACTTTCCGATATTAACCCGGAA
The DNA here is from genome assembly GCA_019417325.1 of Parabacteroides sp. GTDB lineage: Bacteria > Bacteroidota > Bacteroidia > Bacteroidales > Tannerellaceae > Parabacteroides. The sequence continues at coordinate 188,132 of DXVO01000009.1, read as the reverse complement.
GATATCGAATCGATGACAGTACTGAAAGGTGCGTCAGCAGCAGCATTATACGGGTCTCGTGCAGGTAACGGTGTTATCTTGATTACTACTAAATCGGGTAGAAAAAATGAGGGTCTTGGTATTACTGTAAATGCCGGAATCACCACTGAATCTATTTTCTTGAAACCGCATATGCAAAATAGTTTTGGTCAGGGTTCTGTAGGAATATATGATAACCAATCCCGTCTGAGTTGGGGACCAAAAGCAGATGGACAAACCGTGAAAGACTGGTTGGGACGTGATGTCTCTCTTCGTACATATGATAATATCGACGCTTTTTTCCGTACAGGAGTATCCTTCAATGAAGGTATCAGTTTCCAGCAAAATATAAACGGAACATCGGTTTTTACTTCGGTAAACCGCTCGGATGATGCGGGGATTACTCCGGAATCCAAATTGAATAAGACTAATATTACTCTCCGTGCCACAACTTTCCTGGATAAAGCGGAAAAGTGGAAAGTGGATGCAAAGGTGAACTATATAAACATGAATGCACATAACCGTCCTATCCAAGGGGTGAATCCTTCCAATGCATTCAATACGATTTATAACTTACCCCGTTCCTTGAATGTAAAAGATTTTAAGGAGAGTGTAGATGCAAACGGCAATATGATTTGGTGGGATGCAGCAAAGAACCCGCAGGAAAACCCTTACTGGGTAACCCAATACCGCCAAAATAACGATACACGTAACCGTTTGTTGGGCAATGTCTCTTTAAAATATGCTCCGGTCGATTGGTTTGATGTCGAGTTGAGAGCCGGTACCGATTATTATACAACTACAAAAAATCAAAAAGTATATGCCGGAGGTAATACTTCTCCCCGTGGTTTGTATAGCGAAGGTTCTGAAACATTTTATGAAAATAACTATAGCTTCCTGGCTACAGCACGCAAAGATAATTTAATCGATCGTTTGGGTGGTTTTGTTACTTTTGGGGGTAACCTGATGTTGCAGAAAAGAACGAAAATGGATGCTTCGGCAGGCGACTTGCTTGTTCCGAACCTTTTCTCCCTGAACAATGGTATTAATAAACCAACAGTCACATCCGAATTGACACGCCGTAAAATGAATTCTTTATATGGGTCATTGCAGTTGAACTGGGATGGGTATTTGTTTTTGGATGTGACAGCACGTAACGACTGGTCATCTACTATGTCTAAAGCAAACCGCTCTTATTTCTATCCTTCGGTAAGTTTATCTGGCGTTATTTCGGACATGTTGCCGAAACTGGGAACCGAGATGCCGGAATGGTTTTCCTTTGCAAAGGTAAGAGCTTCTTATGCCGAAGTAGGTAATGACCTCGACCCGTATCAATTATATAATAATTACACAGTAGGGAAAGATGAAAATGGCAATACAATAGCCAATCCCGGTAAAGTCCTGTTCGATTCGAATGTACGTAGTGAGTTGATTAAGTCATGGGAAGCCGGTTTTGATGTACGTTTCTTCAATAACCGTTTGGGATTGGATTTTGCCTGGTATAAATCAAATGCGACACGCCAGTTGCTGGACTTGCCGATGGACCCGTTTTCAGGGTATAGCTCACGGAAAGTAAATGCTGGTAATATTCAGAATGAAGGTGTGGAAATCTCATTGAATGGGGGTATTTTCCAAAGTGCCAATCCGCAAGGATTCAATTGGAATGCTTCGGCACAATTCTCTTTGAACAGAAATAAGATTGTAGACCTGTATCCGGGCGTTACATTATATGATATTAAAACATTGGATGCTATTCAGATTGTGGCAGCTCAAGGAGGTTATTATGGTGATATTTATGGCCAGACATTTGTTCGTGTTACCGACCAGAATAGCCCATACTTTGGAAATATAGTAGTAGGTGATGACGGTTTGCCATTGATTTCGACGGAAAAATCGAAAGTCGGTAATCAGAATCCCGACTGGATGCTGGGTATAACCAACAACTTCTCTTATAAAGGTTTTAACCTTAGTTTCCTTGTGGATTTCCGTATCGGTGGCGAGATCTATTCGGCAACAGCATCCAACCTGTATGTTCGTGGTAATGCCAAGGGCACGGTTGTAGATGGGGAACGACAGAATTTTGTAGTGCCTAATTCAGTAGTGAAACAGGGTGATTCTTATGTGGAAAACAAGGTGGCTGTTACTCCCCAGAATTATTGGGAACGTATTGGTTCTACCGGTAACTACGGTTTGCCGGAAGTTTTTACTTATAATGCAACCAATATCCGTTTGCGTAATATTACATTGGGATACGATTTTAATCGTGTGATGTTGAAGAAAACTCCGTTCCAGCGCCTGCGTTTATCTGCAACTTGTAATAACGTCTGGATGATTCATTATAATATGCCGGGTATTGATCCTGAATCTGTTTCGGCAACAAATACCAATGCAACAGGTTTCGAGAATGGTGCAGCACCGACAAGCCGTTCATTTACATTCAACGTAACTGTCGGATTTTAAGGCATAAGCAAGGATTAATAAAAAAGAAACGAAAGAATTATGAATACGAAAAATATATTACTGGCAGGCTTTTTCTCAGCAGCCGCTTTATTTTCCTCCTGTAGTGATTTCCAGGAGTTGAATGAAGACCCGAACCAGGTGGATGAAAGTAAAGTGAAGCCTGAGTGGTTCCTGAATTCTTCAATCATAGGCGACCAGATGAATCCGGAAATCGCAGAACGTATGTTTATCCTGACATGGAACCGTGCTTCCCGTTTTAACAGGGGTAGTGGTTTTACTATCGGAACGGATAATAATGATTATATCACTCTTTATCTGAGTAATGACTATTCCGTAAAATGGCTGAATGCAGCAACAAAAGCTGTTCAGTTGGGAGAAAAAAAGATAAAAGAAGGTGAAGGCGACCTGTATCCTTATTATAAAAATGTAGTACAGATGGCACGTATCTGGCGCGCATATTTGAATTCGGAAGTGTCGGATGGCTTCGGACCTATCCCAGCTTTGGATGCTTTTTCCGGTGTTCCTGCCGAATATAACAGTGTGGAAGAAATCTATACGTTCATTTTGAAAGAGTTGAAAGAAGCGGAGGCCGCGCTCGACCCTTCCATCACAATGACACCAATGGCTGCCGAAGATGCATTTTATGGCGGAGATGTCAATATGTGGAAGAAATATGCAAACTCTTTGCGCATGCGATTCGCTATGCGTATCTCGGGAGTAGCACCGGAATTGGCTAAAGCGGAATTTGAAGATGCAGCTTCTAAAGGCTATATTTCTTCACTTGCAGAAATAGCAGCCGTACAGGAAAAGGATGGTTGGGGCGATTTGACCAGCGTAATGTCCCGCCCGTGGAACGGTCAGGCTATGTCTGTTACCTATAAGAACCTGGTGGTAGGACTTGGCGGCGAAGAGTTTCCACTTCCTGATTCTTTGAAAAGCCATTTGAAAGACCCGCATACATATTTAGGTTTATATCTGAATAAACATTTCCCATTGACAACGAATGATCCTTGTGCTGGTTTCTATTTTGACGGGGTTCCTCAGTATGTAGACCCGCGTGCTCCTAAATTGTTTAGTGTGGTAGGTTGGGATGATGGTGTGATTTATTCGGATTATATCGGTGCAGCCAGTGAAGTTGGTCCAGTTGCTTTGCTTGATCCGAATGATAATACGACACCGATGTTGACTATTAATCCGAAATATACCTGGGAAACCTGGGTTGCCGGCGAATGGGATGTGAAAGGTGGTTTGGTTAGTGCATTAACCGGAAAGAATTACAATTATCCATCTCTCTCAAAACAATACCGTCTGAGTACAAAAAAACGTGTGTTCTTTGGTCCTTGGGAAAGTTATTTCTTATTGGCTGAGGCTGCAGTAAAAGGATGGAATGTTCCGGGTACTGCCAAATCAAATTATGAGAGTGGTGTTACTTCCAGTTTTGAATATCATGGATTGTTGAGCCAGGTTGGAAATTATCTGTCGTCTACGGATTATAACCGTGTCGGGACTTCTGTAAGTTTCGACCATACCCAGGAAGCTCAACCTTATTCAATTAATTATGTGGATCCTTATACAAAGGAAAATAAAACACAAACTTATACCTATCCGAAAAACTCTATTTACAGAGGTGGAGCTTATAATAATGATGCGTTGACAAAAATCATTACTCAAAAATATCTGGCTCAAATGCCTTGGCTACCGGAAGAAGTATGGAGCGATCATCGTCGTCTCGGTTTGCCGTTCTTTGAAAACCAGGCTGTAGAAAAAGACTATAACCCATTGAACCAGGTCCCTCTGACAGTGGCGACTTCTAAAGAATGCCGTCTGGAATTTTATCCGAAGCGTTATCGTTATCCGGCAAATATCCAGACAAACAATCAAGCAGGTTATAATCAGGCTTTGAAATTGTTGGGAGGTCAGGATTTGGTGTCTACTTCCTTGTGGTGGAATATGAAGTAAGTTACACTCTCCATATTATATAAATGTTTACAGCGCTGTATATCTCAGACATACAGCGTTGTTTTTTATTTTATTTCTGGCACTCGAAGCAATAATAAATACTGCCTCCCATGTAACTTTCTTTCCGGATAGCTTCCCCGCAGACAGGGCAGGGTTTGTTGTTGGTCTCTTTGGATAGGACAGGAATATAGCTTCCACTTTTCCCGAACAAATCCGTTTCCGAATTACGTCCGCCAGCCTGATAGATTTGGTTCAAGGTTGACTTCATACAATGAAATATATTTTCTTTTTGTTCTGCATTTAATGTATTGATACGGGTTTTGGGGTGTATCCGGGCATTAAACAGGATATCTTGTAAAACTCCGTTCCCAAGCCCTGGAATCGTTTGTTCGGTGGCAAGAAATGCCTTTGCTGATTTTTTTTGTTTCTCTTCACTGTTTATCAGGCTAAGGAAATATTCCAATGTAAAAGCCTCCGACATAACCTGCGGTTTGTTTTTGGCTCCATCCCGGTATGGAGAGAAACTACATTCAAAAGATTCTACAGGAAAACAACATACGGCTCCGTACATACGGACTGAACCCACCAGGCAACTTTCATCTTCAAATCCGATTAATAGTTGATGTTTCTCCGGAATTTTTGCCCCGGGTTGGTAGAAACGTAAGTTTATGCCATCGCCTAATAATAAACGAACATCTTCTACTTCGATTTCAATTAATCCCCCATAAGCGTGTGCCCTTCCTATTCGTTTATGAAGGAGCATTCCTTCATAATTTTGCGGATCACCGTAATACCAGGCAAACTTATGCGGAGTAAATCCGGCACTGACAAATGTAATCTCTTTCCCTTTTATCGTCCGGTTTAGCTGTTCGGAGATATAAAGGGCTTCCGGTGCTTCAATCATATTCTAATTAATTGTATTTGGAAATTTCTCAATTAAAATACAAACATATAAATATTTACATTACGGAACTCTATTCGTATTGTCTTTGTGTTTCAATATTAAAAAGTATAATCTTATGAATAATAAATATAGTTTTCTATTTTTGTTTTAAATAAAAACTCTTATATGGAAGAAAATAAAAAGCTCTACTCCCAAAAGGCAATTACTGTGGCAACCTTTTTCGGAGGTCCCCTTGCGGCCGGTATTTTAGTACGTAAGAATTGTATAGTATTGGAACGGGAGCAACAGGGGCTTTATGCCTTGATTATTGGCATCCTCTCTACTATCTTGATTTTTAGCAGTGTATTTCTGATACCCGAATCCGTACTGGATAAGATACCCAATATTGTAGTTCCGACAATCTATACAGCTATTATTTATCTGATAGTAGAAAAAATACAAGGAAAAGATTTGGCTGCCCATCAGGCTGCGGGTAACCTATTTTATTCAAATTGGCGAGCTGCAGGAGTGGGGACAGTCTGTTGTGCAATCATCTTTGCCGTGTTGTTGGGAGGTGCATATTGGGAAGAAAAACGTTTGAATAATTGGGATATAGAGCAGTACAATACCCAAATAGACCGGTTTGACCAAAATGATGCCTTGTCACTCGAGTTTTATGATATGATGGATAACAAACCGGCTAAGCAGGTGCTTGAGCATATAGAGACAGTCAGTATTCCTAAGCTGCAGGAAAATATGGATTTGCTGAAAGAACTGGACAGGATAGAGAATATACCTTCCGAGTTCCAGGAATATAATAGCTTGCTACGTGAATACTGTCAGATTCGAGTTGAAATATGTAAACTGATTACTAAAGCTGTGGAGGAAGATACGGATGCTTATGATAAGCAAATGGAAGAATTAAATTTGAAGCTGGGGGCTGTTATAAGCCGGATAAATGAATGAACGGCTACTTGTCCTTTTTCCGATTCATAGTTATGATTTTCCAAAACCATAGTTATGAATTGGAAAAATCATAACTATGGCTTGGTGTTAGCAAGGCTTTTATTGCATACCTTCTGTTGTTACTTCTTTGTTGATTTTTTTTACCAATCCTTGCAGCACAGCACCCGGACCTAATTCGACAAAATGGGTAGCGCCATCAGCGATCATATTTTGTACGCTCTGTGTCCAACGAACCGGAGCTGTTAATTGGGCAATCAAGTTTGCTTTGATTGTTTCCGGACAGGTTTCGCCTTTTGTACTTACATTCTGATAAACCGGGCAAGACGGAGTTTTGATGAGTGTAGCTTCGATAGCAGCAGCTAATTCTGTACGAGCCGGTTCCATCAGAGGAGAGTGGAATGCACCACCCACTTTCAGCTTCAATGCACGCTTGGCACCGGCAGCCAGCATCTTTTCACAAGCAGCGTCTATCCCTGGGATTGAACCGGAAATAACCAGCTGTCCCGGGCAGTTGTAGTTAGCACAAACAACAACTTCGCCTTCAATGCTTGCGCAAATTTCTTCAACTTTTTCATCCGGCAAAGCTAAAACAGCAGCCATAGTAGAAGGAGTTGCTTCGCATGCTTTCTGCATTGCCATTGCACGTTTGGATACCAATACCAAGCCATCTTCGAAAGAAAGAGCTCCGGCAGCAACAAGTGCAGAGAATTCTCCTAATGAATGACCGGCTGTCATATCGGGTTTGAACTGGTCACCTAATGTTTTAGCAAGGATGACAGAATGTAAGAAAATGGCAGGTTGTGTAACTTTAGTTTGTCTCAGATCTTCGTCAGTTCCTGCGAACATCAGGTCTGTGATACGGAAACCAAGGATTTCATTGGCTTTCTCAAACATCTCTTTTGCAAGGGGATTGTTATCGTAAAGGTCTTTTCCCATTCCGACAAACTGTGCTCCCTGACCGGGAAATACATACGCTTTCATCGTTCTAATCTTTTTCTAATTTCAGTTTTTTAAGACGGTGCAAAGGTAATAAAATTAGAATAGATAGGGTACTATTCGTTACAAATTGTATCTTTGTCCCGTATAAAACGAAAACATTAACGATTAATTTATATAATATCATGAGTGAATTGCTATTTCTTGGAAATTTAGGAACAGGCGAAATTATCATTATCGCCATTGTTGTATTATTATTGTTTGGTGGCAAGAAAATACCTGAATTGATGAAGGGTATTGGTAAAGGTGTGAAGAATTTTAAAGACGGTGTAAAAGGACTGGAAGACGATATTAAAATAGACGATACAGATAAGAAATAAAGGAAATGCAACAAGATGAAATGTCATTCTGGGACCACCTGGAAGAACTTCGTTGGACTTTATTTCGATCTTTTTTAGCGCTCTTTGTTTTTACTATCGGTAGTTTTGCCTTCATGCGCGGAAGCGGGGGTATTTTCGATAGTGTGATAATGGCTCCCTGCTCATCTGATTTTGTTTTTTACAGACTGTTGTGCAGACTAAATGAGTGGCTTGTCAGCGTAAGCTCATGGTTCGATGTACTTCCTGATTTCTGTAACGATAACTTTCATGTGCAAGTTTTCAATATCAGGTTGGCATCTCAGTTTTTTACTCACATGACTACTTCTTTCTGGTTGGCTCTGGTTCTTACTTTCCCTTATCTTATGTGGGAAATTTGGAAGTTTATCAGTCCGGCTTTATATGAAAATGAGAAGAAGAATGTCCGTTGGGTATTTTTGTTGGGAACCATTATGTTCTTTATCGGATGTGCTGTGGGGTATTTCATGGTATTTCCGATGACATTGCGTTTCTTGGCAACGTATTCATTGAGTGCTGACATTATCGAACAGGTATCTCTGGATTCTTATATGGACAATTTCCTTATGTTGATTTTTATCATGGGAATTGTTTTCGAAATGCCTTTAGTCTCCTGGTTGTTATCTCAGATAGGTTTAATAAACAGGTCATTGTTCCATAAATACCGGCGTCATGCTGTGGTTGGTTTATTGGTAGCTGCAGCATTTATTACTCCGAGTAGCGACCCGTTTACGTTAGGAATCGTATTCTTCCCGTTATACGGTCTGTTTGAATTGAGTGCGTTCTTTGTGAAGAAAGCACCGAAAGAAGACCCGGACGATGATGAAGAAGACGAAGAAAGTTCTGAAATTGCAAATGCAACGGAATAAATAATAGAAAAAGAATAAAGAAGACGTGATTCAGTAATGGGTTACGTCTTTTTTGTTGTAGTGTGTTTCTTTTGATAGAATGAGCATTGATGGAAAAAGTTTGATACCTTTGCTAAAGAATAAAGAATGCAGGGCGGTCTGCCTTTGTAAGTTTCCTTATGAAATATCTTTGATGAGTGAATAATCATTATAATATCATATTATGGACAACAAACTATTATTAATCTCCGCAGCATCTGTTTTTTCAGTAGCAGGTATGGCGGCAAACTACACAAACTTTATTATTATAAATCTGGATGATGCCGGGTATGGTGATTTTTCTTATAATGGTGCTTATGGTTATACAACTCCGAATATAGACCAAATGGCTGCCGAAGGGGTTCGCTTTACCCATTTCCTGGCTGGACAGCCTATAAGTGGTGCTTCCCGTGCAGGTTTGTTGACAGGATGTTATCCAAACCGTATCGGTTTTGCTGGAGCGCCGGGACCGGATTCTAATTATGGTGTCCATCCGGATGAGATGACGTTAGGGGAGTTGTTGAAACAAAAAGGATATAGTACGGCTGTTTTCGGCAAATGGCATTTAGGTAGCCAATATCAGTTCCTACCTTTGCAGAACGGATTTGATGAGTATTATGGTTTGCTTTATTCCAATGATATGTGGCCTAATCATCCGCAGCAGGGAGAAATATTTAATTTCCCGGATCTGCCGACTTATGAAGGTAATAAAGTCATTGGTTATAATACTGACCAGACCCGGTTGACTACCGACTATACTACGCATTCTGTAGATTTTATTAAGAGAAATAAGAATAAACCGTTTTTCCTGTATCTGGCACATAATATGCCGCATGTTCCGCTTGCTGTTTCCGATAAGTTTAAGGGGAAAAGCCAGCAAGGTTTGTATGGGGATGTGATGATGGAAATAGACTGGAGTGTTGGTGAAGTGATGAAAACATTACGGGAATTAGGATTGGAGGAAAACACATTAGTCATATTGACATCCGATAACGGTCCCTGGACGAATTATGGTAATCATGCAGGATCTGCCGGAGGTTTGCGCGAAGCAAAGGCAACGACATTCGATGGTGGTAACCGGGTTCCTTGCCTGATGTACTGGAAAGGAAAAACACAACCGGGAACAACTTGTAATAACTTGGCCTCCAATATCGATTTATTTCCGACTTTTGCAGAAATCAGCGGGGCTCCTCTGCCTGACCGCAAGATAGATGGCGTTAGTATCCTGTCGTTAATAAAAGGCGAGAAAGATACTAATCCTCGCGAGTCGTTCGTCTACTATTATAATAAGAATGACCTGGAAGCCGTAACGGACGGTATGTTTAAACTTGTATTTCCTCATAAGTATGTAACTTATGGTGCTTATGTTCCGGGTAATGACGGGCAGCCGGGGAAATTGACAAATCTTGAAATACAAAAAGCGGAGCTATATGATCTGCGCCGTGATCCAGGTGAACGTTATGATGTAATTTCACAATATCCTGAAGTGGCTGCTAAATTGATGAAAATAGCAGATCAGAAACGTCAGGAATTAGGAGACAATTTGACTCGTGTAAAAGGAACGGAACGTCGTGAACCAGGATTAGTCCAAGGAAAAGAACGTCATGATTTGTAATGTTTAGTAGTTGCGTTAATACATAGTAGCCTGTTCCTCAAAAGGGGGACGGGCTATTTTATTTACTTGCTGTCTTTTTTTATAGGGATTTATGATAAATGTTGAGATAAAAGCCACAAAGAAGGAACAAAACTGAAAAATTACATAATGTTAACATGTTCTTTTTGGGGGTAAATCCGTTTTAAGGTGTTCTTTTATTAGGAAGTGATAATCTAAGAAGCATAAAAGCTATATCTAATTAAATTTATTAACATGAAATTACCAATCGCCTTACTTTCATTCGCCTTATTGACGGCTGGAAGTTCCCTGCAGGCACAAGATAAGCCACAGGAGAAAAAAGCAAAAGCCTATATGGTGGCTGATGCCCATTTGGATACGCAGTGGAACTGGGCTATTCAGACAACAATTAAGGAATATGTCTGGAATACCTTGAATCAGAACTTATTTTTGTTGAAACAGTATCCTAACTATGTTTTTAATTTTGAAGGCGGTGTGAAATATGCCTGGATGAAGGAGTATTATCCTACTCAGTATGAAGAAATGAAGGAATATATTAAGAATGGACGCTGGCATATTTCCGGTAGTAGCTGGGATGCGACGGATGCAATTGTTCCTTCTCCAGAATCTTTTATCCGAAATATTTTATTGGGACAAACCTATTACCGGAATGAATTCGGAGTAGAAAGTACGGACATATTCTTACCTGACTGTTTCGGCTTTGGGTGGACTTTGCCTACTATCGCTTCACATTGCGGGTTGATAGGTTTTTCTTCCCAAAAGCTCGATTGGCGTCATCATCCGTTTTATGGAAAAAGCAAACATCCTTTTACTATTGGACTATGGAAAGGAGTAGACGGCTCTTCCATTATGCTGGCACATGGTTACGATTATGGTAAAAGATGGAAAGATGAGGATTTATCCCAGAGTAAGCAATTACTGGAACTGAGTGGACGTACGCCGCTAAATATCGTTTACCGTTATTATGGTACGGGTGATACGGGAGGTTCTCCAAATTTGGCTTCTGTTCGTTCTGTAGAAAAAGGATTGAAAGGAGATGGACCATTGGAAATAATCAGTGCGACCAGCGATCAGTTATATAAAGACTTTATGCCTTATAAAAATCATCCGGAACTTCCTGTTTTCGACGGAGAGTTGCTGATGGATGTACATGGTACGGGATGTTATACATCTGAGGCTGCAATGAAATTGTATAATCGTCAGAATGAAGTGCTTGGTAATGCTGCTGAACGGGCAGCCGTTGCTGCCGAATGGTTGGGTGGTTCTGTTTACCCGAAGGAAACATTAACGGATGCCTGGAGACGTTTCATCTTGCATCAGTTCCATGATGACCTGACAGGAACAAGTATCCCGAGAGCCTATGAGTTTTCATGGAATGACGAATTGATTTCCCTGAAGCAATTTGCTGATGTGCTGACTTATTCGGTAAATACTGTTTCCGGACAAATGGATACACGTACAAAAGGAACTCCGGTTATCCTTTATAATGCACAAGCTTTGCCAGTATCGGATTTGGCGGAAGTTGTTCTGGATATGCCGATAGCACCAAAAGGTTTTACTGTATACGACCAAAATGGCAAAAAAGTGGCATCCCAGTTTATCGCTTATGAAAAAGGAAAAGCTTATTTGCTGATTGCAGCAACCGTTCCTGCTGCCGGATATGCTGTTTATGATGTTCGAGCAGGTGGAACAGATACACGTATAAGTGAACCGGCTGGAGCAAATATGATTGAGAATTCCCTTTATAAAATTCAGCTGGATAAGAACGGGGACATAACTTCTTTGTTCGATAAGACAAATAATAGGGAATTAGTGAAAGAAGGAAAAGCAATACGTTTGGCCCTCTTTACCGAGAATAAATCTTATGATTGGCCTGCTTGGGAAATAATAAAGGAAACGACCGATCGTGAACCGGTTTCCATTACGGATGATGTAAAAGTTTCTTTGGTAGAAAACGGGTCATTGAGAAAAGCGCTTTGTGTGGAAAAACGTCATGGGAAATCATTATTCAAACAGTATATCCGTTTGTATGAAGGCGCACGTGCCGACCGTATAGATTTTTATAACGAAGTGGATTGGCAGTCTACCAATGCTTTGCTGAAAGCTGAATTTCCTCTTTCTATCTCTAATCCGGATGCCACATACGATTTAGGCATCGGTAGTGTAAAACGAGGAAATAACACAATTACCGCTTATGAAGTCTATGCACAATATTGGGCAGACCTGACAGATAAAAATGGTAGTTACGGTGTATCTGTCCTGAATGACAGTAAATATGGCTGGGATAAACCGAATGACAACACCATTCGTCTGACTTTGCTCCATACACCGGAAACAAAAGGCAATTATAGTTATCAGAACCGTCAGGATTTTGGTTACCATACATTTACATATAGCCTGGTTCCCCATGCAGGAGCCTTGGATAAACCTGCAACCGTATTGAAAGCGGAACAATTGAACCAGCCTGTATTGGCATTCAAAGCTCCAAAGCATGCCGGAACATTAGGTAAATCATTCTCTTTGGTTAATTCAGATAATAAAAGTGTTGTTGTTAAGACTGTAAAGAAAGCGGAAGTTTCCGACGAATATGTTGTCCGTGTTTATGAAACGGGAGGGGAGAAGGCACAGCAGGCAGAAATTACATTTGCCGGAGATATCCTGAGTGCGAATGAAGCGGATGGAACAGAAAAGACGATTGGTAATGCTTCTTTCAACGGTAATAAATTGCAGGTATCCGTATCTCCGTATTCCGTGAAGACTTATAAAGTGAAATTGAAATCTTCCGGTAATCCTGCTGCTAAATTACAGTATGCAGCTTTGCCATTGAGCTATAACCGTAAGTGTGTAAGTTGGAATGCTTTCCGTAATGAGGCTGATTTTGAATCCGGTTATTCATATGCCGCAGAACTTTTGCCTGAGGTGATGACTGTAAATAATGTACCTTTTACTTTTGGCGAGAAAGACTCTTTTAATGGAATGACTTGCCAGGGAGATACACTTTATCTTCCGGAAGGTTCTGCTTATAACCGCGTTTATTTCCTTGCTGCTTCTACGGAAGGGGATGCTGAGGGCTGTTTCCGGATAGGAAAGAGTGAACAGACTGTTTTTGTTCCTTACTATAGCGGCTTTATCGGTCAGTGGGGACATCTGGGACATACCGAGGGCTTCCTGAAAGATGGTGAGATAGCATATGTGGGAACACACCGCCACGCTCCGGATGGAGACCAAGCTTATGAATATACTTATATGTTTAAAGTCGGTTTGGATATTCCTAAAGGGGCAACCAGTATTGTCTTGCCGGATAATAAAAAGATTGTTTTATTTGCTGCTGCGTTGGCAAAAGAAGACAATCCGTCTGTAAGTGCCGCTTCTACCTTGTTCCATACAGCACTGAAGTCTGAAGCGACAACAGGAAAGAAAGCTTCGAAGATAGATATATTGAAGAATGCTAAGGTGATTGGTTATTCTGCTTATGTGAATAAGCGGGAATCTCCGGAACGTATGATAGATGGCAATATGGAAACGAAGTGGTGCGACGTTACGGATACTCCTAATTATGTAGATTTTGATTTAGGAGCTTCTACTCCGGTTTCTGGGTGGAAACTGGTAAACGCCGGACGGGAAAGCCATTCTTATGTAACAGCAGCTTGTTTCTTGCAAGGGCGTAACAGTCTGACAGAAGATTGGAAGACACTGGACCGTATCACAGGAAACCATAAAAACGAAGTAGTCAGGGAACTATCCGAACCTGTATCTGTTCGTTATATCCGTTTGTATATCACACAACCAATGCAAAATTCGGCAAGTTCATGCGCCCGCATTTATGAGCTGGAAATTTACAAATAGTGTTTTATTTTATAGGGAGAGATGAGAAGCCGCCGGGTAATCCGGTGGCTTTTCTATTTAATAATGGTCGCTTTCACATTCATTTGGAATGTATTGTAAAATAGTTATTAATGGAGTTGCCGGATGTATTTGTTTTATTGTATATTTGCGTAAACTGCTGGTGAAACTACCCTATGAGGCTTTAACATGGATATAAGTATTAGTGATTTAAAATCTGGAAATGAACAAACTTTCAGACAAGTGGTTTCGACGTATAAAAAACGCTTGTTCATGTTCTCTAAAATATATGTTCTGAAAGTAGAAGTTGCAGAGGAAATCGTACAGGATGTTTTCCTCGTTTTATGGGATAAAAGAAAAGATTTGGCGGATGACACGAACCTGATTCAATACCTGATGGTTGTTACTCGAAACAAATGCCTGAACCATATACGTAATGAAAAGCTGGAGATGGTACCTATTGAATCCCTTACCGAAGAACAGATTTATTTGAGAAGTAACGCCTATGTTCTGGAAGATGATGCTTTGTGTTCTCTTTTTACAAAAGATCTGGAACAATCTATTCATGCTTCTTTATTGAAATTGTCTCCTAAAACCCGGGAAATATTTTGGATGAGCCGGAAAGACGGACTTAAAAATAAAGAGATAGCCGCCCGGCTTCAAATAATAGAAAAAACGGTAGAATATCATCTGGCAAAGGCTCTTAGACAGATAAAAGGAGATTTGCCGGAGGCATATAAAATCCTTTTCATTTTATTTTATGGTATATTTTAAAAAAAATGCAAGTTATTTTTAGGGTAACTATTATCAAATGGTGTTCTTCTGTTTGAACGAATGTATATAGAATGGAAGACGGATTATTAATAAAATACATAAAACATGAATGCTCACTGGATGAGGCGCGAAATGTTTTACGTTGGATTGAAGCAAGTGAAGATAATAAATTACGCTTTAAAGAACTACAAGTTGCCTGGGCTTTAACTGAAATGACTATTTCTGTAAATAAGCAGGCTGTCAGACCACGGAAAAAATATGTATTGTATACGGTTGTTGCAACTGTCGCAAGTGTGGCTGCAGCTTTATTATGGTTTATCATACCAGAAAGACAACTTCCCCAATATGACTACAAAACCTTATTAGGCAATTTTGATAAGCAAAAGGAAATTATCTTGATGGTGAATAATGATAAACCAATCGTACTTTCCGACTCTTCCGCTGTGATTTCTTATAACCGCCAGGGGCAGATTCTGATTAATGACTCTATTAAAATAGAAGAGGATGCAGAAACTGTTTTAAACACGCTTTATGTACCTTATGGAAAACGGACTAAAATGATTTTAGCAGATGGAACGCAAGTTTATTTGAATTCTGGCTCTACACTTGTTTATCCTTCCTCTTTTGATGGAGCGCAAAGGGAAGTATACTTGGAAGGGGAAGCCTATTTTAATGTAAAAAAGGAAGAAAGCATTCGGCGTTTTGTTGTGCAGACTGCTTATAAGTCTGTAGAAGTATTAGGTACCCAATTTAATGTGCTGTCAGAGGAAGGAGAGCTGTTTGAAGCTGTTTTGGTGACAGGAAAAATTGCTCTGGAAAGCAAGTCGGGTAAGGTGATACTGGAGCCTAACCAATATTATGGATATTCTCCTGAAACCGGCAACGAACAGATTAAAGGGGTGGATGTCTCCGATTATGTATCCTGGATAAACGGCAAACTGAAATTTAGCAAAGAGCCTTTATCTAAAGTGCTCCATAAAGTCGAAAAGATATATAATGTAAAAGTAACCTTACTTTATCCGGAATATGATAATTATAAAGTGTCGGGAAGTCTGGATATGAAAAATACTCCGGAAGAAACACTGAATGTCCTGATGCAAACCCTTACACCTTATGGAGAAAAGAACCAACTATATAAACTGACCGCCAGGTGAGAAAAGAACCAATTGTTAATTAATATATTAAATCTATCTTTATGAAAAAGATTAGAAATGAGCAGGGAAACCCTTATCAAAAGAAAGAGCGATGGAGAAAAGTATTGACTATCGGCCTATGTAGCTGTGTGTCGATGAGCATGTTCGCAAATGTATTGAAATCGCAAGTCAAATTATCGTGTACTAACACTACTTTAAAGAAAGCCTTGGAAAAGGTAGAAGAGCAAACAGGTGTCAGTATTATTTATTCGAATAATGTTTTGAATGATGAAGTATTGGTTACCTGTCATACTCAAAATGCAACATTAGAGGAGATTCTTCATATTTTACTGGAGAACCAGCATTGTTCGTATAAGATAGAAAACGGGCAGGTGATATTGTTCTCTTTGGAAAAAAGTACATTGGATGTGAAGTCTGTAGTTCAGGAAGGCTTTAAAGTAAAAGGAAAAGTCTCAGATGAAATGGGACCATTGCCCGGTGTGAATATCATGGTAAAAGGTTCGATGACTGGTGTGATAACAGACGTAAACGGGAATTATGAGATTATGGCTCCCTATTCAAAAGCCAGTCTGGTATTTTCGTATGTTGGTTATCAACCTAAAGAAGTTCAGATAAACGGTCAACATGTACTGAATGTGGATTTGATAGAAGATACCAAGGCTTTGGAAGAGGTAGTTGTTGTGGGATATGTTACCCAGAAAAAGGCGACGATAACTGGTTCTGTAGCAACTATTACCACAAAAGATTTGAAACAGAGTCCTACGGCGAATCTGAATAATGCACTTGCCGGACGTCTGCCGGGGTTGATGGTAAACCAATTTGACGGAGGAGAACCGGGAGTAGACCGGGCAAATCTTAAAATACGTGGTTTGGCTACTTATGGAGACCAGTCACCGATTGTAATTGTTGATGGCGTGGAACGGGATATGAGTTATCTCGCACCCGAAGAAATTGAAACATTCACTATCCTGAAAGATGCTTCTGCTACGGCTCCTTATGGTGTGAGAGGGGCAAACGGGGTAATTATTGTTACCACCAAACGAGGAAAAGCATCAGAGAAACCGAGTATAAATTTTAAAGGTTCTGTCGGAACGAACCGTCCGGTTAAATTTCCGACTTATTTAGGTTCGGCTGATTATGCTACTCTGTATAATGAAGCAATGGTGAATAGTAACCCGAATGTGGACCCAGCTAAATTAAATCTGTTTAGTCGGGAATCTATTGATAATTTCCGAAAGGCAAAGGGGGATAATTCGGATGGACTTGGCTATAACTGGGATTATTTCAAAGAAGCATTCAAAACAGGTATGCAACAGGACTACAGTTTGTCTGTCCGGGGTGGGTCTGAAAGAGCACGTTATTATGTAATGGCAAACTATTTTTCACAGGATGGGAACTATAAGCATACGGATGTGACTGAACACGATACGCAGGTGCATTTCAAACGTTATAATTTCAGGGCGAATGTGGACGTAGATATAACTAAAGATTTTTGGGTAAAAGTAGATTTGGGTGCACGTATTACAGACCGGCATGCTCCGGGGACTACTGCAGGGCGTGTGGTGGCTATTTGTAATACACAGCCGCCTTATTTGCCTATTACTTTGCCGAATAACGGAAACACAGAAAATAATGACTACGTTTTAAATAACCCTTACGGATTGTTATATGGTGATTCCAAGCATCGTCTAAACTTGCTGGGGGAACTTTCCCGTTCCGGATATCTGATTGATAAAAATACTTATTTGAATGGTTCATTCGCTATTGGACATAAGCTGGATTTTATTACAAAAGGATTGAAGATTGAAGGTACGTTTTCATATGATGCTTCTGAAGGAAGTTGGATACATCGCAATTTTGAAGAACGAAAAGATGGTTATGCCGTTTACAGCCGTTATGCGACTTTCCAACCAGCCGAAGGAACTAATGGGGATTATTATATGAATCATTCCAATTATTCCGGAAAATATGTAAAGGGAAACCCATGGTATGATAAAGATGAAACTATCCGTAATAGTTTTAGCCATAAGCCATCGGAAAGCAAGACTTATTATCAGTTGAAACTGGACTATATGCGTTCCTTTGGAAAACATGATGTGTCTGCAATGATTTTGATAAACCGTTCGAACCGAACGTATGATAACCGTGTGGCATATCGCTACCAAGGTATGACCGGACGTGCTACGTATGCTTATGATAATAAATATCTGGCAGAATTTAATATCGGACGTAATGGCTCTGAAAACTTTGCTCCGGGTAAACGGTATGGTACATTTCCGGCAGGTTCAATCGGTTGGGTTATTTCGCGTGAAAGCTTCATGGAGAGGACCCGGGATTGGCTGGAGAGCCTGAAATTTAGAACGTCTTTTGGTATGGTAGGAAGTGATAAAATATCGGATAGTAATGATGACCGTTTTGCTTATCTGCAATTTTATCAGGGAGGAAGTGGTTATTCGTTCGGTATAAATGAGTTTGGAAATGGTTATGATGGTTTGAGTGAAGGCAATTTTGCCAATCCCAGCCTTACCTGGGAAAAAGCTCGTAAGCTGAATATAGGTTTGGATGCTGCATTTTTCCGGGGGCGTTTGACTTTGAGTGTAGATTATTTTAATGAACACCGGTTTGATATTATTACAAGCCTGAGTGATAATAATAAGTTAGGTTTTCCACATATTGTAGGAAAGAGCGCACCATATATTAACTCCGGTATTGTAGATAATCAAGGAATTGATTTTGAAATAGGATGGACCGGGCAAATTGGAAAAGAATTCCGTTATTATATCAAACCCAACTTTACTTTTGCCCGCAATAAAATCAAATTCATGAATGAAGTTCATTACGATAATGAGTGGCGTAGGAATACCGGCAAACGTATTGATGAATATCTCCTGTATGAAGTAGACCATTTTGTACATAACCAAGAAGAAGCAGATCGACTGAATGCCATGAATAACGGACAAGGCTTCCAACCATGGGGTAAACTTTATCCGGGAGATGTTGTCTATAAAGATTTAAACGGAGATGGTAAAATTACGGATGAGGGCGATAAGCGCGCGATGGGAAATCCACGTACTCCGGAAATCCAGTTCGGTATACCTGTCGGTTTTCAGTATAAAGGGTTTGATGTAAGTTTATTGTTTCAGGGAGCTGCAAAAAGCAGTCTGCTGTTGACCGGTGCTGCGACATGGGACTTCCCGGCCTATGAACAGGACCAGTTGGGTAAAGTAAAACCAATGCACCTGCAACGCTGGACGGAAGCAACAGCAGATGAAGCCACTTATCCGCGTTTGACAATCGGAGCCTATGAAAATAATAAAAACGGAGCAAGCAGCTTGTTTTTATATAATGCTTCGTATCTCCGTTTGAAGAATATGGAAGTGGGCTATACATTGCCGAAGAGTGCAATCCGTTTTGCCGGATTACAAAATGTACGTTTTTATGTACAGGGAATGAACCTGCTGACTATTGACGGTTTAAAAAATGTGGATGTAGACCCGGAAACCAAAGAGGGTAATGGCGCCTGGTATCCGATACAACGCGTATTTAACTTTGGAGTAGATATTACATATTAACCTTAAATGAAAACCAGAATGAATAAGATTCTATTACTTGCCGGATTATCCTCCTGTCTCACTTTCTTTACCTCATGCGACGACTATCTGGAACGGCAACCGGATGATAAGACAACAGAGGAACAAGTGTTTTCCCGTTATGAAAAGGTGGAAGCGCTGGTAACCGATTTATATGCTAATAGTAAGTTTGCCAATAGTCCGTTGCTTTTCCTCAAGCATTTTAGTATAAGTAGTATTACAGACGAATGTAGTGCCAGTAGCCATGAGGAGGCTATCCCACATCAGTTTCATGTGGGCAATTATGGGGCTTCTCAAGGTATGCCGGGCAACAGCGAACATGGGCAATATTGGAATGGCGTATATACCAAAATACGTAAAGCAAATGTCATTTTGGAAGGAGTTGCCAAATACAATACACCGGATAATCCCCAGGATGGACGGACTGGTGATTTGAAGAGGCGATTGGGAGAAGTTTATTATTTAAGGGGGTATCTTCATTATTTATTGTTTCGGGAATATGGAGAAATACCCTATGTCAGTCATGTTGTTAATCCGGGCGGTGATATGGATTTTAAAAAGATATCCGTCCATGATGTCGTGGAAAAGATTTGTGCAGATGCCGATTCTGCTTACTGTCGTGTGGACGGCTGGAATGGTGGGCAATATTTTGGTCGCGTAGATAAAGGTGCTTGTTTAGGATTAATAGCGATGGTTCGTTGGATGGTTGCTACTCCGCTTTGGAACGGGGGAACGTTGTCCGACGATACTCGTCAATTTAAAGAACAATATACATATGATCCGCAACGTTGGGAGAAAGCCAAACAAGCAGCCAAAGCTGTTCTGGATTGTACGAAAGATGATGGCTCGATCCGCTATAAATTGTATGAAAAATATGATAAGAATGATTTCAGGGACATTGACGGTAAATCCGATACCAATAATAAAAAGGTACAACATCGTTTGTGGCAAATGTTGTTTGATATGGAATCTATCCAGGATGAATGGGTCTGGTTTGTTACGAAAGACAAGGATAGCAGTTGGAATGGTGATATGATGCCCCCTTCACAGGGTGGTCATGCACGGCAGAGACCATTACAGGAACAAGTGGATGAATACGAATATATAGCCTCCGACGGATATGGCTATCCGGTTTATGCATCCAGAGCAAAAAATGATGGTTATGATGATGAAAATCCTTATGAAAGTGTACAACGTGACCCGCGTTTCTATCGTGATATCCGCTATCATGGTTCCTGGTATGGTGGAAACCAATTGAATACAGCGGAAGGAAACGATGCTGTAAGTGGCAGTTATCTGGATAATGCTTCTCATACCGGATATTATATGCGTAAATTCTTTAAAGATGGATGGAACCGCAGTATGGGTGGTTATCAGATAAATGGCCCGGCAATCTGGCGTCTTCCTGAATTTATTTATATTTATTCTGAGGCAGTGAATGAAACGACTGGTCCGAATGCCGAAATTTACGATTTGATAAATGGAGTTCGTGCCCGTTCCTTTATGGCTCCGATGCCTCCGGAAACGAAAACGAATAGGGAACTGATGAAGGAATATATACAACGTGAGAGACGCATAGAATTATTCTATGAAAATAACCGTTATTGGTTGAGCCGTTTGTATATGGACCCGGATAATACAGTGGAAATAACAAAAGAAAAAGCATATAAAGATGCGAATAGCTGGCCGTACCCCAAAACACAACGTTTCTCTCATGGCATGAAACCGGTAGAGGACCCGAACGGAAAGATTGTCGTAAATGGCAAACATTATAAAATGATACGTTTTGACGCGAAAGAAGGACGAATTTTCAGCAGTCCTCGTTCATATCTTTTTCCTATATTACAGGAAGAATTGAAACGTTGTCCTACTTTGGTACAAAATCCGGGATGGTAATTTGACAGAGATTATATAATTCGGAAGGAAAAGAGACGCGATGACTTTGTTTGTTGCGTCTCTTTTTTGTATTTTTGTTCAAAACTAAACCAATTAAACATGAGGCACATGTCTTTATTGGCGATCTCCTTGCTGGCTTTGGCAGCCTGCACGCCTGAAAAACAACAGGAGGCGGATTATACACAGTATGTAAATCCTTTTATCGGAACCGATTTTACGGGTAATACTTATCCGGGAGCACAGGTCCCGTTCGGTATGGTACAGCTGAGTCCGGATAATGGGCTGCCTGGTTGGGATCGTATTTCCGGTTATTTTTATCCTGATTCGACTATTGCAGGATTTAGCCATACCCATCTTTCAGGAACCGGGGCAGGCGATTTGTATGATATTTCATTTATGCCTGTGACGCGTCCTTATAAAGAAGCTCCGGCTCCGTTAGGAATCTATTCTTCATTCTCTCATAATGAAGAAGCTGCATCTACGGGCTATTATCGGGTGTTGCTGAAAGATTATAATATTAATGTGGAGCTGACTGCTACAGAACGTTGCGGTATTCAACGGTATACATTCCCGAAAGCGGAATCTTCCGTATTCCTGAATCTGAAGAAGGCAATGAACTGGGATTTCACAACAGATTCTTATATTGAAGTGCTTGACTCGGTAACTATCCGTGGTTATCGTTTTTCCGACGGGTGGGCGAAAGACCAGCATGTCTATTTTAAAACACGCTTCTCCAAACCGTTTGTCGCCTGTCATATGGATACTACGGCAATTAATACGAAAGAGAAGGGACGTATCGGTACTGCTTATATCGCCCGTTTCGATTTCAATACGGAGAAAGATGAAGAGATTCTTGTGACTACGGCTATCTCTGGTGTGAGTATGGAAGGGGCTGCACAAAACTTACAGGCGGAAGCTCCGAAAAATGATTTTGATTTGTATCATCAGCAGGCTGTGGCTAATTGGAATAAACAACTTTCAAAGATTGAAGTGAAAAGTCCGGTTACCGATGATTTGGTGAATTTCTATACGGCTATGTATCATTCGATGCTTGCCCCGACAATTTACAGTGATGTGGATAATTCATATTATGGACCGGATAAGAAAACGCATAAGACGGATGGCTGGGTGAATTATTCAACCTTCTCCCTTTGGGATACTTATCGTGCCGCACATCCGTTATTTACTTATACACAGCCGGAACGTGCCAACGATATGGTAAAATCATTCCTTGCATTTTATGAACAGAACGGACGTTTGCCGGTATGGAATTTCTATGGAGTGGAAACGGATATGATGATAGGATATCATTCTATTCCTGTAATTGTAGATGCTTATCTGAAAGGTATTGGCAATTTTGATGCGGAAAGAGCGTTGGCTGCTTGTGTAGCTACGGCTAATGTTGACGATTACCGGGGGATTGGCTTGTATAAGAAGTTAGGATATGTACCCTCCGATGAACATTGGTCTTTGTCGAAGACTTTGGAATATGCTTATGATGACTATTGTATTGCCCGCATGGCAGAGAAGATGGGCAAAAAGGACTTGGCAGATGAATTCTATAAACGTTCACAGAACTACCGGAACGCCTATAACCCGGCAACTTCTTTTATGCAGCCGCGTAATGAGAAAGGCGAATTTGCACCTAATTTCAGTCCGGATGATTATACGGAAGATATTTGTGAAAGTAACGGCTGGCAATATTTCTGGTCTGTACCGCAAGATTTGGATGGTTTGATTTCATTAGTGGGAGGAAAGGAACGCTTTACCCAGAAACTGGACAGTATGTTTACTTATGTACCTCATACAGATGAAGAACTTCCTATCTTCAGTACCGGAATGATCGGACAATATGCACATGGTAATGAACCGAGTCATCATGTCATTTATTTATATAATAAAGTAGGGCAGCCCTGGAAAGCTCAGCAATATGTAGCCGAAGTCCTTCATGAATTATATAAGAATGATCCGGCAGGTCTTTGTGGCAATGAAGATTGCGGACAGATGTCTGCATGGTATGTATTCAGTGCGATGGGCTTCTATCCGGTAGATCCGGTAAGCGGTCGGTATGAGATTGGTACTCCGCTCTTCCCGGAAGTTAAGATGCAGTTGAATAATGGTAAGACCTTTACGATTCTTGCTCCGGCAGCCAGCCATGAAAATATTTATATCCAGTCGGTAACGCTGAATGGCAAACCTTATGACAAGAGTTATATTACTCACGAACAAATAATGAATGGCGATACATTCGAGTTTGAAATGGGAAATAAACCGGGGCCAGTTTGGTATACGAATAAATAATAAAGTGTGTCGGGAGGATGTTGTCAAGGTGATTTTTACAACATCCTCCTTCTATTATATCCTTATTAATTACTTATATTATGATAAAACAACTACTTTTCAGTGCAGTGCTTCTGCTTTGTATTTCAGCTTTCTCATCTGCTCAAAACCGGGAATATGTTATTGTAGTACATGGTGGTGCCGGTAATATGGGACAACTTCAAGAGGACCCGGTTAAATCGGCCCTGTATTATTCAGCATTAGACAGTGCTTTAATGATTGGAGACCGTATTTTGGCCTCCGGCGGTGAAGGTCCTCAGGCTGTAATGGCTGTAATCAATTATTTTGAAAGTAATCCGCTTTTCAATGCAGGAAAAGGAGCAACTTGTACGGCTGAGGGTACATTTGAATTGGATGCTTCTATTATGGAAGGTAAGGATTTGTCGGCTGGTGCTGTTGCTGGAGTGAAAACAGTAAAACATCCGATTAATGCGGCATATGCTGTAAAGACAAAGACTGCCCATGTGATGTTGAGTGGAACCGGAGCTGATGCTTTTGCGGCAGAGCAAGGGTTGGAGTTGGTGGATAATATGTATTTCGCTACTCCTAAAACAATGGAATGGATAGAAAAACTAAAACAGGAAAGTAAGAAAAATGGAACGGTAGGCTGTGTTGTTTTGGATAAACAAGGAAACCTGACCGCGGGAACCAGTACCGGCGGAATGTTTAAAAAGAAATGGGGCCGTATCGGAGATTCGCCTGTAATAGGTGCAGGCACTTATGCGGATAATAATAGTTGTGCTGTGTCCTGTACCGGACATGGTGAATACTTTATTCGTCATGCTGTTGCTTTTAATGTTTGTGCCCGTTATAAATATCTGAAAGAACCGGTTGAAAAAGCTGCCAATTATATTATTCATACCGAACTGAATACAAATGCAGGCAATGGAGGCTTAATTGCAGTAGATAAGGAAGGGAATATTGCTATGCCATTCAATAGTACCGGGATGTTCCGTGGTTATTTATATAAAGAAAAAGGAACAGGTAAAACTGAAAAGAAAGTTGGAATAGGAGATAAGATGGTGGCATTTTAGTTTCCTATAGGATATCCGTTCTTTGATAGGGTAGTAATCAGGTATTTTTATATAGTTGTCGATCGCCCGTTCTTTTTATAGTATTGGAGGTCGACAACTTTTTAGGGAATAAAATCTTAATGTGAAATGAATAAGTTGTTATTAATCAGTAATGAATGAAGATTTAATAGAGGCTTTTAATTATACCGATTGGAATTTAAATTATTGTTTCCCCGGTATGTATTCCCCTTTATCGATACTTTTAATTATACCGATTGGAATTTAAATTAGTCACGTTTTAGTTGAGGGAAGTCTTGGAATCCCTTTTTAATCGAACCATTTGGAATTATTTGAAGACTTTTGTGCTATCTTGTTTTTGCTATCCTGTAAAATGAACGGGTAATAAATTGAATTAGTTTATCAGGTAAAATCCCTTTGCAATAGGCAAAAGCAACTTGTCCTGCCGGACCTGTTTTTGTACGGAAGGCCGGGTGCTTTGTTTTTACCAGCTTACAAATGACACGTCCTAATTTATCGGGAGAAGCGCCATTCTTTTCTGTATCTTCAATCACTTTCAATGTTTTGGAAAAGAACAACCCATAATCTTCATGTTCAAGTGAAGCAGAAGAGAGATTGCGGTTCGTTGTAAAATTTGTTTGGAAATCTCCTGGTTCCACCAAACAGACTTGTATTCCAAAAGGATAAACTTCCATCGCTAATGCTTCACTATATCCTTCGACTGCAAATTTGGATGCAGCATAAAAACCTTGAAAAGGAATGGCTATAAGTCCGCCGATAGAGCTGATATTAATGATTTTTCCTCTTCTTGCTTTTCTCATAAAAGGAAGTACGGCATTGCATACATTAACAACTCCTTTGAAGTTCGTATTCATCTGCCAGTCTATTTCGTCCTGTGTTGCCAGTTCCAATGCGCCGCTAATGCCTACTCCGGCATTATTGACGACAACATCTATACCCCCTTCTTCTTGTATAATCCGATTGATTGTTTCTGCAATGGATAAAGTGTCGGTAACATCCATTTTCAGCATACGTACACTGCCGGTTACCGAGTTTGTAGCTTTCCGGCTGGTGCCGTATACAATGTGACCTTGTGCTGCCAACATGATTGCTGTAGTCAGACCGAATCCAGAGGAAGCACCGGTCACAAGGATAATTTGTTTATGCATTCATTCTGTTTTTAATAATTTATTAGCTTCTGCTGAATGACAAGCTGACGAATTTCAAGACTTCCGGCAAAGCTGAACGCCAATAGCTCCAGGAATGACCTCCGTCGCGTACACGGAATTCGTGAGGAATCTTCTTTTCCTGCATTAATTTATGAACTTGGAAATTACCTTCTAATAAATGATCGTCGTCTCCACAGTCGATATAATAACGAACTCTCGGTAAATTGTTTTCATTTGATTCGGATAAGATTTGCAGGACACTATTCTTTTTCCAATACTCTAATCCTGGTCCGTATAGTCGGAAGTATAGGTCTTTATGAGAATTACCCTGTCTTGCTTTCATCACGTTATCATCAAATACGGCGGCACTCAGAGGTGCGCATGCACTAAACATATCCGGATGATGCAAGCTATATAGGAAAGAACCGTATCCGCCCATCGACAGTCCGGCTATCGCCCGGCTTTCTTTGGTGCTTCGGATACGATACGTTTTTTCCATATAAGGAATTAATTCTTCAAAAAACATATCTTCATAAGGTGCTTTTCCATCATATTGGTTGACATACCAAGTATCCCAGGCATCGGGCATTACAATAATCATAGGAACAGCCGTTTCATTGGCTATCGCTTTATCTGCAATTGTTTTAACTTGTCCGGACTGAACCCAATTCGTTTCATTATCACTGTATCCGTGAAGAAGATACAGTACCGGATAGGTCCGTTGTGAAGTGTTGTAATCTTCCGGTAAGTAGATAGAGTAAGCAACTTTCTTCCCTAATTTGTCACTCTGGAAAGAAAGGGATTCCAAAACAGTCCCTTGGGCAAATCCTGTAAAGTTTACAAAGAAACACAGGATGAGATAAAAAAACACTCTGTTTATCATAAGTAATAGAATTAAAATTGTGATTCTTTTTTAGTGGGAACGTTTTCTTAACGCCTCATACATGAGTTGATAGGTGGGTACTTCTATCCTTAAACTCGTAGCGGTTTGTATAACGTATCCTGTCAGAGTTTCCACTTCTGTCCGGTTCCCTTTTATAAAATCTGTATGCATGGATGTTGTGGAGTGGGGTGGCAACATCTTTTGCAATTCGATGGAAGTAAGTGTATAATTTTCTGGTAATACGATCCCTTTTGCTTTCGCGATGCGTTCCAGTTCGTTGCCTAATGCAATAAACTGGTCTGTATGATTTTCCAGTACTTCGCCGATTGTTTTGTTGAAATAAGAAGTGATGGTTGCAGCTGTGGAAATCATAAAGAACTTTTTCCATATTTCCAGGTCGATATCCTCCGGATTGATGGAGTTTATACCAGCGTCTATAAGTATCTGCTGTAACTGTTCCTGACGGGTTTTATCTCCGGTCTTGCTACCGAAAAGCAAGCGGTCTTTTAATGAGTACTTGTCAACAAATCCGGGTTTCATCAGACGAGCGCCAATATAGACACATCCTTTCCATACCTGGCTGTCCGGTAGAAGCTGTTGTATTTGTTCGGATATGTTTGCTCCGTTCAGGAATGGGATAATTACTGTTTCTGGGGAAATAACCGGAAGTAACTGAGTGATATTCTTTTCCAGGTCATAACTTTTTGTGCAGCAGAAAAGGTAATCTACAGGACCTGTTTCTGCTGGATTATCGGTTACTAAAGCCGGAACTGCCAGTATATTCCGTTGAGGCTCTTTTATTTCCAACCCGTTGTTCGTGATTGCTTGCAGGTTTTCCCCTCGCGAGATAAAATAAATACTTATATTATCTGCATCTTTATATCTGGCAGCCAGTAATCCTCCGTAGTAGCCTCCTACAGCACCGATACCGGAAATAGCTATTTTAATTTTCTTCATGTTTTTATTTCATAAACTCATCTAAATGCAAAGCTACTAAAAAGTTTTGCCTTATAGCTTTGCCAGCTTTAGTTTATTCATAACGAATTTCTCAAGTTCGACAATGAAAAATACGGTAAGTCCCATAATAAGCGGATACATCCAATCATGTAATTCTAAAGGATAAGTTCCTAATGCTTCATTCATGAATGGGAGGTAGGTAACGCCTAATTGAAGGATAATCATAAGAGCGGACACAACAAAGACAGCTTTGTTGGAAAAGAAATCTTTATTTAAAGCGAATTTACTGATATTTCTACTGTTAAATAAGTGGAACATCTGTGTGAATACAATGGTTTGAAGAGTGATACTTCTGACAATATGTTCCTCGACGCCTTGTGCAAGTAGGTTCATATTCATCCAAAGAGTACCTCCGCCTATAAGGACAGATACGAATATGATACGCCATATGAAATAGTTATTCAGTAATGGGGTGCGGGGCGAGCGAGGCGGACGGAGCATAACATCCGGTTCTTGTTTCTCAAAAGCTAATGCTAAAGATACGGTAACAGAAGTTACCATATTTACCCATAATATTTGTACCGGAGTGAGTGGCATAAGTGTGCCGAACAGGATACTTGCTATAATCAGGAGACTTTCGGCTCCGTTGGTTGGAAGTATAAAGAGTATTGTTTTTTTCAAGTTATCGTATACTCGTCGTCCTTCTTCTACAGCGGCCACAATGGTGCTGAAATTATCATCGGCAAGAACCATTTCGGAAGAATCTTTTGTAACATCGGTACCTTTTATTCCCATGGCGATACCCACATCGGCTTTTTTCAAAGCGGGAGCATCGTTTACTCCGTCTCCGGTCATGGCACATATCATGCCTTGATTTTGTAAAGCATTTACTAATTTGAGTTTGTGCTCAGGGCTGGTACGTGCGAATATATTATATTCCAGGGCTGCCGCTTCTAGTTCTTTATCATTCATTTTTTCCAGATCTTTCCCCTGTATCGCTTTTTTACCATCACCGATACCCATCTCTTTACCGATGGCTTTGGCTGTATCGGCATGGTCACCTGTTATCATTTTTACAGTTATTCCGGCTTTTGTACAAGCTGCAATTGCTTCAATCGCTTCCGGTCGCGGAGGGTCTATGATGCCGGCAAGACCGAGGAAGATAACTTCATCCTGAATGTCTTCGTGGGTGATGGTCTTTTTATCGTCTTTTACTATTTTGTAAGCAGCGCCGATCACTCTTTGTCCTTTTTGGGCAAGTTGCAGGATACTGTTTTCCCAGAAAGTACGGTCGAATGCTTGGATTCCAGTGTCTGTATTTTCTTTGCAGGACATTTCGAGCAGGCGGTCGGGAGCTCCTTTTATAAAGATAACTTTTTTGTCTCCTATACTAGCAAGTATAGCCATGTATTTGTATTCGGAATCAAAAGGTATGGTCGAAATTCTTCTTATGTCAAGTTCTTTCAGGTCTGCTTTATCGTATAATGCGATCAAGGCTCCTTCGGTCGGGTCGCCTTTTACTACCCAACGGTTGTTTTCGTCCATGCCTAGAGAGGCGTCATTGCAATAATAAAAACAGTCGATAAGCCTTGTCAATGTTTCCTTTTTCTTAAAGTCGACGGTGTTTCCATTGTAGGTGATTTCTCCTATAGGTGCATACCCTGTCCCTGATACGTTGAATATCTGGTTGCGGGTGACAACATTTTGTGCCGTCATTTCATTTTGAGTGAGGGTTCCTGTTTTATCGGAACAAATAACAGAGATAGCACCAAGCGTCTCTACAGATGGAAGGGTTCTGATAATGGCTTTCCTCTTTGCCATATTTTGTACGCCAATAGCTAGTATAATCGATAGAATAGCAGGCAATCCTTCAGGAATGGCGGCAACGGCAAGCCCTATTACGGACATGACTAGTACTGAGAAATCATAGTCTCTGAAAAAATATCCGAAAGCAAGTATCACAAGTGCTACTGCTATGATTGTAAATGATATGGTTTTACTAAATTGTGCAGTTTGTTTCAGTAAAGGGGTTGTTTCTGTTTTTACTTCGGATAGCATCTGGTTAATTTTTCCGATTTCCGTATTGGTACCGATGGCAACAACAATCCCTTTACCTGTGCCGGATGATACAGTCGTACTGGAGAATGCCATATTTACGCGGTCACCAAGCATTGTATCGTTATCCAATATCTCTGTACTTTTTTCTGAGGGAACCGATTCGCCGGTAAGAGGTGATTCTTCTATTTTCAGATTGTTGGATGTAAGCAGTCTCAGGTCGGCAGGAACTTTATCTCCTGGTTTCAGTAAAACAATATCTCCGATTGTCAATTGTGTGGAATCAATTTCCATCCGCTGTCCTCCCCTGATAATTTCAGCTTTGGGCGATAACATGTTTTTTATATCTTCCAGCGCTTTTTCGGCTTTACCTTCCTGAATATACCCTATGAGGGCATTTACTACCGCAACAATGAGTATAACTATCGTATCAAGATAATGTCCAAGTATTGCCGATATAATACCAGCAATAAATAATACATAGATTAATATATCATCAAAATGCGCAAGAAAACGGATGATAGCTGATCTCTTTTTCTTTTGAGGGAGGATATTTTCCCCATACTTCATTAATCGGTCTTTTACTTCCTTTTCCGCAATACCAGCATTAATGTCGGATTGCAGGATTTTTAGGATTTCATTGGTCTCCAGGGCATACCATTTGTTTTCTTTTTCTTTATTCATAGACTATTAAATGTGAATTTTCTCAACATACCTTTAATTAAAAACAGAGAAAAAGAAACCATAGTTGAAGATAAAACTTATAAACTAAATTTTTTTTATCTAATAGTCTCTAAAAATGGAGGAAATGGTTAGCAAGTGGACAGAGAGGAATACGCAACAGAATGGAAAATATCATTTCTATATTGATGGAGTTTAACTTCTTGAATGGTTCAAAAAGAGATTTCAAGAAATGAAAGAAAAATTGAGTATTATTCAAAAAGAAAAAGGAGAATATAGAGAGAAGGACTAAAAAGTGACTTTCTTGAGTAAATTTAATATAATATTCTCTATATTTGTGCAGTCTTGCAATGTGGTTTATTTTAAATACTTAAGATAAAAAGGGGGTAGCTGTTCGATGTAGAAGGAAAGTCCAGAATTTA
The DNA here is from genome assembly GCA_019417325.1 of Parabacteroides sp. Taxonomy (GTDB): domain Bacteria; phylum Bacteroidota; class Bacteroidia; order Bacteroidales; family Tannerellaceae; genus Parabacteroides. The sequence continues at coordinate 157,200 of DXVO01000009.1, read as the reverse complement.
ATACGTATAAACAGAAAATGGCATTTCTGTTTTTTATTTGAATATATATAATCGAATGTGTTTACAATAATCTATCAACATAAAATTAAAAATAATGAACCTGAAAAAATTATTTAGAATACTATTATTTCTCTTTATTATCGCCTTTATTAGTTGTGGAGATAACGATGAAAGGAAGAAGGAAATATATTCTTTATCATTCGAAAAAGAAAACTATGAAGCTCCACTATTATGGAAAAAATCTATACTCGTTAGGGGAGGAAACGGGGATTATACTGTAGCCGTTGAAAAAACGAATATTTTGGATGCCTCTATGGACATATCGAGTTTAACAGGAATGGGGAGTTTAGTAATTAATCCAAAACAAAAAGGAGAAACTACCGTTACTGTAAAAGATAATATCACTAAGGAAACTGTTGATTTAAAAATTAAAGTGATAGATACTTATTTGGCTTATGCAATAACAAAGAGTAATCATCCTGCATTATCACAGGGTACAATAGTCTACTTGATTAACAATGAAGCTAAAGACTGTTATTTTTTTCGGTATAAAGATTCTGGATTAGAAACCTATAGTATGCCAACAGCTAAAGGAACATACGGATTCTCCACCAAGAAGGAATATGGCATAGGCAACTCATCACCTACGTATTTCATACCTTATTTGACACTAAATTATGTTTCTGATGAACAAGGATACTTCACGGAAGCCGCAATACAGCCCACACCTCATCAATTAAGATTTGAAATGTATGATGGAACGACGAACAATGTTGTTATAAGTATGATACAAGCATGTTTAAGTGTAGATTGGAAAGTGCTTGCACAAGAAGCATTAAAAGGAACTAAAAGTGATGCACACCAACCAATGTTAAAAACGACAATAGATGATACTGATTATGTTATAATAGGAACTCTTAATATTACTCCTACAATCCCCGAAAGCATCCTTGAATAATATCAGTGAATCTTTTTAATGCAGAATTTAAGTCTTTTAGGGACCGTTCTGAAGGAAGGGATATCCTTTTCTAATTCAGGCTTGTTAATCTTTGCGCATAAAAGAAGATTTCCTCAAGTTTGAGGTCTGATCCGGGAATGGTTTGCAATGTGTTGGAATAATTTGTGTTTTTTATTGTAATCTGCATCTTTTACTTTATCAATAATTGTATTAATATTTAATGGCTCTTGAATATTAATATAAAATCCTGTATTATGTAATGATATGTACTTATTAGCTTCTGAAGGTTGTGTTTTCTGGTTTGGTTGAAATTGGTATGTGGTAAAATAGTCAGTATGGCTTTCACCTAAAATATCATTCCATTCGATTTTTATAATATGGAATTTGTCGAGTACCCAGTGATATGTTTCTGGAATACTAGATAATTCATCTATCAGCTTAATATAGAAATCGTGGTTTAGGCTGTGGGTATATGCCTCTAATACTCCGGTTGCATTTCTTGTGATACTGCCGGTACTGTAATAGAATTGTACAGGAAAAATAGTTTTTGTTTCATTCTCATCACGAACTTCAAAAAAACTATAGATTGTTATTTCTTTTGTATCTATAGGGTATCCTTCATTTTGTATGTATATTTCTTCTGTCTTACAAACTCCTAAACTGTCTCTTTGGGAGTATTCTTCAATTTGAAATCTGGGGCTATGTTCAAACTTGAAAATAGACAATTGTTGTTCTGCAATATTTTGTTGTCGTTCTTGTAATTCAAGCTGGCGATTTAAAATATTAGTTTGCTTGTAAGTGAAATATGTTATTAATCCGAAAACAATAATAATTTCAAGTATGATTCTGATTAGTTCAATAGGGTTGTTTTTCCAATATTTAATAATGGGCTTGAATCTCTTTTTTGTCTTCTTTTTGAAATTATTCATATTTTGAAGTAGTATGCGAGGTAGGGGAAATAAATAACCCGTAAATCATTTTAATTGAATGAATTTACGGGCTTAATGAGGTTCCTGGCGGATTCGAACCGCCGTACATGGTTTTGCAGACCACTGACTAAGCCACTCATCCAAGGAACCGGCTTTATTAAAACTTGAAAAATAAATAATAGAAAATTAATAGGAATAATTATCTATTATTTAGAGGTTCCTGGCGGATTCGAACCGCCGTACACGGTTTTGCAGACCGCTGACTAAGCCACTCATCCAAGGAACCGTTATTTACCAAACAGCCTTTCTGTTTAGCGAGTGCAAAGTAAAATAATATGTTTGGAATATGCAAATGTTTTTGCGTCTTTTTCCAATAACGAAAGGTTGCAAGACTGAGGAAAAAGCAGTTACTTTGTCCTCCGTTATCATATAATAGAAAAGAAATGACGTATATAGAAACAGAGATCCCCGGAGTATGGATTATTGAACCTAAAGTGTTTAAAGATGCACGCGGGTATTTTATGGAAGCTTGGAAGAAGGAAGAGTTTGAACAACATGTCGGTAAAATAAATTTTGTACAGGATAACGAGTCTTGTTCATCAAAAGGAGTGTTACGCGGCTTACATTATCAGTTGGCGCCCTATTCACAGTCTAAACTGGTTAGAGTGATCAAGGGAACCGTTTTAGATGTAGCTGTAGATTTGCGTGTTGGCTCACCAACTTTCGGTAAATATGTGTCAGTGGAATTATCAGGAGAAAACAAGCGTCAGTTTTTTGTTCCGCAAGGGTTTGCCCACGGTTTCCATGTTTTGAGCGATGAGGCTGTTTTTACTTACAAAGTAGATAATCAGTATACACCCTCACATGAAAGAGGTATACGTTTTGACGATCCTTCTGTTGGAGTGAATTGGGGAATCATAGATCCTGCTGTTGTAAATTTGTCGGATAAGGACCGGAATGCCCCTTTGTTGAAAGATGCAGAATTAAACTTTACCTTTTAGAAGTACAAACTAAAGAAATACAAATATGAAGACTTACCTGGTTACCGGTGCTGCCGGTTTTATTGGAGCCAATTTTATCAAGTACATGCTGGCAAAGTACCCGGACATCAAGATTGTTGTACTGGATTTACTGACCTATGCCGGTAATCTCGGAACAATTGCAGACGATATCGACGGAAAGCGTTGTGAGTTTGTAAAAGGAGATATCTGCGACCGTGCGTTGGCTGACGAACTGTTTGCAAAGTATAACTTCGACTATGTCGTAAATTTTGCAGCAGAAAGCCACGTAGACCGTAGTATAGAGAATCCCCAGTTATTCCTGCTTACAAATATATTGGGAACCCAGAATTTATTGGATGCAGCCCGCAGAGCCTGGGTAACAGGAAAGGGAGCTACCGGTTATCCCGAATGGCGTGAAGGTGTCCGCTTCCATCAGGTATCTACCGATGAAGTATACGGCAGTCTGGGAGCAGAAGGTTATTTCCATGAAACAACTCCGTTGGACCCGCGTAGCCCGTACAGTGCCTCTAAAACAAGTTCAGACCTATTTGTCAAGGCTTATTCCGAAACCTATAAAATGCCGGTAAGTATTACCCGCTGTTCCAACAACTACGGTCCGTACCACTTTCCGGAAAAACTGATTCCACTTATCATAAAGAATATTCTGGAAGGCAAACCGCTTCCTGTATACGGCGATGGTTCGAATGTCCGCGACTGGTTGTATGTGGAAGACCACTGCAAAGCCATCGATGTGGTAATCCACCAGGGTAGGGAAGGAGAAGTATATAATGTTGGCGGTCATAATGAAAAGCAGAATATCGAAATCGTAAAACTGACTATTCAAACCATTCGCCAGTTGATGACCGAAAATCCCGAATACCGTAAAGTTTTAAAGAAACAGGAAATCGGAGCCGACGGGCAAATATCCATCGATTGGATAAATGAAGACCTTATCACTTTCGTTAAAGACCGTCTCGGACACGACCAGCGTTATGCTATCGACCCGACAAAAATCACGAATGAATTGGGATGGACTCCTGAAACTTCTTTTGAAGTAGGTATCGTAAAAACAATCCGCTGGTATCTGGAAAACCAGAAATGGGTAGAAGAGATAACCGGAGGGGATTATATGAAATATTACGAACGCATGTATGCCGGACGGGAATTATAAAACTCCCCGGTCCGGTTCCTGCTGTTCGTCCTCATGCTGATGCATAGGAACGTTATTTACCTCGAGGCTGCCCGATAATTCCGGTGCAGCCTCTTCTATTTGTTTACGGATGGCCGCACGTATCTCTTTGCGGATGTCTATACGTATACTATCCATTTCAGCTTCTCTGGCCGGCTTAAAGATATCCTTGTATTTGCATTTGGTTATCTTATATTTGAAATCATCCAGATTGCCGGTGATATCGATTCCAAGTTTAAACGGAACGGGCGATTTAAGTACCGACAGATGGTAATTGAATGTCATATCCATGTTGTGCGTGCCACCTACAGCCACCCGGTAGCGGTCCATTTCTATCAAGAAGGGGAACACATCTATTTTATTGTCCTTTATCGTAAAGTCTACAGCAATATGCTCTATTATATTCCGCTTTTTGTTTTTAAACATCAGCGTTTTGGATATTTCAGTGAAGGTTTCGCCATCCAGAAGCACCATATTCTTACCATTCAGATAGCAAGCGGAATTCAGCGACGGAAGAATAAGAGACATGGTCGAGTCTATCTTGCAGGTAGCAGACATCTGGCAGTCTACCACGCCTTCAAATGAGCGTAACATAGGAACCAGTGTATCGATAGCCGGAAATAAACCGATTAGTTTATCCACCAATATATCTTCCATATCCAGGTCGAAGCCGGTGGTAGCCCCTGTTTTGTCTTTTGCAGTGTAAGCCATTGTGAGATGTCCGCATCCGATATTAGAGTGCATATTCAGCTTGTTCAGGTTGATGCTTTGGTCGCGGATGACCACTTCCCCTTGGACATTTTCCAGTTTCAAGTCGTCGAAGTCTATCTTTTTAGCATCCGTATTGAGGGTGATGTCCAGGAATGCGGGGATGATAAACAATTGGCTGGTTGTATCGGCTTTCGTTTCGGCAATTGCTTCTTCAACGTGTGTATCTATTGTGGCAATATTCTCATCGGTCATTCCTGCCAGGTCAGAATTATTTGCTGATTTCTCGGAGAACTCGATACCTTTGTTCAGGGCTTTCATCAATTGTTCGCAATCGATGTAATCGGAAGTAAGGTTGAACTTACCTGTCAGTTTTCCGCCTCTAAGCATAGCCCGTCGTATCTGGCTTATTTCGCCACTCAGGGTGAAATTACTCTTTCCCGCATGGAGACAGGCATCTGTAAGAGTTACATTGTTCGTGTTAAATTTCAATGTCGTCGGGTCCATTCTCAATGGAAGAGGGAAGAGGCGGCTGAATCCACGCATTTGCTGGAAAGACAGACTACCCCGTGCTTCCCACTTACGCAGGAGCGAGCCATTCGCTGTGCTGTCTGTTGTTGCTGTCCTGCTGCGTCTGACACGGTTGACTGCCAAAGAGGTCGAGTCGCGACGGGTAGAATCCCTGCGTGCGCGGTATGCCATCAACTGTTTGCGGGCATCCCGGTAAGGGAGCGCTTCGATAACAAATTTGCTGCTTGCCAATACGACTCCCGAACGCAGTGGAATACTGATATATTTTAATGTATCGACCGTGATTCTTGCTACAGCCGTAGGTATTTGTTTGTTGGAGGCGGAAGCTTTGATACCCCCTTCCAAAACAGTGCGGCCGGTAACTAGCCAAGTCGAATCCTGCATGCGTGTCCGTAATTGGTTGAAGGCAATACTGCCTGTCATCGGTATAACAGCCGTTGTATCTATTACCGGCGAGGTTTGTGCCTTCATTACCAATTGGCTGATGTTGGTTCGAATATCTTCCTGATATTTCACATTCATACTGTCGATGGACATTGTAAAACCAAGCAAGTCTTTTTGTTTCAGATAACGGCTACTGTCCTTGCGCATAGAGTCGATGGCAAAGCGTGCACCGTTTACAAATATATCCATAGCCAGCGGTTGGCTGAATGCTTTCAGGGAATCTACCCTCAGACTACCGTTTGCTTGAATTTTGTTGAAACGGCTATCCAATACATCATTCAATGTAAACTTTGTAGAGAAATCCGCATTCATGGAACCTTCCACCAGTAAGGTATCCGGATTCAGGAACTCTTTGCACAGACGGGTAAAGTCCACGTTACCTTTCATCTTTGCCTGGATAGCCGGATTTTTAAGCAGGTTGGTCGCCTCTCCCTGCATTGTGAGGGAGGTGTTAAGTCCCTTCATTGTCAATTCCTCCAGGGAAATAAAAGAGGAGTCCGGATATTCCCCGTTTAAGTGGAGATCCATATCCATTTGGAGAGTGTCGATGCCATGCTTGACATCTTTGATATGGTACGAACCGTTCTCCACCTTACAGCAGAGGTTTATTTTGGGGAAGATACTGTCGCTCAGGAAACCATGAATGTCTCCTTCCAGCAGGATAGAGCCTTTGGCTATCGTTTTGTCCCGGTTCTGGAAATACGCGTCGGGAATGAATGCCAGCAGGTCATTCATATCCGAAATCTTCATCCCCATATCGAGGTCGATTCTCATCCGCTTTTCATCCGGCAGGTTCACTACGGAACCGTTTGTGGTGAATGGCAGATTATTGATTAATAGTTCTGCACCCTCGAGCGTTACCGAATTATAATTGTCTGCCAGCAGAAGGCGGCTCTTAAATTGGAGAGCCAAATCATTCTTTAACGTATATCCCGGGCTTTCGAACAGGATGGAAGCCGTTTTTGTTTCCACATCCAGCTTGTTTTGTCCGTCCGTAAGCGAGCCATCTAATTTCAGGAAGAAACCGCTTATCTCGGCAAAGGTTTCCGCCTGCCGGTCGTCGTAAACGAAGAAACCGTCTTTTATACGTACCCTCTGTATGTCGATGGGAGGTAGCTGAGTCTCGCTCCCTGTGGTATCTTCGCTTTGGTAAATATCCCAGTTTGCAGCACCTTTTTCATTCACATATCCGAAGAAGCGGGGAGTGTCCAAAGAGAAATTTTTAATTGTGACTTTGCCGCCAAACAAGTAGTCCAACGGTTGTATGGACAGTGTTGCATGGCGGAAACTGAACAGCGAGTCGACAGATATAACCATGTCTTCGTCCGGCTCTTCTACCGTCAGCGAGTCTTTTGCCATGTGGGAAATCAGTCGTCCGTTTGTAAGTTTGACCCCTAAATAAGGATAGGTTTCGAAGTAGGTCAGTTCTATCCGTTCGCATTCCAGATGCGCTTCAAGGAACTTGTTTGTCTGTTCGATGACAAGGGGAGTCAGTTTCTCCGGAGGCAGTACACCCCAGTTTAGTACGGCGAAGAGGATAGACGGTATAATAAAAAATAAAGATAACAGTGTGACGGCTGTTATAATAAGCCCTTTCTTATAACGTTTCATAGTACGAATACAAGTTTATTTTTCTACATGTTCTGAGATACAAAGGTATTAAATAATGCAGTATCTTTGTCTTCATTGTCGGATTAAAAAGCATTAAGCATATGGATTTCCGTTTAAAGGTATTTCACAGTGTCGCTACCAACCTGAGCTTTACAAAAGCGTCGAAGGAGTTGTTTATCAGCCAGCCTGCCATCAGCAAACATATTCACGAGTTGGAGACTTTGTATAAGACCCCGCTATTTAACCGGACGGGCAATAAGATAACGCTGACCGTTGCCGGTGAACTGTTGCTTTCCCATACAAACCAGTTGCTATCGGCTTACCGGCAGATGGAGTTCGAGATGAACCTGCTGACGGACAACCTTTCCGGCGAATTGTCCATTGGTGCCAGTACTACTATTGCCCAATATGTTTTGCCTCCCGTGCTTGCTTCTTTTATCCGTAAGTTCCCGGATGTGCGCATTACTTTGCTCAACGGTAATAGCCGAGATATAGAACAGGCTCTATATGATGGAAAGATAACATTGGGAATGGTGGAAGGCAATATCCGCCAGAATACGCTGCGTTACCAACCTTTTATGAAAGATGAACTGGTGGTTGTAGCGCATACTGGCAGTTCTTTTGCCCGTTATGATGAGTTGACACTGGAAGAACTGTGCCGCATGCCACTCGTTTTGCGTGAAAACGGTTCCGGTACGCTGAATGTCCTGGAAGACACCTTGGCAAAACATCAGATAAAAATGACCCAGTTGAACGTACGTATGCAGTTGGGCAGTACGGAAAGTATCAAGTCCTTTATCGAGAATTCGGATACGCTTGCCATCATATCCGTCCGTGCCGTAACACGCGAATTGATGTCCGGGCAATTAAAAGTAATAGATGTGGAAGATTTCTCAGCCGAGCGGATGTTCTCTTTTATTCAGTTGCAGGGGCAGAGCGGAGGTGTGGAAGAGAGTTTCATACGGTATATGATGAAACAAGGGTGATTCCTGTTTCTTTAATCATAACCTTGACATTCCAAAGACTAACTACTTTTTTATAACACATTGCACGGAAGACTGCATTTACCGAAATGAGGGATATCCGGAGCTTTTCGGATTAATACGCTAAAATAGATTGTTTAGTCCAATTAAGACTACGTTAAGATTTCACAAATATATAAAGATATTACTACATATTAATACCATAAGCCTTTGATTATTAATACTTATTGCTTATAGAAAAATTTCAAAATCGTGAGGATTTATGAATCTCAACAACTTTCACGGCATGAAATTTATTAAGATATCCTAATTTTTAACGTAGTCTTAATTGAACTGTCGATATTATTTTTTGTAAACTACCCAATTGGATAGTAATCAGACGCAAATTCATTTTTGACGCGGATTGCGCGAATAAACGCGGATTAAAGACAACAGGAATAGGGTAATAACAAACATAAACAATTAAATATCTATGAAGATGAAAACAGAACTACAAGGTCTATGTCCCTCTATCAGACCGGTACAGGCACTCGCGGCAAGTATATATCTGCTTGCTGCTGTGCTGTTTGCCTCCTGTACGGCAGAGGTGGACAAAACAGACCGCTCTACAGAAAAGGCGGGCAGTGCTAACAAACGTGAGGTACTTCTTTCCTTTAAGAACAAACTCTCAGTGAAAACAACCAAGGCGGAGACTAAAGCAGATGCTCTCATTGCCACCGAAGCGGAGAATGAAATTACAACTCTGGATATCTATGTATTCGGAGCAAAAGCAGAAGGTGACGCCTATACTTTCCGCGAACGGTTCTCCTATCGACAGGACGGTTCGGCACTTCCGGCAGGAGCGAAAGAACTCAATCTTACACCAAGTACGGATAATGCAACCACTACCGCATTGCTGGAACTGCAAAAAGGCTTATTCGTTCGCCTTTATTGTATTGCCAATCAAACAGACTTGATTAATCCGGTCGATGGAAATATAGTAGCAGATACTTATTTTACTCCGCTTACTTACGATATAGAAACGGGACTCCTGACAGATGGTATCCCAACCGAGCTACAATTTCAGAAATTCCATTCCCCACTACTGACCAATGACTCCCCGGCATTAGGCTTACCCCTCCCAATGACTGGCGCACAAACGACTCCTATCGATTTAACAGACTTCGGTTCCTCGGCACGTGTACAGGTAGGTTTTAAATTGACTCGTACAATGGCACGCTTCGATGTAAGCAATATAGAGGCTGACTCTAAATTCCATCTGGAATCTATCTCTATGGGTAACGGACGGAGAGGAACCACCTTCTTTCCGGTTAAGGTATATGGTGCAACTCCTGCTGTAGACGGGGAGTTAATTACTTATCCGGCACGTGCTTTTGAAGGGGATAAAGCAAATACAGGCTTGCAGGTATCCGCTTTCTACAGTTATCCAAGTTTGTTGGAAGATGAAGGTTACCTGATTCTGAACGGTACTTATCAGGTAAACCTGACGGAGAAGAAAGAGGTAACTTATCAGATTCCTTTCAAGCAACAAACCTCCGATGGAGGCTCTGTTGAGTTGGAAATCAACCCCAACCACCGGTATACCATCGGTATCACTAAAGCGGACGAATATCATCTGGACTTTACACTGGATGTGGCAGATTGGGATGACGCCGGCAATGTTGACGACTACAACCCGAATGTAGACGATATGGGAGAAATAACCATAACGATACCGGAAACTTTCAAAGACGATACGTATTATGATAAAAATACCCGCACCGTAAGTATGTCCCTGAAAGAAAACAGCCGGTTTGATATGGATATCGAGAGCTCCGCTACATTTACGATACAAAAAACCTATGTGGGAGGACTTTCCGCACAGCAATACGACTGGTTGGAGATTTCCGGGCCGGAAGCATTGCTCGTATCGAAAGCAGCACTTACAAATTACAAGTACACCTTTTCGATAAAAGAGGGGTATGATAAACCCCGTTTTCCCCGTGCTGTCGTGCGTATAACAAATGTGGTGGATGCTACGGAAAAAGTTCTGTTTGTAGAGGCTGTTGCATCCCCGCAGGTAGTGGAAGTGAAGCAGGATGCGGGCAACCGGAATACTTTCGATTTGGACTTACAGACAGCGTCTCTCTACCGGGTAACCGGCAGTAAGGTTAAGATTAATATTTCCTGTCCCGACGGTTTGACTGTGACAAGCCTGCCAAACTGGCTGGAAGCTAAAGTTATAGAGAATAAGGTTCCGGTAGTAACCTATGAATTGTCCCTGAAAGAGGATTCGCGGGACGTGGAGGTGGATGGCGACGAAGGTGAGGTCGTATTCCAAAACTCCAAGGAAAACACCCTGACCACTGCTATTACCGTTAAGCTGCTGGATGCTTCAATTGTACCGGACTTTAGTGCATTAGGGGGGACGGGCAATACTTACGACAGCCCTCATGATGCCGTTTTGGGAAATATCAATATGCCCCTTTCTTCCGGGAATAACTTCACCGTATCCTCTACCTCCCTCGACGGAGTAAAAATCAATATAAACTTCGGTACGGGTCCGGCATGGCTGACTCATAACGGTACTGCCGCAACAGTCTCTTCCAAGACAGGTACGATGCCCAATACCATCAAATTCTCTTTGGCAACCGATAAAGCAGGAGATGGAAAAGCCGAACCGGCGATCATCACATTACAGAATGTGAGTGGCGGGGCAGACCATAAATTTACCGTTACTCCCAGTTATCTGGTACCCCAACTGACAACTTCGGCATCTGCAACATTGAATGCGGCAGCAAACTACAACATCCCGTCCTTCACAATTGCAGGAAACTGCCCCGGCGGTACAACCGTAGAAGGGCCGGCATGGCTGACTTATTCTGCAAAAGAAACAACGGCTGATAATTTCTCCTATACCGTTAAGTTAGACCCCTCACAAACAGACTTCCCAACTTCAGTACCGGCAAACCAGACAATCCAATTAAAAAATAAGGCAGACCCGGATAAATCGAAGTCTATAACGGTTAGTTTTAGTGAAGCTAATGCATGGCTGGCTACCGACCTCAGTGGATATGGTGAATATACATCGAGCGGCTACCGTGTGGGAACAAGTGGTAAAACGATGACTGTATCCTTCTACGGGATGTTTGTAGCCCCTGAATTATCAGCATCTTACGATGGCACTTATTGTTCCTCAAAGAACGGTGGTGATACCTGGCTAAACAGTTCCAAACTGTTAAAAACAGAGGTTGTTAACAACCGCCGCAAATACACTTACAACATAGAAGTGGCTGGTTCAAGTGGAACGGATGCCGCTTACCAGCTTCACAAGGCAGTAATGAATATCAAACAGAATAGCACAACTGTTAAATCTTATACTCTCTGGCGTGGTGCTTCTTATGTGGGTTATCCGATGGGGAGCTCCAGTGCTTCTCTTTATTATACAGCTATCAGGAAAGGTTCTTATTATTGGGCTCCCATCAATTGCGGTGCTACCCGCGTGGCAATAGCTAATGATGGGAAAAACGAAAAAGTAGAAGGGACTGGCAATATCTACCAGTGGGGGCGTCAGGATGCCACGAATCATGGTGGTTCTACCGCTTCCGGTCCTACGAGTAATTCCAAACCTAATAATAATATCTTTTATAAAGCGCCCAACAGCCCTTACAACTGGTTCAACAGTCTAAATAACAGTTTGTGGAACGGTAGTAGCAAAGGAGCAAACGACCCTTGCCCTTCCGGATACCGTGTGCCTACTATCGATGAATTAAAATCTATCGGTAATGCGACTACTTGGGATGGCAGTGGTGGTTTATTCAACGTAAATGCAGAGAGCGGTTACCCTCAGATCGTTTTGCCTGCTGCGGGCTATCGCCCCTTCATTGACGGTTCGTCCAGCAGTCAGGGTTCCCTCGGCAACTACTGGTCGTCGTCGTTTCCGTCGGGTAGTGCGGACGCCGGCACCGTGTACTTCAACAGTGCTACGTTGAGCCAGGGCGCGGGCGTTAGGGCGCTCGGCTTCTCTGTTCGCTGTTTGCAAGAATAAAAAAGGTAGGCGAATTAGCTAAGGCTGATCTTCGATTGCCGACCGCATTCGATTTATCTGATTTACCTCCCCGGAGGTGTTCAATAGCAGGATGCAGTGCTGCAAAATAGCTTCGCTCACAAGCAAAAGTAGAAAACAGCACCATATTTCCATTCCGCAGGCGTGCGAAATCAGAACATAACACTATTTTATATATCCGTAGGCGTGCGAGACCATGAAATAGCGCTATAAAACCCATTCACACGCCTGCGGAAGCATAAAAAGCACCAAAAAATCACTCCGCACGACAGCGAAACCACAAAATAGTGCTATGAAACCCCTTCGCACGTCTGCGGAGGCATAAAATAGTGCTATATCTCACTTTCGCACGCCTGCGAAGCAATTTCTATTATAAAATATTTATTTAAAACATGATTCACATGGCTAAAATTCAAACAATTCCCAAATCAAGGTTACGAAACAATGAATGGCTGGCTGCAGGGCGTGCCATCGAACTGCAAATCCAAACAGCGGGAGCATCCGCTTTAGGTGTAACCATCCCTTTTGAAAACTTTCAAAAGGCATTGCAGGCTTACGACGACAGTCTGGTCAAACTCTCCAAAAGTGCACTGACCTCAGAGATGAGCACTGCCGACAAAAAACGAGACTCGCTGCAATCTGCCATCCTCGGTCAGATACGCACTTTCGCCAACCATTTCGACACCGACAAACAAACGTCAGCCAAACGGCTGATTCCTTTCGCCGACACATATAAAAACACCACCCAACTCAGCTTCAACGACCAGACCGGTATGACGGAAAACTTTATACAGGCAGCCGAATCGGATGTAATGAAAGCGGAGTTCGCCACCCTTGGCCTGACCGCATGGATTGGCGAACTCAAAAAAGCAAACGCCGAATGCGCCGCTCTCTCCGATGCCCGCCGCACCGAATCCGGGCAGCGCAACACCCCGCAGAAATCCGAAGAAACCCGCCCGGCATTTTACGCCGCTTATGATGCATTGGTGGAAGCCCTGAATGCCCTTGCTCTGGTGAATGGCGAAAGTAAATACTTGGAACTTTTCACTTGGTGGAACGCCATGATAGACGAATTCCGTGTATCTGTCTCCCTGCGTCATGGTAAAGGTAAAGGCGGCAAAACAGATGGCGGTAGCAGCAACCGACCCAATCCCGATGCCGGAGGGGGCAGTGATGGAGATAAACCCACAGAACTTTAATCAGGTGACAGTTGACAAGTGACAGTTGACAGTTGGGCTTCGCGCTCGGTATACAAACCGGCTGAAAGCCGCCAATAACTGTCAACTGTCACATGTCAACTGTCAATTGTTTTTTATTGTCTTTAAAACCTTAACTTTTTAGGTCATAGGTTGTTCTATAAGGACTAAACGCCTTGATATGAAACGTGTGATTGGCATATATCTTGTCTTGATGACTCTGGGGTTTATCTCCTGTTCCGGCAAAGATGAACTATGGGTGGAGGAAACAGTCCGTTTATCCGTTTCGGTTCCTGTTTTCGATGCGGAAGTTCATTCGCGGACAAGCATGACTGGAAGCAAAGCCGCGTTTACCGGAGGCGACAGGATAGGAGTTTTTGAAACGCTGACCAGTAGTAATAATGTCGCTTTTTCATATGATGGAACATTGTGGGGGACTACAACTCCCGTTTATTGGCGCGATAATACTTCCACACATACATTTTACGCCTATTACCCGTATACGGCCAGCCAGGGATTATCCGTTGCCATTCCTGTATTAAACCAACAAAAAGTATCCACCGTTCCGGATGCCGCCTGCGATATGCTGGCGACCCCTTCTGCAACCACCCAGACACGAAGTAGCGGTACCAGTGTAGCTCTTACGATGAGCCATAACTTTGCCCTGTTGCGGTTCGATATTAAAATGAGTATTCTGGGCCTTTTGAATCCTTATGTACTCGATTCATTGATTGTTCGCGGCGGGAATGCACAGGGGGCAGCCAGTCCTTATGGCATGTTTAATACCTCGAATGATATAAACAGGGTTAGTTATAACCTCTCATCCAAATCCTTTAATTTATCACCAAATGATAATACGACCTGTTCCCAGTTCCTGCGAGTTACCCCTTCTTCAGTCAATGTCCAGGCAACGGCTGTTTCTGTGTATGTACTTATTCTTCCCGGTGAATATGCAAATCCGTCTCCGGCCATCAACCTGAAACTTTCCACGTTGGGAATCCTTCCTAAAAATACAGGTTTTCTGGTTTTACCGGGTTCGGCTTCTTTTAAAGCCGGTGCTATGTATGTCTATCAGGTATCGGTCGGTTTGAATCTTTTGGGAGGTACCAAAGCCGGAGAAGGGGAGAAAGAACCTGTTACGCTATCGGTAGCAATAGACCGGTGGTTTCCTTGATTAAAAAAGTGTTTTCCTTATTGATTGTTCAATTTTAAAAAAGTAATGAGATGAAGCGACTAATGATTTATGCAGCTACAGCAATAACCCTGATGGGATGTAGTAATGATCCGGGATGTGATTGGGACCGAAGCCAAAAGCCGGAGATGGACCTTGATAGTGAAAATATTCAGATTGCGGCACTGCTTGCAGATGTGCAACCTGTTACGCGAACCTCCATTGACGGTACCGGCAAGGCTTCGTGGATAAACGGAGATGCTTTGGGATTGTTCTGTCCGCAGGCAAAGGCTCCGGCTGTTAATGTAAGCTATACTGTTTCGGGATTACCGGCATCCCCGGTATGGGCTCCGGCTACCGGTATTTATTGGGCGGATGGAACTACTTCGCATACATTTCTTGCCTATGCACCCTATGCAAGCGGAAATACTTCGGCTGCCAGTGTGAAGTTGCCGGCATTGACGCCTCAGACAGGTACGGTAAATCCGGCACAGGATTTTCTTATCTCCAATAATTATGGTACAACCGGGCTTGTACGTCCTGCAAACGGCAATGTGGGACTTATCTTTACGCATGCTTTCGCTCTGGTTCAGTTGCAGTTTACCATTAATGCGAGTGTCGCTTCCGGCACTACTTTACAATCGTGTGTATTAGCCGGAGGTGCTTCCGATAAGCTATATACATCGGATGGTAATTCAACGATATCTTTGTCGACAGGGGCTATTACGGCTACAGGAACAACAACAAATACATTGACAGTTTCTCCCACAACACCTCCGACACTGAGTGCAACAGTAACCAGCCTTTTCTTTGTTATTCTGCCGGGAACGTTTGCTCCTACTGTACAGATTACTTTGAGTGAAGGAGGTTCGACCATTACGGTACCGACTGGAAATATAGCTTCGACAACTTATAATGCAGGTTCCAAATATATGTATACCGTGAGTATATCCCGTACGGCAATCAGTCTTTCCAATCCTACCATTACAGATTGGAATGCTGTTTCCTCCGGTTCTATAAACGGTGGCATTTAAGCCATATGATTGTATAAAAAAGACAGGATGATGTGTCAAAAGCATATATTAGGGAACGCAGACTACGCAGACAGGGCGCAGACCATATTTTTCAATAAATAATCTGCGTGTTCTGCGTAATCTGCGTTCAGTAATAGCTTTTTGACACATCCCCCTGAATACAGTCCGGGGAACTTTTACCTTGTTTCTTTCAGTGCGTCTTCCAGACTGATACCTAAAGCATCGGCAACACCTTTGCCATAGGCCGGGTCTGCCTTGTAGCAGTTGCGTACATGACGTTGCTGGATGAACAGTTCGGCTCCTCCTATCTGACGTGCCGTGTTTTCGAACAAGAACTGTTGTTCTTCGGCAGTCATCAGCCGGAACAGGGCGCCGGGTTGGCTGTAATAATCATCATCGTATTCGCGTTCGTTGTAATTATAGATGTCTCCATTAGCCTTGTATGGCGGTTCTTTGTTTTCGGGAGAGTCTTTCCATTCTCCATAGCTGTTTGGTTCGTATCCTTTCGCAGCACCGTAGTTGCCATCCACGCGCATGGCACCGTCGCGGTGGTAAGCATGGAACGGACAGCGAGGTTTGTTTACCGGAATTTGTTCCAGGTTAACACCCAGGCGATAACGCTGTGCGTCTCCATACGAGAACAATCTTCCCTGCAACATCTTATCCGGAGAGAAGCCGATACCATCCACGATATTCATCGGGTTGAATGCAGCCTGTTCTACTTCAGCGAAATAGTTTTCCGGATTGCGGTTCAGTTCCAGGATACCTACATCCTGCAACGGGAAGTCTTTGTGAGGCCATACCTTTGTCAGGTCGAACGGATTGATGGGGTATGTATTCGCCTGTTCTTCGGTCATTAGCTGTATCTGGAACTTCCATTTCGGGAAATCCCCTTTTTCTATGCTTTCGAAAAGGTCGCGTTGGTGGGATTCGCGGTCTTTGGCGATGATGGCTTCTGCTTCCTGGTCGGTCAGGTTTTTGATGCCTTGCATTGTCCTCAGATGGAATTTTACCCAGATACGTTCGTTGTTGGCATTCAGGAAGCTATACGTATGGCTTCCGAATCCATGCATATGACGGTAAGAGTAAGGAATACCGCGTGTGCTCATCGTAATGGTTACCTGATGCAATGCTTCGGGAAGCAATGTCCAGAAATCCCAGTTGTTATTGGCACTGCGCATATTCGTTTTCGGGTCTCTCTTCACGGCGTGGTTGAGGTCCGGAAACTTCAACGGGTCACGCAGGAAGAACACAGGGGTATTGTTTCCTACTAAATCCCAGTTACCTTCTTCCGTGTAGAATTTCATGGCGAAGCCGCGAATGTCGCGTTCTGCATCGGCTGCGCCACGTTCGCCTGCTACGGTAGAGAAGCGGACAAAGCAGTCGGTTTTCTTGCCAACTTCACTGAAGATGGCGGCTTTAGTATACCGGGTAATATCGTGAGTTACGGTAAATGTGCCATAAGCTCCGGAACCTTTGGCGTGCATACGTCTTTCGGGAATTACCTCCCGGTCGAAATGTGCGAGCTTTTCAATTAACCACGGGTCTTGCAGTAACACTTGCCCGCGGGGACCTACTGTCTGTGTGTTCTGATTGTCTGCAACGGGGCGTCCGTTAGCAGTAGTTAGCTTTTTGTTGTCCATAAGATGTTTTTTTGTATTAGTTCAGATATTCCCTATATAATTAACTGATTTAATACGTTTTTTGTTTATAATTATATCACAAAAATAGAATATTATATAATGACAATCAAATAGTTAATTTTGATGATCAGATAGACCGGATTTATGTTTCCTGTCTAAAACCTTCTCCTGGAACAACTGTAACAGCTCATAGAAGCTGGGTATAAACATAGTAGCGAATACCGTGTTTACTGCCATCCCGAATACCACGGCTGCACCGAGTGAAAGACGGCTTTCAGCTCCCGCTCCGGTGGCGAACAGCAAAGGCAGCACACCCAGGACGAATGCAAAGGATGTCATCAGAATCGGACGTAAACGGACGTGTCCCGCTTCCAATGCCGAGTCGCGTACCGAGTGGCCGGCTTTGTGGTAATCGCGTGCGAACTCCACAATCAGGATACCGTTCTTTGCCGACAGGGCGATAAGCAGGATGATACCGATTTGCGTATAGATGCTGACCGGTATACCCATAACAAAGCATCCCAACAAAGCACCCAGCAGGGCAATAGGCAATCCCATGATGGCTGCCAGCGGGCTTGTCCAGCTTTCATATTGGGCGGACAGCACCAGGTAGGCAACGAGCAATGCCATGATAAAGATAATCGAAGTGGTGGACCCTGCCTTTGTTTCCTGATAGGCCACCGAGGTCCATTCGTACCCGAAGTTATCGCCCAGTTGTTCTTGTATAAGTTCTTCCATAGCCTGTATTGCCTCGCCCGAGCTATATTCCGGATTGGGGATACAGGTGATGGATGCGGATGAATACATATTATAGAGGTTTATCTGGTCCAGACCCAATGTCTCTTTTATCTCTGTGAAGGCAGAGAAGGGAACCATCTTGCCGTCGCTGTTTTCAATGCTCAGGTGCAGTACGTCGTCAATCGTTTTCTGTGCCTGACTGCCGGCTTCAATTTTCACCTGGTAGATACGCCCGAATTCTACAAAGTCGTTTACATAGGCTGCTCCCATATAGTAGCTCAGGGTAGAGAAGACCTCGTTGAGTTGCAGACCGAGCAGTTGCACCTTGTCTCTGTCGATGTTCAGCAGGTATTGCGGGACGTTTGCCTGGTACATGCAGGAGAGGCTGAGCAACTGCGGCTTTGTACGGTAGGAAGCTTCCAGCGTTTCGATGGCACGTTGCATCTCCGTCGGTCCAAGGTTCTTGCGGTCTTCCAGTTGCAGTTGCAACCCCCCGGAAGCTCCCAGTCCCGGAATGGCAGGGGGAACCATTGCGAATATCTGTGCTTCTTGAATGCCGTATGCTTCGCGGTTGAAACGATTCACAACGGACTGCGCCGTGTGTTCTTTTCCTTTTCGTTCCTTCCAGTTCTTCAGGATGACGAAATAAGTCCCGGCATTGGATAGTTCCCCGCCGCCCATAATGGAGAAGCCGCTAATCCCGATATAGGTCTTGACCTCCGGGTAGCTGTCCAGTATCCGGTTGATTTGCTTGCTTACCGCTTCCGTCCGATTCAGACTGGATGCCGGAGGCAATTGGCTGGATACAAGGAAATAGCCATCGTCTTCTTGGGGAATAAAGGTAGTCGGCCAACGCATAAACATCAGGACTGCTGCCGCCGTGATGACGCCGAATGCTATCAGGGTGGGAACCGGCTTCTTGAGCATTTTACCGGTGATGTCGTCGTATATCTGCTGGGTCTTTCCAAACCCTTTGTTGAAGGCTTTGAATACAAAGAAGTTGGAGCCTTTGTTCGTTTGCAGGAACAGGGCGCACAGGGCAGGTGTCAGTGTCAGCGAGTTGATACCGCTCAGTACGGTAGCTGAAGCGATAGTCAATGCGAATTGCTTGTACAACTGCCCGGAGATACCGCTGATAAAGGTGGTCGGGATAAATACCGCCAACAGTACGAGGACAACACCGACAATGGGACCGGTTATCTCTTTCATCGCTTCCGTCACGGCTTCCCGTGCTGTGTATTTCCCCGTATCCATCAGGCGCGAGGAGTTCTCGACCACCACAATGGCATCGTCTACCACAATAGCGATGGCAAGGATTAAGCCGAATAAGGTCAGCGTATTGATGGAGAATCCCAATGCCGACATTACCGCCAATGTCCCTATCAGGGAAACCGGGATGGTGATACACGGGATGATAACGGCACGGAAGTTCTGAAGGAAAAGGAAGATAACCAGAATAACCAGTGCGGTAGTTTCGAGGAAAGTAACCAGCACTTCGTCGATAGAGGCGTTGATTACTTCGGTGGTGTCCAGGGTGACTTCATACTTTACCCCATCGGGGAGGTTCGCTCCTAATTGCGCCATTTTCTCCTTTACGGCTTGTGCCACATCCAGCGAGTTGGAACCCGGAAGCTGGTAGATGGCAATGGCTGCCGTCTGTTGTCCTTTCAGGTTGGAGGTGACGTTGTAGGAAGAACTACCCAGCTCGATACGTGCCACATCTTTCAGCCGGAGCAGCTTGCCGCCCTTCTCCGTGCGGAGGATGATGTTACCGAATTCTTCGGGAGTTGTCAGCCTGCCTTTTACCGTCAGAGTGTATTGAAATGGATTATCGGCACTGGCGATAGGTTGCCCTACATAACCGGCGGATACCTGTGTATTCTGGGTAGAGATAGCTTGAAATACCATATTGGGGGTCAGATTGCGGATACGCATGGCGGAAGGGTCGAGCCAGATACGCATACTGTAGCTTCCAGCGCCCATCACGCTGACGGAACCGACGCCGGGAAGACGGGTCAGCTCGTTTGTCATATTCAGGCTGGCATAGTTACCGAGGTAAAGACCGTCGTAGACCGGGTTATCTGATGAGAGTGTGAGCATCATCACGATGTTGGATGACTGTTTGCGCGTTGTGATACCCTGCACGATAACGGCTTCCGGCAGGCTTCCTTGTGCAATGCTTACACGGTTCTGCACCATAACGGTGGCCATGTCGATGTCGGTACCTACGGCAAAAGTGATAGTCAATGAATACGCTCCGGAACTGGAGGAGTTGGAACTCATATAAAGCATTCCGTCCACACCGTTCACTTGTTGTTCGATGGGTAATCCTACGGTTTGTGCAACTGTTTCCGCATTCGCTCCGGGGTAGACCGTAGATACCTCGACGGTAGGCGGTGTGATTTCCGGATATTGTGCAATGGGCAATATATGAAGTGTGACCAATCCGGCTACCACCATGATAAGTGCGAGGACGGTAGCGAATATAGGTCTGTTTATGAAGAACTTTACCATGGTTTCGTTTATTTAATTGGCTTAATACTCATTCCGTCCCTGACTTTTAGCAGTGCGGTGGTGACGTACCGCTCGCCGGGCTTTATCCCTTCCAGAACTTGCCGGAGGGTGTCGCCTACCAGTTGGCCGGGTTCTATATGACGGTATTTTACCACATTGGAGTCGTTTACGATATAGAGGAACTTTCCTAACTGGTCGGTACCAATGGAGGCGTCGCGTACGAGCAGGGCATCTTTTTGTTCGCTGTAGGGGAGGGTGATGGTTACATACAGGCCGCTTTTCAGATTCCCGTCTTTATTGTCGAGATTGGCACGTACGGTCAGGGTTCCGGTGGAGAGGTCGATGTTGGGGGAGAGATAATCGAGTTTTCCTGTATAGCTTTGCCCGCTTTCGTGTCCGAGACGGACGATAACGTCACTGGGCATCTTTACCGTGGAATCGTTTTGGGCGGCGACCATCATCATCTTCATAAGCTGATTATCTTCAATGTTGAAGTATACATACATCATGTCATCCTTATATAGGGTGGCAAGAGTCACTGGCTGTACAGAACCGTTGATATAGTTTCCGACATCATAACTCGCCTTGGTAATCCTCCCGTCGAATGGTGCGCGGATATAGCAGTAACCGAGGTTTGTCTTTGCCGTATTTAACTGAGCGGTTGCATTGCGCACGGAGGCTTCCATTTCTGCCACGGTCGATTGTGCCTGCAATACCTGTATCTGGCTGACGGCCCCGCTTTTTGCAGCCTCCGTCATCCGTTCGTAATTGCTGCGGGCATAGGCAAGTTGGGCTTGTGCCGTTTTGAGTGCGGCTTCTGCCTGTGTTACATTATCTTCGTAAATATCCGGTTCGATGATAAATATCAAGTCGCCTTGCTTCGCTTTCGCTCCGGCTTTTAAGTGGGAGGCACGCAGGTAACCGTTTACACGGGCTACCAGATTGACTGTTTTATCCGAGCTTAGGTATCCCGGATAGTCTTTCGTCAGCGTAATATCCTTTACTTCCGGAGTCGCTACGCTGATGGCTGGCGCCTGCATCGCTTCCCGGTTGTCTTTCTTCTTACCGCAGCCTGCCAGAAGCAACAGTGTAAACATCACGACTCCTGTCTGTATTAATTTCCTGTCCATATGTCTTTATTATTTTAGTTCTTAACTGTCAATTGTCACCTGTCAATTGTCCATTGTCACTTGCCCATCCGCCGCCTAACGCCTGGTATAGTTTGATTAGGCTCAGCAGGGAGTTCCCTTTGGCTTCCGTAAGTTGGTTCTCGTAAGTGAGCAGGGAGCGCTGGGCATCCAGCACATTCTGGAACGGGGTGAGCCCTTGTTTGTAGAGGTCGAGTGAGAGGTTGAAGGTCTCTTTTCCCTGATTCACGACTTCCCGCAGGGCTACAATCTGCTTGATGGAGTTCTTATAAGCGCTCATCGCATTCTCCACTTCCTGCACGGCAGTCAATACGTCTTGGTTGAATTGCCGTATCGATTCATCCAACTGGGCTTTGGCAAGCCGGGTGGCTTGTATCAGTTTGGTTCCCTGAAAGAAGTTCCAGGTGAGGGAAGGGGCTATCTCGTATGTCAGGCTTTTGTGGTTGAACATTTTATCGAAGTCGTGCGAAGCGAATCCTATAGACCCGTTTACGAAAACCTTCGGCCACCAGTCTGACTTGGATGCGCCTAAAGAGGCTGCCTGTGCATTCACCTGTCTTTCGGCGGCACGTATATCCGGGCGGCGGAGTAACAGGTTGGCCGGAATGCCTATGCCGACCATTTCCATATATTCCGGTAATGGTTTGGACGGCTCGGTAATGGGACGGATGTCCGAAGGGTAAATGCCAAGCAGAACACCTAAGGCGTTGGTATATTGGATTATTTCAGCTTCGAGCATAGGTATGGAGGCTTTGGTACTGTAATAGACGGATAGTGCCTGTGCTACGTCGAGCTTGGAAACTAAGCCGGTTTCATATCGCTTTTCCGTGATTTTTACTACGGCCTGTTGTGAGGCACAGTTTTTTACCACCACTTCCATTTCCTGTTGTAATTCTCTCAGATTAATATAGGCGGAGGCAACCTGTGCACAGAGTGATACCATGACGGCATTGTAATCTTCCTTGGAGGCGGTGAAGTTCTCTTTCTGTGCCTTTACACGGTTGCGGATACTGCCGAATACATCTATCTCCCAGTTCATGGAGAGGCTGGCATCACTGTATTGGGTGATGGATTGGGGGATACTGGTGGTATTCCCGCTGCTTTGTTGCTTTGTCCATCCGGCGGATAGTCCCAGTGTGGGAGAGTAGCTGCCCTGTTGGATGCGGAGATTGGCTTTTGCCATGGCTATACGGTCTATCGCCATTTGCACGGAATAGTTTTGCTTGACAGCCACATCGATTAAAGAATCCAGCACCGGGTCGTTGAAGTTTTTCCACCATTGGTCGTCTACCGGCAGGATTTGCTGGAAATTATCGCCTTCCTCTGCCCATGTGTCCGGCAAAGCATGTTCCAAATATGTATGTTCTGTCTGTGCGGAAAGCCTTAAGGCAAGGAACAGGCAGAGCATAGCATAACACCATATACGTCTATGCATAACTGTTTTTGTTTAGATTTAGCGCATAAAGAACAGTTATAGTCGGAGATTTGTTGATGCCTGTCCGGAATGTCTTTATCTTTGACGGCAAAAAAGATACCGGTCATATGGCGAAGAAAGAAGAATATAAAGAAAAGAACCTGCAGTTTATAGAAGAAACTGCCTTGCAGGAGGGTGTCGTGAAATTACCTTGCGGAGTATTATATAAAGAACTTGTGAAGGGAAGCGGTACGGTCTCCCCGGAATTGAGTAGTGTAGTTTCAGTTCATTACCGTGGAACCTTGATTAACGGACGTGAATTTGATAACTCCTGGAAGCGAGGCTACCCCGAAGCATTCCGCCTGAACCAGGTGATAGAAGGCTGGCAACAAGCCCTCCGTCAGATGCATGTTGGCGACCGTTGGCTGATTTACATCCCTTATACCTTAGGATATGGAAGTCGCTCTTCCGGGCCTATTCCCGGCTTTTCTACTTTAGTATTTGAAGTGGAATTGCTTAGTATTGCCTGAAAACCTTCCTTGTTAGGACAGAGAGGGGGCTGTTACTTTCTTTTTTAGTTTCCGGTATACATAGATAAATGCCGGGACTAAAAACAGGTCGGCTGCTATCCAGGCGGTCGGGTCACCGTAGCAAACCGCCATGAATCCGAATACCGGTACGGCATAGATACTGACTAATGTACGGGCTATCATTTCAGATACGCCTGAAAGCATGGCCAGATTGGTAAAACCGGCTCCTTGTATCGTATAACGCAGGATACAGAGTAGTCC
Source organism: Parabacteroides sp. (assembly GCA_019417325.1). GTDB lineage: Bacteria > Bacteroidota > Bacteroidia > Bacteroidales > Tannerellaceae > Parabacteroides. Next base: position 133,152 of record DXVO01000009.1, on the reverse strand, counting down.
CAATATAGGGAAAAACATAGAGGCTACATTCAGGAACAAGACGGTATTTTTCAGGATTTCCGTTTCCGAAGCGTCTACGAACATTAATGATAATTTCTCAGAACCGAATCTCAATACGATAAAGGTAAATACGGCATAGACCATCATCATTAAAGCGCTTGCTTTGATTCCCAGCCAGATGCGTTCCGGTTTTCCCGCTCCGAAATTCTGTCCGCTGTAGGTTGCCATTGCAATACCGATACTTTCAAAAGCACAGAGGAAGAACATCTTGATACGTACAGCAGCGGTAAAGGCCGCTACGCAAGCTGTTCCCAATGCATTGTTTGCGCTTTGCAACATGATACTGCCGATAGCTGTAATGGAGAATTGCAATCCCATCGGTACCCCGATATATAATAATGTGCGTGCCAGTTGCGGTCGGAATTTTTTATCGTTGGCAGTACCTTTCAGTATGGCGAAGTGGCGGTACATATAGAAGTAACATAATAAAGCCGATACCCCTTGTGAAATAACCGTTGCGATGGCTGCTCCTAATACGCCCCAGCCTAAAACAAGAATACAGAATAAATCGAGCACGATATTTAATACCGTAGAGAAAAGTAAGAACCAGAAAGGGGTTTTACTGTCTCCCAATGCACGTATGATACAGGATAAAAGATTATAGAAGAAGGTACAAGGCACTCCGATAAAAGTTACTAACAGATAGTCGTAGGCCCCTTCAAAAATGTTTTCCGGGGTTTGCATCATTCTCAGAATGTCATCACAATAGATACTGGTGATAATGGCAATCAATACGGACATTACCATGGCAAGTTGCAGGCTGACTGCCACATACCGTCGCATCGTTTTATAATCCCTGGCACCGAATTTTTGTGCAACAGGAATACCGAAGCCACAGCAACAGCCGTTACAAAATCCCAGAATAAGAAATACAACGGATGTGCTTGCTCCAACTGAAGCAAGTGAATGAATCCCCAGAAATTTTCCTACAATAGCGGCGTCAACAAGTGAGTAAGTTTGCTGAAGTATATTGCCAAGTAATAACGGGATAGTGAAGTTGAAAATAAGTGGCAAGGCAGCGCCTTCCGTCATTTCTTTAGTAGTAGCCATAAAGTAATAACCAAATTTGGTGCAAAGATATGGAAAATATGATGCAATTGTGTTTCATAAGTGTAAAATTATCACCTTATGTCGGAGTGGGTTAGCAGGTAAGGGTAAGGAGCATTTTCGGTTATGACTGTAGTAATGATATCTGTTCTTTTTGTCCGTCAGGATGGATTTTATAGAGTCGTTGGTTGGTTGCAGGGGATTTTAATCCACCCAATGACTCTTTATAAGGACCTAACTTTAAATAGTTAAATGCATGTATATCGATTGACGCAGGCAGTTCCTGGCGGCCGGAATACCATCCTGTTTTTAGTGAAGGATATTGCTGGTGAATATATTTGGCTAATGCTTCCACTTCTTTCGAATCGGCATCTCCACCCATAAAACAAATACATGTTACTACCGGAGCATAAGGCTCCAGCAGTAATGTAAGAGATTGTTCGTTGAGTGGTTCGCCAATATCATCCCATAACCATGGACTGTGGCAACCTTTACAATGATTCGGACAACCGGATATATTGATAGCAAGGGTGACCTCATCGGGTATCTCGGAGAAAACTATGTCGTAGTTATAATATTTCAACATATTATATACTTTCGTTTTTATAATAATAACGTTTCTCCGCTTCTTTTTGGCGAGCTGCTGAAAAATTGCTTATCCGTTTCATATAGCCGATGATACGTGTCAGATAATCTATGTTTTCACTGCCGCATTTCGGACATTTCTTAAGATAACGTTTATCAATAGTACCACAGGCATTACAAATAGTATTGGGAATGTTGAATGTGAAATAGTTACATCCCTCGTAAGCTGCAACACGCAGTAGCTGGCGGTATTGTGCCTGTGATAAATGTTCCGAAAGATTCATATGTAAAGCCGAACCGCCAGTCAGATGTTTAATGTAACGCCGTCCGTGGAGGCGGAATTTATCGATTACATTCAGTGATTCGTCTTCCACAATGTAGAAGTAGCTGTTATAACAGTCTCGCGGAACACGGAATCCTGCTTCTTTGTCCCACTTGGCATGTTTAACTCCAACGTTCTCAGCCGGAATCATTTCGCAATTAAACATCACTTCCTTAGAGCGGTACTTTTTATTATATTGTTCGATAAGTCCTAATATTTCGCCTACAAATTTTTCATACTCAGGATTGTCATTGATGGGAATACCCATAAACTCGGCAGCTTCAACAAGCCCGTTGACACCTATAGTCAGGTATTGACGTGCAATATTGATATACCCTGCATCAAACAGGGGCAACATACCTTTACTTTGAAGCATTTTCAGGTTTTCATTATATCCAAGTTGCACCTTATGACATAAATCTATCACTTCCTTAAGAAATTGCAGATGAGATTTTCCATTTCTGACAGCATACTGTATGCAACGGTTCAGGTTGATAGTAAGTACACTTTTTGAGCCGGTAGATACGCCTCCGGCTCCCAGAGTATAACTGAAGCCATTATCTTGTATCTCGTTTCTTAAACGACAACAGCTTGATAACGAGTCGACATTGTCGCTTACATAAGTGAAGAATGAGTGCCCTGCTGCGTACATTTCTGCGGTAAAATCGCCGTATTCCGGATCAGCCAGGTCATCGTCTTTTGCCAATAGTGCCATTGTCTCTACAGGGAAAGTCAGAACTGCCTTGGTCCGTTCGTTATTGAACCAACGCATAAATCGCTTTTGTAGCCAACTGAGTGAATCCCAGTCCGGACGGCTACCATCCGGAAAAATAAATTCACCGAACAGACTTTCGAAGTAAGGACGATCGTAATAAGCTATATTCCAAAATACAGCTTGAAAATTACGGGCTCCCGTAGGTTGGTTGATAGAATAAACGATCTGTTCAAAATAATCGCAAATTACCTTATCCAATGTCCGTTTACGTGTAGACAAGTCGGCAACTTCATCCGCCTTTTTGTAATAATCTTTTCCGTATTCCAAACCGATGAAATAATTCATATACATCAGGAACTCCGGGGTTGCACAAGCTCCGCTTAGCATGCTTGATACCATAAAGACCATATTCACAAAACCTCCGCAGAAAGATTTCAGGTTTGCCGGAGCTTTTGAGTTACCTCCAATTGAAGCCGTACCGTTTAACAACCAGGGATACATAGTGATGCTTGCACAATAATTAGCAAGACTCGTTTCATCGTTTTTATAAATAAAATGGTTGTTTAACAGTTCCAGATATTTGTCTGAGAACTCTTTTCCATACATTTCTTTAAGTGTGTCGGTCAACATGCGCCGGTTGAGTCGAATAAAATTCTGTTTGGGTAACTCACCGATAAGCGTTGCAATATTTTTTTGTTCGACATTGGCATTTGCATCGAATTTACTGCCTGTAGCAGCATTTTCTGCATTACAGTAATTGATGAGGAAACTAAGTTTATCCCTTACTTCACGGTCTTCGGTATGTTGTTGCCGGTAAAGCATGTAAGATTTTGCTACAGCAAAATAGTGCTCACGCATTAGGGCTATTTCTACTTGGTTTTGGATGTCTTCTACGGTGGTACCACCTGTAATGTGAAGACTGCCAAGTATGCTTGTCAGGTCATCATCGGTTGCGAAACTTCCAACTGAGATGAATGCTTTGCGAATGGCATTTTTAATTTTTTCGATAGAGAATAATTCTTTTTCTCCATTTCGTTTGACAATTAACAATTCTGCACCGCTCATGGTATATTTTTTAAGTGTAAAATAAATAGACTAAAGGGTACAGATAAACAAACGAAATTCGTTATGGAAAGACATAGAACGACCATAAAAAGAGACTTCCTATAACTGTTTTCGAAGGCTCTTTACCCGAAAGCCGCTGAAACTGATTTACAAAGGCAGGTCTTCTGACTTATTCCTGTCTGAACGCCTTCCCGGTAATGCAACCAGTGGCAAAGATGGTTCGGACTATAATCTCCGGAATGGAGAATGGAACTTACAGCAGCGGGAACTGTCCGGGATTTACACCCGGTTCCCTATTAATTCCGTATCACGACATTTTGTGTGAATGTGGAAACCTTTGCGGCGGTAAATATAGTGATTTTTTATTTTATTCAAAAAATCATGTTACGTTTGTGTAGGTCGCGTGTCTTTTAAAATAGATATGGAACAAGAACAGTTTAAAATAGAAATAGTACCATTACGGGGAAAGTTGGTGGGGTGTGCCCGCCGCTTGCTGGACGACCCACAGGATGTGGAGGATATCGTACAGGAAGTGTTCCTTAAATTATGGTATATCCGCGAAGAACTGGAACGCTATGATAGTGTTGAGGCGCTTGCCGTACAGATTACGAAACATTTGTGCCTGAATCGTATCCGGGCGTTTCAATACAGGCAGGAAGAACTTATCGACTCGAGAATGATGGTTGCAGGCAGTAACCCGTATATCGAGTTGGAACAGAAAGACAGTGTTAGCCGGGTTTTACATATTATGGAACAATTGCCGGGGCTTCAACAAACCATACTCCGCATGAAACATGTGGATGGTTTCGAGATAAAAGAAATTGCAGAACTGACAGGCAGTTCACCGGAAGCGGTCCGCGTAAATCTTTCGCGGGCACGTAAAAAAGTAAAAGAACTATTTTTAAAAATGTAACATGATGCAATCAGACGAATATACTTATATCGAGAATTTGCTGGAACGTTTCTTTGAAGGAGAAACTTCCAATGCAGAAGAGCGGGAGCTATATGCTTTCTTCGCTCGCCCGGATTTGCCGGAATATTTGAAATCTTATAGGCCTGTATTTGAATATTTTGAAACGGGAATAGCAGATGAGGTAAAAGAAGATACACCTGTTTCCAAACCTTCTCTGAAAGTCCCTTTTATGAAAAAGTGGTTATGGATAGGTATTGCTGTGGCTGCTTCCTTGTTGTTATTCTTATTATTGAATAAAGGTGATGGTGGCCGGGAGGAGGATTTTAATCCGTATGCCGGCAGCTATATCATACGAAACGGCGTGAAGACGGAGATACCCGAAGAGGTGGCGCGTGAACTGGATAAGGTAATCCGTGATTCGGAGAAACGCCAGTATGAAAAGGAACGCCAGGCGCTTCGTCCGGTTCGGCAACATCGTGAGACGATGGAGAATATAGAGCGTATAGAGAATGAATCCGGACAATTGGAGAGGCGGATTACCCGGTTGGAAGAACATCTTAATAATAAATAGAGATATGAAAACAAAGAAGATTATTTTATCGATGGCTTTGCTTATTGCCGGAGCATCGGCAGGCGAGCTGGTGGCTCAGGAGCATCTAAATGCTTTAATGAAGAAATGTGAATCGCTTGACAATGTCAGTGTGGAGGTTATTTACAACAAAGACCCGAAGACAAAGAAACCGGAAAAGAATGTTGTTTCCGTTACATTTTATCGACAGGAGAATGCGAAATTGCTGAATGACTTTCTGGATGCTTTTAAAAAGGACAGGGAGGCGGCCTATAGGGTGATGGAAGAAAAAATAAATGGAAAAGTAACACCTTCACTGTACCGGTTTAGTGGAGCAGGGGATACGGATATTACCTATACGGTGGAAGAGGTGACAAGTGTATTTCCTAGAAATTCTCCCCACTATAAGGAAAAGGGGGATATACGGATAACGAAGGTTGAACGGTTCAACTACAGTCAACAAGGAGGGTAATACCTACTTTGGGCTTGACCCAAAAGTAGGCAAAAAGTCAAGGCCTGACCGTTGAGGCCGTACTGTAGGAAGCTCTGCTTCCTTTTAGGATTGCCGATACTAATAGTTTTTGCCGTTAGTATCGGTTTTTTATTTATATTTGTGCTTTCGTGTTGATATTCCCGTTCTTAGCCAAGTTGATGTGAGTTATTTGGCAAAGCGATTTTGAAAGTAAGGAACAAATAACAAATAAATTCAGAAGACTTAAAATGATGCAAAGTATTCAGCAGTCCCAGCGTTTAAACGTTGTAGATGCCCTCCGTGGTTTTGCCTTGTTGGCGATTGTATTACTACATAATCTGGAACATTACAATATCTTTTATATTCCCGAATCCATACCTGTCTGGTTGCAGGCTGTAGATAAATGTATGTGGGATAGTTTTTTCTTTCTTTTCGGAGGAAAAGCGTATGCTACATTTTCTTTACTTTTCGGTTTTAGCTTCTATATTCAGTTTCACCATGCAGAGCAGAAAGGGATAGATTTCAGGGGACGTTTTGCGTGGCGGTTGGTATTGTTGTTCATGTTCTCCCAGCTTCATGCGTTGTTTTACGACGGCGATATATTGTTACTTTATGCAGTTGTCGGTTTTGCCCTTATTCCGGTAAGCAAGTTAAAAGATAAAGTTGTTTTCTGGATTGCATTATGTTTGTTATTTCAACCTTTCGAATGGGGTAGAATGTTGTATGCGGTGATTAATCCGGAATATGTTGTAGCCGGAAACAACAACTCGATTTACGGCACTCTGGCAGAAGAGGCTACTAAAAACGGAACATTCTGGGAAGTATTGCGCAGTAACATCTGGAACGGCCAGTTATACAGTAATTTCTGGCAGGTGGAAAACGGACGGTTGTTCCAGACAGCCGCCCTGTTTATGTTTGGTATGCTGTTAGGGCGTAGAGGATGTTTTATCAAAAGTCCGGATACGATTCGTTTTTGGAAACAAATTTTAGGGATAGGTATTATCTCTTTCATTCCTTTGTATCTGCTTCGAACTATTGTTCCCGCTCATATAGCGAATCCATCTATATTGATTCCATATAAAATTGCTATCTCCTCCCTTTGTAATTTTGCTTTCATGCTTATTCTGGTTTCAGCTTTCACTCTGCTTTGGTTTAGGAAGGAAGACGGATATAAATGGCAAAAGTTCATTATCCCTTTTGGTCGTATGAGTTTAACCAACTATATCTCACAATCCATAATCGGAGGATTCATGTATTATGGCTTTGGTCTGGCTTTGTACCGTGTAACCGGTGCTACCGCCTCTATATTTATCGGACTATCCATCTTTACCTTTCTGTTGCTATTTAGTTATTACTGGTTAGCGCGTCATAAACAAGGTCCTTTGGAATACCTATGGAAGAAAGGAACTTGGATTGGAAATAAGAACAGATATAAATAATTTCATAAATATAAAAAACCGATACCGACAGTAAAAAGGAATTATATCCTTTATAACTGTCAGTATCGGCAATCTCAAGGCAAAGCATCGCTTTGCTATTTCCGGGCTCACCGGATGGAGCCTTGAACTTTTGATTACTTTTCTTTCAAGAGAAAAGTATTTTCAATCTGTTCCTGCACAATCGCATCCACCACCGCAACCGTAGTCAGATTTACAATATCGCGAGTAGAACTTTCCACATCAGTGAAGTGAATAGGCTTGTTCAATCCCATCTGGATCGGGCCGATTGTTTCTGTGATACCCAGCGCATCAAGCAATTTGTATGCACTGTTAGCCGAGCTCAGGTTCGGGAATACAAGTGTATTTACATCTTTACCTTTCAGCTTATTGAACGGATACATATCGTCGCGTAACTTCTTGTCAAAAGCAAAGTTCACCTGCATTTCACCGTCAATCAGGATTTCAGGATAGTTCTTGTGCAGGTAGTCGATGGCTTCATGAACTTTCAACGGGCTGCCTTGCTTGTCGGAACCGAAGTTCGAATAAGACAACATAGCCATAACCGGCTCATGGGCAAAGAATCTAACCGCGTCTTCTGTCAGACGGGCAATATCAATCAATACTTCTGTAGAAGGATGGCGGTTGATTAATGTATCAGCGATGAAATAAGTACCCTTCTTGCAAGTAATAATATTCATAGCGCCGAAATGCTTGTATGACGGACGGATACCGATAATTTCTTCCGCCAGCTTCGTTACTTCCGAATAACGGCTATATACACCAGTAACGAATGCGTCTGCATCCCCAGTAGCTACCATCATCATACCAAAGGCATTACGTCCGACCATCTTTTCGCGAGCTTCCGAGAAAGTAACCCCTTCGCGCGCTTTCTTTTCAGAAAGGATGCGTGCATAACGGTTACGGCGTTCTTCTTCACGGTCGTGACGTAAGTTGACAATTTCGATACCTTCAAGACTCAGGTTTTCTTCGGCGGCCAATTTCTGCAAACGTTCTTCGTTACCCAATAGGATTGGATTACAGATGCCTTCAGCTTTAGCCTCAACAGCCGCTTTCAGCATATTAACATGGTTCGCTTCAGCAAATACCACACGTTTCGGATTTGCTTTTGCCATATCGGTGAAAGAACGAAGCATCTTATTGTCATAACCCATCATTTCACGCAGGTGGTTAGCATAACTATCCCAGTCTGTGATTGTTTTGCGGGAAACGCCCGATTCGATAGCCGCTTTAGCAACAGCCACGGAAACACGAGTCAGCAAACGCGGGTCGAGTGGTTTCGGCAAAATATAATCGCGTCCGAAAGAAGTACGTTTCAGCTTATAGGCTGCATTAACTACATCGGGAACCGGCTCTTTGGCAAGGTCGGCGATAGCGTGAACGGCAGCCAGTTTCATTTCTTCGTTGATGGCTTTTGCATGTACATCCAAAGCACCACGGAAAATATATGGGAAACCTAATACATTATTAATCTGGTTCGGATAGTCGGAACGTCCGGTCGCGAAGATAATATCGTCGCGTGAATCCATAGCGTCTGCATAAGAAATCTCTGGGTTCGGATTAGCAAGAGCAAATACAATCGGGTTTTCGTTCATGGAACGAACCATTTCTTTTGTCAGTACGTTGGCAACGGAAAGTCCGAGGAATACATCACATCCGGCGACAGCTTCTTCCAGTGTTGTGATGTCACGGTCGGTAGCAAATTCTTTTTTGGAAGCATTCAGGTTTGTACGTTTGTTGGAGATGACGCCTTTACTGTCGCACATAACAATGTTCTCTTTGCGTGCTCCCAGCATCACATATAATTTCGTACATGAGATAGATGCGGCTCCTGCGCCGTTTACCACAATCTTCACTTCTCCAATTTTCTTGCCGGTCAGTTCCAATGCATTCAGCAGACCTGCGGCAGAGATAATAGCCGTACCGTGCTGGTCGTCGTGCATTACCGGAATGTCCAGTTCTTCTTTCAGGCGTGTTTCAATTTCGAAACATTCCGGAGCTTTAATATCTTCCAGGTTGATACCACCGAATGTCGGTGCGATTGCTTTTACGGTCTGGATAAATTTCTCCGGATCCTTTTCGTTTACTTCGATATCGAAAACATCGATACCTGCGAATATTTTAAACAGAAGACCCTTGCCTTCCATTACCGGTTTTCCTGCCATCGGACCTATATCGCCCAGTCCTAATACTGCGGTACCGTTTGAAATAACAGCTACCAGATTACCTTTTGATGTATATTTGTATGCATCCAGTGGATTTTTCTCGATTTCAAGACATGGTTCAGCCACGCCGGGAGAATAAGCCAATGATAAGTCTGTCTGTGTACTGTAGGGTTTTGTGGGAATTACTTCAATTTTCCCGGGTTTGCCTTCGGCATGATACCGGAGTGCTTCTTCTTTTGTTATCTTTGCCATAGTATTATAATTTATTGCTATGTGTTAGTTTATAAAAACCGACCACAAAAGTAACAAATTATTAGATATGTGGTACTGTTTGCTTACATTTAGATGTAAATAAATCCTTTATTTGTTCGAATAATTATAAATAATTGTGATATGTTTGAGAAAATCGTAGTTATTGATCCTACGGGATTGAACCGTGACGCATCCGCACGTCTGTCTTCTTTCGCTACAGATGTTGTATTTTATAAAGATATACCTCAGACAGACGAAGAAAAAATCCGCCGTATCGGTAATGCCGATTGTGTATTGGTGTCTTATAATACACAAATCCGCCGTAATGTAATAGAGGTATGCCCGAATATCAGGTATATAGGAATGTGTTGTTCTTTGTATAGCGAAGAAAGTGCTAATGTGGATATTGCTGCTGCCCGGGAACACGGGATAACAGTATTAGGCATTCGCGATTATGGCGATGAAGGGGTTGTGGAGTATGTCATCAGTGAACTGGTACGTTTGCTTCATGGCTTTGGCGGCAAGCAATGGAAACATGAGGTGTATGAACTGACAGGGCAGAAGGTTGGTATTATCGGTTTGGGACGTACGGGAAAGATGATTGCCGATGCACTCCGTTTTCTGGGTGCGGAAGTTTCTTATTATGGACGCAACCGGAAACCGGAAGCTGAAAAGGAAGGCTTTGCCTATTATCCGTTACATGAGTTATTGGAGCATGTAGACATTTTGTGTACCTGCCTGCCAAGAAATACGTTTATTTTGGGTGCGGAAGAATTTCGTCGTTTTGGTAACCGGAAAATTCTCGTTAATACATCCGTAGGTCCGACGTTCCGTTTACCGGACTTACAACGCTGGCTGAGTAGCCATACTCATAATTTTTATCTCTGTGACGGGGTAGGGATTGGAATCCATGCCGAGGCTCTTACTATGTTTGATAATGTATTGTATACACCGAAAGTATCAGGACATTCCATACAGTGCATGCAGCGTTTGTCAGAGAAAGTGATTGTAAATATAGAATCATTCTTACAGCTCTAACATTGCATGTTTCAGCGATTTGTTGTATCTTCGCCCCCTCAATTGTGATCGGGGCTCGATGAAACAGACAATGGTAAAATATATGAAATGGCTGTTGCCGGTATGCTTTATTGTGTACTACAGCAGCATTTCGATGTTTATGCATGCTCATATAGAGCATGGTACGACTATTGTCCATGCACATCCGTTCAAAACGACGTCCGATGGTAAATGCCATCATCATTCTTCCCTTTCCGAAATACAGTTATTCCATTTCCTGACGACTGTTCAGGTGGAAGACGGGGCAGTTCATCCGTTGCAATTGCATTTCTATGCCCAAAAGATTTTCAATATATTAAGCTATCCGGTCTCTCCGGCATACCTTCTCCCTGTATTGGGGAAACTATCCCTTCGCGCTCCTCCGGCTTTTTTATAAATAATCAGGAATGAATTTATCTCATGGTTTGCGGTACCGCAGATTTTGGGACAGGTATGGTTGTACACGCTGTTATAAAAGTCTGTGAAGGCTCTTAGGCTTGTCTATTTTATACCTTGTATAGTTACCTATATTCAATTATTATTTAATTAATCACCAATGAATAAAATTATTACACTTATGCTGTGCCTGTGTTGTATCTTGTCGGTTGCACGGGCAGAAGATGCACCTGTGTTGAACCCGTCTGATGCGAATATCGTAGGACATGTGATCGACAAAAAGACAGGAGAGCATCTCTCTTTTATTAATATTTTCCTGAAAGGAACTACAATGGGTGCCTCGACGGATAATACTGGTCATTATTACCTGAAGAATTTGCCGGAAGGTAAATTTACATTAATCATGAAGACCTTGGGTTACAAAACGGTAGAAGTTCCGGTTTCCCTTAAAAAAGGAAAAACATTGGAAATCAATTTCGAAGCGGAAGAAGATGCTGTTTCGTTGGATGGGGTGGTAGTATCAGCCAATCGTAATGAGACAACCCGCCGTCTTGCTCCGTCGTTGGTAAATGTGCTCGACTCGAAAGCTTTTGAAACGGTTCATGCCACTTCATTGGCAGACGGTTTGAACTTCCAACCGGGAGTACGTGTGGAAAACAACTGCCAGAATTGTGGTTTCCAGCAGGTTCGTATCAATGGTCTGGAAGGTCCTTATACGCAGATGTTGATGGACAGCCGTCCTATCTTTAGTGCCCTGACGGGCGTATATGGTTTGGAACAGATTCCGGCCAATATGATTGAGCGCGTAGAAATTATGCGTGGAGGAGGTTCGGCATTGTTCGGTTCATCTGCAATTGCCGGAACCATCAATATTATAACGAAAGAACCGATGCGTAATTCAGCCCAACTTGCCCATTCACTTACTGTGATTGGAGGCAGCAGTCCGGATAATAACACGACACTGAATGCATCTTTAGTCACAGACGACCATAAAGCCGGTGTTTACCTGTTCGGTCAGCATCGAAACCGTGCCTCTTTCGATTATGACGGCGATGGATTTTCCGAGTTAGGACAGTTGGATGGAAAAACAATAGGTTTCCGTTCGTATCTGAAAACGAGTCTATACTCCAAGTTGACATTCGAATATCATAACATCAGCGAATTTCGTCGTGGTGGTAATCTGATAGACCGTCCGCCTCATGAAGCGGATGTAGCAGAACAGACAGACCATAACATCAATGGGGGAGGGTTGAAATTCGACCTTTTCTCCAAAGATTACAAGCATCGCCTGAATGCTTATGCTTCCAGCCAGCATACCAAGCGTAAGAGTTATTACGGTACCGGACAAAATCCGAATGCCTATGGAAATACTACCGACCTTACTTTTATCGGTGGCGCACAGTATTCCTATGAATGGGATAAATGTCTCTTTATGCCAGCGCAGTTTACAGGTGGTGCCGAATATAGTTTCGACGATTTGCGTGACGAGATGCTCGGCTACAACCGTGTGATTGCGCAAAAAGTCCATATTGGTAGTATGTTTCTTCAGAACGAGTGGAAGACCAAAAAATGGAGTTTCCTGATTGGTGCCCGTCTGGATAAGCACAATCTGATAAATCATGTAATATTCAGTCCGCGTGCTAATGTTCGTTTCAATCCGACGGAAAATCTAAACTTCCGTGTTTCTTATTCAAGCGGTTTCCGTGCTCCGCAGGCGTTTGACGAGGATTTGCACGTTACGGCAGTGGGTGGTGACGTAGCAATTATTCGCTTGGCAGATAATTTGAAAGAAGAAAACTCACAGAGTATCAGTGCTTCTGTGGACTTCTACCAGCGTTTTGGTGCAGTACAGACTAACTTTCTGGTGGAAGGTTTCTATACGGATTTGAGAAATGTATTTGTGCTGGAAGAAATAGGGCGTGATGACCAGAATAATATTATTATGGAACGCCGTAACGGGAAAGGAGCACGCGTAATGGGAATTAATCTGGAGGGTAAAGTTGCATACGAATGGATGCAGGTGCAAGCAGGTTTTACCTTGCAGCGTAGTCGTTATAAAGAAGCCGAGAAATGGAGTGACAATGAAAATATTGTGCCACAAAAAAAGATGTTTCGTTCGCCGGATTTATATGGTTACCTGACTTCAACTTTCACTCCGGTGAAACGTTTTACCGCTTCGCTGACAGGTACCTATACCGGTAGTATGTTGGTTCAACACTTGAAAGGATATATTCCGGAAGACCGTGAAGAGAAAACCCGCGACTTCTTCGATATGAATATCAAACTGGCTTACGATTTTCCAATCTTCAAGTCGGTGACTTTACAAGTGAACGGTGGCGTACAGAACATATTTAATGCGTACCAGAATGACTTCGACCAGGGGAAAGACCGTGACTCGAAATATATCTATGGTCCGGGTATCCCGCGTAGTTATTTTGTAGGTTGTAAGATTAGTTATTAAGATAGGCGTAGCAGAGATATCCTGCCTGTCTTAGCAGAAGCGTTCTGCTAATATCATTGAGGCACTGCCACCGGTAGCAATAGCATAAGGATACCGGTGGCAGTGCTTTGTTGTGAAAAATAGTATGGATTATCTATAGGATAATATTTGTAGTTGTAATTTATTCATAGTTATGATTTTCTGAAATCATAACTATGAATTGGAAAAAACATAATTATGAGTTAGAAAAGTGGAGAGTTTATGTGTTTCGTCTGCTACTTAATTCTATCTTGTCTTTGCGCCGTAATTTACGCTTGATGAAACGAACCCCCAACCAGATACCTGTGGCGGATACTGCTGTACCTCCAAGGCAAAGGAACCAGATAGCACAAGTCCATAAAGCGGGGCGGTCTATCAGGTACTTTATGTTGAGGTAGTGGAAACCGCTGAATATCCATTTTTTTACCATTTTATTTTTATTGAGGTACCGGATGTAGCCGGTTTCGGGACTGATATAATAACGGCTGCGGTCGGTATCATTTACTACTACCTTATATACAGGTAAAGGTAATTTGTTATCGCGGGATAGATAATAATTGTCATATTCATCCATCAATGCGATTTGGAATACGGCCTTTTCTCCGTGTACCTGGCAGATACCTTCTCCTATTATCTTTTCCGGAATAAAAAGTTCTTTTACTGTACTGGAAGAAGCGTCGATAAAACGTTCCTGATTACCTTCTATGATTTTGTAAACCGGAATATTCCGGAAATGAATCCAGTTTACTTCTTTTAATTCCGGGTAGGTTTTCCGGAGTTCCCTGTAATCGAGTTTATAGTCATCTGCCGCAAGCGGTTTCTTTCCCCACATGCGTGAAGGACTGAAAATATAATTTCCATTGGTATTAATCATCCATTGAGGAATACGCTGCATGGACATCATACCGCTAATGCCCCAGGTCATCAAGAATATGCCGAACAGAAGTCCCGTTATATGATGGAGCCGGTACCAACGTTTACGGTAAGGGCTTTCGAATGTTTTCTTATTTTTATATCGTTTGACCAGTGCATAAATACCGACATAAAGTCCTGTTAATGCTGCAAGCAGGCAAATGGTTCCCCCGATAGTAATACTCAGTTCCCAGGTATCGACATTTCTCCGAATACAAGGTAGATAGAATTTGTGAGGGATAGCACCGATCCATGCCCAGAAACGTCCGGAAGCATCTGTAAACTGTTGCACTTCTCCGGTACGTCCGGAGATGAATAATTCATGTTTTTCTTTGTCGCCGAAGTAGAATTTGTACATAGGTAAAGCGCGTTCATAGCGAGAATACAGAACCCATTGTTCACGTTGATGCAGAGTGTCTGTCTTCAGGATAGGTGCGTTTACCCAATTTTTTGCTGTTTGTTCCAGAAAGGAAAAAGTAATGGGTTTAACCTGTTGTTGTGTGTCGGCACAAAAGGTATAGGTACTGTCTTTTATGGTTAAGGTGATGAGGGTTTGTTCCTGAAACTGGCGTACCCGGATGTTTTTAGCAGGTTCGGGTACGCGTTTCAGAAAAGTTTTTATATCCGGTAATGAAGAAGGAAGCGATTCCATTTTTTCATAAAGCTGTTCGTCTGTTACGTTTGGGTAGGGATGATAAATCAGTACCAACCCTGAAACGAACCACATAAAGAAAAACAGGGAAATAATACAACCGGTAATCCGGTGTAAACTGAATAGTTGTTTATTAATAATCTTCATTACCAGTTAGATTTAATCCTCAAGAGTAACAATACGGTTAAACTCGTATCCATCACTAATTTCTGTGCCTTTTGCAACTTCTCCGTTTTTTATATCGTAGATATAGATACAAGGATTACCTTGTTCCGGATTTACACCGATATATGCTTTATTCCCTAAAACAATGGAGCGTTGAGAGAATGTTCCACTACAGAAAGGGAAATTATTACCGTTGTACTTTATTTCTTCTTTTTTGTCAGTTATCAGATCAAGAATTGCATAGTAGCAATTATAGTTATCTCCCCAAGCGTCAGGGCCTAAGCCTGTATATTCCGGATCTTGGATGTATAGAAGCGCTTTGTTTGTTGTCAGATAATCAACTGTAACGATTTTACCTCTATCATATTTGAAACCTTCGTATGTTTTGTCAAAGTCCATAGTCCCTTTATTAATACGGAGTAGACGCCCGAACTGGTAGGTGCTTTTCTTTCCTCCTGGAATGTGACTATTGCATGCTATGTATAAGTTTTCATTTTCATCAAAAAACATTTTGTCTTGTAGCAATTCCCCATAAGCAGTTCCTGCCATCTGGTCAGCACGGTCTTCTGTTACGGTATTAGCTATACTCATATCTTTTACATTAATAAATGTAACATAGAAATGCTCAGTTTCTTTTTTATGTTGAAAAGCGTAGATTATTTTATCATCAGACTTACGATATCTGGCAAGGCCGGAAGTACTGAATGTGTCTCCTTCCGGAATTTCCAAATCAAGCGTTCCTTCGCTTAAAATTTTCATGTTTTCGGCATCAATTTTCGTCCAGATAACTTTGTCACCTTTACCGTTTGCAGCAAGGATTATAAAAGTATTGTCATTTATCCATGTGTGTGTATAACGACGGTCTTTATAAGTATTTGTTTGAAAAGGACATTCGGCTACAGTAATAATTTTGCTACCTACTATTTGATATTTGCCAAAACGGTCTTTTTCTTTTGGAATCTGGTAATAATATTGTCCTTTGATAATTGATTCCTGATATAGTTTAGCAGTAACATCGGCTCCTTCATTGACAAAGTCGATGACGTTTTGCTCTTCAAGAGATTTTAGGTTTTTAACCAAAATAGTAGCATCAGAGCCCATACCTCCGGAGCCATCTAATGTAACCCAAAGGTCAAAGTGAGCTCCTTCCAGTGGGTCTGGTTCGGGTTCTGGGGTTTCTTTGTCTGAACATGCAATAAAAGATACACTTGATAGCACTAAAAACAGTGCCCAAACAAATAAATTGCTTTTTTTCATCATTTGAATAATAGTGTTAATTAATAAATAGTCTAAATTTACAGAAGAATGCGCGTCCTGGTTTTTGCAGCATGTAATTGTCGTATGTTTTGCTGTCAAATAAATTATTGCATTCCAGTGAAACATTGTATCGTTCTTTTTTCCAAGAATAAGTAAGGCTTGCGCTATGTAAATGCTGGGTAGGAATTTTGGACTTGCTGTCAAGACTGCCATATCCTTCCCAAGTTAGGAAAAACCAGTGAACGTATTGATAATAGTAACTGAAGCGTAATTGGCTTTGCTTGAAAAAAAGATTTCGTTTGATAAAATCTAATTCCACGTTACTGTACAGCCAGGGACGATTTGGTATTTTATTTTTGTATGTGACGGTTGGTTTTCCGTCATCTTTATATTTTTTCATACTTCTTGCATCTTGATAGCTGCAATTGACAATTGCTTGAAAAAAATCATTATAATTATAGCGTAATTCTCCTTCAAGGCCTTTGATGTCCACACTTGAGACGTTTTCATATTGCATCATTCCTTCAGACTCGGAGACAACAGCATGAATATAATCGTTTACGTCTCTATAGAACGCATTTATTTCATAATATATGCGATGCATTGGTGCAAGTTGCAAGGTCCCAAACAAACCTGCATTCACATTATTACTACTTTCCGGTTTTAGTTTAAGATTAGCATAAACGGTTGTACCGTTACCTAGTAACTCACGTGAAAGAGGTAAACGTACACTATGCTCGAATGATGCTTTGACAGCGAAAGGAGCGGAGAAAGAATAACGTGAGCCTATCCCATACCCGATATGATTTTTTGTGGAAGAGCTGGGTTCATCGGTAGCCCCTGTAATCCAATATAAATCTTGTTGTTCTATTTTTAGGTGGTTGATATAATCTTTTACGAAGAATGTATTAGTAAGTTTTCCTCCAATAAAAGACTGATTATATGATAAACCTATAATATGTTTGGCAAGTACATCATTTGAAGGTTCGAATTCAGTATCAATTTCATCATAACGGTTGTTTCCCGTACGGTTTAATAAATAATTTAGATTGAATGAATGATGATTGTTTAATTTATAGTCAAAATTGGTACGTACAAGGGTTAGCGGACGTTTATAATGACGAAGTGATTTGCCTCGTCCAGTGATTTCATTTCTTGAACTTTCAATATAAGAACCATCCCAACTGTATTTACGGAAAGCTGTATCTACAGTTAGTGAGTAATCCCAGGTTTGTGAAATGGAAGCGTTTAACTGTAGATTATTTATAAGAAAATTATTTTTTGAGTAACGAGCAGACAGGTTCCATGCATCGGATTTTCGTTCTGCCATTCCGTATACTACACTTTGAATAGAACCAGTTTGAATATCTTTATTAATAGTAGAGAAAGATGCAGAAACGAAGAAAGCATCAGCCCAGGATTTGTTTACTACTCCGGTTTCTATTTGAGCGAGTAAAGAAAAATAATCGTCATGGAAACGTTTTAGGTTTGTTGCTTTGTATTTGCGACTGTCTTCATCCCATATTTCAACGTCCTTCATCATGTAATTATTTTTTGAATAATTTACGCCGATGGTTGGCCTTAAAATAATCCCTGTTTTCTTTTCCACATATTGTGCGTTTAAATCAGCTTTATGTGTATGGAAAGAACCTATACCATAAGAGGCATCCAGATAATTCTGCTTATCCTGTTTAGTGATGATGTTGATGGCGCCTCCTAAAGCATCTGCACCTAAACTGGCAGGAACAACTCCTTTGTAAATCTCAATCCTGTCAATAATATTAACAGGTAAATTTGCGAGGGAGACACCGTTCCCTTTTGCGGAAAGTGGCATGCCGTCGATAAAGTAACGAACGGAGTTGCCGGACATTCCATTAATGGATAGGTCGAAGTCAGAACCGACGCCACCTTCTTCTCTGACTTTAATGCCAGTAGTTCTATTTACTATTGTATTCAGGTTATTTAGTGAATTGATGGCTGGTTTTACATCCAGTGCATTAACTGCGAATACTCCTTCTTTTATTTGTTGACTTTTGGATTTTCCATATACTTCAACCGTATTCAGGTTTACAGTACTCTCTTCAAGTGTAAAATCTTGTTTTTTATTATTACGGAGGTCTATATTTCTTTTTATTGTTTCATATCCGATATAGGAAACAACAATTGTATATTTTCCGGGAGTGAGAGATAAAGAATATTGTCCGTCATTTTTTGAGTAGGTTCCGGTAGTCGTGTTTTCTACTGCAATTGTGACTTGTGGAAGAGGGGAGCCGTTCTTCTCCCTAACTGTTCCTGATAAACTTACTTTGGATTGTGCGTTTATATTTACCTGAAATAAGCAGGTAAACAGTAATACTAATGATGTAAGACCTTTCATTCTTTTCTGTTCCATATTAATTTTCAACATTATCTTTCGAAGAGAGTGCAATGGAACATGTCACTATATAAAACTTTCTTGGTAAATAACAGAAAATTCTCTGTAATGATTGTTCGTTAGCTTCTATTCCACGAAAGCTGCAACGATAATTATTCTGGCAGGTCTTCTGACTTACTCCATTTTCGGATGACCTTCCCATCCTTGTAGGATAGTGGTAATGAGTATTGTCCGAAAAATTTGGTGGAGCTTACAGCAGCGGGTCTGTTCAGGATTTGCACCTGATTCCCTTTTCATCACTTTTCCGAAGATGAGGAATCGTGACACCAAAATCGACGCAAAGGTAGAAAAATAGTATGAAATAGGATAAAATAAAAGATTTTTTTAGGCATAGTACTGGTGGCAGGTCAACTGTACTCGGCGGGGCGGGGCCCTCTCGGAGCCATTATTAGGCAATAGCTCCGGTAAAGTTGTTGGCGATTTCCAGACCACCTGTACTTTTCTTCACCCCCTAAGTTGTCGTTGATGTATTATAATGCTTTATTAATAGTTTCAATGTAATTCAGGATTTCATCCCGTCCGTCTTTCTTTTCGGAAGAAGAGAGCAGCATGGGAGGAAGTTCCTCCCAGGTTTCCAGTAGTTTTGCCTGGTAAGCCCTGATATTTTCCTGTAAACGCCCTCTGCCTATTTTGTCGATTTTAGTGAATATGATGGAAAAAGGAATACCGTTTTCTCCCAGCCATTCCATAAACTCAAGATCTATTTTCTGTGCCTCATGACGGCAGTCTATCAGAACGAACAGGTTGGTGAGTTGTTCGCGTTCCAGGATATAATCTTCAATAATACGCTGGATATTCTCGCGTCCTTCTTTCCCGCGTTGTGCAAAGCCGTAACCCGGAAGGTCCACCAGATACCATTCGTTATTGATAATGAAATGGTTGATAAGCATAGTTTTTCCCGGTTTCTGCGAGGTCATGGCAAGACCTTTTTTACCCGTCAGCATATTGATAAGGGAGGATTTGCCAACATTGCTTCGCCCGATAAAGGCATACTCCGGCAAATTTCCTTCGGGGCATTTCTTTACGTTTGTATTACTGATAACAAATTCTGCACTTTTAATTTCCATATTATGTTGTTTTTATTGTTTTATGTTTGACAGAAGATATCCACAATCCCAGAAATGTAAGCCCTCCGTTTACCATTAGCATTTCATATCCGAAAGTATATCCGGTAATCTGTTTTATCGAGTAGTCCATTCCATAGCAAATGAAAGGAGACAAAATACAGATATAGGGCACGTATTTATCACGCGGAACCTTCTTGGTAAATAGCCCGAAAACAAATAATCCCAGCAGAGGGCCGTATGTATAAGAGGCAATTATGTAAATGGCATCTATAATGCTTCGGTTGTTTACGGCTTTAAAGATAAGAATAATTATTGCAAAGAGAGCAGAGATAAGCAGGTGTACTAACAACCGGGTACGTTTTGCCTTGCTTGCTTCCTCCTTTTGTATACCCAGAATATCCACACAAAAGGATGTGGTTAATGCTGTTAATGCAGAGTCTGCGCTACTGAATGCTGCCGCAATAATACCTATCGTAAAAAAGATAAGGATGGAACTTCCCAATATTCCGGACGTGCAGAACATCGGGAGTATATCATCGTTCAATGCCGGAAGCGCGATGTTTTGTTGTGAGGCAAGGGCAATCAGCAAGACTCCCAATGAAAGGAACAGGAAATTTACGGGAGTAAATGCAAAACCGTAAGTGTACATATTTTTCTGGGCGTCTTTCAGGCTTTTGCAGGAAAGGTTTTTCTGCATCATATCCTGGTCTAACCCGGTCATAACAATGGTAATAAAAATACCGCTGAAAAACTGTTTTACAAAATGTTGCGTGCTATGCCAATCCTTAAATTCAAATATCCGGAAATGGGGGCTATCCCGAAGTGTCTGCACCATACCTCCAAAATCCAGTTCCATTTTATCTTTTACCTGCCAGATAATGACGAGAAGCATGGCTACGAGGCAAAGAGCTTGTAATGTATCTGTCCAGATGATGGTTTTAATACCGCTTTTATAGGTATACAGCCAAACAAGGAAAATACTGATAACCACCGTTATGCCAAATGGAATGTTCCAGGTACTGAATACATAATTTTGCAGGATAAGTACTACCAGATAGAGTCTTGCCGCCGCTCCGACAATCTTGGACAGCAGGAAAAAGGAAGCGCCGGTTTTGTATCCCCGCCGTCCGATTCGTTCGTCCAGATAGGAATAGATAGAGGTAAGTTGAAGCCTGTAATAGAGGGGGAGCAGCACTTTGGCTATCAGGATATATCCGAAGAAAAAACCGAATACAGTTTGCATATAAGTCATATCGATGCTACGGACCATTCCAGGCACAGAAACGAAAGTAACACCGGAAAGGGAAGTCCCAACCATGCCTATTGATACAATATACCAGGGAGATTTCCGGTTCCCTAAAAAAAATGCTTCGTTGCTGGAACTTTTTCTTCCTGTAATCCATGCAATCAGGAGAAGGATACCGAAATATGCCGCTATAATGAAAAGGATAATATAACTATTCATGCTTTATGAGAAATTTGGTACAAAGATAAGATTTACTTGCTTAGCAGCCAATGGCAGCAAGAAGGTTGTTTTGGCGATAAAATAGCCGGTTTCAAAGATAAAATCGGTTTTTTTATCTATATAATTTGGAAGGTGAAGATATTTGTTATTCCTTTGTAATCGCTGGAGCTCGTGAGAGTTAAGGCAACCGGTTTACACAGAACCGGAAAACAAATAGGTAAACACAAGAAAAGTAAGGGCTGTAATCGGAGACGATTCACAGCCCTTATCTATTTAATATCGTTTTTCTATTACAGCCTCTTTGAAATAGTGGGAGAGGATTTGCTTGTAATCGTAGCCTTGTGTGCTCATTACGGCAGCTCCAATCTGGCATAGTCCTACTCCATGCCCCCAGCCGGCACCATGAAAGGTGAATCGTTGGGGAACGTCATATTGCAGTTCTTCCTTGTCTACTACAAATGCCGAACTGTATAAATGCGTTTCAGACAGCGAACGCCTTATTTCCAGTTCTTTCCCGATTGTGAATGTGCGTCTTGAACCTACAATCTTCAACTTTTCAATACGACCGGAAGTTCCTCTTTGCAGAGGAATCAGGTCAAGTATATCTCCGAATGTTATTCCGGTTTTACGATGCAGCAGGTCAGAAAGTTCCTTTTGCGTGTAGGTAACTTGCCAGCGGTAGAAATCGGTTGTTTCCTGATCGTAGTTGTTTAATATCTGGCTAAGTATTTTTTTATCTGATGTGTTACAGAACGCGTCCGGTGCGGTCCGTATCCATTTGTCCGCTTCTTCTTCGTTGGTAAGATCCGGAATATCATTCTCCGCGCTATCTCTGACCGCAATCAGGTAGGAGTGGGGAATGGGTTCCCAGCAATGTTCGAACTGTTCGGTTACACCTCCGCAACATTTGGAAAAGCGGGCATCGCAAATCGATTCGCCATCGGTCAGTATCTCCCCGCGGGTTTCGCGGACAACTTCTTCGACGATAGGCAGGGAGGCACGGGTTATTCCTTGGTAACGCTGGCAATGGTCGTCGGCACAAACATCGAAGTGTGCATGGTCCTCGCGGTCGTACCAACGGATGAGTTGCTCGTTATCACGATAGTAACTCCGGTATTTCTTCTTACTCTGGGCCAGATAAGCATTCTTTTCCACTTGGGCTAATAACCAACTGCGGGAGATGACTGCATGTGCTTTCAATAATTCTTTGGAAGCTGTAGCACTCATTTCAGAAGAGATAACACTGGTAAGATATTCTTCCGCATCAACCTGGTTGATAAAAAGAATACCTTCATTGTCTATGATCAGGTTTAGGGCTCCCTTGAAACGTTGGTCCTCTTTCCGTTCCCAATGGAAATTAACTCCAATGGTAACGGCTTTCAATTCAAAAAATGCAGAAGGGGAAGCCGGCTCAAAAAACAGTTCCTTATAAAGTTTCCCATTGTACACAATATTACCGTTAACAAACAACACTCGCTGCTCACCTTTCAGAAAGTTTCCCGTTTCCGTGTGGATATATTCCTCATGAAAAACGAAAGAGACAGCTTTCTCCGTCATAATTCCTACGTTAATAATTGGTGCTTCCATTATTCACTATATTAAAGTTGTTTTACTCTCTTCTTCCGCGCTTTCCATGCCATCTGCATCCTCTATAGAATATTCGCGTCTTATTCTTCCTTCTTTGCTTTTAATGAGCTTACAGCCAAATAGCCTATCAGGGCAATGTACATTACGACTGCCAGTATTTCTGCTAAATTGCTTTCCGCCCATTCTGCGTTAACCAGGTTGACTCCAGCAAAACGCATTGCTGCACTGACAACGCCCATCAAAGCTCCACCGGCAATGAAACCGGAAGCCAGCAATGTGCCTTTTTCAAGACGGATGCTATTTAATGCCTGATCTTTACTGCGACTGCCTACATACCAACTGATGGCTCCACCTATCAGCAACGGAGTGTTTAGTTCCAGCGGAATAAACATACCTAAAGCAAAAGCCAAAGCCGGAATTTTACAGAAGTTCAGGATAATAGCTAAAACGGCTCCAATTGCATATAAAGCCCAGGGTGCTCCCGAGCCGCTCATCAACGGTTCGATGACAGCTGCCATGGCGTTTGCCTGCGGAGCGGCAAGCTGACCGGTCGTGAAACCGTATGTCTGGTTCAATATCAGGATTACACCACCTACGGTTGCTGCGGAAACCAATGTTCCCAGGAACTTCCAGCTTTCCTGTTTTTTGGGGGTACTGCCCAGCCAATAACCGATTTTCAGGTCGGTAATGAAACCTCCCGCCATAGAAAGTGCCGTACAAACCACACCTCCGATGATCAGAGCGGATACCATACCCGCTGTTCCTTTCAAACCTGCGGCTACCAGAATGATGGAGGCAAGGATTAATGTCATCAGTGTCATACCGGATACCGGGTTGGTACCTACAATTGCGATGGCATTGGCTGCAACTGTTGTAAACAGGAATGCGATAATTCCTACAATTAATAATCCGATTAGTGCATAGTACCAGTTATCCAATACACCGAAGTGGAAAAACAGGTAGGTGACGATTAACGTAGCGAATATACCGATAGCAATTACTTTCATCGAAAGGTCTTTTTGCGTACGTATTTCTTCTTTCTGTACACTGCTGGTTTTTCCTTTCAGTTCTTTGGCAGCAAGTCCTACTGCTCCCTTAATAATTCCCCATGAATTGATGATCCCGATTACACCGGCAGTCGCAATACCCCCGATACCTATGTGGCGGGCGTATGTCGTGAATATTTGTTCCGCACTCATGCTACCAACCGTTGCTGTAATGGCATCGTTGCCGAATGTCAGTACATCCGGGCCGAAAAATGCGGACATCAGCGGGATAATGATAAACCATACAAGGAATGACCCTGCACAGATAATTGCTGAGTATTTTAATCCGATGATATATCCTAAACCGAGCACTGCTGCGCCTGTATTTACTTTGAATACGACTTTCACTTTATCAGCAAGCATTTCGCCGGCACCTACAATACGTGTGCTGACCGTTTCACTCCACCAGCCGAATGTGGCAATAATAAAATCGTACAAACCACCGATTAGGCCGGCATAGATAAGCGGTTTCGCTTGATTGCCTCCTTTTTCACCGGAAACCAGTACTTGGGTAGTTGCCGTTGCTTCCGGGAACGGGTATTTTCCGTGCATGTCTGATACGAAGTATTTACGGAACGGTATCAGCAGCAGGATGCCGAGGATACCTCCTAACAGGGAGCTCATGAATACTTCAAAGAAGTTGACGGAGATTTCCGGATATTTATCCTGCAAAATATAAAGCGCAGGCAAAGTAAAGATTGCACCTGCTACAATTACCCCGCTGTTTGCTCCGATGGATTGTATAATGACATTTTCTCCTAATGCGTTTTTCCTTTTGAAGCCACTGGACAATCCTACGGCTATAATAGCAATCGGTATGGCTGCTTCGAATACCT
Organism: Parabacteroides sp.; assembly: GCA_019417325.1. Taxonomy (GTDB): domain Bacteria; phylum Bacteroidota; class Bacteroidia; order Bacteroidales; family Tannerellaceae; genus Parabacteroides. The sequence continues at coordinate 108,179 of DXVO01000009.1, read as the reverse complement.
GTCCGACTTTCAGTCCCAGGTAAGCGGCTGCAGCACTGAATAATACTGCCATTAAAAGCCCCCATAGGACAGACCAGCAGGTTACTTCTTTGTATTGTTTATCCGGAGACATCAGAGGTTTATACTCTTCTCCCTCTTTAAGCTCTCTGTAGGCATTTTCCGGTAGCCCGCTTACCTTTTCTTCATCTTCCTTCTTCACGGTGTTTTATTTTTTAGTTTGTTAGATTTAATCAGTCCAGCTTATCGTTTGTTATTGATATCGCAAATCTACATTATTTATACTAATGAAGCAAGCCGAAATCTATCATCCGGCAGTTGCTGATGTGATTAAGGAAGAATTTACTTATCTTTGCGTGAAAGAAGTAAAAAAGAATGATACAAAGATATCCATCTGTTTTATTGGAGAATGCTGTAAACGAACTGGCTTCATTGCCTGGGGTAGGGAGGAAGACGGCTCTTCGTCTGGCTCTGTATATGCTTCGCCGTGATGTTAATTATACGGAAGGTTTCGCTTCTGCATTGATTGCTCTTCGCAAAGAAGTGAAATATTGCAAGGTGTGCCATAATATATGTGATGATGAAATGTGTTCTATCTGTGCCGACCCTCTACGAGACCACTCTACCGTTTGCGTGGTAGAGAATATAAAAGAGGTGATGGCTATCGAGAATACCGGACAGTTTCGTGGTGTATACCATGTATTGGGCGGTATTATTTCGCCAATGGATGGTATTGGTCCGGGCGATTTACAGATAGACAGTCTTGTCAAACGAGTAGCTGATGGAGGAGTTAATGAGGTCGTATTAGCCCTTAGTACAACGATGGAAGGCGATACTACCAACTTTTTCATTCATCGTAAATTGGCATCCTATGATATAAAAGTTTCAGTTATCGCCCGCGGAGTGTCTATCGGAGACGAAATAGAATATGCAGATGAAATTACGCTGGGGCGTTCTATTGTTAACCGTACAAGCTTTAATGATTCGATTAAAATATGAAATTATCAATTCTCATCACCAATCCTAATGGGAAAGATTCTTCCCTGTGTCTTTGCTCCGTAAAAGCTGCCCTGGCAGAAATGGAAGCTGAAATTCAAACGGTAGAGACGAAAGAAGGACAAACTTTGGCAGAAACTATCGGACAGGCAATCCGCCAGTCTACAGGAGAATATGTGCTTTTGTTGGAACCGGAGGCAATCATAGGCGAGGAGAGTATCCGTTTGCTTTGCTTCTTTATGGATGAACATTCGGACGCTGGTGCCATAGGGCTGAAAATGCTGAATAAGCATGGCGTCTGTTTGCCCGAACGCCAGGAAGAATCACAGTCTTTATGGGCATCACTTTGTAAGATATTCGGAGGAAATTCCGGTAAACGGAAAGTTTCTGTTTTTGATACATTTGATTTTTCCTATTTGACAAAAGAGGAAGAACAACAGGTAAATATACTTGCCGGTGGCTGTATGATGCTTCGTCGTGAAGTATTTGAGAAGATAGATTTTCAGGAAATCATTTCGGAAGATGAAGATACGGGCTGGCTGTGTAAAGGTTTGCCGGAAGGATATAAGAGTTATTATCTTCCGGAAAGGGTTATCTATTATTGCTGGGGAGCTTCCTATACATCAAAAGCAAAGAAGCAGAAACACCGCCGGATGTTGATTATTTGCCGTAAAGAGGATTATAAAAAGATAAAAAACGTTTGCCGGGAACAAATACCTGAGCTGGAACGTGTAGGTCTCTGGAATATGAATGAAGAACGCGTGATAGATGCTATTAGCCGCAGGAATCAGATGGAAGGTTTTACAGATTATGTATTCTGTTGGCCGGATACTCGCTTTGAGCAGATGTCCTTGCTGATGGACAGAATGGTAAACAAACAGATTACCTATCATATTTATAATAAGGAGAGTAAACAATTAGTGTCTCCCGATAAATAAAAAAGAAAAGAAAGATGGGATTGCTGCAAAGTGAAAGACTTCTTTTACGTGCTCTGGAACCGGAAGACCTGGAACAGTTGTATCGTTGGGAAAATAATCCGGAATGGTGGGACTTTGGAAATACATTATCCCCTTATTCCCGTTATTTATTAAAGGCGTATATTGCAGATTCCCATCGTGATATTTATGAATCGAAACAATTACGCCTGATGGTCATTCTCCGCTTTACGGGAGTGGCTATCGGTATGGTAGACCTTTACGATTTCGACCCGCATCACAAACGTGCTGCTGTAGGAATACTTATCGATCCACTCTACCGGAACAACGGGATAGCTGTGGAAGCATTAGGTATATTACAGAATTATGCTTTTTCATTTCTGAAATTACATCAATTATATGCTTATGTTTCAGTGAACAATGAAGCAAGTAAAAACTTGTTTTCCCATTGCGGTTATGCCGTAACAGGAAAATTAGCAGATTGGATAATTGAAAAAAACGGATATTCGGATGTATTAATCATGCAACTGATGTCATCCGAGTGATGAATTTTAGGAAATAGGTTAGTTTAAACAGGGTTCTTTAGGGTATTTAGTCCACGCTTCATACTGGCTTCCCAATGCTTCGAGCGAATGTTTCCATAATTCTTCCCCTTCCCCTTGCAGGATATTATAATTGGTGGTGTTTCCTACCACCCATGAGTTCTCTTTAATCTCATTGATTAGTTGTCCTTCGGTCCAACCGGAATAACCGAGGAAGAATTTCACTCTTTTCTCGATGGAATGTCCTTCCCGTATATATTTCTTTAGAGTTTCAAAATCGCCGTCAAAATAGAGGTGTTCGTTTATCTTTAGAGAATTAGGAAGTGCTAAATCCGGAAGCGAATGAATAAAAAATAGCCGGTTAGGACTAACGGGACCGCCTAAATAAATAGGCATTTCCGGAAATTCTTCGAGGTCTTTAAAAAAGGAATTTACAATTAGTTCTGTTTTTTTATTCAGAATAAATCCCATAGATCCTTGCTGATTATGCTCGATAAGTAATACTACGGAACGTTGGAAATAAGCCTCCTGTAAAAAGGGTTCGGATATTAGAATGCTTCCCTGTGCAGGCAGGACATTATTATGTTTTATTTGGAATATATTATTGTATGTTGCCATTTAAAGAACTTGCTTGGGTTATTAAACAGCGACAATATATGGTATTTAGCCAAAAGAAGCAAATAATAAACCCGGCTTTCATGTTAAGTAAATATAAATGAGAGCCGGGTTGTGTTAATTAGACCGTATGATTTTCCTTGAATTGTTTCAATCGTTCTTCAAGCAGTGCATATTGATGAGGCTTGATAAACGAGGTGCAAGCACGAAGACCTTCCTGGTTACTTCCGGTAGTGCTAAGAGAGATTGCACTTACTCCGTAATAGATTAGTTCTTCCATCAATTCTCCTCCGGTCATGCCCGGGTAAGCAATGGTGAAATAGAACCCGTCTGCAATCGGTTGATCCAAATCGTGGTCGTAAACGATTTGAAATCCGTAATCCGTAAAAATCTTTTTTAATTTCTCTGCACGATGTCCGTATTCCTGAACTTCGGATACGAAATCGAAAGTGCCGTCGGAAGCCGCTTTAAACATAGCTGCCAGAGCTATCTGTGCTGAATGGCTGGTCCCGGATGAAAGGGCATATAATACACGGTGGGTATAAACGGTTCCGAATGTACCTCCTCCATATCGTTTTGTCAGTCCGGGATAAGCACGATGATATAGTTTATCGGAAATTGCAGTGACACCGATACGTTGTCCGGCATAACTGAATGCTTTCGAACCGGAAATCTGTAAGATATAATTATCTGTATAACGGGCTACACTTGCCTGGAACGGGGCCTGGAACGGAGTTCCTAATGGCTTACGGAAGTCCATGGCAAAATAGGCGAGGTCTTCGATAACGATTGTATCGTATTTATTGGCTGTTTCACCGATTATTTGCAATTCTTCTTCCGTCAGACAGAACCAGGCAGGGTTGTTGGGGTTGGAATAAATCATAGCAGCGATATTACCTTTTGACAGGTATTTATCCAATATTTCGCGTAATTTCTCTCCGCGGTATTCATAAACATCGAATGATTCATATTTATATCCCATTACAATAATCTGTTGCTTTTGTACGGGGAATCCGGGGTCGATAAACAGGATGGTGTCTTTTCCTTCTTCACACTGTCCGCTGGTTAAGAAAGATGCGTATGTTCCTTGCATGGAGCCTGTTACCGGGACACAACTTTCGGGGGCAATGTCTATATCTATAAAAGCTTTGATGAAGCGTGAAGCCTCAGCTTTTAATTCGGGGGAACCGTTAATATTCGGATAGATAGAGGCTACTCCGTTCTGAAGTGCTTTGATTTCGGCATCAACACCTACCTGTGCGGCTTTCAGTCCGGGAACGCCCATCTCCATATGGATGAACTCTGTATTTGTTTCCTGTTCCAGTTGTGTGGATATGGCAACAACTTCACGTATTGTGGCTTTCCCGAAGTCGGGTAGTCCGTAGCCTTCTATTATTTGTCTGGCTTTCTGATAATCTACAGGAGTATTCTTCATGTCTGTCTTTGTTTTATATGTGGCAAAAGTAGGAAAATATTTTATCCTTCCTAAACTTTTTTTGTCGAAAGTATTGTGTAATTGAATTTATTCTATACCTTTGCACCGCAATTGAGAGTAATTGTATACAAAAAAATAGAATGGTGCGTTAGTTCAGTTGGTTAGAATACATGCCTGTCACGCATGGGGTCACGGGTTCGAGTCCCGTACGCACCGCGAAAGCAAATAGCAAATTAAAGCAAAGCTCTGAAATTCAAGGATTTCAGAGCTTTTTCTTTTTCTCCGCTTCGGCAAAAAATAGTGGTTTTAAGCAGTTCTCACGTGGCTTATTCGTGGGACTTTTTGAAAGCTGTTTTTGCTCCCACGAATTGACGCATTTGTCTTTGATTGTCAGCTTTTTGCGTAGCTGGTTTTTGAGTGTAGCAAACTAATTTTGTACCACTTAAAAAACAAAGAATTATGGGAGCAGTGAAAAGAAACACACTAAGCGTATTGTTCATCATCAAGAAAGCAAAACTTCTAAAAAACGGTGAAGCTCCTATTTGTATGCGCATCACCGTAAACAAGCGAGTAGCCGAAGTTATGATAAAACGGAGTATTCCCGTAGATTTATGGAATCAGAAAAAGGAATGTTCCAAAGGAAAAGACCGTGTAGCCACCGAACTGAACCACTATATTAATACGGTTCGTGCCAAAGTATTACAGATACACCGTGAACTGGAGATAGATAACAAACCGATAACAGCCGATATAATAAAAGATTGTTTCTACGGACGGGACAAGGTACAGCGCAGTTTATTGGAAGTGTATGCGGAGCATAACGAAAAATGTCGTGCCCTGATTGGCAAAGAATATACGGAAAGCACCGTTACCAAGTTTGATACTTCCATAAACCGCCTAAAAGAATATATCCGCAGTTGTTACCACCGTGACGATATAATGTTAGCAGAACTGGACGGGCAGTTTATCCGTGATTTTGATTTTTGGCTGAAAACAGAGAAGCATTGCCAAAACAATTCCGCATTGAAACATTTGAAGAACTTGAAAAAGGTTGTTCGCATTGCTTTGGCTAATGACTGGATAAAGAAAGACCCGTTTTACGGCATCCACTTCAAGCAGGAGGAAGTAAATGTAGAGTTTCTCTCACGTGAAGAACTGGATATTCTAATGAACAAGGGATTTGCTATCAAACGGTTGGAGCAGGTAAGGGATATTTTTGTCTTTTGCTGTTTCACCGACTTATTACAGTAGAAGCAAGAGAGAGAAAACAAGGGTAATTAATTGAATGATAGAAATGTACGTCTTTTAGTGTCTTCGGGTGTCCGATAGTGAAATTGCAGGAAAAAGCAGATTTAAGCAAACTTTCCGTTTCTAAATCGTTACCCATTGAGATTAGAGAAAAACACAGCAAACCAATGACCTTGAACGTCTGGTTATAGCACTGTTTGTCTGCTTGTTACATTGTTCAAATAACTCACAAAGAAAGTAATTTTATGAACTTAAAATGTGAGCGTTATGAACAACGAACTGAAAGTGTCCTTTTACCTCAAACGGGAAGGAAGTACAGAAAGAACAGAAGTAAACCCCAATGCCGTTTATCCGGTTATCGGGAAAATCATTATTGGCAACTCCATTGCCCAATTCAGTTCCAAACTGAAAATCGAAGAACGGCTTTGGAGTGTTAAATCCGGTCGGGCTACCGGAAAAAGCCGTGTAGCCATTGAACTCAACAGAGAGATTAATAAAATTAATCTCTCCATACACACGCATTACAGGGCTATTTTAGAACGTGCCGGAACAGTTACAGCCCAAGAAGTTAAGAACGCATTTCAAGGGATTGCGACCGCACAAAAAACACTGCTTATTCTCTTTGATGAAATGATGCAGGATTTCCAAACACGTATCGGAATAGACCGTTCCCAAGCCACTTACCACAAATATGTTACCATCAGAAAACAAGTCAAACGTTTTCTGAAAGTCAAGTATAATGTTCAGGATATACCCCTGAACCAGTTAGACCTGACCTTTATTGAAGCGTTCGATTTTCATTTGAGAGTGGAAAGGAAGATGACGGATGAAACAGTTTCAGGTACTATGTTGGTGCTTTTCAAAGTCGTGCGTATCGCCCTGCATCGGAAATTGATTATCAATCCTCCTTTCTTTGGCTATAAGTTAAAGAAGCCCGATTTCAAAATACGTTCGCTCACAAAAGAAGAGTTTCAAAGGCTTATATCTACTCCGATAGAATCCAAAAGCCAATGCTTTATCCGTGATATGTTCGTATTCGCAGCTTTTACGGGGCTTCCTTACATTGACCTAAAGCAACTTACGTGGAAAGAGATTATTACCGAAGAAGATGGTATCCTATGGATTTCCACCGACAGACAGAAAACCGGAACACCGTTTAATGTCAAGTTGTTGGATATACCCGTACAGATTATAGAGAAATACAAAGGACTGGCAAAAGGAGAAAACGTATTTCCCATGTTAGGACCGGGACGTATTAATTATGCGCTGAAAATTATCGCTAAACTCTGCAATATCACAACCAAACTAAGCTTCCATGTCGGGCGGCATGTTTTCGCTTCCGAATTATGCCTTTCGCAAGGCGTACCCATTGAAAGTGTCAGCCGGATGATGGGGCACAAGAATATTCAGACTACCCAACGTTACGCACGTGTCAATAATGAGAAGATAGGCAATGATATGAAATTGCTATCTCTCCGTATCTCTGATAAATATACTTATGTCGAACAATAAATTCCATATAACAATGAAAACAAATAGAAGCACTTTCGCTATATTATTCTACCCGAACACCAGTAAAACCAAGAAATCAGGAGCTTGCCCGATAGTCGGGCGTATCACTGTGGACGGAAAGAACACCACATTCAGCACCCGATTGGAAATAATGCCCGACAATTGGGATAATCAAACAGGGGCAGCAAAGGGACAATCTAAGGAATTAATATCTATCAATAAGCAAATAGAAAAGCTTCACAAAGAAATATCTTCCCATTATAACAATATGGTGAATAACAATGGTTACGTTACTGCCGAAGCTCTCAAAAATGCGTTACGTGGTATCGGTGTAAACCGTAATACCTTGATGCAGGAATTTGCCGAACTACTCGATGAAAAACGGAAAAGTATCGGAATACGGATAACTGAAAGTACATTTCCGGTATATACCAATGCTTACCGCCACATGAAAGAGTTTCTTCAAGAAAGGCATAATCTTTCCGATTTGCCTTTTGGTAAGATTGATACTCCATTTGTAGAGAGCTATTTCCATTATCTGAAAATTGATTTGAAAATGACACCCCGAACAGTTAAAACTAATATGAATCCATTTCGTCAAGTTGTTGTAAGGGCTTGTAATAAAGGAGTATTACATCAGAACCCATTCTTTGATTTTGTCCCTGAACGGGTAATTCCTAAACGTCCGTGGCTCTCTAATGATGAGATACAACGAATGATGCAAGCCAAGCTCAAACTTGCCACATGGCGTTTTACCCGTGATATGTTTATTTTTTCGACCTTTACAGGAATTGCAATCATTGATTTACGAAATCTTAAACATTCCAGTATTCAGGAAATGGAAGACGGTAGCCAATGGATAATTCTCGACAGGCAAAAGACCGGAACAACTTCGTATATCCCACTGTTGGATATTCCTAAACGTATTCTTGAACGATACAGAAATACGGAGTTTGCCGGAACAGGTGGGAAAGTTTTTAAATTTCAAACCCATGTGATTATGAATTGGCAATTAAAACGTATTGCCAAAGCTGCTGATATAGATAAACGGCTGACATTTCACATGTCAAGATTTACCTTCGCAACAACGGTCTGCTTGACACAAGGTGTTCCGATTGAGAGTCTTAGCCAAATGATGGGACACCTTTCGATAAAGACTACTCAAATTTATGCGGAAGTTACCCGTACCAAAATCAATGAGGATATGACCAACCTTGCGGAACGGATTGAGGGTAAATATGAACTGGCAGAATAAGCAACTCCCCAACCAATATATTTTTTCCTTTTTTTTCTCTGATACACATTCACTATATGGAAAGAATAAATAAGGCAGCACTTTTGATAAATTTACTCTTTTGAGGAACGAAAAAGGAAGAAATTTATCAAAATCCGTAGGGCTTGGTGTTGCCGTTTTATTCTTGGAATATACCTTTGTGTTCAGAGATATAAAGGATAATTTACAATCTTAGTAATTGTAAAATAAAAACAATAACAACTATTAAAGTAATTAATATTGTTTGCAAAGAACTATTTGTAGTTTTTCTTATTTTATTTCCCCACTGATTAATTTGTTCAGGTGTTTTATTTGTAATATCAGCTTCAAATCTACTTTTTTCCATCATTCTATATTCTATATATATCAAATATAGCATATTAAAAACAGGAAAAAGTATCCACCAAGCACTTATATCTGACTGAGGCAACGCAATAATGACGAAGTAGCCAGCAATTAACATATTGTTAAATGAAAAAAGTTTATCATGGATTCTATCAAAGTATCTTAGGATATCACGTACACCATCTCTTTGGGTTTCTTCAAAATGTTTATCAATGCGTTCTAGATCCTTATCCATTTCATCAAAATCAATATCATTTTCCATTCTTCTAAATAGTTAGTGAACACAAAGATAGCAAATTAGTTACAATCTATATCTTTTTTTCTTTTTCTTTTTGCGCTTCTGCGCCTGTAAATCTTCTGCCTGTGTAGCATCGTAATTGTTGCCATATCCCAATGAGAAGATAGATAACAAAGAATCACCACCACTATTATTTTGCTGATTGTAAGAGTGTTTATTATCTTGTTTGCTATCAAGATTGCAAGAAATCATGTTTTCTTTTTCACTGGATTGGAATATCTCTTTTTTCTTTTCGCCAGTAAAGTTTTGTTCCTGTAATTCAAGTTGTTCAGAGATAGAGCCATTCTTCATGGTATTGGCATACTCAAAGGATTCCGATAATTGGCGGTTATAGCCGAACAACTTATCAAAACCCTGTTCTGCCTGTTGGAATAGGTTTACACGGTCAAAACCGCCTGTTACCGTTCCTTTTTGGGTGCTCTTGTGGTTGGTTAGTGGTGATAGTTTCTTTTTGTTGGTCTGGTCTTTACGGCTCACAATCAAATGGCAGTGCATATTCAGTTCGTTGTCGGAACGGTTACGGTTGAAATGCATCTTCCCGTAAAACTTTATATCCGCTTCGGATAGTCCTTTGTTGAAGTTCTTGGCGTATTCGGGGATGAACACCTCTCGGATATACCGTTTCATGGCTTCGGCTTTCTCTTGCTCGGTATTCCCCATCACTCGAAGTTCGTTTTCCGATGGGCTGACATGGATAGCGAAAAACTTAGCATCCGTTTTCAACAGTTGCCCGATATTGGTATCTATATCCTTAATTACCTTTGATTTGTAAATATTATCATCCGCCAGATTAAAAAAGCCATCGGTATAGATACCTTTTTCCATACGTTCCAAATCTTCATGCTCACAATAATTTGCTAATTGTCGGCTACTCCCTGCATTGTTGTATGTTCCTTTTGATGGTGGGGCAAAATCTATGTGCATGCCTCTATGTGTTTATCAGGTTGGTAATTTCAGCTTTTAGGTTCTCTTTTCGTTTACTATCCATCACACCACAAGCGGATAACTCGGAGTAGAGTTGTATTAGGTTCAACAACTTCTTATAATCCCGTTGGTGAATCTGATACAGGGCGGTAAGTTGTTTTCCCTGTTGGTTGATTACATCGGCATGTTTTCCGAACTGTTCACTTACTTTTTGCAAGACGGCTGTTTGCTTCTCCCGACTGGATTCCAATTGGGAAAGAATAAGCGTTTCCAATGTCTTGCCAATACCATCAAACCGAACTGCAATAGAATTAGTGGTTCGTATCATCGGATTGAGTTGTTCTTCCTCGTAGTGTCGGATGAAGCGGATTATATCATCCTGCCGTTTGTTTATTTTCGCCAGTTCTGATTTTACGGATTCCGGTGCTTCCGATGGGTTGATACACGCTTTATCAATATAGACAAATGCTAAGCGGACTATTTCCCCTTTTTTCAGTGAATAGCGTTGGCAGAGCTTATCTATCAATTTACCGGTCTGTCGGTCTATCCCGATGGTGGTAAATGTGGATATATTATTGGTCTTATCCATGATTATAACTTTTTTATAAAGAAAGTGAGATTCATTCAGTTGATTATAAGGGAAATACATTTCAGGCTTATAATCACTTTTATAAATGGTTACGAATGTAACCTCTTAAAGCCGAAGGCTTTGCCCCGCAGGGCAAGAGGGAAGAACAGGACTTGTCCAGTTCCCTCTTGCTTCATTTAGCGAAATGAGCCGAGCCACAGGGCGAGGCGATTTCTGCTAAATGGGGAGTGATAGCACTTCATCAGGCGGTAACATTACCCACCTTGATTTGCTTAGGTTTGCTTATCGAGGTGATTTTCCTTTTTGAACCGTTCATAGGTCTTGCTATCTGCATTTTCTTGAACAAATGCCCGAATGTCGGCTGAACGATAATAGGTCTTGTGACTTATCGTAAAGTAAGGGAGTTTGCCACTTGCCCGATAGCGTTGTAGGGTTCGGAAAGATACTTTCAATAGAAACGCCAAGTCCTGATTATCTAAAAGTTTGTCGTTCTCATCCATTACTTTGTCGGTATTGATAAGTGATTTCAGGTCTTGCCCTACTTCGGTGAGCTTCTTTGATAACCGTTCCATCCACTTGTCGAAGTTTTCGTTGTCTATATACATTTTGCTTCGTTTTTTCGTTTAACATTATTGTATTCAATCGATTGATGAAGCAAAGGTCGGCAAATGGGTGTAAATAAGTTAGGGGAGTAGATATACTACACCCCTAATAATAGTTGGTAAATAATTGATTTACAGATAGCCTTTCTTCTCACTTTCTTCGGAAATGGCTTTCCGAAGTATATCCAAAAACTCGGTGCGTTTGTTAGCTTTCCGGCAAATTACGTTCTCATGCTTTTTATGAATATCACCTAATTTGATATTAAAGAGATATTCAAAAGCTCGCCCGATTTCTGTAAGTGGCGATTTTGTTCCGTTATGGGTTACAACTCTTTCAGATAAAAATATTCCACTAACCAGTTCCATGATTTCTATAAGATAGGTTTCATCTGTAAGATGAAGCGGTGAGAGTGGAAATTTATCCTTCCGGTTTTGGAACTGAACCGGATATTTAATTCGCATATTGAGTATGCGGATTTCTGTATTTACAAGTCCTATTGCTTCATCAATAAGCAATAGCAAAGTATTTTTCCCCCTGCTCAAATTGCACACGATGCGATTTGAGCCTGTTTAGTCCAAAAGAGAAGTAGCGTAATAATACTGCATAATCTTGTTCACTTATAGCAATGCTTGCCAAATGGTTGGCAAGTTCCTGTAATGCAGCCGTTAAATCATGTACGGCAAATTCTTTCTGTGAGTATTCCGACAATAGTCGGAAAAATCTCTGTTCGGATAACTGATTCATTGTAACTGTTATTTGGGATGAATTTGTTTATTCACAAATTATTCTTCATATATTTATCAAATTGAGATGCTAATTTATGAGCAAAAAATAGATTTAAAATTGCAACAAATACCCCTGCAATAAAACATGTCACAATCTCAATAATAGTAAATGAACGTACGATGCTATTGATACCCCAGATGATATACGGTATTGAGAGCAAAGATGTAATAATAATAGGAATATATTTTCCAACTATCATCCATTGACCTATGTGGATTAAAATATGAAGTGAAAATCCTGAAAAGACAGCAATCCACACATTATACCATTGTAATGTTAAAGCCAAAACGGTTACAATACCAATAATTATAAATTCTTCCAACACTGCTAATGCAAATGCTGGAACCGACAATCTCTCATAAAAAGAAATTTGTTTAGCTACTTTGGGGTACTTTTTCGCAATCCATGCCCCGTCTTTAGTAACCCAATGTTTGAAGCCTATAATCTCTTCAAATTCGTGGAGCATAAAAATAATAGGGAACAGGCTTGCAATTAGTTTTAATTCATTCATAATCTTTGAATTGATTGTTTTACAATTTATTTGCAAAGTTACTTTGCTTGGTATTTGGAGAATTGAAATTTAAGCCATAAATTTGTCCAATTACGCCAATATTTGAATGATGTATATAACAGCAGGGACATTTAATATTATACTACGTCAGGTAAGTCTGCTTGAAATGGACGAGGCAGAGGTATTTGGCGTATTAGATATTGATAGCTCATTATTTGAGAAAGCGACAAATAAGATTGACAGCAGCATTGTAGGTAAATCTCTTGAATATATGGCAAGTCAAAGACCTAACATACGGATAGGACTTAAAATGGGGTTTAACTTTCCCGTGTCTGTAATGGGAGTAATACTCAATCTATATCAGAACTGCCGTACTTTGAAAGATGTATTTCAAAAATCACCTCTTTATGCTCCTGCTGTCAATACGATATGTTTGTTTAGTAACCATTCTGATGAACAATATTTTTATCATTCAATGCAAGTCGCAGACAAATTTTCAGAAAACTATCCAATCGCAACAAGGCATGTTTACGAGTCTCAATACGGTATCATACTTCAACTTATCTATGCTTTGACCGGGAAACATATTACTCCTGTATCGGTATATTCCCCATACAAGCAAGAAACTACACCTGATTTACTGGAAACTCTAATGCAATGTCCGGTAAAGTTCGATGAGCCGTTTATGATGATTTTTGATAAAGAAATACTCGAAACTCATATCACCAATGCAAATCCTGAAATGCTGTTTATAGCCGAGCAGTTGATTTCGCAACTACTTGATAAGGAACAGCAGCAATCAGTTTCATCTCTTGTCCGTAGGTACATGCTTCAAACCATTCCGGGAATAAATTTTAGTTTGAAAAGTACTGCCCTTGCTTTGAATATGAGTGACCGTACTCTTCAACGAAAGTTATTGTCAGAAAACACTTCATACCAAATAATTCTTGATGATGTGAGAAAAGAATTGGCAATCAAATATCTTAAAGAGAATATATCATTGGTTGAAATTTCTTTTTTGTTAGGCTTTGAAACTCAAAGTGCTTTCAATAAGTTTTTCAAAAAGCATTTTGAAAAACAGCCATCTGTTTTTAGAAAGAATAATTGAATTAAGAACGAAAGATACGATATATCTGAAATTTTATTTATCTTTGTATTATGGTTATTTGAAACAATGGAAAAACATAGCAGACCAAAGTAGTTCGCTCATTTCTATATCGTTACCCATTGTTCTTTCTCTTTCTTCTAAATATCTATTAATCAATAGATAAAAAGATAATCTTCTACTGCTATACGGCACTTGCTTTTGTCGATGTGCAGCAGTTAAGCCGTGAGCACCTGATAAAAGACAATAACGGTGCTTTGTGGATACGCAAGGCACGTCAGAAAACCAATCAGATGTGTAACATTCCCGTTTTATCCATTCCTCAAAAGATATTGAGAAAATATGAAGATAATGTAGAGTGTATAAAGAAAGGTGTACTTTTGCCTGTAATCAGTAATCAACGCATGAATGCCTACTTAAAAGAAATCGCTGATTTATGCGGCATTACCAAACGCCTAACTACGCATGTTGCAAGACATACTGCGGCTACCGTTGTTTTTCTCGCCAATGATGTATCAATGGAAAATGTATCTAAAATTTTGGGGCATTCCAATATCAGAATGACACAACATTATGCAAAAGTTTTGGATAGCTCTATTATGCGTGATATGGCAAATGTAGAAAGAAATTTCCTAAAAGGGTGAGAACGTAATTTTCCAAAGCTGAATAAAACATTAACAAAGGTAAGCTCCGTATTCCGTCCGTTCAAGCCCACGCCCTACGGGTTTGAAAAAAAATCTCCACACCTGCGCTACGCTCCGGGTTGTATTTTTTTCCAAAGGCTTGCACAGACGGACTACTACATTGATAAAGTTAATGTTCTTAGTCAGTTTCGGAAAAAATGTGTTTTTTAAAGGATGGTAGGTTATTCCTGCCGTTCCTTGTTGTAGTAGGTCTGTAAAAGCCGTTCTATATCGCTTTGACGGTAGATTATTTTGCCTTTTATCTGAATGTAAGGGATAACGCCCGTATCTCTCCATTCTTGCAGGGTACGGATGCTTACTTTCAGATAGTTGGATGCTTCCCGGTTGCTTAGAAACTTTTCACCGTTCAAATGCGGTCTGCTTTCCTTTGCCAGTCGGCTGATACCGTCTAACATTCTATCCATAGATTGAAAGAACTCTTTTATTAGTTCACTATTGCCGTTTATCAGTTCCATATTGACATATTCATTTATAGTTAGCTTGAATGATTAGTATATACATATTCAATTACGCAGGTAATCGCCATAGTAAGAAATGGAAAGGCTGTCTTCTGCCTTGTCATAGCCGATATAAAGCCGCTTAAAGGCTGAAACAATAAAGTAACGGCTATCTTCTTTCTGTATCTCGTAAGTAGCGGGTTGTGCCTGTCCGTTATCCGATACATGAAGCATCGAAAGGAGATACTTTTTCTTGCTTGGGTATATCATCACCGTAGGATGAAGATTTAAACTTTCCCATGTACCGACAATAGCCGGTAGGGTGAAAGATTGATTTGCTTCTGAATTGACATCTTGTTTTCTTTTCATAAGGCTATACTTATTTATTGGTTGGTATATAGTTGCTTTTCTTTCCTGAAAGAGGGTTTGCCGTACATTCGGCAACCAGTCTTTCAATATCGGCAGATTTGTAGTACAGTTTATTACCGATTTGGGAGTAACCCAATTTGCCACTGTCCCGGTAGTTCTGCAAACTTCGGATGCTGATACCGAGCAGGGCGCACACTTCACGACCTGATAACCATTTGTCCGGCTGACGGGTATTCTCTCTGCAAATACGCTCCACTTGATTAGCAAAGTTGGCGAACCAACTGCATACCTGTTTAAAGGTTTGTTCCTCAATAGTTACGATATTCATTCTTTATTCTCTTTTGGCTGGTTGAATATTCCCTTTTGCATTTCTTCCCGGTAGAGATCCGAAAGGACATCATTATGCTTGTTCAAATGCTCTTCCAGTACGTTATCAATGAAACTTCCGATGCTTACCTGTTTGTTTGTAATTACACCTACAATCTGCATGATACGTTTCTGTATTTCTCCACTTATGTACACGCTTTGACGGTTGCAAACCGACCGCTTTTTAAGGAACACCGATTTATAGCTTTCCTGTTTTTTACTTGCCATTTCCTGTAATGATTGTTTTACTTCTTTCATACTTTCAATTTTTAATGGTTTATGAATAGGTTGATTGATTTTTGATAATAATTGAAAGATGGCAAACCAGTTTTATGGTAGTATTGCCAAATCGTCAAACGCCTTTCAAATATGTTTTGAAACGGTATTTAAGCCTTGTTTGACTGTCTTATATATTACCACCATTCAATCAATTTTCAGCAAAGAAAAGGGTAAAAACAAATGCTTTTAAAAATGGGGTTACTTTGTCCGTTTGTGTCGCAATTTGGCGTAATAGAGTATATTTCAGGGATAAACTACTGTCTATAATTTTGTAACCAATAAACAGACATAGGAAGAAGCCAAACCGCTTGCTTTGACAATCAGACCGTAGGGAAATTTTTTATGTTCATTAGAACATAGGAACATAGCAAGTTGTGTTTTGAGGCCCACACTTCGTTTTTTGTGCCTCAAAACCTTGCCACCTTTTCAGGCGGTTAGTTTTACTCCGAAGTCGTAAAACCAGTAAATAATTATCATTATGGAACAGAAAAAGAAGCCATTTAACAAAGGTGGGCGCAAGCCTAAACTTAACCCACGAACACACCGCTATTCACTGAATTTGGATGATGTGGAGAATGCCAAGTTCTTAGCCTTTTACGACCAGTCTGGCTATAAGGTAAAGGCACATTTCATAAAGAACTGTATTTTCGGAAAGTCGTTTAAGGTACTTAGGATTGATAAAAGCAAGGTTGATTATTACATCCAACTCTCCCAATTGTTTTCACAATTCAGGAGCATAGGCATACTGTATAACCAAACGGTGAAAGAACTTCATTCCAACTTTTCGGAAAAGAAAGCACTTGCCCTGCTTTACAAGCTGGAACACTACACTGTTGAATTGGTAAAGACAAACCAGCAGATTATTGTACTTACCAAACAGTTTGAAGCATCTTATAAGGAAGAGGGGATTATATCAGTAGAGAAGTAAATACATACTTGCCAAAAGAAAAATATCCCGAAGCTGCCGCGTGTACAGCTTCGGGATGAATTTTAATATTAGTCGTTTGCTTTAATATAGGACTAACGGGGTGTTGTATTCAGCAAATTATAATCTTTCTCCACAAAGGATCACTGATAGTACATTCTTATATTATCATATAACTACAACAAAGATAATTATTCTCCTTTGAAAATGAAATAATTGTAGAGAAATGACTACTTTTGTTTATCATAAAAGTGAAAACACATAATTGAGCATATGAAAAAGTTGATACTATTTTTTACTAATCCGATTATCGGAGGAATCTTGTCTTTAATAGGAATTTTGGAAATCCTATTTAGTATCCCATCCTCATATCTAAACTATAGAATATCATTGTGGATAATAGTTTTAGTCATCGGATTTATCATTCTTGCATTATATTTATATAAAAAGCTACGAATTCTATATTTTATTAAAACATATACTTCTGATAGTTTTGGAGGATCTCGTACTTATACTTGGAAATGGAGTAAAACCACATATTATACCAATGTTTACGGATATATGCCCGACCACATTAATGTTCAAGATATAACAAAGTTAGATCCTGATACAAAAGTATATGATTTCAGTCACTGCATAACAAACAAAGATTTATTGCAAGAATATATAATGGTTAGTTTATATGATAAGGTAGAAAACAGTAAGCAGACTAATCTATTTATACAGCAATTACATAACCTTGAAGCTCATTATTCTAAGCAAAAGCAATAAAACCTTTATCCCAATATTTTAAATAGAAAGTACATATCGGCGGACGAACAACAAAAACTTGCCAAAAGAAAAACATCCCGAAACTGCCACGTGTACAGCTTCGGGATGAATTTCACTCTTACTTATTCGCTTCCGTGTTCTTTCTCGAACTTTCGGAGCATGCCCACATCGAACCGTTCCTTTATGAACTCACGCACATCTGAAGCCCGGTAATAGGCTTTTCCGCTAATCATCATAAAGGGTAGCAGTTTTTTACTTCTCAATCTCTGCAATGTCCGGGTACTGACTTTGAATAGCAGGCATAAATCCTGATTATCCAGTAGTTTGTCATTCGGCATCACTTCGGGATTGGTCTGCAAACTCTTTACGTCTTTGCCAACTTCTTCCAGTTTATCAAATAGTTTTTGCATCCAGTCTTTGAACTCGTAATTATCTACATACATAATTTACTTCATTTTTCAGGTTATATATAAATGATTACCAATCGATTGATGAAGCAAAGTTCGGCAAAGGAAAGCAAACAAATTACAGGGTAGCATACGCTACCCCGTATAAATTGATGCTAAATACCTGATTATCTATACCCTTTATTTTCGTGTTCTTTGCGGATAAAGGTTGCCAGTTCATTAAGGAACTCCGTTAGTTTGGCAGGCTTTCGTTTAATGACATCCATATACTTTTGGTGATAATCACCTAATTTGATATTAAAAAGCCATTCAAAGGCTTTCCCTAAGTCTGTCAGGTGAATAGGGTTTCCATTCTGATATATTACACGTTTTGAAAGGAATAAACCGCTGACTATTTCCATGATATTGACAAGGCTTGTTTTGTCAGCTAAATGGAGAGGGGAAATAAAGAGCTTATTTGCATGTTGCTGGAACTGTTTAGGATATTTTATGCGCAGTTTGACAATACGCATTTCATTATTTAGTAATCCTATTGCTTCATCAATTAAATACAAGTAGGGCATTTTTTTCTTGCTCAAACCGCATACGATACGATTTAAGTCGATGTAAACCAAAGGAAAAATAGCGAAGTAAAACGCTATAATCCTGTTCGTTGAAACTGAAATCTGCTAAATGCGTAGCCAATTCCTCAAAAGCTTCTGTAAACTCTGTCACAGAAACTTTACGCTGTGAGCATTCCAATAATAATCGGAAAAATCTCTCTTGTAATATATCTTTCATACGCTTATATTTAATGGCTATCGAATTGATAGTCTTATTCAATTACTTTTATTAGTTTGATTAGAAGATATATAACTTTTTAATTGTGCCAGATTAGGAGTTGCAACACCATATTTTACACCACTATCTATTATATATCTATCATTTGCCGTATTTCAGCAGGGGAGTGATTTATATGTCCTTCGAACATAAGTTGCAGAGCATCATTACTATAAATTTTCTTTGCTATTGGCACACTGATAAATAAAGGTAAAAGATATAATCTGTTTGCTTTTTCTGTTTTAGGATTGATACCCATTCTTTTGCAAATAGCCAAGCCTTCCCGAATAGCTTTCATTGTGGTTTTAATAATAGCCGTATTCTCTATAAATTTAGAGGTACTTTCGGCACTCATTATTCCCGCTGAAAGACCCGCAGCGACAGCATAATGTGTGATTAACCATACTAATATTTGATTAGAAATGGCAGGTTTTAAGTTTGCTTTGTCCAGTACTATAGAAAGTTTTTCTACTCGTGGAGTTATCCGCCCGTCTTTTTCACCTAACGGAGTGTTGGAATATTTTAGACCTGAAATGGCACAATGTATGCTTTTATCTTCTTTTCCACCTCCGACCATAAAGGGAAAAGCAAAAAAGTATTGTTCAGGTTTTAAATATTTATCTATTTCAGTAAAAACATCCCAATTATTTTGGAAAAATATGACATTTGCTTTTCCTGCTGACTTTGAAAGACTTGGCAATATAGTTGATAATTGCAATTTATTGGTGGAGACAATAATGTATTCAAAATCATTATTTGACGAAAGTTCGTCTATTACTGTAGGCTTAAAGATTATATCTGTATCTTTTCTTACTTTCTCTCTAAAGTCAGAACAAATAATGTGAATACCATCTTTTTGTACAAATTCTTTTTGCCCTTTACGCACCAATACAGTAACGTCACATCCTGCTTTGGATAATTGCCAGCCATAAGTACAACCCACTACACCAGCACCGTATATCAATATTTTCATAAAGCGATATTATTAAGTTCTTTGTTGTCGTTGATAAATACAGAGTTGAATACCGATAAATTTTCGGTATAAGTATCACAAATTTCAAGTAGTTGCTTAGGGGTATAGCCCGTGAACATTTTAAACTCTTTTATTAAATGTGATTTATCATAATATCCACAATCATAGGCAACTTTACTTATACTGATTTGTGGAGTTGATTGCAAAATATTGAATGCCTTTCTAAATCGTGTGATTTGGATAAAATCTTTTGGATTTAGTCCTACATATTCAGCGAATATCCGTTTAAATTGCTTATATCCTAAACAAGCCGTTTGAGATAAAACGGATATATTTGCTTCACCTTCATTGATATTGTGTATAGTAGTCATCATCCTATTGGCGTTGCATGATATATTTTCGCATAGTCTATTTAATAAATATTCTTCTATCAATCTGACTATTTGATAATTATCTGATGCTTCATTTATTTTCTCTTCCAATTCTACTAAACAGGTGTTATCTAACAAATCAATGCCTATATTCTGATTAGTAAACTCTTCCATAGTATATGGAAAAAACATCTTGCATCCGATAGGCTGGAATAAGATAATGACCATATCCAAGAAAGAAAACTCTATGTCTGAATAAGTACTGATTTGCCCACTTATATAGGATTGTGGCTGTGTTCCCTTATGAAAAGAAGAAATAATTTTGTTTCCTTTATGAAAAACAAGTGCTACACAACCTGCCGGGATAGAACGTTGGAAGCCTTGCTTTACATCATCTATCCTTAAAAACCAATATTGCTTTATATAAGGAGCGAGCAATTTGGTAGGTTGTATTACTTGAATTTTCTCCATTTTGCCTTAACTATCAGGCAAAAGTAAGATTTCTTAAATTGATATTAGGTGTAAAAAAGGGACATTCTAACAAAAAAGCCCTAAAAGCTAATAGAAAAATGTATCAGAATTGATTTTTAATCTTTGTTTGCCATAGAATTATTGAAAGAATACAAAGAAAATTAGGAGTAAATAAAAGGGTAGTGCCCTACTTTCCTCAAAAAATATTTTTGTAATCATTTGAACTTTAGAAAATTAACCAACAATATAATGGCGTTTACAAATTTGCGTTCTTATTAGCCATACAAAAAAAAGAATAAAGGTCAAGTTTGATTGTGTATATTATTAATATTTTCTATTTAAAAATTTGCTTAATTCGTTGTAACGTAATACTTTTGTAAGTAACAAAAGACAATAATACTATGGTTAATAAAAAAGTAACATGCTATTCAGTGAATATTCCAGAAAGCATGGATTTTGTACAACTCCTTTTAGATAACGAAGAATCTTCGTTAAAACCCTTTGTTCTTGATCAATATAGAACAATCGAACTTAAATATACTCAAATACAGAAAAATGGAAGTATTGTTGGTCTATTTGTAACTACAAGTCGAAAAAATATTCCACCGGCTCATAAACCTGGAAATGGAGACGATTATACAGCATTGCCCTTAGATGATGGACAAGGCTTAGCCTATCCTAATGTATTTTTATATGATCCCCAATTTAAAGTACTATATTTAGAGACAAATAGAATGGGAGTTAGTCCGTCAAAAATATGTGCATATTTCGAGGCGAGGGCTATTAGGGACTCTATTCCTACTTTTTGGATTGAAATCAGTCCTCTTTTAAAAAAAGAGGCGTATGAAAGAGTTGAAAACATGGTGAGAATAAAATATGTAAATTTGAAATTAGCTAAACCAACCGGGCTTCTTAGAAATAATTTGTCTAAAGGGTCATTAAGAGGATTGGCAAGTATATCGGATCAGCTTAATGCAGATAAATACATGCAATGTTCTTTTACTGCGGATAAAGTAAAAAGCTTAAAGAAAGGGGAAATCTTAAATATTATAGATAGTTTTGGACGTATTCATTCAGAGGCAACAGAATTAGGGCGAGAAAAAGGTAATAAACTTATAATTAAAGGAAATATCTTAGATGAAGATGGAGCTGAAATAGAGGATGTTGTAGATTTTTTACTAAACAAAATTGATTTTCGTTTTTCAATAGAAGAACCTATTATAGCTTCAAACCTTCAATTTATGGATAGAAAAAATGGTATTAATACGGTTTATATGAAACTTTATAAAGAAGTTTCTACTGTGGTAGATAGTATTCAGCGTTTAAGAAAGGAGTAAAATATATTCAAAAATCTATAACTTAGGAATATGACCATATTCATAACAAATATCCATATTGCAACAAATATATTGTAATAAGGTATTTGAATTTCTAATGTCAATAAAAACACACAGGTTAAGATAACAGATAAAAAAGAATATATTACCGCTGTCTTATTGTATTGTATTAACTCTGGAAATCTATTAGTATCAATTAAATTTTTAATAGCGGAATTGTTTAACTGCATCAAAGTTACCATCGTTGTCAATAAAAACCCAAAAACAATACTTTCCGCTGTAACTAAAGCTGATATAAATGTTTTATCAAAACATTTATAATAACACTTATCTATTATTTCATTATCTTTAAAAAAGTACAATAGCAAACATATCATCGAAGAAAATAGTAATGGATATAATTTCTCCCATTTGTTGGATATATATAACTTTATCTGTTCAAACATACTAAGTTTCTTTATTTGCAGTAAAGATACAATATTTTCTTGTAAAAATTATAGGCTATTGATGATTATTATATGAACTATTTCGTATTTTTGCACCAACTCAAACAACCACCGCAACACCAAGCAATCTAAAGAATTGCACACGTGGGGTTATTAGTGGGAGAAAGAATTAAGAGCTTGCTAAGATATTGAGTACGTGAGGGATAGGATTAAGGTTCATCTTCCGTACGCACCGCGAAAGTAAATCGAAAATTAAAGTAAAGCTCTGAAATTTAAAGATTTCAGGGCTTTTTATTTTTCTCTACTTCGGCAAAAAAGCGGTTTTAAAGTAGTCTTCACGTTGCTTATTCGTGGAACTTTTTGAAAGCAGATTTAACCGCTTCTAATAAATGGGCTGACTGCATGGCAAAATGGCAACAAATACTTCAACCCAGGTTGTCTCGTGCTAATAGGATTTTTGCATGTTACACCTTTTCGTTTGAGATGTTTACAATAAACTGGGAGCAATTACTCCAGAGTCTGTTGGCAGTCACTTGCTTTCCCTTCCGGTTTTTCCTGTAATATTTATTTGATATATTTTCTATTCGCTCTCAATATACTGGTATATATCGGGATAAGCTCGTGCAAATAAGCTTTATTGATTTTCAAAAAAAATCCCATTAACCGGATGATTCTATCATGCTTCTGTGCTAATTTTATCTGTATGTAAGGATGTGATAAAGCCGCAGAAAGAATACGGTCTTTTTTGTGTTCTATACCTTTGAGAATCTCTTGAATCTTATTATAGACCGTATAAAAAGATGCCGGACGGTTTTCTTTTTCCAGGATCTTGCTATATCGAGTTAATAAATTTGTTTTATCAAGAACAGTCCTCTGTAGACTAAAAGAAAAATGAGCAGCGATGGTATTACAATGAAAGCAATTCGTTTTATTAGATTTCAAAGGATAGATTACCGACAAGAACTCCTCATCATCTCCTACAACATTTCCATCAAAAGCTGAAAGGTCCTCGCCAAACCAAGCTACCGCATTAATTGCAAAACGATTTAAGGCTATCTCATGAGAACCGCAATGCAATTTTTCATAGCTGTTGGGAAGAAGATAAGTATCGATGAACCAATCATGCAATTCTTTTGCAAAATAACCGTTATACCATTTCAAATTATAGCTTGTAGCTTTAAAATAATCCTTAAAACTTATCAAACTCTGACTTTGTAATATATACGTAGAAATACAGTTATTGATAACCAGAGGAGATACCAGAAAATAGTCTCTGTGTGAGATTCTGAATGAAACGAGTTCTTCAAAAAAATTAGGTTCCAACCACACAATATCATCATCTAACTTGATATAGATGGTATCTTCGTCACAGCAATACTTATAGAAGGCACTTATACTCAAGCAGCCGTTTATAACATTTTCTGGTTGCCAGATCAGATTTATCTTAGGAAAAGCCATTGCTACCTCTTCCAAAAAAGCTACATCTAATTTATCGGTCGTATTAACCCAAAGATCATACCTGTCAACAATATCACTTTCCAATACTAATGGAATCAAGTATTGCAGATACCTTCTACGGCCTGCGGCGGTATTTACCACTACTTTATAATTTCCTTTCATACCTTTATATAATTAGCATTACACGTTCTATTATCGGAGCCATATCATAATATTTATACTCTGCCAGACGACCGCCGAAAAGAATGTTCTTTTCACGATCCGACAAGGCCTTATATTGCGCGTATAAGGCATTATTTTTTGAGTCATTGACAGGATAGTAAGGCTCCATACCATCCGTCCATTCAGTGGAGTATTCTTTCGAAATAACCGTCTTTGCACATTGGTCGACAGCAGCACCGAACATCTCAAAGTGTTTGTGCTCGATGATACGTGTGTAAGGAACATCCTTCTCCGTATAGTTCACAACAGCATTACCCTGATAGTTCGTCATCTCAAGGACCTCTTCTTCGAAACGGACCGTACGATATTCCAACTTGCCAAAACGATAATCGTAATATTCATCGATCTTACCCGTGAAAACAATCTTATCCGCCAAACTTTCGAAATAAACTCTGTCGGCAAAAAAATCCGTATTACAACGAGTTTCGATTCTGTCCAGAAGCCCTTCTATGAGTCTATTGTAACCTCCGATAGGGATACCCTGATAAATGTCGTTGAAGTAGTTATTATCGAAGACAAAACGGACAGGAAGACGACGGATGATAAAAGAAGGGAGTTCACGGCAGGAACGGCCCCATTGCTTTTCCGTATATCCTTTTATCAGTTTCTCATAGATGTCATGACCGACCAAAGAGATCGCCTGCTCTTCCAGATTACGAGGACTTACAATCCCGGATGCCCGGCGCTGATGGTCGATCATATCACGAGCCTCGCCCGGAGTTTGAACACCCCAAAGCTGGTAAAACGTATTCATGTTGAAAGGAAGATTATACAGCCGGCCCTTATAGTTTGCCAAAGGACTATTGGTATAGCGGTTAAACTCGACGATCGAGTTCACAAAATCCCAGACCTTCTTGTTAGAAGTATGGAAGATATGAGCACCGTATTTATGAACGTGAATGCCCGAGACATCCTCACAATAAACATTCCCTCCACTATGCGGACGTTTGTCGATTACCAGGCAACGCTTGCCCTGCTGTTGGGCTAAATGAGCGAAGGTAGAACCGTACAGACCTGACCCGACTATTAAATAATCATATCTTTTCATCGTTTAAACAATGTATTTAGTTTCATATAAACCAGAATTTCACGTATCAGAGAATCTTTCAAGAGAAACAATATACCTGCGTAAGAAAAGCCACCTACAACAAGAGACCCTATCGTCATCGACCACGGATTATCGACTATTGAGATGACTAATAGAACCATGACCGACATGACCAATGTAGCCGTTACATAAGGAAGGTTTTCCTTTTCAAAAAGACTGAAAGGAACATACTTACGTCCTAAGAACAACTGGATGACCAAAACAGAAAATTCTGCTACTAATGTCGCTATAGCAGCACCTTCATATGACCAGATTGGAATTAACACCAGATTCAATACAAAATTGAAAACGGCACCGCCGACAGTACTCCAGATTACCAGATTTTCCTGATTCTGGGGATAAAGTATCTGAATGCCGATGACATTCGTTACGCCTATAAAAACGATGATAGGAGCAGTCAGGCAAAGGACCGGAACCGAAGCGGAATATTCAGGACCACAAAAAATAGAGATTATAGGTCGTGATAGTAGCATCAGACCTATCGTCAAAGGTAAAGATGAGCAAAGAACGAAGCGGATTACCTTACGGCTGACTACCGTAAATTCATCCATTTTGCTCGCCTTGACCAAATTCGAACAACGCGGAAGCATCACCACTCCCAAAGAAGTAACAACCGACAGGATGACATACGGTATCCTAACTCCAGCCGAATAGAAACCAACGGCCTCATCGCCTTGCATAAAACCAAGCATCACCAAATTCAGGTTCACATAAATGCTGATAATCAAATTCAGGATGAAGATATGCAGGGCGGGCTTAAGATGACGCATGATCCGGAGGTCGCCCCAGACTATTTCCGAGAAACGAATGTATTTTCGTAAATGAAAGAAGTTTATCATGTTATTGCCTACCGTGGAGGCTACCGTAACGATACCATACGAAAGAAGGTCGTTCTTGTCCCTTACAAAAACAAAGAGGGAGACTGTTGCCAGACTACGCACCAGGATGGCACGTATCGTTATAAACTTAAAATCCTCTATTGCCTGATAGAACCATTGGACACCCAGACCCGTGAAGATAATTGTCAAACTCAATATGTAGAATAAGCTCACATTAGTATTTATCTGAGGGACAAACGAGGCCAGAATCCAGACCAAAAGATAACCGAGCAGACAAAGAACCGTACTCAATAATGTTATCTCCACTGTGATCCGGTTCCTTTTGATAATGTCGTCACGGTATTTAGCAACTTCCTTGACGGCGTACATCGGGATACCAAGACTCGTAAGAAGGACAATATAGTTAATGATAGACAGATAAAAGTTGACGGCACCGATACCCTCCGGTAATAAAATACGGGCGGTATAAGGAAACGTTATTATAGGAAATAAGATTCCAGTTAACGTGTTGATAAAGTTAAATACTACATTGGTCTTTAAAGAAGACATTATATTTTTTACTATTCCTTAAATTATACTTACCACTGATAAAACTTGCAAGAGGCTATAAAAACCAACCTGTAACTTATTAATCCTATATATAGCAAATGTTTCAAATAACTAATTTCACACCAATGGTATATGATCTCATTATACAGGCTTTTCACAACAGAAGCAAAAGAGTTTATAAAATACGATTATGATTTTACAGTCTTACTCTATTTCTACTCATTGAATAAATAATAGTACAATTGTATCTGATTATGGCTGTAGAGTTCATAAGAACTCTGATTCATGAAACGGCTTAAAGTCAAACTTTGAATAAAGTTACTAACGGACGAATACATCAAAACTATTTCATTTTTATTTGCATTCCTGTTATTGATCTTGCTGAATTTCAAATCCTTTACTACAACGTTACAAACGTAGGAAAAATAAGTATATCTTCCTAAAGAAAGCTATTAAATCTTTAGAAAGACAATCACTAACTTGTTTTTTAATCAATTAATATAAGACAATAGATATTTCGAAACTTCATATAAATCAATAACTATTTCAGATCTTTATCATGAAAAAAATGTTTTGTGGATTATTCTTATTTTTCTCTGTTGTATGCAGTTCGGCTGGAACGAAAAGCTCATCAAAAGGAGATGCAAGTCCTTTAGATCGTGATTTTACAACTATATTCCAGACAGATAGTACTTGCCTGCAAGGATATATAAACAGATACTCATTTTCTTGGGGAGTGATGACAGGAATGCTTACGAAATTCTTCTTTTTTGAATGGCAAATTATTTTATTTTTGCTGTATTTAATGACATTATTTTGAAAGAAAGCCTTTTGTTCTGACTTGTTATGTAAGTATAAAAGACATTTTAGGAATTAACTGAATCCTTTTTGTGGTTAAAAGGGGATATTTGTGTACTATTTGACACCTGTTTCCATTTATTTGAGGGATAATTTCAATAAATTGTACAGAAAAATCCACTTATCTGTACGATAAAAATCAACTATCCGCGCAGATAAAACATACATGTTTTGACTTCAAAGCATATATGTTTCGATTTTAAAGCATATATGCTTTGTTTTTGAATGATATCGAACATCGATGCGGTTCCGGAATGGTTCAAAAACCGGGCTTGACACGAATATTAATTAGATTATTATCTTCAAGAAAAAATAACAATATGAGTAGACGCGGATTTCGCTGAAAACGTAGATTAATGCATATTATCTATCTATTAATACGCGTTTTACGCGAAATCTGTGTCTGATAAATTAATTTCTGCGTATAACCAATTAGTAGGTATATTGTCTTTATTCCAATAAAGTGATAAAGCTGAACTTCGCGAGAGCAGCTTATTTACTATGTCTTCCGTAGGTTGCTCCATATAGAAAACGTAGGAACAGGATGTTTTGTCATTTTGTCAAAATGTCAATACTGTTAAATCATTGTTGTCTTAAGACTCGTTTCAACCGGCTCAAACCGTCTGTCAATATTTGCCGGGGACAGGCTATATTGATGCGGATAAACCTTTCGCCGGCATCACCGTATAGATCACCTTCATTTACCCAAATCTTTTCTTTCTCAAGCAACGTATTCATTATCTCTCTGGAAGATCGTTTCATAACCGAGCAATCCACCCATACGAGGTAAGTCCCTTCAAGTATGGTTACAGGAAACAGCGGAAGGTGTTTCTTGAAATAGGATTTCAGATACCGGTAGTTTTCCGACAGATAATGAATTAATTCTTTCAGCCATTCCTCCCCGTTATTGTAAGCGGCAATCAATGCTTCGACACCGAAAGGATTTACATCACAGACTTCGTTTATATTGATTGCTTTATCTATTTTCTTGCGCCAGCCTTCATCTGCCGAAATAATATTTGCAATTTGCAGTCCTGCCAGATTAAACGCTTTGCTCGGTGAAATGCAAGTGACGGAATTCATTAAGAACTCTTTTGAAATGGAAGCGAAAGGCGTATAAGTATATTCCGGGAAAACCAATTCGCAATGAATCTCATCGGCTACTACCAAGACATTGTTACGAATACAAATCTCGCCGATACGAGTCAGCTCTTCCCTGGACCATACTCTTCCTGCCGGATTATGCGGATTACACAACAGAAGTAATTTTGTTTTTGGATCAGCAGCTTTTCTTTCCAAATCTTCGAAATCAATCCGATAGGTCTCATTTGTATAAATAAGAGGATTGGCTATTATCTCACAATTATTATTGCGGATGGAAGAAAAGAAGCAATTGTATACCGGCGTCTGTACCACTACATGGTCGCCCGGGACAGTCAGTGCTTTAATTATGGCGGATAATGCCGGAACAACTCCTGAGGTGTAGATAATCCATTCCCTTTCTATTGGCCAACTATGTCGTCGTGTAAACCAGTGTATTATAGCTTCGTAATAAGCAGAAGGTACTTTTGTATATCCGAAAATTCCATGTTCCACCCGTTTGTGTAAAGTTTCAATTATAGTAGGCGCCGTACGGAAATCCATATCTGCCACCCACATGGGTAAAACCTCTTCTTCTGCCGTATCCCATTTATAAGAGTTGGAACCACGGCGGGGGATTATTTCATCGAAATCGTATTTCATTGGTTGAAACAAGTTCTGTTGTCCCACAATTTTAATACGCAATTCCCCGGAGCTTTGGTGTTTTCGTCAATGATGATTTTACCGTAGCTGTCGGCTGTAATGCTTCCGGTACGCGGATTCTTTACGCTATGTACAGGCGTTTTGATTGTGGCTTGTACGCTACTGTATTCAAAACACAGGTCGGCATCTTCTGCCATTGTACAGTTTTCCATAATAAGATTGTGAGCATAGCAGAGAGCTTGTGTACCCGAAATCTTACAATTTACCAGGCGTAGGTTGTGTGAGTGCCATCCCAGATATTCACCGTTTAGTTCAGAGTCGTATACGGTTACATTCTCGGTATTCCAGAATGCGTCTTTGGAATTGATGACCGCATTGCGGATTTCTACGTTTTTGCAATATTGGAAAGAGTAGTTTCCGTTTTGACTATAATTCTTGATACGAATATTTTCACCGTGCATAAAGAGGTAATCCGCTTTATCAATCTGGACATTCTTCAATTCTACGTTGCGGCAATGCCAAAGGGTTTCCAAAGCATTGGGAAGCTGTACGTTTTCCAGTTTGATTCCATCCATTTCCCTGAACATCTTTGGCGCTTCCACCACAGTGTCTGTCATTTGAAGCCCTTGGGAATACCATAAGGCAGCACGTGCCCCTTCTGTAAAGAAACAGTTTTTTATGATGAAGCCGTTGTTGTGCCAGAAAGGATATTTGCCTTCGAAGCGACAGTTTACGGCTATGATATTGCTGCATTCTTTCAGTGCCGATTCGCCGGTATGAATGGTTATGTTTTCCAGTTGCAAGTCGTGTGTAGCAAATAAAGGGCGTTCGCCTTCAAATTCTTTATTTTTAATTAGTTCCATGATTTAATATGTTTGTTATTAATTTGTTGTATCTTTTAGTTATTGTAGTTCTTAGTATCGTTCTCGTCTTCATTATCCGGTTTTATCGGTAGCTGTTCTTCCGGTATGAAATCATCCGTTGAACATGAAGTGCAGCCAGTCGATAAGGTCAGTACCATGAATCTGTTTATTAGATAATACTTCATGTATTTCTGTTTTATTATTTCAGGTATTCATTGAAAAAAGATTCCAGTTTATCGAATGGAATGAGACTTACGCGGTCATACAAGTCTACATGTCCGGCATTGGATACGAGAAACAACTCTTTCGGTTCGGCAGCCAGTCGATAAGCATCTTCACTGAATTCACGTGAATGGGCATTCTCCCCAGTGATGAAAAGCATGGGACGAGGTGAAATCGTTTCAATATCGGCGAAAGGATAGAAATTCATGAATTTCACATTGCTTGTCAATGTGGGGTGTGTAGTAGTCTGTGGTGTTGCTCCTTCCGGTGTGACTTCTCCGCGTGAAGTACGATAGAATTCATAGAATTCGCGTTCTATGGGCGTTGATTTTTCAGTCAGTTCATGTACTGTACCACCAATGTATTTAGTTTCTCCTCCGGAGAATTCGACATAGCGCTGTTCGGCTGCTTCGGCAAGGATTTGTTTTCTTTGTTCCAATGTCAGTGCATGTTTTAATCCGTTACGGCTGGCAGTTCCCATATTGTACATGCTTACGGTTGCGATAGCTTTTAGGCGAGGGTCTATCTTTGCTGCACTAATGGCGAAACTGCCACTGCCGCAAATCCCGATGACACCGATATGCTCGCGATGAATAAACGGACGGGTACCTAAATAATCTACTGCTGCGCTGAAAGCTTCCGCATACATTTCAGGAAGGACGGCATTGCGGGGGGCTCCTTCGCTTTCTCCCCAAAATGATAAATCGATAGACAGTGTAACAAATCCTCGTTCTGCCATCTTTGTTGCATATAAGTTGGCACTTTGTTCTTTGACGGCCCCCATCGGATGTCCGACAATGATGGCAGGATATTTGTCTCCTGCTTTCATCCCTTTCGGTACAAAAAGGTTTCCGGTTACTTTCATTTTATACTGGTTGGGAAAGGATACCTTTTCCGTGTTCACTAAATTGCTTTTATAAAAGTTGTCCGCATCAGTTTGTGCGAAAGACAGACTTATACCAAGCGTCATGCAAAATACTGCTGCTAATAATCTTCGTTTCATTTCTTTTTTAGTTTAATGATTAATGGATTGAATCTTTTCTTACTACATTACAAAATTACGATGTGTGGAAGAGATTTTTTGTAGATGGATTACAGACATCATAACCCAAATTACAGATTCTGGATTATTTTTTATGGGTAGGTGGAGGTAAGGTTCCTGTAAATAAAGAATGGAGCTCTAAAAATAGAAAAGCAGCATTTGCAATCCTCTGTTGCAATGCTGCTTTTACTGTCACAAAAATTATTACTAACGGAATGATTTACGGAAAATTTCTACGCAATCTTCATGTCCCAATTCGTAGGGGTTGGCAAGGAATAATCCTCCCATTGTTTCTTTCGCATTGGTAGCTAATGTCTCAAATTCATCAGGGGTGAAACCGTAATCACTCATCTTTAGGTCGGCTACGCCACAATCTTTCTGTAGTTTAACCAACATTGTGATAAAATCTTCCGGTTTATTTGCTTCCGGCATTCCCATTACTTGTGCCATCTTTATGAAACGTTCATCACAGGCATGTTTTTCAATGAAGAACTCATAGAAAGCCTTTGAAATCATAATTAATCCGGCACCGTGCGGCAGGTCTTGATGATAAGCACTCATTGCATGTTCCAGGGAATGTTCGGCGGTGGTACTGCAAAAAGTCATTACAGTACCGGACAAGTTGTTTGCAAATGCAACTCTTTCGCGGGCTTCCATATCGTTGCCATCGGCTACTGCACGGGGTAGATATTTTGCTATGTTTTCAATAGCAGTCAATGTATACATGTCACTCATCAGGCTGGCTGTTTTGGATATGTAGCATTCCGTAGAATGAAACAAGGCGTCGAACCCCTGATAAGCAGTGAATTTGGGTGGAACAGATTTCATCAATTCAGGATCGACAATGGAGAGTAGGGGAAATAGTTCGTCATATCCTCCAAAGCCGATTTTCTCGTTTGTTTCATCATTTGTGATGACTCCCCATTGGTCGGCTTCCGAACCGGTTCCGGCAGTAGTAGTGATACAAACTAATGGCAGAGGTTTGTTCTGCATTTTTAGCCCTTTGCCGGAACCTCCATGAATATAGTCCCAAACATCGCCCGGGTTTGTAGTCATAAAAGCAATAGCTTTGGAAGCGTCCATAACGCTGCCTCCGCCTAATGCAACAATAAAATCACATCCGTTTTCCTTTGCAAAAACAGCTCCTGCCATGACTGTCGATTTTAATGGATTGGCTTCTATCCGGTCGAAAACAACTGTTTCGATGCCTGCCTGGCGGAGTTCCGTTTCAACTGTATTTAAATAACCGTTGTCTTTGGTGGAACGTCCGTTGGAAATAGCAACCATAGCTTTTTTGCCTGGTAACTGCTGGTTGTGCAGCTCTTTAACCATACCGGAACCGAATAAGGTGCGGGTAGGAATGTAAATTCGATAGTTACTCATAATTATTTGTTGTTGATTTGTTATTTTTCATGTTGCAAAGGTACTTTCTGGCTAAAAAAGGTTTTGTAGACAGATTACAGGTATTAATACCTTAATTACAGGTTTGTTGTTCGTATGGTTTTTATCGTAAGGGTTCGGAAAAAAGGAAAAGTGTATACAAATTACGGATTGTGTAATCTCAATTACAGGTCGCTTATACTACATAAAATAAGTATTTGTACCTTTGTTCAGGTTCAATTACTTACGTCGTTGGATTGTATGCCGGATGAATACAAGGAACGGCATACACAAATTATTCAGTAGTATAAAATGATTTTGATAAAAACTTTTTGTTATGGATGAAATAATAAAGATAGACTCTGTAGATCAGTATAACAAACTGTATGGATTGGAAACGCTGCATCCGCTGGTCGGGGTGGTTGATTTAACGAAGGCAACCCATATTCCTAATCATGTCCGTATCAGTATGGGGATTTATTCGTTGTTCTTAAAGCAAACGATATGTGGCGACCTTAAATACGGAAAGAAGCAATATGATTATCAGGAAGGTACAGTTGTGTGCTTTGCTCCGGGACAAGTGATCGGTATCGAATTGAAAAAAGATGCCAAACCATCGTCTCTTGGTATCGTTTTTCATCCTGATTTAATCCGGGGTACTTCACTTGGGCAAACGATCAAGCAGTATTCTTTTTTTTCTTATGAAGTCAATGAAGCGCTTCATGTGTCTGAAGAGGAAAGGCAAATAATAATCGACTGTCTTAATAAAATCAAGATCGAATTGGGACATGCCATAGACAGGCATAGCAAGACTCTGATAGCTAAGAATATCGAGTTGTTACTTGATTATTGTATGCGTTTTTACGAACGACAGTTTAACACACGCAGCAAGGTAAATAAAGATATCCTGATACAATTTGAAAATCTGTTGGATGATTATTTCCAGGGAAAGAATGCGGAAGAGAATGGCTTTCCTACAGTTAAGTATTTTGCCAATAAAGTGTGTCTTTCTTCCAACTATTTCGGTGATTTGATTAAGAAGGAAACGGGAAAGACCGCTCAACAGCATATCCTGTTTAAACTGATAAGTACTGCCAAGGACCGGATACTTAATACCAATCAAACGGTTTCCCAAATTGCTTACGGGTTAGGATTCCAGTATGCACAACATTTTTCGCGTCTGTTCAAAAAGAATGTCGGTTGTTCCCCGAATGAATATCGAATACAGAACAATATAGGCCTTTGATGGGGATTCTTATGAAAGGGAAGGTGCTGAATATAGAGACTGTACATCAATGTAACTGTTGTTTGGGGTACAAGACTTTGCATCCGCTTGTGAGTGTAATTGATTTGTCGAAAGCCAATCTGGAGCAGCGTACTGTTCGGTTTGACTTTTATACGGTCTTGTTGATTGAAGGCGATGTGGAGGATTTCCTATACGGACGTAAATGTTGCGATTACTCAAATGCTTCATTAGTATTCCTTACGCCGGGCGAATCGATCAAGATTGATAAAAGTAAAATACTGCCCCAGAGGGGCTGGTTGTTGGCATTCCATCCGGATTTGCTTTATCATACTTCATTAGGTGAAAATCTGAAGAATTATACTTTCTTCTTTTATAAGCTGGAAGAAGCATTACATTTGTCACTGCGTGAGAAGACGAAAGCTATAGAATGTTTTTGTTGCATAGGGGAGGAGCTACAACATGCGATAGACTGTCACAGCAAAACGCTTATATCCCGTTATATAGAACTGTTGTTGGATTATTGTACCCGGTTTTATGAACGCCAGTTTATTACGCGGTGCGAAGTGAATAAGTCTATTCTTCATCGTACTGAAATGCTATTGGATGAATATATCCAATCCGGTAAATTGAAAAGCGGTGTATTGCCGTCTGCCGAATATTGTGCGGACAAACTACATCTATCGTCTTGTTACTTTAGTGATTTATTGAAGTTTGAAACCGGAAAAAATATATATGAGTATTTCCAGATAAA
Organism: Parabacteroides sp.; assembly: GCA_019417325.1. Classification (GTDB taxonomy): domain Bacteria; phylum Bacteroidota; class Bacteroidia; order Bacteroidales; family Tannerellaceae; genus Parabacteroides. The sequence goes on along the minus strand of DXVO01000009.1, from coordinate 73,509 downwards.
ACGATTGGAGGCCTCCAAGAAAATGCTGTTGGAACAAAACAAAACCGTCAGCAAGGTTGCGGAAGAACTGGGCTATCTGAATGTACAATATTTTAGCCGTCTTTTTAAGAAAGTAACGGGTATCGCCCCAAGCGAATACAGGTTCACACAAAACTGAATAACAAAGAAATCCCGTAGATTTAGAAACTACGGGATTTCTTAATTCCTATCAAATCATTATTTAATATATTCTAACCTGTATGTTACAGGGGTAAATAGCAAATTATTGAAAATTTAATGTATACTTTTGATTTGCTTCAGCAGAAGATATTAATTCATCTGCCGATGCTTCAGCATAGTAGAACTTGACAGGGGTTACGTTATTATCTGTATACTGGAAATATAAGCGGTCTTTATCCCGGGTATATCCGGCAAATGATTTCATATGCATATACCCCGGGTTTTCGCCATTTTCTCCTCCAATGATTAAATCTGATACTTTTTCTGTATGATATGCATCATTATAGATACTGATAACTGTTCCATCTTGAAGTGTTGTTCCATTTACTTTACATACGACTTCTGCACCTTTGTTACGGTAAGGTATCAATTCTGGTATAAACGACATATCAGAAGAAGTCAACTCGAGACTTTCACCAACAACATCATATTTTGTCTGAAATGTTATTGTGTGTTTACCTGTGCTGGTAGGTTCAAAAATGAACTGAGTCGCTCTACCGATGGTAATCTCACCAGTCCCACTTGTTACCTGAGGATTCTCTAAATAGTTGGAGAATATGTTAATTTGTTCCTTCTGAGATGGTATATTTGATATCTCAAAAGATAATACAACTGATGACCCTTTTTCATAAGGGATGTTAGTCGCATCTGTTATAGTAGGATTGATGAATGTATAAGGTGTTCCATTTTCAAACTGCATTGTAGAGCTGGTGAAATGTTCACACATTACCTTTATATTCGTAGCACTCTCTGCCTGATTCGTTTTAAAGAAACAGTTTACGAAATTGTTTAAACAATACTCGTTATAAGATACCGATACTTTATAATGAAATTCTTTCCAGTCTGTAGTTCCTACTGGTAATTTGTTTTTAGAGGGATCCGGATAGATTACTTTATCTTCAGGTTGTACATCTATTTCTAATGGAAAAAGAGATATAGGTAAGTTAGGAGGAAGCGCAAGAATACATGAAACTCCTGCTCCTGTTGTTTGTTCTACATATTTTTGGCATCTTGTCGCCAGAAATTCGAATGGTTTACGAACGTTTACAGTCATTCTTCTGGAGAGTCCCTTGGGTGTTGTGATGATAACATATTGAGTTTGTAAATCGCCAGGAAGACTTGTGGGTTTAAATATTATTTGACTATTCGCAGCATCAATTTCAGCAGTTAATATCTTCTGATCACTCGGATAAAGTGCAACCTGTACGCCTTGGGTTGTTGGAATGTCTTGCTCTTTGTATTCAAAAGGTATAGTATATTCCTTATCTTCTGTCATCATAAGTGTTAATGATCCGACAGATAGACTGTTTCCCAGTCCATCAGAAATGTTAGGTGTTTCACTTACATTAATAGAGGAGGAGATATTATTGGATGCTGCTGCTTCCATTGCTTTTTCTGCAGTATCATATCCTTCTCCGTTGATATCAGTGATGTTTATTGTATATGTAAAATTATTATATAGATTCATTACTGAGACAATTTGGTTGTCTGGATCTTTTGCTGCAATATCTATTTTGTAATAACGATAAACCAGCCCATCGCTTTTATTCGTTTGAGTTTTCAATAATAAGAACGTTTGTTTTTGGGATGCATCTATATTTCTGGCATATGCATATTTTGTTTCTGTAGTATAATCTGAATCAGTTGGAGGTATCGTTTCAATTTCATTATCATTAACTATAAATCCGTCATATTGACCAGTATATTCATAAAATGCTTTATATGGTCTGTCTTTGTTTTCCAAACCCAAAAATTCTATGTAGTCAATAAATCCACCATTTTTATCGGGTTGTTTGGGATTATAAGGTGCGATTTGTCCTTTTTTTAATGTATTTACTAACGCTGAACCGATTATTTTAACACTAACTTCATTATTGTCGGCATCGAAAGTAAATGTACTTTCATAACTATTAGGTGTTAGATTTATAGCACAGAAATTTCGAATTAATTTAATAGGCTCCTTTAATGTAATAGAGGAACCATCTTCGGGATTAAAATTCGGAAATTCATGGCGTTGCCAATAGGCCTCTTTATCGTTGGAGACAGTTAATTTATCGAGGGCTGTTTGTTCTGTATCTGCAGCAGATAGGTCAAATTCGTCTAATTCTCCAGCAATAAAATGGACTATACGCATTTGTTCGGTTCGCCTAAGAGTTGGAACACTAAAGTTCGCAACACCAGTTGCCTCGTCAATATTTTCCATTGTTGCTTTATAATTACCAATATAGTGCTTGTCTTCTCCAAATACGAACAGACGTGTTTCATTTAAAGCCTCTTTCGTCGGATTTTTTCCTAATGCACGTGTAGTCATTAGTCCTGGAACTTCTACGGAAAACGAAAGTCCGTCAGATGTTCCTGAACGTTTGATAAGATCCTCATCGGCACATGAAGTGAAGAGGATAGTTAATATTGTGAATAGATATAATTTTTTCATGATCCTTATTTTTATGATTTATCTATAACTGATTTCCTTGAAAATCTTTTAGGTTTCCATTTGGGTCATCTCCCCATACAAAAGTCCCTTTATTATTTAGTTTATCATCTCCCCAATACCAAACATCATAAACGCAACGGACAAAAACTCCATAATAAAACTCCTGTTTATTCCATTTTGTACCATCCCATGTTCGGCCGGAAGCGGCATAATAGACTCCATCTTCTGTATTAAATAAGGTCGGAATTTTATCTTTTGTTGATAAATTTACTATATATTCTATTTCGGCTTCGGTAGGAATCCTCCAGCGTCCTGCAGGATAACCATTTTCCTGATATACAGAACATCTATCTTTAGCACTTTGAAAATTATTTAATGTATTAGTTCCTCCCCATGAAGATGCAACTTTGTAAATAGGAGAAACCATATTTTGTATTTCCATATCTTCTTTTGTTTGTCTGTATTTATTTACAAAACTTATTTGGTCGATTTGGCGTTCCTCATCTCGAGGATCACCGATTACATATTTTCTACCGTCGGTGAGTCCATCATTTTCGTCAAAAGCTGTTACGTGAATATTATATTGATTGGGATTCTTATCTTTACTTTGTGATAATTTTTGAACTCTTCCAACTTCATTTCCTGATGGTAATTTTGCTAATGTGCCAGACAAGCCACTTGCTTCCCACACATTGTATACGAACCTATGATTATTCTGATCATTATCGGCTATATCTGGATCTTTTTCCGCAAATACATAAATAGCAGGATACTGCACAATCTCTATTATTTGAGGTTCTACATCATCATCGTTTGTGACTTCTAATTCTATTGTGTAAGGATAAAACTGGTTTGCTTTATCTATTTTATGTTCAAAATAAATTTCACTACCTACAAGGTAAGCCTTAAATCCGGAAGCTGTGATTTCATCTTCAGAAAGGTTTCTTTCAGTGTTAGCTGAAGTTGAATAATCAATGTATGAAACACTTTTAATTTTTACTTGAATAGGTGAACTACTTGCATATTTAAATTGAGTTGTTGCTACATTACGCAATGTATCTACAATAGGATCTACTGATAGATATTTATAGCGGTTCATTACTGCATCGAATGTAATATCATTCCAGTCCATTACTTGAATCTTACCTTCAAGAGTGATAGCTTCTGTTGGAACTTCGGAACCCTTCATGCCAACATCTAAACGTATCTCATATGCATTATTGCGTTCTAATTTTTCTTTAGGGGTAATAGGTACTTGATAGTAAAAAGGTATTTGTTCATCTATGCCATTAGAACTTGTGTGGTGCCATACCACTTTCAATTCAAGATAAGTTCCTAAATTCTGGTTTTCTATATTTTCCCAGTTGTTTGCATATGAATATAATGGGACATCATGGTAATAATATGTTTTTGTATTGTCGTCATTAAATGTTTTTTGTTCTTTAAGTGTACGTACACGGGGATTAACTATATCTTCTGGTTTAGGAATATATTTTTCATCAAAGCTGGTTCGCCCTATACCGTTATACATAGTGACTTCTGGATATATTTCTCCACTTATATAAGGTGTATAAGTATGTTCTATATCGTCAATTGTTTCTTTAAACTCTTTGAAAGATGCGTTCAATAGAATTCTGGCAGCAACGCGTTCTAATTGAATAGGTTGTATTATAGCTTCTCCAAGTGTAATAGCTACGTTTTCTACGATACCATCCATTACAAATGACGGTTCTTCTCCATCATCTTCACGATTGAAAATAGTAGTAAGAACCAGCTCTTTTAACTCATTTAGCTCAGTCTGGTCTACTATCAGATTGCATATTGCTTTATCTATATCTGGATCACTTGTATCTTTTGTTGTAACGTCATAATTAGCGATAACGTATACATTATACATCTGTCCATTCATTTTTGTATCCAGTGGAATCATTGCTTCGTTAGTGTCGGATACTTTTATGTTCTTCTCGTAATGTGCCAGTTTATTATTGCTTGGATCAAAAAATAAAACACAGACATATTCCAATTTGTCTTCGTTGTGAAGAAGTTTTTGAGAATCAGAGGCTTTGCTGCTTTTCAGGGAGAGTAAGATGCTGTTTTCATCTATCTCTGTTTTATTATTGGCAGGTAAATCTTCTTTTATGCATCCGGTTATTCCAAGTAGAATGCACAAGCCAATAGCAATATGGTTTATATAATTCTTCATATTTATAGCCGTTTAAATTTCTAATTTTAAAATGTAGTTTTTGTTCGTATTATTATCCGGTTTGTATAAAAATACATCCCAAGTTTTTATATTATGTCTTACTGTTATTTTCAACTCAGCAGATATACTGTGTTCTGCTTCGGTTGTGACTGTTATGGTTTGTGGTTTACCATCAACTCTACCGGAAGAAGGGGATAATTTAAATGTATTTTTTTCATCAATACCAACCGGATTGATGAGTTCGGCACTCCAAGTTGCTCCTATCGGAGTTTGAATAGTAAATTGAAGCGGATTTCCGCCTTCATTATCTTTAATTATTTTTACTTCGCCTTTATCTTTATCTATAATTTCATTGAAGCTCCATTCTCCTGCGGTATAGGCCAATTCGGTTGCATAATCAACATCAGATTCATTGCCATCTGTTTCCCACTCAAGAACCTCACACTTTAATACCATTTCTCCCGAGGCTGAAATAGTTCCGTCAATATTTACTTGTTGGTTAGGGGCTATTGATGCCATGTCGGCACCATCTTTCCCTTGAACATCTGTGTAATCATAATTTTTACCATTTGTGTATAATGCAATCCGTAAAGGAGTTTTCCCCGCTTCATTTTCATTTATTGAAGTTGGATAAAAATAATAAGTCCTTGTTATTTTGTTGTTTGTTAAAGTTGCCCCTATTTCAGTATCGGAAACATTTGTATCATCATATGTTCCGCTTACATTTAAAAAAGTTTCTTCAAGAAATAAAGGCGTTTTTCTTGCTACATGTCTGAATGATATAGAATTTAATTGAATCTCTTTACCTGTGTTGTTAGTTATATTCAGTACTATTTTAGAAACTAAGTAATGAAGAGGTATTTCCAATGCCTTATTGTTATTTGTTATCTCAATGTTGGTTGCTTTGCCTGTCATAGGTAATCCCTTATTGATTAGGATATCATCCGGACATGGAAATGTACCTCCTGTTATATCATTTAATATATTATCAAGTTCCATACCTGCAATTGTCTCTTGAACACTGGTAGATAGACTTTCTTCATTAGCGATCAGATAAAAATCATACTTACCTTGTTCAAGTCCGTTTAATGTGAAACTCTGCTGGGTAATAGGATCTGTTCCGGTAGGAGTAGCCGTGAATTTATGATTCACTTTAATTCCCTCCTCTGTAGCTACTATAACTCTTAGTGTACGGATTCCTTCTCCTTTATCAGGGGCGTTAGTTACATCTCCTGATCGTGTAACAAATAAGGTTACGTCTGTTGTATCATTACCGGTATTTGTTATTTCTTTTTCTTTGCTGCATGCAGTTATTGTCAGCACCATCAGAAATAGTGTAACCGGCATATATATGTATTTTTTTAATAGTGTGTTCATTGTCTGTATATTTTTTATTTCCATTCAGGTTTACCATCTACGATTACCCAATCAGGGATATTTATTTCAGCCTCAACATTCATTCCACGATATGTAATGGAAATTGGTAATGTGGTTTCTTGTTTGGTAACGTCAATTATTTCTTCATTGCGCTTTATGTAATTGTAGATGTTACCACGTACAATTTCATTACCATCATTATCGACCAGCACTAATATATGTTCACAGCATTCTTTTTCCAGATGTCCATCATGGTCCATACGGAACAAGCGCAAATTATTGGTACGGTAGATACCATTTTCTGTATCATATATCAATTCTGGATAACAAGTTCCTTTTTCGTCATCATTGATTTCGTTGTTGAACGAGGTTTGTGCATTTGACTTTTCAATATATAGTCTATAAGGAATATTATTAGGGTCGGATGGGGCAGGGAATCCATTCAGTTCTATTTCTACGTCAATATGGGAACTAAACAGTTCTACTGTATCGCGCATATGAACTTCATAGGTTGTTACTTCAATAACTTTTTGTCCCATATAATTGTCATCATGTCCATCTACGAGTGAACCTTCAGCTATATTGCTGATATCGGTTTGTGCTTGTTTATTTTGTTGTTTCCAAGCTGGATGTTGGATAAAAATATTGTCGAAGTCATTTTCTGTAAGATTTACAACTTCTGTTTTGTCGTACATATTACCAACGGCAACTACTTTATATTTTCCTGGAGTAAGACGGAAAGAAGGAGTTGCATTTTGTTTTAATTCGTCCTGATTATAAGTGCCTACGCCACGAATTTGCCCATTTTCATCGAATACATACAGGTCCATTTTACTTATGTATTGGCCTAACACGTCCACATCGCCATCTGCTTTATATTCGAAATAGATGGTTACATTCTTGCAATCATCAAAATTATCCTTTATACAACCGGTAGCCAGGACGGTAACTACCAGAAATAATAGTATATTTTGTATATATCTCATTGTTGTGTTTGCTTTTATAAAATGCTGTATGTTTTTTAGTATTCCTTCGGCAGAAACAATCCGCCGAAGGAATCAGAGTTTAAAAGTTTTAGAAAATAAGGATAGGGATTATTTCCATTCAACAGTACCATTAACAACAGTCCATGGAGTTACATTAATTGTTGCTGTAATATTTACTCCATTTCCGTTTATAGTTGATTTAATTGCTTCGTCAGGAACTTCCAATGTTGTAACTGTGTAAATATATCCGGCAGGGAATTTTGTAATTTCATATTCATCTTGATCTTGAACATATGTTACACCGAACTTTTCTATTTCCTCTTGTGTGAATTGAGAAACATTTGTAATTTTATATTTATCTACTATTGCATAACCATGAGTACCTACCCATACTGTCTGTTCCTTTGCTTCATATTCAGGTGTATACTTAACATTATCAAAAGCTAAAGTAAAAATAGGTTTGCTATCACCCTCGATGTTATAAGCTGTACATTTATTCTCTGCTGGATATACGTTATTTGTAAGGAATTTTCCTGAAAATTTATCCCAAAGATCTTCATTTATGAAATCATCCCATTTTGTAACAGAGATTCCTGCTCCTTGCAGGAAAGAACCTTCTATGGTGATATCTTGTGTAAATATGCACTCACCATTATTATCCACATGTTGAATTCCTGAAAATTCTAAACGAGCCAGCTTATGAGCAACTTGTACATTAATTGTTGCTTTACCTTCTTCTGTTGATATAAAATCACTACTTTTTCCATCCATAGGGGCTTTCAGACCTGCATAAGTTGTATTGGCTGTTTTTAAGTCGAATGAGTATTTGTCAGTGTAATTTACTTTAACAGAGACAGAGTGAGGGTTTTCTACACCTTCAAATGTTGTTGTAAGATTGGTCAATTCGTCTCCAGTCAGTTCGACAGTTTTTTCCCCTTTATCTGCATCTAATGTGACAGTAATACTTTCTATATCAACATCTATTTTATTACCACTATTCCCTTCCGTTGGTTCTGATAACGCTTTTGTATTTAAATTAGAAGGCAAATTAATTTTTACCGCAATATCAACTGGTCCTTCAATTTTTGAACCATTTCCGGGAATCTCTTCATTTGAACATGCAAACAAGCCCAGACTTGCACACATTAAAAGTAAACTTTTAGTTAGTTTCATAATCATAAAAATTGTAATGTTAATAATATGGATTTGTTATTATATTTGATTTATTCGGCATTATATTCCAAATATTTAGTCAGCATATCCAGGTTTTGTTGTGCCTGCATATAACCTTTAGCAACTGCTTTTGAAAAGGCTGCTTTAGCTGCATCATTCTGTCCGGCTTTTACATAGGCTGCACCGAGCATATTCGATAATGCACCATCCTCCGGAGCTTTTTCAAGTAGGGCTATAGCTTCTTCTGTACGTCCGGATTCTATCAATGCTAAAGCTGCATTGTTTAAAGCTGTAACATTTGAGGGATGTCCTTTTGTACCGGCAACCAGAGCATCGGTATATTCTTGAGTCCCTTTGCCGTAGCTGTCTGCTACCTTCTGTATTTCGGATACACTTAACAGATCCGGACGTGTTTTTATCTGTGCTTTAGCTTCCTCCAGATTGAAATGGCGCACATTGTATTCTATGCGGTATTCGTTTCTACGGAGCGGAGCGTATACTTCGTTTAAAAGGCGTTGATAAATGTCGGGAGGAGTAAGGGCTTTGAATTGTTCCTCGCAAGCATCCTTATCGCTACCGCAGTTATCTATAATCGCGAGTACTTCATCAATTTTTAGTAATTTCGGATATTTTAAAACCTCAGTGCGTAAGCCTTCCCAATCTTCTCCTTTCCATGCTACATGGTAGAGTGAGGGATCAATACTCTTGATATCATCTTTTACATACTCGGTAAATGCTTTGGCACGACGTTCGGATAATTTCATATTCATATTGAATTCTCCTTCAGGAGAAGCATAACCGGTAACATAAACGCCTGTAACCGTCAGGTCATTATTTTCCCGGACAACCTGAATGGAATTTCTTACATCGTCTAATTCCTGTGCATTGTTTTTAAATTTCGGGTCTATATTATGACTACCCTGACGGAATTGTAACCGTGCAGAACGTGTTTCAGAACGGCGCTTTACTATTTCTTCTTCCGGCTGGATAAAAGGCATATAGTATGTATTTGCCAATTGGGGAAGAATATTTCCTATATCGGCAGTCTCATGGCCATTCGTGTTTCCTCCATCGCAAGAAGCACAGCCCAATACGTATCCATACAGGTAAAGTTCACCGTCAATCATCCAACGTTTAAAAGGAACGGATGCATCATAACGAAGCGTTTGTTCCGTACCATTCTTACGTCTTATTGTTGTTTGTACATCTGGATAAACCGTTATTTTGTCTAAGGACTCGGTACGGCGTAGTACTTTATGACGAACTTTTCCATTTACAACTATAGAAGGGAGTTCTACTTTGTTGTTTCCATCCTGCGAGACCAATATGGGAACGATACGAAGTGAATGTTGTGTTTTTATTTTCAGAGTGGAAAGATCCATGTCCATACCGACTGTAACCTGACGGTTGGATGTTTTGGATACTTTTTCATTTGCAATTTTGATTTCATCCAGATACCCGGTTTGAGCATAGGATGAGATACCCTGCATAAAAAGTAAAGCCAGGGGGATAATATATTTTTTCATGATGATGTTCCTCCTTATTTAATAATGTATATAAGTGATATAGCAGCTTTGGTCACTCCAAAGTAGTTTTTCTTGCCTTTTTCCTTCCAATCACCGCAGTGAGGGCAATCGTATTTATCGTAGTCGGCATGAATCCAACCAGCACCAATTTCCAGACCCAGGTTCCAATGGTTTCCTAATATGAACTGGTAACCATAGCCAACCCCGGCTCCGTACATTGTTCCTTGATAACGATAATCTTTGGTTGAAGGAAAAACACCAAAGTTTATGTCCGCAACATTAAATTGTCCTCCTAATCCGTGAAGAGCAAAGAAATGACCATTGAAAGCCTCGCACAACCAAAAACGAGCTTCAGGTTGAACCAGCCAATGTTTCATTTTTTTATCATTCCCTAAATTGAAAGGATTGTAGTTGCCAGAAATGTCTAATGTCCACTTGGGGGCAAGTTTAACCTCTGCTCCAAGATTTAAAGTAGTAGTGACATCATAAAGCAGATTGGTTTTAACTGCAATTTTTTGGGCTGAAACTGACAACGAAATTAGTAGCAGTAAAAGTATAAGGTACTGTTTCATATTAAAAGTTGTTTTTATATCTTTTATACTTAAGTGGCGTCTCAAAAGAGAACTCGTTATTGTTGTTGCAAATATATCCTTTATGTAAAGGTATGTTGGTTAAATAAAATTCCTGATTTGTCCGTATGGATTCCTGATTTGTCAGGGTTATTCCTGTTTTGTCAAAAAGAATAATTCCCAATTTGTCACATGATGATTGTCTTCTTTGAAAATCAAAGATTGTTTTGATTAATAATCAGACTTGTTCTTCCAGGTTTCTTTTGATAGCCTGTTGGAATTCTTTAGGACTCATTCCGTATTTTTCTTTAAATAATCGGAAAAATGTAGAAGAACTGGGCAGTGCACTTTTTATTCCCACTTCGTTAATTGATAAATTCGGCTCTTCTTTTAGTAGGGTAATAGCATATTCAAGTCGCATATTATTTAAGAATGTACTTAGGTTAGTGTGCCCTTGTTCTTTTATTATCTGGGCGAAGCGGTTTTTGTTTACTCCTAGTAGGTTCATGTAATATTCACGGCCCAGTTGGTAGTTTAGATATAGTTGCTCGTCTTTTACTTGTTGTTCAAATTTAGCGAAAAGTATAGAGTCTTGATTTTCAGAAATTTCAGATTTTTTTCGATAACCTCTATAGAGGTTATCGAAGGGGCATTGTGCCCCTTCGATAAAGAAGAATCTATTAAAGGAGCTCTTTTTTTATAATCAATCAATTCGCCCGCCAGTATTGCTGTTTTTTGATTTTTGTAACGGACCTGGCGGTATTTCCATATGATATAGCAACAGAATATAATGGAAAGAGAGAGAATACAGAGTAATAGAATGATGATTTTTTTGTTCATTTTTAGATTGTACCCGATCTCTCTTAATTCGGCTTCGCGTTGTAGGGCTTTTTTCATATCTGCTATTTCAAGCATATAGTTGTTGCTGTCGCTTGTTCGGATTGCATTGGAAATGGAGAATATCTGGTCTAACTGATGATATGCTTTTTTATATTTACCAAGTGCACTTAATGCTTTACTGTCTTGATGAAGGATACGTATGTATTCCATATTTAAGGTATCATTTGGTATATAATTATCACGTCTTTCTTTATTATTAGCTAATACTTCGTCGTATCTACCTGTTTCCAGTAGGTAATTATTTATTTCAGCCTTTCCCAGTATGGTTTTTGCCAAATCTGTTTTTTGAAACAGTTGATAATAAGTGGTTGCTTGTTTCGTCTTTCCCATGATTTGTGCCAGATATGCCATTTTGCTGAAACAGTATCCCTGCTGGTTACTTATAGCAATATCTTGTGCCCCTGCATTTTGTAGTTTCAAGATGACCTGTTCGCGCTGTTGTCCCAGAATCCATGCCTTTTCGTAATTCTTGTCTTCAATATAATATGCCATCATATAGCCATATATATGCGAAAGCTGGAAAATGGCTTTTATATCAGTTCTGTTTTCAAGGAGTCGGGCAGCTTCACCAGCATATTGGTATCCCATATTTACCATTCCCATTCTGCGGTAAATATCACTATGGGCAAGTTTCATGTTTGCCTCAAATACTGTATCTTTCCACTGCTGGGCTAATTCTTCTCCCTCCCTGATGTAGTCCATTCCTGTTTGTAGTTGGTGAGAGAGGACATTCCATTCAGCAAGCATCTGATAGGCATTTTTCAATTCGGAGGAGTCTTTGCGAATCTCCTCTGTATGGATACTTCGTTCTACACTAAGGAGGGCCATATAATGCATAGACAGATTATGGTATGCCCGTGCACGGAGCATCTCTATTTTATAAGATGGATATGAGGTATATTCAGCAAGACTATCTAATATATGCAAAAGTTGCCGGGGATATTTTACCGACAACTCCTTTAATTTTATAAAATATGTATCAGTTCTTTTATTGTTTGTCGATTCGGCAGAAGCAGATAAGCATATCCAGGCTAGTGTCAACACAATACATTTCAACTTCATTAAATTACCCTGATTTTAGTTTTTGTCTATTTCTAATTTTGAGTTGTGATATAAAATAATGCTAAACAAAAAAAGATATTTCATCTAAGAGGATTGTAATCGTGGTAGAAATATTTATAAAAAATAGTTTCGGAATATATTAAAAAAAATAATACTACGCTGATAAATAAGTTGTTATATGTTTTTTTGTTTGGTGCCCGGATATTTATTTTTATTGAGATATCCTGATAAATGAATTGGGATGAAAAATCTTTTTTATATTCGCAGTATTGATCTATAAGTTCTACAGTCTATGAAAAATAACAACTTTACTTATTTATTATTTCTTTGCCTGGCATTATGTGTATGCTGTTCGATGCCGGAAAATAAAGGAAAACAGCAAAAGTCTTTTTCACAGCCCATTGTTGTTGGTGTTTTTGATGGTCATGGCGGGGCACAAAGTTGTATTTGGGAAACTGTGGCTGCTATCCGGCTCGATCCGGAGATGAGTGCGCGTACTGTTACTACAGCCGATATAGCGAATCATGTGCTCGACTCTATTGATGCAATTATTATTCCCGGAGGAAGTGGCAAGAATCAGTATCTGAATCTTGGAGCATTGAATCAACAACGTATAAAGGATTTTGTAGCTGGGGGCAAAGGTGTGGTAGGTATTTGTGCCGGAGCTTATCTTTTTTCAAATACGCCCGGTTATACCTGTATGGGATTGAACGGAGAGCAAGCAATCGATATTGAGCATGATAATCGCGGGCATGGATTGGCTAAGTTTACTCTAAGTGAAGAGGGAAAACATATTTTTCCGGAATTGGCAGACCGTGATACCAGTTATGTAATTTATTATGAAGGTCCGGTCTTCATAAAGCATCAGGAAGATACGATTCAAAATGTCACGCTTGCCATTATGGAAAGTGATGTGCATGAAGAAGGGAATGCCCCTGCCGGTATGACGAATGGCAAGCCCTTTTTCCTTGCCAACAGTTATGGGAAAGGACGGGTCTTTAGCTCTATTGCACATCCGGAAGCTACCCCAGGGATGATGTGGATGATTCCACGGATGGTACGCTGGACATTGAATAAGCCATTTATTCCTTATCAACAGGAAGCTGTACAGCCCGCTTTATTTGATAAGGAACTATTAATGACTGTGGCCGATTTAAAACAGGAACAAGCCTGCTTCCAAATGCTTTTAAATGGGGAAAGTGACCGGAAAATTTCCGTATTGGATTGGTTGGAAGCTCATCATTCCTGGGATGCTAAACGATGGATACAAGGGTTGCTTTATGATGAATCTCCTGCAGTTCGTATCCGGGCTGCCCGGTATATTGCAGATACCCAATATTTACCTTTCATATCAAATTTACGTTCTGCTTACCAGGCAGAAAAGGATGAAGCTACGAAAGCAGAACTTAAGCTGCAACTGGATAAACTGGAATCTTTGTTGCCCTTGTTTTCTTTCAGCCTCTAAACTACAATCGGTCGAGGAACTTTATCCTGATTCCTATTGTTTTATATTTAGTTAAATAAAAGAGTAGGAATATGGAAAATGGTGTAATGATGCAGTATTTTGAGTGGAATCTTCCGAATGATGGGAAGTTGTGGACACAATTAAAAAAGGATGCGTCGCATTTACATGATATAGGCGTGACGGCAGTATGGATTCCACCTGCATATAAAGCAGACGAACAACAGGATGAAGGCTATGCCACATACGATTTATATGATCTTGGCGAGTTTGATCAGAAAAGTACGGTAAGGACGAAGTATGGTACGAAGGAAGAACTGAAAGCAATGATTGATGAATTGCATAAAAATAATATTTCAGTCTATCTGGATGTAGTATTGAATCATAAGGCCGACGGTGATTTTACAGAAAAATTTATGGTGGTTGAAGTCGATCCGACTCAAAGGAATAAGGCTTTGGGAGAACCGTTCGAGATACAGGGGTGGACAGGATATCTTTTCCATGGGCGTAAGGATAAATATTCAGATTTTAAATGGCATTGGTATCACTTTTCCGGAACAGGTTTCGATGATTCCAAGAAGCGAAGCGGTATTTTCCAGATTCAGGGAGAAGGGAAAGCATGGAGTGAAGGAGTGGATAGCGAGAATGGAAATTACGATTTTCTTTTATGCAATGATCTGGACTTGAACCATCCGGAAGTGGTTTCCGAATTGAATCGCTGGGGTAAATGGGTTTCGAATGAACTAAATCTCGACGGTATGCGTCTGGACGCCATCAAACATATGAAGGACCAGTTTATAGCACAATTTATTGATGTTGTACGAAAGGAGAGGGGAGACGGTTTTTATGCGGTTGGTGAGTATTGGAACGGGGATATGGAAACGCTGAATAATTATATAGAGGCAGTAGGGCATAAAATCAACCTGTTCGATGTTCCATTACATTACAACCTGTATCAGGCTTCGCAGGAAGGAAAAGATTTTGATTTACAGAATATACTGAAGAATACGTTGGTGGAACATCATAACGAATTGGCCGTTACTTTTGTAGATAATCACGATTCCCAATCTGGAAGCTCCCTGGAATCACAGATTGAGGATTGGTTTAAGCCAATGGCTTATGGTTTGATTTTCCTGATGAAAAATGGTTATCCTTGTTTATTTTATGGTGATTATTATGGTGTTAAGGGTGAAAAGTCTCCTCATACAAAAATCATCGATATTTTATTAGACGCAAGGCGGAACTATGCCTATGGTGAACAGGTTGATTATTTTGATCATCCGTCTATTGTCGGTTTTGTTCGTTTGGGAGACGAAGAGCATCCGGATTCCGGTTTGGTCTTTTTAATGTCAAATGATGAAGGCGGGCATAAAATAATGTGCTTAGGTAAAGAACACAAAGGAGAAGTATGGCATGAAATAACCGGGAGTATCCCCGTAGAAGTTGTTTTGGATGAAGAAGGGAACGGTGATTTTTCCGTAGGAGCCCGTAATTGGGCTGTTTGGGTAAAAAAATAAATGCTTAGGAAACGGCTATCATGAGCAACATCATACCTGCGGGCTGTATGTGTGGAGATGTTTTGTACAAAAATGAAGCTCTCACAGGAAAATAAAACAAAAGTCATATATTTGTACTGTTTATAAGAAACGGCATATTTAGAAGTGTAGGCGTCCCCCCGCTTTTTATAATGGAAAAGGAAATATATGAGAGTATCTGTACAAAATGTTAAAAGCTTGTTATCTTCTGTCGCGTCAGATAGTAGAGGGGCTTTTGAGTGCTTTTATAATTTATATTACGATCAGATATTTCGTTTTGCATATTATTGTCTTGGAGAAAAAGAAGCCTGTAAGGAGGTTGTATCTGATGTGTTCTTTTCCATATGGAAATCAAAAGCTCGCTTAAAAGATATAGATAATATAGAAACATATTTGTATACAACAGTACGGAATGAAGCTCTTCGTTATCAGTCAAGAAATAAGAGCTTCGATGAAGTTCCGGCAGACGAATTATTTCAGTTCGAGCCCAAAGAAGAAACCACTCCCGAGGAGCTTCTGGAAACAGAAGAGATGAGGGAAATTTTAAATCAAGCAATAGACGAGCTTCCTGAAAAGTGTCGTCTTGTATTCTTGATGACCCGTAGAGAAGGATTGAAAACGAGAGAGATAGCCAAGATTCTATCCATTCAGGAGAGTACGGTCCGGGTACAGATGAAGATTGCGATAGAAAAATTAATAAGCCGGTTGAGAGCGGATTTTCCTGATATTTCATTTATCCTTGTGTTAATATCTATTTTCTCGTAAAAGAAGTGTTTTTGCCTTAAACGCTCCAAACTTTAACTATGTACCCTCCCCGGTATAAAGGCGGGACACTTATATTGTATCAACATCACAAAATACAAAAACGGTCCGTTTTGTAGTAATCTTCATTTTTTTTAAAAAAAAGTCCTTTTGCTTTAAACGAATTTCGAATGCCTATACTCCTCATTATAAGAAAAACAAAATATGGAAACAAGAAAAGAGATTATAAAACAAATGGGCGACGAAATGAGGGAAGATATTTTCTTAGAGGTCAACAGCCGTATCGAACGTAGTTTACGTAGAAGGTTTTGGCTGAAAGTATCTGCTGTTGCCGCATCTGTTACGCTATTGTTAGGTATTTCCAATTACATCTCTTTCAATGAAGGCTATAAGAAACTGAATAGTCAGATAGTAGAGATGGTGAATCCAATGGGAATGAGGTCTTCTGTTATTCTATCTGATGGTACGAAAGTGATCCTTAATGCGGGTACAACGTTGAGTTATCCAACTGTCTTTGTTTCAGGTCAAAGGGAGGTTAAGCTAAATGGGGAAGCTTTTTTTGAAGTATCACATGATAAGGAACATCCCTTTATTGTAAGAGCTGAAAATGTTAATGTGAAAGTGTTAGGGACAAAATTTAATGTAAAGGCTTACGATGATGAGGATAATATAGAGGTGACTTTAACGGAAGGACGGGTTGGGGTAGGATTAGATTTTAATAATTTAATTCAAATGACCCCAGGGCAACAGGTGGAATTTAATAAATCAGCAAAAAGATTTATCAAGAAAGAGGTAAACCTTAATAATTATACAGCATGGATCAATGGTAAATTTTATTTTACAAACCGCCCGTTAGAGAAAATAGCTAAACAACTGGAGCGAAACTTTAATGTTCACATAGATATTTTAGATAAAAGTTTGGAGCAGGCTGCTTTTACGGGAGATTTTGTTCATGGAGAAAATCTGGAACAGATATTACGGGTCATGACTACCAACCGTCATATTGGCTATAAGATAGACGGTGATCATATTTCAATTTTTCGAGAGTAAATCACATTTGTATGAACTTTAAATCAATGTGCCTATGAAGTAGAAAATAAAGAATAGAAAAAGCAAAACGGAAAATGCTACCAACATCTTCCGTTTTCAAAGGATTTCAGTCCGAATTATCGCAATACAATTACAAACTTAAAATCACAACAAAAGTATGAAATTATTTTCAAACTCAAGGCTTTACATGCCTAATGTTAACCTAAAAATATATAACATCATGAGACTATCCGTCGTATTTTGTTTGTTCACAATCTTTTGTGCGTCGGCAAAGATGAGCTATTCCCAAGTAACGGAGATTTCATTGAGTCTTCATAACGTAACAGTTGGTCAGGCTCTTGATGAAGTAAAGCGTCAAAGTGGTTATTCTTTTTGGTATAAAAATGATGAAGTGAATCTACATGATAAGGTTTCGGTCATTGCCTCCAAGCAAGACATTAACCAAATATTGCATCAGATATTAAACAATCAAAAATTGAGTTATACGATTGATGAAAAACATATCATTATCTATAAAAGTAATGTACCTGTAATCGCTCAGCAAAAGAAAAAAATAACAGGGGTCGTTATCGATTCTAATGGAGATGCTATTATCGGAGCCAATATTGTCGAGAAAGGAACTACTAACGGGACCGTAACAGATCTGGATGGTAAGTTCTCATTGGAAGTTCAGGATAAAGCAACTTTGCTGGTCTCATATATAGGCTTTAATTCTCAAGAAGTATCGGCATCTAAACAGGCTCACCTGACAATTAGTATGAAGGACGATACGCAAGCTTTGGACGAGGTCGTTGTAGTTGGTTACGGAACTATGAAAAAAAGTGATTTGACAGGGTCTGTTACCTCTTTAAAATCAGAAACAATCGCATTGGGATTCTCCCAGTCGCCAGACGTAGCGTTGAGGGGAAAAACAGCAGGTGTACAAATTATTAATAACTCAGGGCAGCCTGGTGCAGGTGCAATTGTACGTATACGTGGTAATAGCTCCATTTTAGGTTCAAATGATCCCTTATATGTTGTAGATGGGGTTCCTCTTGATGGAGGTGGATCTGCAGATGGTTTACAAGGAGTAGGCGTTTCCCCTTTAACAACCATCAATCCTTCGGATATCGAGTCTATGGAGGTTTTGAAGGATGCTTCTGCTACTGCGATTTATGGTTCGAGAGGTGCAAATGGAGTTGTAATGATTACGACTAAAAGAGGAAAAGAGGGCGCTTTTACAGCCAATCTAAATATAACGTCCGGTTTCCAGCAAGTTGAGAACCGGATTCGGCTGACAACTCCGGAGCAATGGGCCGAACTGTGGAATGAATCGATGGATTATAAAAATGGTGGAATGGGAAAATATGATATAAATAATCTTCCGGCACGTACGAATTGGCAGGATGAACTTTTCCGGACCGCTTGGATGCAGAATTATGAACTGTCATTTACCGGAGGAAATGAAAAGTTACGTTATATGTTATCCGGAGGATACTCTTCTCAAGACGGTATCATTCGAAATACGGATTTTAAGCGTTATTCCATTCGTACTAATCTGGAGAACAAGTTTACAAAATGGCTGACTATCGGAGCAAACTTGTCTGCTACACGTACAGATAGCAATCAGGCAGAACAAGGGACGTTGGATTCCAATACAGCAGTCGGTCTTATCTCTTTGGCTTCTCCTGTGGTTCCTATTTATAAAGAAGACGGAAGCTATGAGCAATATGTGGATGTCGAGGGCGTTAAGGAAAACCCCTATGCCAGTATTATGGAAACGATTAATAATGATATCAGAAACCGTTTCATTTCTAATATATATGCGGAAATATCTTTATTGAAAGAACTGAAATTCCGTACAAGCCTGGCTATCGATTATGCTGATGCTAAATCGAGTAATTACATCCCTTCGTACATTGCAGAAGGAAAAGCGAGCCATGGTTCCGCAACTCTTGGAAATTATAATAAATTATACTGGAACTCAACAAACACACTTACATATCTAAAAACATTCAATCAAATACATAGCCTGAATGCTATGCTTGGTGCAGAATGGCAAAAAGACAAAGTTGAACGTTTTCAGGCTAAGGGGTCTGATTTTGCAAATGATAATGCTAAGTTTAATAACTTAGGCGAAGCTACAAACTATTCCGCCTCTTCTGGTTTTGCAGCATGGCAGATGGAATCTTATATGACACGTATCAATTATTCATTAAAAAACAGATATTCATTTACGTTCACGGGGCGTTTGGATGGATCATCCAGATTTGGAAAGGATCATAAGTATGCATTCTTCCCTTCAGCTGCTTTAGCTTGGAGATTATCAGAAGAACCTTTTATGAAAAATACGGTCTGGTTGTCTAATTTAAAAGCGCGATTAAGCTATGGTTCTTCAGGTGAACAAGGAATACCTTTGTATCAAACTTTATCTACACTGGCTCCTTCTTCCGTATTTGTCGGTCAAGATTTAAATACAGGCTATTTTCCGACACGGGCTGCCGATCCTTCTCTAAAATGGGAAAAGACAAATCAGATAAATGCCGGATTGGATATTGGCTTTTTAGGCAATAGAATCAGCTTGACTTTAGATTATTATTACAAACGTACAAATGATCTTCTATACTATAAAGCTCTTCCGGGTTCTTCCGGTTTTACATCAATGCTCCAAAATATAGGAATCATTGACAATAAAGGTTTGGAAATCACGTTGGATGCAAGATTGATTGAGAGTAAAGATTTTAAATGGGACATCAATATCAATAACTCGATAAACCGGAATAAAGTAATTGAGTTAGGAGATGGCAGGGATGAAATTATTAATCCTGCCGGAGGTCTTACCAGTACGGATATTAAGTCCCAGCCTTCCATTTTGAAAGTTGGTAAGCCTTTAGGATTACTTTATGGTTATCAATCTGATGGTGTTATTTATGACGAGGCAGAGTCGGCGATTGCCAAGAAGATGGGACAAATACAGTATGCTCCTGGTGAACTTAAAATACGGGATATTAATGAAGACGGACGTATCACTGAGGCTGATAAAACAATAATAGGAGATGCGAATCCTGATTTTATAGGAGGTATGACAAATACTTTTACATATAAAGGATTTCAATTGAATATTCTATGCCAGTGGGTTGTAGGTAATGATATTATGAATATTCAGCATCTGGTTAATCAACGATTAGTATTAGGATTCAATGCTACTCAGGATTGGTATAACAATCATTGGAAAGAAAGCGCTCCGAGCCGTACCGAACCCAGAGCGGGCTATGATGTCAGAGCCTATCCGGATGTTTCATATCATGTGTTTAAAGGCTCCTTTTTCCGGATAAACAATCTCTCTTTAGCCTATTCTTTACCGCGGAATATTATTGAGAAAGCTAAGCTCTCTAATTTGAAATTCTCTGTGTCTGTAGATAATTTGTATACGTTTACCAATTATCCAGGTTGGTCTCCGGACGTTAGCTCTATGGGAGAAAACGTTATGGGGCAAGGTATAGATGCCGCTTCATATCCAATTCCCCGTACAGTGACTTTTGGTATTAATGTCGGATTTTAATATAACGTAAGATTATGAAAACTGAAAAATTCAAATATTATACATTAATTGTTTGCTCATTGTTGTTAAGTTCTTGTGAGAGTTTTCTGGAAGAAGATCCACGGGGACAACAAATGCAAGAAACATTCTATAATACGGATACAGAAGTATTAGGAGGTTTAATGGGACTTTATGCTAAGGTCATAAATACAGGTGATGGGATTATGGAAAACTATATTGTACGAAATGAAGCCTGTTCCGACCTGTTCACTTATAAACCTGTTGCGGCAGCAAACGGCATGGCTTTTCCAAAATACGTACTTATGCCGGGTAATCCGGTGCTAACTGCAGGATGGGATCATGCCTATTCTATGATATTCGGAGCTAATTCCTACATAAACGCTCTCAAGAACAATGAAAATCCTAATATTTCCGGATCTCTGAAGGAACAATGTATAAGGGAGGCCAAATTTTTCAGAGCATTGATGTACTATCATCTGGTAATGCGGTGGGGAGATGTTCCTTTACGATTGGAACCAACAGTTATGACGAATACTGACATTGAACGGACTCCGGCCGGTCAGGTTTGGGATGCTGTTGTTGAGGATTTGCAAGAAGCATCTCTTCTTCCCGAGAAAAACGATACGGAAAAAGGGCGTGTATCCCGGGGGGCAGCCCTACTTTTATTGGCTAAAGTGCACATGCTCCGTAATGATCTGAAAAGTGCGGAAACCACATTAAATCAAATAAACGGATATTCTTTGATGCCTGATATCCAAGATGTATGGAATCCTAAACTTAAATATAACAATGAGTCTATATGGGAGATTAATAGAGAGCAAGGAACAGTTCCTAAACAAGGTTGTACGCTATTAACTTATTATTTACCTTTATGTTCGGACTTTCAGGGAGCCAATGCGACTTATCCTCTGAATGATTATATACTAAAGATGACAGAGCCCGGAAGTCCGCGAACAAAATTATTCTATACCCGGAAACCCTATTTAAATGAAATAACGGATACTTATAAAGGAGAATATACCTATACGGCAGATAACGGAAAAGAAGTGAAAATTATATTTACGAATTCGACAGAGCCTTTATATTCTCATTTAATGAAGTTCACAAACTTTTCTTCTATCGGTCATAAATTCCGGACAGGAGACTGCCCCTTTAACATTATCATATTTAGATATGCGGATGTTGTGTTAATGAAAGCGGAGGTAGAGTGCGAACTAAACGGCATGACAAATACAGCGTTGGGGTATTTAAATCAAATAAGAGAAAGAGCGGGTGAAACCCTCTATACCTTGACAAATGAAGCCGGCTTAAAACCTCTAAAAAATAAAGAAGAGTTACGTGAAGCTATCAGAAACGAACGTGCATTAGAGTTAGTTGGCGAAGGACATCGTTTCTATGATTTGAAACGTTGGGGAGAAGAATATGCTCTCAAGAAATTAAAGGAGTCAAGGCAGGCCGTCATAGAGAATACGACTTTCTGCTATAAACCCGAAGATCTGACAAATATTGAAGCCTATAAACTTTTATGGCCCATACCTGAAAGCGAGATGAACGGGAATCAAAAGATCAAGCAAAATCAAGGGTACTAACGGATGTAATAAAAATTATCATGAGAAATAGAATCGTAAATAGTTTATTACTTAGCGGTTTGATTCCTATATGCGGAATTTATAATGTTTTTGCGCAAGAACAATTACAAGGGAATGGACGGCTCAATGTTGTGCTTATAACTGCTGATGATTTGAACTATTCAAGTGTCGGTTATATGGGATGTCCGGTTTCCGGTATCACCCCTAATCTTGATAAGCTTGCATCAGAAGGTATTATCTTTAATAATGCTTATGTAAATATTGCCGTAAGCCAACCTTCCCGTGCTGTATTGGCTACCGGGCTTTATTCTCATAAAAATGGAGTAGAGGGGTTTTATCATACGGAGAAAAATATTCCAACGGTGATGTCTGTGCTTAGGGAGAACGGCTATTCTGTAGGCATAGCTGGAAAACTTGGGCATAGTACGCCTGTTTCTTCTTTTCAATGGGATACTCAGGTAGATCAACCGGATCTGGGTTCAGGGCGGGATCCTAAAAGATATTATGAGGTATTTAATCAATTTGTAAAGGATGTAAAGAAGGAAGGAAAACCTTTTTACTTCATGGTGAACTCTCATGACCCCCATGCTCCGTTTCATGGTAGTGAACGGGAAAAAAAGGAATTCCCAATCAAGGATTTTCCGGATGCTTCAAGAGTTTATACAACAGAGGATATGACTGTTCCGGGCTTTATTATAAATTCTCAAAAAGCAAAGATTGAACTTGCTCAATATTATAGTTCGGTACGGCGCCTGGACGATGTTGTAGGAGAGGTCATGCGTGTTTTAAAAGAACAAAATTTAGAGAACAATACGTTGATTATGTTTCTGTCTGATAACGGAATGGACTTCCCATTTGCAAAAACGAATTGTTATCTGAACTCTAATAAAACACCTTGGATTGCCAAATGGCCAGGTATTATAAAACCGGGAAGCGTGGATAATTCAAATTTCATTTCTACGATCGACTATATGCCAACGATATTAGAAGCTTGTGGTGTTTCATTTAATGGAAATGTAGACGGAAAATCATTTCTTGAGGCATTAAAGGGCGGTCAACTTCGAGAAAGCAATCGTGTCTTTACGCAGTTTTATGAAACTTCGGCACGTAATCGTTATCCGATGTTTGCTGTCCATGATGCTGATTATTGCTATATATTTAATGCGTGGTCTGATGGTACTACCATTTTTAGAAATTGTTCATGGGCTGGAATTACGTTTGAATCGATGGTTGAAGAAAGCCAGTCTGATGAATATGCAAAACATCGCCTTGAGTTTTTTAAATATCGTGCTAAAGAAGAACTGTATGATATTAAAAATGATCCTGATGGCCTGCATAATCTGATAGATAAAGAAGAATATAAGAATGTCATTCAGCAGTATCGTGGATATTTACAAAAATGGATGGAAGAACAGAAGTCTCCCGCACTTCAAGTTTTTAAAAATTTGGATAATGGAGAGATTCAAAAACAATTCATGAAAGAGCAGCAAGAGTTTGCTCATCGGAAAAAGGAGTGAATCTATAAATAGTAATCAATAAATATCATTAGACTTTTTGAGCAATCAAATATATTGAAAGATGAGGATTAACAATTCAAATAAGTTTTATACGTTTGTATAAATGTTGAAAAACAGAGAAATATGAAAAATACTATTAGTTATGGAGCTATTTTAGCTCCCGCCCTTTTACTTTCCGCTTGCGGAACCGGGCAAAAGGAAGTGGCAGAAAAGCCTCTTAATATCGTTCATATCATGACGGATGATCATTCATATCAGACGATTAGTGCCTATGGACATGCGTTAGGTAAACTGGCTCCGACACCTAATCTGGACCGTTTAGCCGCAGAAGGTATGTTGTTCAGGCAAGCCTTTGTGGAGAATTCGCTTTCCACTCCCAGCCGGGCTTGCTTGATGACCGGTCTGTACAGTCATCAGAACGGACAACGGCAATTAGGGGCGGGCATTGATACGACGAAGACTTTCTTCTCCGAGATATTACAGCAGCATGGTTATCAAACCGGTGTTGTGGGCAAATGGCATATGCAATGCGAGCCGAAGGGATTCGATTATTATCAAGTGTTATGGGACCAGGGAGATTATTACAATCCCGAATTTAAGAGTAAAGAAACAAATGGTAAATACGTGAAGGAGGAGGGGTATGCAACAACTCTTACGACAGATCATGCCATTGAATTTCTTGAAAAAAGAGATAAGGATAAACCGTTTTGCTTATTGGTTCATCATAAAGCCCCGCATCGTAACTGGATGCCGGATTTGAAATATATGGACTTGTATGAAGATGTGGAATTCCCTTATCCCGATACGTTTAATGATACTTATGCCACCCGTTGTGATGCCGCACGTACACAGGAAATGCGTATCGATAAGGACATGACTATTGTCTATGATTTGAAGGTGAATGAACTAAGGAATAATGATGCCTACCAAAACGAATGGAATCTGAAAGGCTGGGACGCATCTCTGGACCGTATGACACCGGAACAACGCGAGGCGTGGATTGCTTCTTATAAACCTCGCAATGAGAATTTCATTAACCAAAATCTGAAGGGCGATGATTTGGTGAAGTGGAAATATCAACGTTATATAAAGGATTACGTACGTTGTATTAAGTCTATCGATGACGAGGTCGGTCGTTTAATCGCCTATCTGGAAAAAGAGGGGCTTATGGATAATACTGTGATTGTCTATACCTCTGACCAAGGTTTCTATATGGGTGAACATGGCTGGTTCGACAAGCGTTTTATGTATGAGGAATCTTTCCGTACTCCGTTGATTATCCGTTATCCTGCCAAGATTAAAGCGGGAAGCGAGTGTCTGGCTTTGGTACAGAATATAGATTATGCCCCAACTTACCTGGATATAGCAGGAATAGAGAAACCGGATTATATGGTAGGAACCTCTTTAGTCCCTTTGTTCGGCGGACAGGTGCCGACTGATTGGCGTGAATATCTGTACTATCATTATTATGATTATCCGGCAATCCATATGGTACGCCGTCATGATGGTGTACGTGACAGCCGTTATAAGTTAATACATTTCTACGGTGACAAAAATAAGCAAAATGACGCGATCAACTGCGACGAACTTTATGATCTTCAAAGTGATCCGAACGAGTTGAATAACCTATACGGCAATCCGGAATATGTTGAAGTTACCGCTCGTTTGCAAAAACAGCTTGATCAGTTCCGTGCAGATCAGAAAGTAGACGAGTATTAAGGGAAGACTCTGTGAGTTTATTTATATACGTCTGGCGGATAAAATGAGTTGGAATGCAATTCAATTTATCCGCCGGACTTTTTTATGCTTCTATTTCTTTTTTTACCTGTTCCCAGTTAATTAGCTGATAGGATTGGCATATTCGTTTTAATTCGTTCCTTACCTCCATTAAAGCAAAACCAAGTAGGTTTTGACCTTTCCAAAGAAATGGATTTTTGATTTGCGGATTGGCTTCCTCCATGCCGACTCCCCATATGGTATCGTATGGGCTTGCTTCCACTAAAATTTTATTTCCGGTACTTAGTAAAAAATCAAGAAGTTCTTTGTTTTGAAGGAATTTGGCATAGTTACCGTTTAGTATAATCGAATATTTACATTTATCCCAGATTTCCTGATTAAAGTTTTTGATTTTACGTCCCAACTGTTTTATCGTTTTCGGGTCTGTTTCAGTAAATATCTGTTTCCTGATTTCTTCGTCTTCGAAAATACGTGCTTTTTCTGCCATCATATATTGTTCCATGCAACAGTAATCGTGCGTATCTACCCGAAAAGAAGCCTTCCACCATTGGCTAAAACAAGATTTGGATATCTCCTTTTTTGCATAATGTCCCCAAAAGAAGAGATACTCGAAATTTGTACCGTTAGCTGTATCGGTTAGAAGTTGCTCTAATGAAAAGCCGGGTAATCCGTCCGGCTGCCAAAAACAGATACCATGCTGAAACTTGTTTCCAATCGTATCTTGATAATAACCTTCCCATGCATGTGGGGCAGGAAACATTTTCTGGTATTTGAGTTGCATCTCTTCGGATAACTCATTAAACCAGTCGTTGAATTTCCATAAATAATATTCACCGTATCCCATGCGCCATCCTATGCTGCATTGGGATATTTCCGGATACATCAGCCATAATGGAGGCAATGGGTTATCTATAGTAAATGTAGCTTTCATGTTTGTTTGTATTTGTGTTTCCAATGTAATAACGTATATATTCGGTTATTCATTGTTTGCAAATATATTAAAAGTTCAGCAGGCATTCTTAATAACCCATACCTATTATTTGTAGCCGGCTATTTTATTTTCAGTCCGGGAATCAATGCCGTACCATCAATAAGTTCCAGTTCTTGTACCATATCCAGTGTGCCTTGTTTATATTTTTGGAAATGGGGTGTTTGAAGATGGTTTTCGTAAGCAGCCTGATCTGCGTAAATTTCAAGGATCGTTATTTTATTCGGTTGTTCTTTTTCAGAAACAGCATATAATGTAAGGACTCCCGGTTCCAGACGTACAGATGCTTCTATTTCTTCTTTCAGATAAGCATTGTAGTTATCTAATTGTGCCGGGTCGACAGTAATTCTTGAAATACGGACTTTATTGTTTTCAGGAGAAGATTGTGGGGTTTCCTGAATAATTTTCAAGGCTTTTATTGCAGGAGGAAAACCTATATAAGGAAGACATTGTATGATTGCTGCAGCAAGTGTCTCCTTACTGTTGCCGACTGCCAAATTCCCTTGAAGATGCGAACGAAGCTGACTTTCTGCTTCCAGCGTGGTAAGTACACAGTAAGCCAATAGTTCACGGGTTTTTATATCCAGTCCGTTGCGGGTGTAAATATCGCCGAAACAATATTCGGTAAGGAATCTTTCCACATCTCTACCCAAACCTCCCGGAACGTTTTTCATCGCGTCTTTTATACCTTCCGGATAAAGTATGTTTTGAATGGCAGCCCCTTTTTCATTTCTGTCTTTCTCCGTCACTATCCCCTGTGCTTCTAAAGGCAAGGAGATACCCTGTTCTTTAAACACATCATTAATAGTAGCCAATGCATTTAATGTTTTCGGGAAACCGATGAATGGAGCACAGAGGTAAACCGTTTCGCGCAGTTCAACGGGAGTAACCCCCACATTCAAAGCTGCGGCAACATGTGCTTTCAATTGAGGTAATGTCTGCATTGTTGCCAAAGTGATGCAGGTAATCATTTCCCGTGTTTTTATATCCAGTTCTCCGGTACGGAATACTTCTCCGAAAATAAACTTTTGGAGGATATCCATCATTTCCGGGTCTGTGCCTTGTCCGGTCAGTGCTTCGCCTCCGAATAAGGTCGTATAGTTTTTTTTACATAATTCGATTCTATCCATCTTTTCTTTTTCTTTAGATACCGGATTGTCCTGAGCGAAAACGGGCAGGACTCCGAATAGGATAAATACTGATATTAAAAATGTTTTTTTCATATGCGGCGTTTTTTATTTTACAGCTTCGGCATATTCTTCGTCAGTAACT
Organism: Parabacteroides sp.; assembly: GCA_019417325.1. Lineage (GTDB taxonomy): Bacteria > Bacteroidota > Bacteroidia > Bacteroidales > Tannerellaceae > Parabacteroides. The sequence continues at coordinate 45,607 of DXVO01000009.1, read as the reverse complement.
TCGCCTAACCACTCGGTGGCATTTTCATTTACTTTTGGAGTGATGCCGATGTGCGTAAAACGGTTATCGGGTGCTGCGCCATGCCAATGAGCCGTATGGGAGGGAATATTAACGATATCACCTGGTTGCAGCCGTTGAGCCGGTTTATCTCTTTCCTGATAATAACCTACACCTTCGGTACAGAGGAGAATCTGACCTACGCTGTGTGAATGCCAGTAGTTACGCGTACCGGGAGCGAAGGTTACATTATACACATTGCAATCGTATTCCGGTTGAGTGGAAAGCATTTTTAACCAGGCAGTTCCTGTAAAATTGTCGGTAATTGGTGAGCCGAGTCCCAATACTGGTTCTTGTACTTTTGTTGTATTGTCCATTGTTCTTTCTGTTTGATTATTATTACTATGGTTGTTGCATGAACTTATCCCCAGGGATAACAAACAAATGCTTATTACTACAAGGTTTTTTTTCATTTTCATATGGATTATTCATTTATTAATGATGCAAAAATAGAAACTTGCATATGTTTTGGCTGTAGATGAATTACAGAAGGTTCTACCAGAATTACTGTTTTAGCATGACAGGTCAACTCTATTTAGTAAACAGTGTTTTCTCGAGTCAGTTTATTTTAGTAGTAAGATTGTTTGTGATTAACCTAAATTGTTATAATACGGATAATAAAAAAGTTTTAAATGTTAAAACTAAGTGTTAGTTTGTAGTTTATAGAGATAATGTAAAATCAATTAACAATCAAATAGTAATTACTTTTTATTTTTAGTAGGTTATGGGGAAATCAGGCAGAATGAGACATGTTTTACTATGATTTCTGTTATGTTGTCTCTATTTATGAATGTATATAAATTGTTTATAATAAGCATGTTGTGTAATTCCCATATAGTGTTTGCCTTATTATCAGACATTGATAACGGATTATAATGATGATGCATACCACACAAATTTAGTTCTTTCATCAGATCATTCTGTATTTTATCAGTTTTGTGTAGTATAAATATCAAATTCATTTCTGTTTTGCTCTATTTGCCCTTCTTGTACCAGAAGAATAAGAGCCAGACACAATTCTGTATTGCTCAAACTGGTGAAAGAATGTAACTCTTCAAAAGAATAACGACACATCTGTCACATCATGCTGATTATTTTACCTCCGTTTCTTTTGATTTTTTCCTTATTGATTATCATAGTCTATATTTGTTTCTAATTTAATCTTACGAAGTTATGAAATATCTTGTTTATGTCAGTGTTCTTCGAGGCTATAAAAACGTTCAGTTTAGGCTGTAACATGCACATTATAAGAATAATAAGCCATTTTTTATTCCATATAGAGTTGTAGAGTTTTAGGCAAATCTTTTATTTTTGTGCCGGTATAAAATGAATTGAACAGCGACAGAAAAATAAGTATGGAAAATATGAGGAACACTTCGTTTACTCTTTATGAGGATGGAGATATCAGTATTTATGATCTTGATATAAAGAAAGTTAATGGTTTGTCACAAGGCTCAGACCCCAAGAAAATGGACAGGATGGCATTCACAGCCTGTGTGGAGGGTCGATTGCAGGTGGATGTAGATTGTAGAAGATATGTCATTAATGCCGGGGACATCCTGATTTGTCGTCCTAACGTTATATTAAACAACTGTATGATCAGTCCTGATTTCAAAGGTAGAATTATGTGTTTGTCACAAAAAATCGTTATGGAACATATCCATGTGGACGATAGCATATGGAACAAGGCGTTCCATATAGCAGAGCATCCGGTAATCCATGTAGAGGATAACAGACTGCTTGAGGCCTATGGCAAGTTACTTTCTTTACGGCTGGCACAGGAACAGCGACCTTACAAGAAAGACACCATCTCATTCATTGTCCGGGCGAGTATTTATGAAATACTTGCCGAAATGGAAAATTATGTGGAGTCCTCCGGGAACAGGACTATAACACAGGCTGACATTCTGTTCAGGAAGTTCATAGAACTGATTTCTGTCATGGAAGTGAAATCTCGTTCCGTCTCCCGGTATGCGGAACAGTTGTGTGTCACGCCCAAATACCTTTCAACTGTATGCAAGCAGATAAGTGGAAAAACCGCGTATGAATGGATCAACCAGTTTGTCATAACGGACATCCAGCGTTTATTAAAATACTCTGAAAAATCGATCAAGGAGATTTCTGAATATCTGAATTTTCCTAATACATCTTTTTTTGGAAAATATGTAAAGGCACATTTAGGGTACTCTCCCAAAGAATACCGGAAGATAATAAGGGACAGTAAGGTGTTGTAGGAAGCAGTAGCAACAGGACGACGGAAGGCTGACAAGATACATACCTTTCATGGCAACACGCTCGTGGGAACCATAGGAAAATTAGTACCTGAAAATCCACTATTGACACCTATCGTTTTTTGTACATATAACTTGATTTTTTGTTGTAACAAACTGTTGTTAAAGATAAGTACACAGTACTAAATTTCACTGTTCCAATCAGAAATAAAAGAGGCACCCGGAAAAATCCGGGAATGCCTCTTTTCGATTTTGAATTAGAGATTGGCGGACTGCCCTAAAATCACTTTCCGGAAAGCCCTGAATTATAAATATGAATAAACAACAAACAGAAAAATCATTCGTCACAACCTCCGCCCAGTGCTTGGTAGAGGCTGATTATACCTTGTATCTCGGTGGTACGGTTGGCCACTTGTGTCAGCCGGGCGCTCAAAAGGTTTTGCTGGGCTGTTAGTACCTCTATATAGGTGGTATTCCCGTGTTGCATCAAAAGAGAGGTGCTCCTGTATGCCGTTTGTAAAGAAGCTATTTGCTTCTCATACAGTTCTGACTTATCATGTGCCGTTTGGTATTGTGTCAGGGCGTCGTTCACCTCGCTTCCCGCCTGCAGGAGTATCTGTTGGAAACTTAGCTGCGCCTCCTCCTGTTGTGCCTTGGCGATTTTCAACTGTCCGGTAAGTTGCCCGCGGGCGAAAAGTGGCTGTGTAAGCGAACCTACGGCTGAAACTAGAAATTTTCCAGGATTGATAATTATGTTTCCTGAAGAATTGGTCCATCCCGCATTTCCACTTAACGTAATGGAAGGGTAGAAAGCGGAACGTGCCTGGTTGGTGGCATAGAAAGCCTGTTCCAGAGAACGTTCCGCAGCCCTTACGTCCGGGCGGTTTGATAACAATTGAACAGGTATACCGGTGGAAAAACTGGTTGGCATATTTTGAGCGTCCAGCCGACCCCGTTCCACCGTGTGGGGCGTTTCTGCCAACAACAGTGACATGCTGTTCTCAATTTGGTTGATTTGTTCTTTCAGGTCAAGGACGGCTGTGCATACACTATAGTAGGCGGCTTCCATTTGGGAAACGGCAGCCTCGTCTACCATTCCCGCATTCATCAGTGCACGGGTGGCGTCGACTGTCTCCTTCCACGAGAGTTTGGTCTCTTCCGAGATTTCGAGCTGAGCGTCGAGCATCAGCAATGTATAGTAGGTGTTGGCCACTCCGGCTATCACCTGTGTACGAACAGCCTGTTTATAGTCCCGGCTTTGTGCATAAAGGGACTGGGACTGACGTTTAGTATTACGCAATTTTCCGAAGATATCGATTTCCCAACTGGCGGTAACAGGAACCGAGTAGGTCTTGGTCGCTTTCGCGCCGTCGAAACTGCTTATAGTTCCCTGCGGGGAGAATGTCAGTGACGGGAGGTATGCCAATTTTGCAGATAACAATGTCGCTTCAGCTTCTTTCACCCGTAATCCGGCAGACAGGTAATCTGTATTGTTTTGCAATCCCTTCTCTATAAGGGCTTGAAGGAAAGGATCGGTGAAAAGGTCACGCCAGTCCATCGTTCCCAGTCCGGCAGAATCTTCCGGCATGGCATTCTCTCCATAAAGATTTTCCGGTACGGTGTTTGCCGGCTTGTATTTGCTATATATGCCGCAACTGCTCAATAGAGTACAAATTACAGCCAATGTTAATATATGTTTCTTCATCCTTTATCTTTTTGAATGTTTTTTGGAAATGATTTTTCCGGAGAATGCCAGATAAGAGCAGCCAATTGCCCGTTCCGGTCATCTCCTTCATCATCATTTTTTATTATCATTACGTTCTGCCATGCTCCTTTCATGTTCCAGCTGTACCTGTATATCGGTTTCTTCCTGCATAGGCGGACGAACCTTTTCCTGCAGGAATTCGAATATGATATAGAAGACCGGAACCACAAAAAGTAGTGCCAGCGTTCCCACGAGCATACCGCCTACAACACCCGTTCCCAACGAACTGTTCCCATTGGCTCCGGCACCAGATGAGAACATTAGTGGTAACATACCGAATATCATCGTCAGTACTGTCATCAGGATAGGGCGTAGGCGGACCTGAGCGGCCGAGTATGCCGACTCCACGATACCCATTCCCTTGCGGCGGCGTTCGATAGCGTACTCTGTGATTAGGATGGCAGTCTTTGCCAGCAAGCCAATCAGCATGATAACACCCGTCTGGAGATAGATATTGTTCTCCAAGCTGAATAATTTGGCGAACAAGAACGAACCCATCAGTCCGAACGGTACGGACAAGATGACGGCAAACGGCACCAAGAAGCTTTCGTACAGACAGACCAGAATCAGATAGATCAGGAAGACGCAGATAGCGTAGACGAAGGCCGTACCTGTACTGCTGTTGTTGGCTTCCTCACGCGCCATACCGCCATATTCGTAACCGTAGCCAGTCGGCAGGGTTTGTGCGGCAACATCCTCAATGACTTTCTGCACTTCGCCAGAAGAATAGCCAGCAGCAGGGTTCACATTGGCAGTGATGGAGCTGTACAAATTGAAGCGGGTGGATATTTCCGGGCCAAGCACTTTGTTTAGTGTCACGAACTGGCTGATAGGAGCCATCTCTGTGCCGTTGCGTACGAACATATTGTCCAGGTCATGTTCAGATAGACGGTATTCGGGTGAGGCTTGCAACATCACGCGGTACACCTTTCCGAACTGGTTATAATTGCTGATGTACGAACCGCCGCAATAGCTACCCAAGGCGTCGAGTACCGTGGCAGGTGAGATTCCGGCCCGTTTACATTTGGCGGCATCTACGTCTATGGAGATCTGAGGAAAGTTCATTGCATAAGAGGTATAGGCCATCGCCACCTCTGGACGCTGGTTAAGAACCATAAGGAATTGCATGACGGAATTGTAGAACGTGGTCATATCGCCTCCGGTCTGGTCCTGCAAGTTCAGTTCGATGGTGTTACCCATACCGTAGCCGGGAATCATTGGCATCTGGAAGGTGAAAATCTGCGCGTCCTTGATGGCGGCGAACTGCGTGTTCAGGTGGGTGGCTACCGCATCGGCGGTATGCTCCTTGCCTTTGCGTTCGTTCCAGTCTTTCAGACGGATTACCACGGAAGCGTAGGACGTACCTTGTCCGGCAATGAATCCATATCCGGCAACGCGGGAATAGTGTTCGATTTCCGGCGTGTTCTTTAGGATTTCCTCCATCTTGTCAAGCACTTTGTTCGTTTCTTTCAGCGTGTTGCCTGGTGAGGTGCTGACGTTTACCATCATCACACCCTGATCTTCCTGTGGTATTAGACCGGTCTTGGTGGTTGTCATCATCCATACCAGCAGCACGATGGTAGCAGTCAGACCTGTCCACACCATCCAGCGGTGATGTATAAAGAACATGACGCCTTTTTTGTATTTCCCCAGCACGGCATTGAATGATGCGTTATAGGCGGCACGCACGCGACCGTTGATGCTTTTGGCACTCTTGTTCCCGTCGGACGGGCGCATAATCATGGCACAGAGGGCGGGGCACAGCACCAATGCCGAAATCATGGAGATACCGACAGCAGTTGCCATCGTGATACCGAACTGCGTATAGAAGACACCCGAAGTGCCACCAGTGAAGGTCACGGGAATGAACACTGCCATGAACACGCACGTACAGGAGATGATTGCCATTGTCACGTCGCTCATCGCGTCCTTAGTGGCAAGGTAAGGCGACTTGTACCCGGCATCGAACTTGGACTGTACGGCTTCTACTACCACGATAGCATCGTCCACTACCGTACCGATGGCGAGTACCAACGCGAAGAGTGTCAGGATGTTCAGACTGAATCCCGCAGCCACCAGACAGGCAAATGTACCAATCAATGACACAATGATGGAGATGGAAGGAATCAGCGTGCTCTTGAAGTCCTGCAAGAAAAAATAGACCACGAGGATAACCAATATGATGGCAATAATTAATGTCTCCACTACATTGTGTATGGATGCGAAGAGGAAGTCGTTCGAGCTAAGCATTGTCACAAACTCCGCTCCGCTTGGGAGGCTTTTGCTTATCTCGTCCAGCTCAGCGGAAATCTTTTCGTTGATAGCAGTGGCGTTGGAACCAGCCGTTTGGAAAACGATGAACATGACCGCAGGTTTACCATCCAGTTCATTTTTAAAGGTATAACTTAAAGTTCCGAGTTCTACATCAGCAATATCTTTCAGGTACAGTACCGAGCCGTCATCTTGTGAACGGACGACGATATTTTGAAACTCCTCTGTACTTTTCAGACGGCCACGGTATTTCATTGTGAACTGGAACACGTTGTTTGAGTTTTCGCCCAATGAGCCGGTGGGTGCCTCCATGTTCTGTTCGCTCAATACGCTTGTCACGTCCGAAGGAACCAGGCCATATTGGGCCATTCTTTCAGGTTTCAGCCAAATACGCATACTGTATGTATCTCCCAGTTCCATCACGTCGCCCACGCCGTTGACACGCTTGATGCGCGGAAGGACGTTGATATCCAGGTAATTTGCAAGGAATGCCTCTTCGTAGCGACCATTTGTGCTCACTAATGCGTTGATCTGTAAGAAACTGGTCTGGCGTTTGGTGGTGGTCACACCGATTTTGGTTACTTCGGCGGGTAGCAGTCCTTGCGCTTTTGACACACGATTCTGAACGTTGACGGCTGCCATGTCTGGGTCTGTCCCTTGCTTGAAGTAAACCGTGATGGTGGCGGTACCCGCATTGGTGGCAGTGGAGGTGATGTACATCATGTTCTCCACACCATTGATGCTTTCTTCCAGCGGCATGATGACGCTGTTCATTACCGCTTGGGCATCGGCTCCTGTATAGGTTGCTGACACCTGCACTGTAGGTGGGGCAATGTCAGGATACTGCTCCACTGGTAAAGAGAAGAGAGAAATAATCCCTATACCCAGTATCAATATAGAGATAGCCATGGCCATCGACGGGCGCTTTATGAATATATTTCCTTTCATAATTTTCTGTCTTTATTTAACTTGTGTCCCTTCACGTACCAGACCTGCACCTTCCGATACGATTTCATCTCCTACACTCAGACCGTCCAACACGATATATTCTCGGCCATCATTTATTCCTGCTACGGTGATCAACGTAGAGACAGCCTTGCCGTCCACGACCTTGTAGGCAATGGTTTTGTTTTGCATCTGGACGGTTGCTCCCTGCGGTATGACAATACAGTCCTTGTAGGTACTCGGAAGCATCACGGTTCCTGACGCACCGCTATGGAGCAGACGGGATTCGTTAGGAAAGACCACGCGGGCGGTTACCGTACCTGTCTGGCGGTCGATAACCCCGCTGATGGACTCGATCTTACCTTTTTTATCATATATGGAGTTGTCGTTTAGACGAAGTTCCACTTCGGGCATATTCCTTAGCGCCTCGTCCATCGTCCCGTACTGGCGGGTTAGGGCAAGCAGTTGGTTTTCTGTCATGGAGAAATAAACGTACATGTCGGAATTGTCACTGACCGTAGTTAGCGGTTGCGGCATGTTCGCGCTAACCAATGCTCCCGCACGATAAGGTAGAGAACCGATAACCCCATCACTTGGACTTTTAATTTCCGTATAGGAAAGATTGTTGTGGGCATTTATCTCTTGGGCTTCCGCCTGGGACAGTTGGGCCTTTGCCGTAAGATAGTTGTTTTCCATCGTTTCCAGATTCACCAGTGAAATAACTTTCTGCGCATATAATTCTTTGCTGCTGTTATAATTTAGTTCCGCCGTTTTCAAACTAGCCTTTGCCGATTCTACATTTGCTACCGCCGTTCTCAGAGCAGCCTTGTAAGGAACTTGGTCAATAATAAAGAGTATCTGTCCACGGCGAACTTTCTCTCCTTCCATCACACAAAGTTTTTTGATGGTTCCCGACACCTGCGGATAAATGTCTATATCCTGTCGTCCACGGATAGTTGCAGAATAGGAGGAAGACAGCTCCCTCTCGGAGACCTCCACCTTCATTGTCGCATAGGTGCTACCACCTGGTTGCATTTGTGGCGTCTGCTTGCAGGACGCCATCAAAATTGCACAACTGACCAAACTAGTCAGTCTGATCCATTTTTTGTCCATAGTTATCAAATTTCTTTTTAATTTAAAAATCCGAGACAAAGTTAAAGGTAGAGCCCTTATTTTCAGATATTTATTATTCGCGGAAAGTGTTCCAATAAGAAGATGAATATTTTATATCAAGGAAGTAATCTTTATTTTTGTGACAAAAATGAACTGAAACAAGGTATTTTGTTTGAAAACCAATGAATTTTTTCCATCAGGGTATATCATTCCCTGTCGGATTATGACCAGTGAAATAGACAAGGAGGCACACATTAGTATTTATTTCTGGAACTGTAGGGTGATTATCTGGGATTTGTTGGTGTTCAGTTCACTTGTCAAGAAAAAGCTCAGTAAGTTCCTTCTGTGTGCGTGCTCCATTGTTGATGGGTTTGTATTCGATAAGTTGAAACCAATCGGTACTTCGGGTAAGTATTCTCCTTTTTACATGAGACACCACAAAAGTATTAATCTGCGGTAAAGACAGTGTTCCAATTGGTTAAGGGAACGTCCTGTCTTTCTTAAAAGATCTATTATCTATTGAATTTTATGTTAATGGATCTTGCTTGGAAAAAGAACGACCGTCTTTGACCAGTTGACAAACATAAATCAAAAATAGAATAAAGCCTACGGATAAACCGATGATATCGAACACCCCCAAATTATATTTCCACAGATTATAATGCTGTTTTATGCAAGGGAGATAGATATATAACGCATTTATCAGGATAAGGAGCAAACGGAATTCGGTTGGCCCCATGTAACCGTATGTCAGGCGGAATTCTCCTTTTAGAATGGTACAGATGTACGTGTAAATGGATAGACAAAGATAACCGGCCAGAATGAACAATGCCACATCCATACGAAAAAGAGGAGAAAGACCGGCTCCGAGAAAAATTATACAGGTGGTTATGGCATCTAGCGTGTGGTCTATGAAAAAGCCGTAAACCGGTCTTTGTTTGTTCCGTACACGTGCTAACGTACCGTCCAAACTGTCGCCAAACCAATGGATGACTAATCCGAATGAGGCGAGCCACAAAAAAATCATATTTTTGTTAGCCAACCAACCGCCAAGCATATATAATGCAGAGCCAAATATGCCAATGTAGCTCAACATGTCCGAAGTCATCCACTTGGGTTGTCTTTGTGCCAACCAGATTAATACTTTTTTTTCAATGCTGTTGAGGATGGATGTCTGAATCCTCTTTGATGTTTCTTTTCCCATTTTACGTTTCTTGTTATTAAAGATAAAATAAATAATACTATTTAAAACGATAGTACCATTGTCATGCGTACGCCACTCTTCTGGATGTCAGCATGATCAAGGTAACTCAACCGCCAGACATAATCAATGCGCAGGAATTTCAGTATGTTCTCGATACCCACACTTGCTTCCATGTAGGGCGTGTTGTCCATTGTGTAGGTACAGGTGGGAAAGCGGTACAGCCCTTCACCGTTTCCCGTAGCCGGGTTGTTCTTGTCCGTCAGATGTCCCCACAATCCTCGGAAACAGAAAACTTCGCGCCACTTTAGCTTCTTGATAAGGGGCAGGCGGTTGAGCAGGTTACCGTTCATGCAGTAGGTGATGTCCCACGAGGTATATTCGTCGTTGATGAACTCCAAGGCATTCATATTGGTATATGATTCAGGTTGGATGGTGTAGGTAAGGTTGGCGTTGGGCAATATCAGCAACGGATAAGGTACCTTGGTCCATACTTTACCCGCTTTGACAATGAGGTCGATGTAGCCGAAAGCCGAGAACCAGAAGCGCTTCTGCATGCCGATGTCCGTGCGATGGTAGTCATAGTTCGAACCCAGAAAATCTTTTTTGGCCATTACGTGACTGAAATTGAATATCAGTGCATCAAATGTGATGGGGATGCGGAGATTACGCATCTGATAGAACTTTTCGTTACGGGCATAACGGAAGTGAAGTTCGAGCGCAGTCATATCGTAGTGGCTGATAGGCGTGATAGTTCCGTCTGCCTTGATACGCTCGAAAACTGCATATGGTGTGGAATATTCACGTCGGTTGCGCAGAATAGCATTGTAGGATATGCCATTGTAATGTTCGCGGGTATAAGTCAGTTCTACTAGCCGTTGGTAGGAGATGAAACGGTCTTTCTTGCGGCGTATCATCAGCATCATGTTATCTTTACTGGTGTACATGTAGTCCTGTCCCAATTTGTTGATGTCGTACATATATTCTAATCGCAGGGAATGCATGGGGTATTCTTTGCGAAATTCCTTGCGTTCGTTGAATGAGTATTCTAAGAGGGCATCATATTTTAATTTCTTATCCTTTACACCGTATGCCATATAGCCATCAAGGAACAAGTGTTTGCTGAACGCCGTGGTCGTGGTTCCGCCTGCGCGGAAGCGCATTCCCTCCAACGTGTTATTGTTGATGGTGGAGTTCATTGGTCCGAACTCAAACTTGCTCTTCTCTGGCTCATTGTGCGTGGGGATATAGCCGTTGAAGAGGACGGAAAGCGTCCTCATGGTAATCCGGTAAGCAGGTATGGCATTCAGTCTTGCCATCAATTTTTCTGTGGAATTGGGATTTCGGTTTTCCGCCTCTTGTGGACGGTGTTTTTTCCAGAAGTCATCCGTCTGCCGGTGCGAGCCTTGTAGGGTGATGACGGGTGCGCTCTCCTTGAAGATACGCATCTGCTCCTTGATGGGCGGATTGAAGGTGTGGTTGGTGTAAATGTTCAGTCGGCGAGCATACATACCTTTCGTGCGTTCAGTCAGTTTGAAGTTTACGCTGATATCATCTTTCGTGATAAGACGTGTGTTGTCGGCCGTTCGTTCAAACTCCTGTTCAATGGTAAGCCGGGAGACGAAATTCAAGTTGATGTCTTTGGGCACGTTGAGCACGGCACGCTGTATGAAATAGGTAGAGTCCAGCGTGACATAAAGATGCCCCGTGAAACCAAACGTCTCGGAGTTGAAAGGTACAAAGCCAAGGTCTACACATGGCTTTCCGTTCACTTGAAGCGTGTCTATCAGATAATATTTATAGTAGTTTGGTCCAATGGTGGATAGCGGACTGACGAAACGTTGCAGGAAGAGCGGTATGTCGTTCTTGAAGATATCCACCTCACGAAATACCTCACCAAGAAACTGTTGAATACCGTCACTGGAAAATATCTCGTCGATACCGGATGACTTATAGCCTTTGATCACCTGTTTTTCTGAGTGCGGTAAACGGCGGTAGTAAACCGTTTGTATTTTTTCCTTTTCTGATACGGGCAGGATGGTAATTCCATTGTCTAATGTATCTACGAACTCATGCAGGAAATCGAACTTACCTGTCTTTCCTTTTTTTTTAGGTTTGGGAGTGTAGTCATTTTTGGCAAAGAATATTTTTTCGTACTGGTCATAACTGAAATAGTCATGGTCTCTGGGATTATTCTCATTGCGCGAGGCAATGACGTGACGTACGAACTCCACAGCGGGATTTTCTTTCTTGCGATATTTTTCACGTTGTGGCTTGACGGTCACTTCGTTCAAAGCAATGCCTATCGGTGTCAGACGGATGTTCAGTTCGATGGTTTTTCTCTTTGGAGTGATGTGTAGTTCACGATTCTCGTAGCCTATATAAGATATTTGCAGCGTACAGGGAGTGTCAGGTATGTTGAACGAGAAATGCCCGTCACCGTCAGTGGCTCCGCCAATAGTAGTTCCTTTCAGTATTACCGAAGCGTAAGGTAACGCCTCGCCTGTAATGGAGTCGGTCACCATGCCGCTAACTTGCGTATGCTGCGCCTGTGCGGTGCATACTACGATCAAACCTATCAACCAAAGTATCGTTTTTTTCCTCATCACAATCTTTTTTCTTTTATTGTTATTATTTTTATGAACAAGGTGTTACAATGTTTCGTGCAACAGTCTACATATTTGTTCATACATTCACCGCATATAGTAGTTCTGCTCCCAATGAGAAATATCTTAAAGGAGAGACATAGCCAAGGAACATCTGCAAAGCAGAGTCCAGCCGTTCGAACAGTCGTGTTCTCCAGTAATCGATGGGATGCGTCCATATCCGATCAAACCACTCTTCAGTATTATTAGACTTATAAGTCAATTTAATATTAACCTTTGTCATAATCATGTATTATTAGTAGTTTCGTTACGATTCCCTATTTTCATCATTAGCAATCCTATGGAAGTCCAAAACAGTTCGCGCACGCGACAAATGATGCTAATAAGCATCGCTGTTCCACCTGTCATACCCATTTGTGCTACAGACATGGCAAAACCTCCCTCACGTCCGCCTAATTGCAGGGGCAGGAAACCGAGCAGGTTAGCAAAGAGCGACGTGAATGCCAAAATAAGGAACGAATGGAGAAACGTTAGCAAGTAACCATACACACCTCCACCACCATTAATTCCGAAGAGCATCAACATGAAGAATATCTCAAAACTTTGGAGCAATCGTCCCAAATATTCCAAAAAGAAGCTGCCCAAAAATGAGCGTTTGTTCTGTCCTTGTAGTTCGGAAATCTGACGGTCTATCTTTTCCAAATCGTCACGATGGCTTTCGGAGAAACGCTTTCCCCATGTACGTAGCCCGGGCAACTTGCTGATTATCCGCATCAACCTTACTACCATTCCATATTTGTATCCACGAACAAAGAGGTATATACCTCCACTACAGAACGAAGCTGCGAATACCAATACCAGCCCTATTGTCATGTTCAGTGGCAAGTTGCCGGTGACGGCAAGTATAAGGTAAACGACAATACTCGTTATCCAAAACCAGAAATGGCAGAACACGTGCATCATTACAAAGAGCACTACAGAAGAGGTGGCACGCCTCACGTCAATGTATCTCGAAAGTTCCATGACACGATAGGCTTCGCCACCTACCATGCCCATCGGTGTGGCATAGTTGAGGGCAAAACCCGTGACAGTTAGTTTTAATAAGTGCGGGAAATTGATAGTGCAGGGACCACTACCACAGATAATAATCTGCCACGCCCATGTGTCTAGTACATAAAGCAATAACCACAGTCCCAGTATTGCCGCTAGCCAGTAACCCGCCTGTGAGATGTATGCACACAGTTCCGTAAAACTCACGTTGAACGTGCAGAACATCACGATGACCGCCGTAATGCCGACAGCAAAGAACAGGTTGTTGATGCGTTTCCTCATGTTTTCTCTCTCCTTTATTTATTCACCGTTTCCAGATACTTCTCCTGCCATGCCCTGTAATAGGTGGGCTTGTCTGTCAGAAGCAACCCGGCTGCATCAATAAATAGCTGCGTGGTACTACCCTCTGCACAGAGCACGTTGTCGTTTTCCCTATGTATTTTATATGTATAGTCCAGTCGTGCGCCCGGATGATAGACGTATCGGGTATGTATCACAGCCACATCGTTTATCGCCAACGGAGCCAAATAGCGAATGTGGACATCATAGATGGGCGCATAGATGCCGGCCTTTTGCATATCGGCATAGCCGATACCGGGCCAGTGCCGTCCAAAGGACTCGCGTCCGTCTTCCAAGTAAGTGATAAATGAACCATGCCACACACGCAGCATGGAGTCAATCTCGCTGAATCGCACTGGTACGCGGCAAATGTCTTCAAGTGTCTTCATCATCCTTTTATATCACAGTCCGGGTATCAAAAACGCTGCTGCTGACCTCGGCATTGAAAATGTAGTTTGAGAAGTCGTACTGTGTATAGTTTCCTCCTGGCTCGTTGATACGCAGCCGACGTAATTCGGCAACTTTCAGATCAATGGTTGCCACGCATGAGGTGAACATCATCCGTCTTTTAGTTTTGGAATCCGTCACGATGGGAGTAATGGTTATTGTACAGGTGTTACCTTGCTTCTCCAGTTTTACATCTGCCATGTTTGTCAATTCGGCGTTGTCATCGGATGAAAGCAGGTTACGGAACACTTCCTGTAGAATCTTAAACGGGTTACTGTTCTTTCCTTTTGTTTTGGCGATATGTTGCTTGCCGTTCTTTACCATGACGAAGGTGTTGTCCACTGCCAACAGCATTTCTCCTGAATTCTGGAATATCATGCTCTGATTGTTTGGCTTTTTATAATAAAAATGTCCTTCAGTCACGATGTCTTTTGTTAGGGCTACGTTGTGATGGATTTGTGTAACATTTGCTATCAATGTGCTTACCGTCTTATACCGTTCTGCAGCCTTACGGATATCTGCTCGTTGCGCTGATACTTCGATGCAAACGAGGATAGCTGTGATGAATAGAGTAAACAGTCTTTTCATATTATTCTCCTCTTTATTATGTATAAAGTCCTCCGTTGATTGAAATTACCTCCCCCGTAATATATCCTGCTTGCGGTGAAGCGAGGAATCCCACCAGTTCCGCCACCTCCTCAGGAGTACCGAAACGTAGAGCTGGAATGATATTCTTTAGTGCCGCTGTGTCAAGCCCATCTGTCATGTCCGTCTCGATAAAGCCGGGAGCTACGGCATTTACAGTTACACGTTTGCGTGCTATTTCCAGAGCCAATGCTTTTGTGGCAGCAATAAGGCCCCCTTTGGCGGCAGAGTAGTTGGCCTGTCCGGGTTGTCCTTTCAGACCGCTTACGCTTGCCACATTGACGATGCGCCCCTGCTTATGTACTAACATGGGTTGCAGTACGGCTTGCGTCACGTTGTAAAAACCATTCAAGGTGATGTCGAGCACCCGGTGCCAAGCCTCTTCAGTCATGAACACCAGCACGTTGTCATGACGGATACCAGCATTGTTCACCAGCACTTCGATATATTCCTCCGGGTGGTTGGTAGTCCATGAATCGATGACTTTTGTCACTTGTTCGCGTTTGCTTACGTCAAACATCAGTATTTCACCATCTTGCCCAGTCTCACGTACCAGTTCTAATGTCTTTTGAGCTTCTGCTGTGTTGCTCACATAGTTGATGAGGATATCATAACCCATCTGGGCCAATTTGATGCAGACAGCACGACCTATGCCACGGCTGCCTCCGGTTACTAATGCGTACTTTTTCATTGTTATATCTTGTTTTACTAAATTCTTTATTTTTGATTCCCAATAATCTTCCATATCGCTTCCTTCCCCAAAACCTCGGCACAAGTATGGAATGCCGTCATGGTCACGCCATGTACCCCGTGCAACATCAGATTTTGACCTGTTAGCAATAAATTGGGGATAGGGGTACGTGGGGACAACATCGTTGTCAATGGATTACGGAAATCCTTTCTCAATCCAAAAGCACTGCCTTCGGGGGCCAAGGTATAATCGCGCCAGGTGAGCGGTGTACTGGTATAACTTTGCGACAATTCTCTGAGACCAGGAAGAAAGCATTCGGCAAGTTCCAGGCATTCATCGGCCATGCGCAGTTTCATTGCTTTGTATTCACTATCTCGCCTGCCTACCTGTGTATAGCTCCAAGGCTTGCACCATTCCCAAGGCATAGGCGTGAGCAAATCCACTTGCTGCGTGTATTCGCTGCCATCCTCTGGTACCCGGCAACTGACAAGCACACCACCCACGCTGGCATTGTTTTGATAGAAATCCCAAATATTCGGTTTGCGGTAAATATACTGGTTGTAGTTGAAATATCGCAAACTGCATGGCCGGATGCGGAGTGATACGGTAAACATACCGAAAGTATTCTCCAAATTATTGATCCGGTTGCGGTAGGCCGGCTTGATCCGGGTGTTCTGTCCGACTAATTGGCAAATCTGTGAGGGATGTATATCACTGATGAACAAGTCGCTCTCGTACTTTTCTTTGTTGGAACACACCACGTATGCCAGTTGTCCATTTTTCTCTACTAATTCCTGCACTTTGGCATTGCAGATAATCTTGCCGCCTTGTGCATGGATGCCTTCTACCAGTGCTTTGACAATCAGCGAACCGTCGCCTCGCAACCGCCAACTACTTTCAATGAAACTGCTGTTGCCATGCAGGAAAGTGAATAGCGGAAGCGACTCCTTCCGTAGTTCCATTTTCAGCGAACCACCGCTAAGCACGTTTATCAACAATGGATTGCGGATGTTCTCTTTCAAATATTGCCATGCACTTGTTTCCATCAGTCCGGATGAAAAAACGGGGATTTCGTTTGCATGGGGAGCAAGGGCTGCAAACTGTTGTGCCGAAGAACGTTTCAGCAAATCTGCATAATGTTGCAGGGCTGTACGACTAGAAGGAAATTCTTCTGCAAGTTGCCGGACAAAAGCGTCGTATCCTTCCGCAAAAGTAAAGGTACGCTCACCAATAGTTATGCGGTCGAAACCGTCGGCATCTAGTCGGTGCCAAGGCAAGTTCAACAAACCCAGATAGTTGAAAGCAGCGTGCAGCGATTGTCCTTCATCCAGTCCGCCTACATAGTGGAAACCTGTATCGAAAGTCAGTTCGCGACGATGGTAACTTTGCAGGCAACCGCCTGGTTGTACGCCCTGTTCCAGCAATAGAACCCGCCGCCCATGTCGAGCAAGGATGTAGCCACATTCCAGTCCGCCCAATCCGCTACCGATAATGATTACGTCATATTTCATGCATGTCCTCCTTTTTTGTTTATCCAGCTATAAAGTGCTGGTTGCACCACATATGAAAGCACTACTGCTGATACCAACCCGACCAATGTGGTAAAACCTACGGAATGGATGGCCGGATGCTTGGCAAAGAGCATGGAACTAACCGTGACAATTAGAATGATAGCACTGAAAAATATTGCAGTCTTGTGATAACCCAGCAAATGTGCATCTTTTTCACTTCCGATAAGCCCGTTCATAACAAAGATGCTGTAATCCACTCCGATTCCGAAGATAAAAGTTGAAATGATGATGTTTATTAGGTTAAACTTCATGCCGAAGATAACCATCGTTCCGAGGACAATCAGCCAGCTCAGTAAGATGGGTAAGAAAGCGAGCAAGGTGTTTTTCGGGTTGAAGTGGAAACTCAATAGCAGCACTATGAAAACAAAGAGCATCGATACCCATTGCAACACATTGAAATCTTCATTCATACCCGTCAGTGTATCTGTAGTATAATAATAGGTGTCAAGTACCATAAGATTAGGTATGGAAGATACGGCGTCGCAAATACGGTGATAATCACTTGTATGGCTACGTACCGTATCGTTAACACAACGCACGGAGGTAAAGCAAAGATATTCACCGTTGTAAGACTGCTCCATTAATGTGGATTGGTAGCCAGGTGGGATAATGCCTGATTCATAGAGTACATTCGGTTCATAGTCTGCCTTGACATAATCGAAGAACGGGTCGAACGCCTCCGGGCGTAAGCCGGCTTCCGGTGCGGTTTCGGCTATCAGGCGACGAACTTGTTGCAATCGTTCGTCCGTCCAATAGTGTTGCCATGCGTTAATGCGCTCCTGTTGTACGCGCAATGGGATGAACAGTTTATTCGTATGTGCATAACTCTTGACCAATCCTGCCTTTTGCAGGGAATCAAGTTTATGGGAAAGTAAGGCAAAGTTCTCTATCGCTTCTTCCATCGTCTGTCCGGAAGCGGCAAAGTATTTCTGTTTGTCGGCGATATAGGTTTTGCTGCGTAGCAGGTTTTCGGAATAGGTGGTCAGTTCCGCCTTATAGCCCAGGTTGTGCATATCCGCATCGAACTGTGTGCCACATACCACGTAACAGCTGATGCTGTAGAGTGCGACGATACCGATGCCTGCCAGCAACCATTTCTTGCAGTGGAAAGGATAAGTGTTGATGTGGTCAATAATGGCAAACATACGGCGGTTTACGCGGTTCTTTTCTGGATGTAACAATTGTGGTAGGTATGTGAGACTGAACGCCGTGGTACCCATGATAGCGAAAGCGGCAAACAGTCCGAAATCCTGCAACAGTGCCGTATCAATGAAAATAAGCCCCATAAACGAACCGATGGTGGTAAGACATCCAAGGCAGACGGGTTTTACTTGGTCACGAAGCACCTGTTCGGGATTGCCTACATATTTATAATGTGTCAGCACATGTAGTACATAACTCATAGCCACTCCTAAGACTACAGTTCCAATGCCTAATGCCAAGAGTGAAAACTGTCCTTTAAGGAAATACATCATCGATAGTCCGAACAGGGTACCGAATAGCACAGGCAACAGCAAGAGTAGTAGCGTGTCACGGTTGCGGAAACAGACAAACAAGAAAATAAGCACCAGTATAAGTGATCCTCCGATGGTGCCTGTCAGGTCACGCTTGATTTGTGTAGCGTTATAGAAGCCACTGGCTGGTGTGCCATGATAACTAATACGCACATCGGGAACGGTAGTGGAAAATTCGTTCGTGAGTGCATTCAGTAGACAGAAAAGGGTGGAACCTTGCCCCGTGTCGGTAGCAGAATAGCGGGGGGTGAGGAACGCCACGCACACTGTGGAGTCCGGTACGAAAAAATGCCCGTCAATGGTACGGTAGCTGCCTGTTCCACTCTCGGTCAATGGTTTCATCTGTTCTGCTAATAAATTGCGCAGGCCGAGTGGGTCTGTTAGTACTAGTTCGGGGAATAGGGAACCAAAGTCTCCGGCCAAGGCGTGGCGGTTTTGCTGCATCTGGCGCATGAAGTATTCATGCGTCAACATGGTGTCGATACAGGCATAAAAAGAAGTGTCTATATAGGCAGGTAGATGTTCGCTGAGGTAATCAATGGCGTCGGGCAACAAATCATCGGAAAGACGATAGAAGACATCACTTATTGATTGCCGTTCTATGCCCAGCGCAGTGTCGCGTGCCTGCAAAGAATCAATGAAGGCATCGCACACCTCAGTGATACGCTCTGTAGAAGTGCTGTCTAACCCTTCAAAAAGCAGGAAAGTTTTGTCTTTGATGCGTAGGTTGGCGAAAGCCAGTTTCGTACTTCCGTCTTCATTTTTGGACGATGGCATCAACTTGTTTAAGTCTTCTTCTAAATGGATTTGGGTAGCAAAGTAACCGCAAAAGAGGAATATACTTGCCAACGAAAGCCAGAAGACCGTGCGGTGACTGCGAAAGTAACGGTATATACGGATGCAAAGTTTGGTCATATGGTCATCTCTCCTTTATACTCCATGTAAATTCGCTGCGCATCGGAAAGGATGGCAGTGATGCCATATCCGGTTTTCGTGGACAGAAGGTCTATTTTTATGTCCAGTTCCGGGCAAGTTGCAGGTGTAACGACAGCGGTTAAGCGGCACCGGCGGATACTATCTATGTGTAACTGTTTGCCCGTCAGATGCTCGGCGCATTCTTTAATGGTTTGTATATTGCACACACCGGGACATACGGGGTGGCCGGGAAAGTGCCCGTGATACACGTCGCAGTCCGAACGTAGGGCAATATGAAACACACCGTTCATTCCATCGCAGTGCATACTGATTAGTTTGTAGTAATTATCTTCCAATTTCATGATTCCTATACCTTAATTTATATATGTCCGCTTGCTCGTTCTCTAAAATCCATGTAGGTAGTTCCGACTATTTAGTCTGGGAAGTTTAACAGCCTGGCTGGATAAAGATTTTCATTTGTGTGTCTGCCACCGTTTTCGCTCCTATGCAGGTCTCGCCGGATAGCAGCATCACGCCTCCTACTTCCGGTCCCAGCCTGATAGTGGTATGCAGTTTGTCGCCTGCCTGTGGGCGGTGGTAGCAACGGAAGTTTTTCACTTCGCCGATATAGCCTATGGGAGGTTTTACAGCCCCGTCAAGTCTCGTCCTATATCCGGCAAAAGCCGAGGCAGACTGGGCTATGTGCTCTATCAGCCCGCTTTCTTCCAGCCGTTCGTCTTCATCAATAAAGAAGTTGTCGGAACGGATGGTAAGGGAGGTCTGTGCCTCCTCACCATTCACGTCCAGCAGCTCGTCCACCATCAGGATAGGGGCACGTTGTGGGAGCAATTTTTTGATGTCTTCGCCTTTCATACTGTTGGCAGATGAGATTCAATGTAATCATACAGATTGTTGAAAGTTTGAATATTACGCAATTCCGTGACGGGAATCTTCACCTTATAGCTCTGTTGCACCAATGCCACAAGGTCCACTAGACTCAGACTATCCAGATTAAGAGTTTCCTTAACGTTTGCATCTGGCTCGAAAGTGATTGCTTCTACTTCAAATTCTTCTGCCAAAAGGCTGTTTACTTGTGCTACGATATCTTCACGTGTCATAACTGTTTTTATTTGATTGATAAACTATAAGTTCTTTACGATAAGCGTCGAATTCGTTCCGCCAAAGCCGAATGAGTTAGAGAGGAACAGGTCGAAATGCGTATCCTTGCGTTCGGGCAGAACATGGATGTGCATCGTTTCCTCGTCGGGATTCTCAAAGTTAAGGCTGGCGGCAATGAAGTCGTTTTTCATCATCAGCATCGAATAGATAAGCTCGCTGGCACCTGCCATCCACATTTCATGCCCGGTCTGGCTCTTGGTGGAAGTGACGGGCACACATCGCTCGCCGAATATACGGGCAATGGCCTGCGCCTCGCGGCTGTCTCCGATACGAGTCGAAGTGGCATGGGCGTTGATGTAACCCACCTCGGAAGGTGTAACACCACTGTTTCTCAAGCAAAGTTCCAGCGAGCGGGCAGGACCATCCACATTGGGTGTGGAGATGTGGTCGCCATTGCCGGAAAAGCCCCAGCCAATTATTTCACCCCATATCGGTGCACCCCGTTGAAGGGCGTGCTCGTAACTTTCGAGGACGATAGTAGCCGCACCGCCGCCTGGTACCAATCCGTCACGGTCGCGGTCGAACGGACGGCTGGCACGTGTCGGTTCCGCTTCACGCACAGAGAACGACTGGATGCCGTCGAAGGCTGCCACGCCATACATGTTGGCCTCTTGTGCACCGCCACACACTATGCAATCCTGTAAGCTGCTTCGTATCAGTAGGTAGGCAAGACCAATAGCATGGGAACTGGATGCGCAGGCTGCCGATGCAGTCAGATTGATGCCTCGTAACCGGAATTGACAAGCAAGGTTCATGGTCACGGTGGAATTCATTGACTGAAAGATGGCTCCGCTACCGCAGGCAGCTGTGTCACCCTGTTCGCGAAATTTATCGAGCGCATGCATGGTAGCTTCAGCCACCGAGTCATTCCCATAGACTAGTCCCACTTCGTGTTGTCCGATATAGTCCATGTCCAACTGTGCATTCTCCAACGCTTGGCGTGTCGCCATGTAGGCGTATTGTGCTTCCTCCGGCATGAACTGCCGTTGGTTACGGGAAACGAATGGTTTCAAATCGGGACAGGGAATATCAGCGCACAGTGCCGAACGGAATCCCGCCGCCTTGCGCTCTGGGCTGAAGATGATACCACTACGTCCCCTGTAGAGTGAATCGCGCACCTCGTCCAAAGTCGTACCGAGACAGGACCAGATGCCTATGCCTGTTATTACAACTCTTTTTTCCATTTCTTCTGATTATAGTTCAAAATTCGTCATTCATAATTCTTTCGTGTAACATCTTCTCCGCTTTGTAAACGTCGGGTTTAGTGGTTTCCATTGCGACAGTTCCCGAACGTTGCTTTCCAATTGGGGACCTGTTTCTGCCCATCGGAATCCCAGTTCATTATAGATCGGTATCAGGTCGTCGAAGAACAGAGCGTTCACTCCTAATCCTTGATAGTCGGGATGTACGGCAATAAGCAACATCTCCGCCTTATCCTCATGCTTCCACTTCAAGGCGCGAAGCAAGTGGAACCAGCCGAAGAGCAGCAATCGTCCCCGTGATTTCCGCAAAGCGTGCGACAGGCTGCCCATTGTGATGGTTACGCCCACAATTTGTCCTTTCTCATCTTCGATGACGGGCAACATCCGCTTATCTACTAATGGAAGATAGCGACGAATGAACGTTTCAATCTGCCTGTCTGTCAATTCCGTGTAGCCGAACAAGGGCGAATAGGCAAGGTTCAACAACTCGAATACTTTCTTGCCATAACCACGTTTATACACATCCTCATTCGTCAGCTTCTTTACTTTCAATCCGAACATCTCTTTCGATAACTGGGCTACGCGGGCATACTTGGCAGGCACTTCTCGGGGTACGTCAATACGTACCTGTACCCAGTCCACCTCCTTCTTGTAGCCCAAAGCTTCCATGTGTTTGGGATAATAAGGTGGATTGTATATTGTTATCATCGAGCCCATCCGGTCGAAGTCCTCCACGAGCATTCCTTCCTTGTCGAAGTCGAAGATACCCATTGGACCTTGTATATGTGTCATGCCCTGTTCCCGTCCCCATTTCTCAACGGCTTTTAATAAAGCCTCAGATACATCCGAGTCATCTATGAATTCAATGAAGCCGAACCGTACGTTCTTTGTCTTCCATTTCTCGTTGGCACGGCGGCTGATAATACCGGCAATGCGTCCCACACAGTGTCCCTTCTCATCGTATGCTACGAAAGGCTGGATATCTGAATATTCCAGTCCTGCATTTTTACGAGGGTCGAATGTTTCGCGGATGTCTGTGTCGAGATCGGGTACATATTGCGGGCAGTCGCCATAGAGGCGGTGTGGCAAGCGAATGAAATCATTCATCTCACGCCTCGTCTTTACCTTGTTTATTGTCAGTTTTCCCATAATGTCCGGTGTTATTTTTGTTACTTGCAGAGGTTCTCAGGTATTTCCTGTATTCTGTCGGTGCCATTCCGAAATGCTTCCGGCAGTAAGAACCGAAGAAAGAGACGTTGGGGAACCTGAGCAAGTCCACAACCTCTTTGATAGGCTTGTCGGAGTTCTTCAGCAGGTGGCGTATGTCAATGATGACATATTCGTTGATCCAGTAGAATGCTGTTTTCCCGCTCACCTGCCTGCATACGGTAGAAAGGTGCTTGGGCGTGACACATAGTTGTCTGGCATACCACGAGACATTGCGGGGCTTCACTGTACAGCCAGAGAGCAGCTCCATGAATTGCTTGAACAGGATTTCACTGTGCCTTACTCCCCTGACATTGGAAAATGCATGATTATCAATGTTCTCCATCAATTCATAGAACACAGCCTTGACTATGGAACAGACAATTTCCTTATGGAAAGCCGTCTGTCCCATCTTTACCTTTATACGGAATGCCTCATTATAGGTCCTCAGTATTTTCAGGCTTTCTCGCCGAGCATGGATAACCGGATTCTCTGTCAAATAGAAGACACAGTCCCACATATTACTTTCGCCGAACATCTCCATGATGATTTTGTGGGAAAAGCACAACACGGTTCCTTCAAAGTCGGGGCTCAGCATGGTATTTGCAATCATATCGTTCGGGTGGCAGATCAGGATCTGATTGGCATGAATGGTATGTGCTGTAGCATTTATGTCCAACTGCAATTTACCCATATAGCATGTTACTGACACGAACCTATCCACCCGTAGTGAACCGTCAACAAGGGGTAGGTCACGCACGTTGTCCAGAAACACGATGTCACTGTCCATATATTTCTTATCACCATGCTTCCCAATTGGCACAGAACCGACTTGAAGAACATTTTCCATATCCATTATTCGTTGTTTTATTTCCGAATTTGTCGCAAAAGTAATAGGTTGTTACGTAAATGGCGTGTTCTGTAATTCTGCGAAAATAGTTGAAAATTCGTGTCAGGGAAATATGGAACTAAATAACATCCTTTTAGAACACACTATATATTTTATCTTTATGCCTTATCTTTACAACATATCATTTTAAAAAAGGTATTTTTTACGACTTTTGGCAAAGAATGATGTGTAGAAACCGTACAGAATGTTTTAAAGCGTCTTCTGGATATGGGAAGAGGGTGTATTCATTTTGGGAAAGGGATGTCTTTACTGTATGAAAAACTTATTCTATATAGATGTTTTGTCCTTTAAAGTCCAATTCTAAATCTTATTTCTGCATGGTAATGTTCATTATGGCTTCATGCTGATGTAGCAGTTGTGCAACCATTAACCGAAACATGTATATCGCCTCATGACACAGATGAGTGTTTAAGTGCCATAATTACAAAAGGACAGTTTATGTTTTTATACCAACACCTACAGCATTGTTATTATTAGTTGTATTCCAAACGTTTCTTTTATAAGCTAATGGATTGTTGGTCAATCTGTTTAGAATGAGAATAACTCTACACCAAGCTGTAAAAATCCTTTATCTCCTTTAGGATTCCATAGAGCACAAGTGTAGACTGGTAACTTATATTTCCCGATGTATAAATCTTTGGTAACTTTGACCGTGACTTGCATGATGCCTGGTCCGGTTCCGTAAAAGTTAGAAGAGCTTCCGGCACGGTTCAGTGCAAAGCCTCCACCTATACCTGCATCTACCCGCCATCCGTTCTTTTGAAAAACAGGATATTCGGCATAGCAGAAACTCGAGTATTTGTTGGCTGTATTATCCGCATTCCGGTCGCGACCAAATATGATAGTCGACCAGCTTAATAATAAAGGAAATTTTCCCTGAAAACGGTAGCTAACTATAGCGTCGAGGAATCTTCCGGTTTCACTCGGTTTATAATTGAAAAATTCTTTGTTATTGTATTTGGCTCCCGGTGAGAAATTGTAGGTATCCCAAAAAGCGATGGAGAATCCTTTATATGTATAAGAAGCATAGTAATTAAATTCTTTATAAGAACCGTTGATATTGGTACCGCCCCATAACCCGAGACGGAAGTGTTCTTTATGATCGGTTACACTTACATCGGTAGTAAAGACCAGGCCATCCGCTACTTCAATGCCTCTCCATAAATGATTGTTTTTTACATTGGCACTAAAATGTAACTGGGCTTGTGTGTGCATTGTCAGGCATAATCCCAGAATGAATAAGATTTTTTTCATGGTAAATTACCGTTTTTCGTTAGGTTTATGTGTATTTTATTTTCGGGTTATTTAATGGGTATTGGGTGTATAAAGTTAAGGCAGGGAAAAAATAAAGCTGTTTTTCTATAGAAATATTTTATGCAAACGTTCCCGGGAACGTTCTCAAAATCTGCAAACGTTTGCAATATTATATCGTTACTTTTTTATTTTTCCTTCACTGATAAGTTCGGATAATGCTCTCGCCAGTGAGGGGCGGGTTACTCCTAATTTTTGAGCAACCTCTTGCTGGTTATGGATGGCAGGATGGGTTTCCAGATATTTTAATAATCTTGTTTTCAGGTTTAGCAAGGCGAACTCATTCAGCTTTTTACTTAGAAAAACACTGCGGTCGGAAATCTCCTTTAAGAAGTTTTCCATGACTTGTGGATGCTCGTGCATGAAAGTGAGAAAACGTTCTTTGCCGATAATAAATACCTCGCAATTGCTTTCGGCCTCTATGTTTACGGGAATACGGTTTTCGGTAGCGAAGATAAAAGCCGGGGCAAGTAGACTGGGCCCCGGAATATTCTCTATAGTCAGTTCTTTTCCTTCTTCATTGATCATACCCGTGCGGACAATGCCTGTAGCCAATAGGTATAGGGATTTACATACGGCACCTTGCCGGGCAATAATATCTCCCGGCTCAAATTGTTTTAAGCTATTGGGTACGGCGAAAAGGAAGGGGAGTACATCTTCTTCTTTCATGCTTTGGAAAGGGGACGATTGTAATAATTCAGTCAGGTCCATATTTAATTATTTAACAATAATTCGTGCAGGTTGTAACATATGGTACAACTTTCAGAGAACGTGCACTATACATTTGCACAAAAATAATAGTAATCTCATAAAGAAAAATGATTATGGAAAATAATATGTTTTGTTTTCAGTGTCAGGAAACTGCCAAAGGGCAGGGATGTATCCTGAAAGGTGTATGTGGAAAGGACGCCCCTACTGCATGTGCAATGGACTTATTACTTTTTGTAGTACGAGGTATTTGTGTGGCTACCGACCAGTTGAACCGGATGGTTGTTCCTGTGGCGGAAGAGATTAACGGATTTGTAGTGGATGCTCTTTTTTCAACGATTACAAATGCGAATTTTGATAATGAAAGTATCTTGAAACGTATTGATAAAGGTTTGGCTTTACGTGATCAACTCAAAAAATTGGCTGTCGAAAATGATGTAACTCTTCCTTCTGTAGATGAACTGGAATGGAGCGGTACTCGTGCCGATTATGATATTAAGGCTGCCGAAGTTGGTATCTTACGCGAAAAAAATGAAGATATCCGATCCTTGAAAGAACTGATTGTCTATGGTCTGAAAGGTATGGCGGCCTATTTGGAACATGCTGTAAGGTTAGGCTATGACGATGAACATATTCATCATTTTATGCATCAGGCAATCGCCGACATTACTGTGAAAGAATTGTCAGTAGAAGAACTTGTCGCATTGGTACTGAAGACTGGAGAGGTCGGAGTCCAGACAATGGCATTGTTGGATAAAGCCAATACTTCCAGATATGGCAATCCTGAAATAACAAGTGTAAATATAGGTGTCCGTAACCGTCCCGGTATTCTTATCAGCGGACACGACCTGCATGACCTGGAAGAACTTTTGAAACAAACAGAGGGAACCGGAATAGATGTCTATACACATGGGGAGATGCTTCCTGCACATTATTATCCGGCATTTAAGAAATATACCCATTTTGCAGGAAACTATGGTAATGCATGGTGGAAACAGCGGGAAGAGTTTACTTCCTTCAACGGACCGATTCTGTTTACAACAAACTGCATTGTGCCGCCATTATCGAATGCGACTTATAAAGAACGGATGTTTACAATGAACTCTACCGGCTACCCGAGTTGTAAACATATTGAGGCTGATGCAGACGGGCATAAAGATTATTCCGAATTAATAGAAATAGCCAAACATTGTGAAGCTCCGAAGGAAATAGAGCACGGAGAAATTATAGGTGGATTTGCTCATAACCAGGTATTACAACTGGCAGATAAAGTGGTAGAAGCTGTTAAGACCGGAGCTATTCGTAAATTTATTGTAATGGCAGGTTGCGACGGACGGATGCGTGGACGCGAATATTATACGGAATTTGCGAAAGCACTTCCAAAAGACACGGTTATCCTGACAGCCGGCTGTGCCAAGTATCGCTATAACAAACTGGCTTTAGGTGATATAAATGGTATTCCCCGAGTACTGGATGCCGGTCAGTGTAACGATAGCTATTCACTTGCTGTTATTGCATTAAAGCTGAAAGAGGTGTTTGAACTTCAGGATGTGAACGAGCTTCCGATAGCTTATAATATTGCCTGGTATGAACAGAAGGCTGTTATCGTATTGCTCGCTTTGCTTAGCCTGGGAGTAAAACATATACATCTAGGCCCTACGCTTCCCGCATTCCTTTCTCCTAATGTGGCAAAAGTACTCGTAGAGAATTTTGGAATCGGAGGTATTACCTCTGTTGAAGAAGATATGAATAAATTCGGACTTTAACAGTTTAGTTTGCCGCTGTCGAAGTCTTTGCAAATTTGCGTGGGTAATTGAATGCGATAGCAAGTAAAGCCCCTGCACCTAATAGATAAGGATAATATAGATATTGCATGATTTCGATAGGGGAGACTTGTCCCAGACCCGCTGCCATCAAAAGTTGTGCCCCGTAAGGAATGATTCCCTGTACGAAACAGGAGAAAATATCCAGCAGGCTGGCACTCCGGCGCGGGTCTATTTTAAACCTGTCGGCTATATCTTTGGCTATAGGCCCCGACATAATCAGAGCGATTGTATTATTTGCCGTACACAGGTTCGCGATACTGACTAATGCTGCGATGCTGAGTTCCGCCCCTTTGGTAGAACGGATATGTGCAGTCAGTTTTAGGATAATCCAGTCGATGCCGCCATTATACCGTATCATTTCTAGCATCCCCCCTGCAAGTAGAGTTACAATGATCAATTCTCCCATATCAGTAATGCCTGTTCCCATGGATGAAGTCCAGTCCCAGACCGTAAAACTTCCAGTCAGTATACCGACAATACCGGAGAAAAGGATTCCTATTACCAATACAAGCATTACATTTACACTACAGATAGCTGTTATCAGTACGATCAGATAGGGGATAACTTTTATCCATTCGATCGGTCCGGTTTCATAACCGCTGTCTATGCCACTACTCGTTAATATATAGATGATAGCTGTTACAATGGCTATCGGTAATGCGATACGGACATTTACTTTGAATTTATCACTCATATTGCAGCCTTGTGTACGGGTTGCAACAATGGTGGTATCCGAAATGAAAGAAAGATTATCGCCGAACATGGCACCGCTTACAACTACACCGAGCATCAGTGCGTCCGGCATTCCTGTTTTGGCTGCAATCCCTACGGCAACCGGCGATAATGCAACAATCGTACCTACAGATGTCCCTACAGAAATGGAAATGAAGCAAGCGGCTAAAAAAATTCCGGCAGCAAGCAGGTTACCGGGTAGGAGGGACATGGCAAGGTTAACCGTTGCATCAACAGCCCCCATTGTTTTTGCTGTCTGTGCAAAAGCTCCGGCAAGAATAAAAATCAGTACCATCAGCATAATGTTGCTATTGGCTGCTCCCCGGCAGAATTGTTCGATCCGGTTACTTAATTTACCCCCCTTGGATAGAGCGATGGCAACAATCGAAGCGATTACAAAAGCAACCGTAATCGGCATCTTGTAGAAGTCTCCGGCAATAATGGATACTGCCAGATAGGATACAAGGAATACTACCAGCGGTATGAGGGCAAAAGCATTCGGAGCGTGATTGAGCGGCGATTTTGTCGTATCTATCATAGCTGTTTTGTAATCGCAAATCTACTTTAGAATGAGAATCTAAGGGCGATACGTACACCACCTTTCTTGATGTTCGGATTATCCAGATAAGTAAGACGGCGATAATAGTCGATACGCAATATCTTGAATATATTTTCCAGACCGACACTTACTTCCATGTAAGGAGTTTTGCCGAGCGGCTGGGTACCGTCAGGCAACAGGAATAAACCTGGTGTCAGGGTTGGATTGTTTTTATCTGTCAGGCCTCCGTAGATACCATTAAATGATACGACTTCACGTAATCTCAACCATTTGATTCCCGGGATACGGTTCAGAATCCAGCCTTTTAGATAGTAAGTTGCATTGAACGATACATACTGGTCTGTCACAAATTCGAGTGCATTCATCATATGGAATGCTTCCGGCTGAATGGTAATGGATTGGTTGGTATTAGGCAATATCAATAATGGGAACGGAACCTTGTTCCATACTTTACCAGCTTTCAACTGAGCGTCTATATGTCCGAAAGATGATAACCAGATTCTTTTTTCAGCACTAATTTCAGTGCGGTTATAATTATAATCGCCTCCAAGTACACCTTTGATACCCAATTGATGGGAAAGCCTGAATATAGGAGCATCTTTTGACAGGTTGAATACTGAATTTTTTCCTGCACGTCCGTTGTAAGCACGTTCTCCCGGAGCAAAGCGCAACTGGGTTCCGATTTCGGATGTTGTAAAATCTTTGATACGGAAAAGATTACCCTGATCGTTCCGTTCGATATATTGAAGTGTTCCGGCAGCTTCATTGTTCTGGTTCATTATCCATGATTTCCAGGTAAGACCATTCAACCATTCCTTTTCATATTGGAATAAGGTTTTCCGGATATATTGCATTTTGGTAACAGGTTCTCCTACCTTCCAGGCAACGAAGATATTATCTTTACTGGTGAAGAGGAAGTCCTGACCGGGTGTATACAGGTCATATTCCTGAATGAACGATAGGTTATTAAGAGGACTTTCCCCTTCGTGATATTCCTTTTTATTGAAACTCTTCGTCAGTTTTACGTTATATTTTACTTTCCGGTCGTTCACCCCATAAGCCAGATAACCACTGGCAAACCAGTAGGGGCTTAGATTGGCCGTGGTCATACCGCCGACACGCATACGGAAACCTTCCAGGTTATTGGCACTGAAAGTCGTATTCATCGGACCGAAGTCGAATTTGGATTTCTTCTTATCGGCAGATGTCGGGATATATCCTGATATTAAGATTTCTGCAGTTTTGATAATTACATTGAAAGCCGGAACTTTACGGAGCTGTGCCAATAACTCATCAAGCGCATTTTCTTTTTCTTTGAGAGGTATATGCCGGTGATTTACCCAAAACGTATCTGTCTGTGCTATTGCCTCAGGCAGAATATGGTTCTGTCCAAGGAGGTTAAACACCGAATCGGCTTCGGCGGTGGCAAAGTCAAACTCATATTTATCGTAATTCCTGAGTTGATGGGTATAGAATTGTTGCGTACCCTTTACAATATAAAAATTAATATACGTATTTTCGTTGCTTAAAGCCCAGGTACCGTCCGGTAATCGTTTAAATTCTTGTTCGATACGTAGTTTATCCACCCAGTTCAGGTTGATATTGGCTGGCGTATTCAATATAAATTTTTTAATGGCATAATCCCCGTCTAAAGTAATATAAAGTCGCCCGGTGAATCCGTAACTTTCACTATTGACAGGAACAAAAGCCAAATCCACACATTTATCTCCGCTGATGTCCAGCGTATCCATAATATAATATTTATAATAGGAAGTTGCCAGTGTGGAAGATAATGGGCTGACGAAGCGGTTCAACAGAATGGTGATATTGTTGTCGAATATATTGATACCTTGGAATATTTCTTCCAGGTTTGCAGTAATACCTCCGCCATCATCCAGTGTTTCGTCAATACCTTGTGTCTGTTTGGCTTTGGTAATGATTTTCTTTGTTTTAGGATTCTTACGATAATAAATATCCGACAGGTTTTCGCGTACGGAAAGCGTCAGGATAGGCTTTCCGTTAAATTCGGATGTATCCAGGTAGTTCTTTATAAACTTAAACTTTTTCAGGAATTTATTCTTGTCCAGGTTCGGGTTGAAATTATCCAACGACATACTGAGCTTTTCGTAGGCTTCGACTTTATATTCCTCTTTGGCCTCGATACGGTTCTCATTCTTGCGTTCGATAACCTTTTTAATGAGTTCTACCGCTGGATTATCCTTACGGGAATATTTTTCCCTTTTGGGCTTGATAACAACTTCTGAAATTTCGAAGGCTGTGGGCTTTAACAGGATTTCAAGTCCGTCGTTTTTACTTCCGGATTTTAAATTGATGAATTTGGTATCGTATCCCAATGATGCGGCGGCCAACTTTGTATGTCCCTTATCATTCTTTAAAGAGAACATACCGTTATCATCGGTCATTACACCTATAGTGGTACCATCAAAATAGACGGATACGTATGGGAGAGGTTCTCCCGAAACGGAATCTTTAACGATACCGGATGCTGAAGTAATGCTTTGTGCATTTGAAATAGATAAACCTGTAATGCTTTGTACCAGTATCAGCAGTAATATATAACGGAATATTTTTGCCATGTAACTATTTTTCCCTTTTAGGATAATATGAGCGGCAAAGGTAAGGTTTTTCTAATTAACAAAGAGATGGTGGATATTAATAAAGTTTAATCAAAGCTGGGAGAAATCTTTAAAAAACAAGGGAAAAACGAAACAATATAGCACAAAAGGTACTCATTCCCTATACTCCTCAATCTGTCTGTGCAATCAGTTACCACTACCTGCACATTTAATTCTTGCTACCCGTACAGGTAATGAGGTTTGTTTGTGTAAGTAGTGGTAACTATCGATATAGATATTTTTAGTAGACTGCTTTATCCGGTTTTATATGTGGATAGCCGTTGTTTAGTGTAGTACTTTTAGATTCTCCATATTCACAGGGTTTTTGCCTTCCGGCGTATATAGATATTCTATTCGTGAAGCATACGCTTTCTCTACTTTGCCACGTACAATTTTCATCGTACTGTTTACCATACCGTTTTGTTCGGTGAAAGGTTCCGGTAAAACAGCAAATGTTGTAGGCAACCATCTATCAGGGAATAGGTTTGCTAAATCGCCTCCTTTACGGAACCGGTTGATTTGTCCTTGCAGGATACGAATTGCTTCTTCCTTTCCTTTTCCGGATGATAAATCCTGCTGGGAATGGGCTAACAGTTTTTTCAGGCGTTCCTTATTTGGTACGATAAGTGCTACTGTATAAGGATTTTGATTATTATATAAAATAACCTGGTCGATGCAGGAGGAATGTTCAACTAATGCTTCTTCGATTCCTTCCGGGCTGTATTTCTCTCCGTCACTACTGATAAGCAGACTTTTGAAACGTCCCAATACATACAATAAACCGTCTTTTCCCATATAGCCCATATCGCCGGTATATAACCAACCACCACGGACTGTATCTGCTGTTGCTACCGGATTTTTCCAATAGCCGGCCATTACGTTTTCACCCCGGATAACGATTTCTCCTTTTTCTCCTAAAGGAAGTTCTTTCCCTTCGGTATCACATATTTTCAAGTCGAGGGGTTGTACCAAAATACCGCTGCTGCCGAATGTATGGCGGCGGGGACCATTGGTGGATATTACCGGAGTAGCCTCACTCAATCCATATCCCTGATACATGGGTAAGCCTATGGCATAGAAGAACTTTTGAAGGTCTTTATCCAATAATGCACCTCCGCCGATGAAGAATTTCAATTGTCCTCCGAAGTTTTCCCTTACTTTGGAAAATAGTATTTTATCAAATAGAGCTACAGCAGGTTTTAGTAGCATACGGTTGCCCTTCCCTTTGTCATCACCACCATTTCCATTATAGGTGTAGGCTGTTTTCAATGCAAAGTGGAAAAGGCGGGAAACATTCTTTCCTTGTGCCCGGATACCCTGTTCGATGCTGTTTCTGAAATTCTTGGCAAGAGCCGGAACGCTTAGGATAAGATAAGGCTTAAATTCCTTGATATTGACAGGGATGTTCTTTAAAGTCTCCATTCCGGTACGCCCAACCTGTACGGTTGCAACCGAAGCCCCTTTCGACATGAAAATATAGAATCCTACCACATGGGCAAAACAATGGTCCAGCGGGAGAATGACAAGAGTACGCCAATCACTGTCTATATTAATACAGGTAAGCGATTGCTCGACATTTGCCGTATAATTCCGGTGTGTCAGGATAACACCTTTCGGGTCTGCTGTTGTACCGGATGTATAGGTAATAGTGGCATAATCATCATTTTGTAACGATTGTCCGATAGAAAGGAATTCTTCCAGAGAATGGCTTGCCAGATATTCCTTACCCATTTGTAAAACTTTGGATAATGGAATTTCTTTTTCATTGTATTCCTCTTGTTCATCTATAATTATAACCTTTTCTATTAAAGGCAACTTATCCAGGATGGCACGTATTTTCTTGAGTTGGTTACCGGAAACCAGAATGTATTTGACCTCAGCATGGATTAAACGGAATAATAAATCGTTAGCCTCTTCCAACTTGATGGAGAGAGGTACGTTTGTCGCTCCGGCATAGAACATTGCCAGTTCTCCGATGATCCAGGCATTTCGCCCTTCACTCAACAGAGCCATGTTGTCGCCTTTCTTTACTCCAAGGGCGACGAATCCGGCTCCTTCAACGTAAACTTGCTCTTTTACCTCCTTATAAGTGGTAGGCATAAATTTGTCCGTGGTTTTTTCCCATAAGAATGGGTTGTCGGGATATTGCTTTACCGAGCTTTCAAAAAGATCTACCAGTGTTTTTTTCATATTTTGCTGTTTATGTTTATTTTTTCAATTTCATCCATAATAGCACAAGCCGTTTCTACTGTAGGGATATTTTTGATAACGATGCTTCGTTTCCCGTTTTGTTCCCGGAGATTGCATTCGCGCGGGTGTTTTTGGATATAGCCCAATAGTTTGTCGAATGCAGTACTTTGATAGTAAGGACTGTCCGGATTGGCTACAAGAAAAATGCTCATCTGCCCTTTCTTCAGGACCACTTTCTCTATACCCAACTGTTTTGCCATACGGCGCAGGCGTACGATACGTATCAATTCCTTTCCTTCTGTCGGTATCTTTCCGAAACGGTCTTTCAAACGTTCGGTGAAGGCCAAAATATCGCGTTCTTCTTCCATATTGTCCAGTTCGCGATAAAGGGAAATACGTTCGGAATCGTTTGGTATATAAGTAGGTGGAAACATCAGTTCCAAATCGCTTTCGATATATGTTTCACGTACATATTCGCTGCCGCTGTCGGGATGTCCTTCCGTTGCATTTGAATATAAATCTGCAAATTCTTCCGATTTCAGTTCGCTGACAGCTTCTTCCAAAATCTTCTGGTAAGTTTCGTAGCCAAGGTCTGCAATAAAACCACTTTGTTCGGCTCCCAGCATATTCCCGGCACCACGTATATCCAAATCTTGCATGGCAATGTGGATGCCGCTACCCAGTTCGGAGAAATTTTCAATTGCCTGCAAACGTCTGCGAGCTTCCTGACTCAGGCTTGAAAGAGGAGGAGAGAGGAGATAACAAAATGCTTTCCGGTTACTTCGTCCCACACGTCCGCGTAGTTGGTGGAGATCTGATAATCCGAATTGTTGTGCATTGTTGATAATGATTGTGTTGGCATTCGGTACGTCGATACCGCTTTCAACAATGCTGGTCGCAATCAATACATCATATTCATAATTTACAAAATCGAGTATGATTTTCTCCAGTTTTTCCGGCTCCATTTGTCCGTGTCCTACGGCTATACGGGCATCTGGGACTTCCCTGCGTACCAGAGCTTCCATTTCATAAATATTTTGGATACGGTTATTGATGAAGAAGACCTGTCCGTTACGGCTCATCTCAAAATTGATAGCTTCCCGGATAATCTCGGGATTGAAACGTTCAACCTCTGTTTGTACCGGATAACGGTTGGGCGGAGGTGTAGTGATACTGCTCAGGTCGCGTGCCCCCATCAATGAGAATTGCAAGGTACGGGGGATGGGAGTTGCTGTCATGGTAAGCGTATCCACATTCACTTTCAGTTGGCGGAGTTTTTCTTTTACGGATACACCGAATTTCTGTTCTTCGTCGATAATGAGTAGGCCAAGGTCTTTAAACCGGACATCTTTACTGACGATACGGTGTGTCCCGATTAATATATTCACCTTTCCCTCTTTTATATCACTCAATATTTCTTTTATTTGCTTCGGGCTACGGGCACGACTGATATAGTCGATACGGCAAGGGAAATCTTTCAAACGTTCGGAGAAGGTCTGGAAATGCTGGAAAGCCAATACTGTAGTCGGGACCAATACCGCAACCTGTTTATTATCGGATACAGCTTTGAATGCAGCACGGATTGCCACTTCCGTCTTTCCAAAGCCAACATCCCCGCAAATCAAGCGGTCCATCGGCAGGCTGCTTTCCATGTCTCCTTTTACTTCGGCTGTCGCTTTCATTTGATCCGGGGTATCCTCATAGATGAAACTGGCTTCCAGTTCATGTTGCATAAAGCTGTCCGGGCTATAAGCAAAACCCTGCTCCTGTTTGCGTTTGGAATAAAGCAGGATTAAATCGCGGGCAATATCTTTGACCTTCGATTTGGTTTTCTCCTTCATCCTTTCCCAGGCACCGGTTCCCAGTTTATTCAGTTTGGGTGGTTCACCGCTATCTTTCCCTTTATATTTGGAAAGCTTGTGCAGGGAATGAATGCTGACAAATATGATATCGTTATTCTGATAAATCAGTTTGATAGCTTCTTGTATCTTGCCGTTTACTTCGGTTCGGACTAAGCCTCCGAACTGTCCGACGCCATGATCGATATGTACGATATAATCTCCCGTAGTAAATTGGTTCAATTCTTTCAGTGAAAGCGTGATTTTGCCACTGCGGGCTTTCTCACTTTTCAAGTTGAACTTATGGAAGCGGTCGAACAGCTGGTGGTCGGTAAAAAGACAAATATGCAAGGACTCGTCGGCAAATCCTTCATGTATCGTTTTATTTACGGAAGTAAACGGAATGTTATCTCCCCGGTCTTCAAAAATGGAACGGATACGGGTAGCCTGCTTTTCCACATCGCTCAGAATGTAGAGTGTGTAACCGCTTTCCATATATTTGAGGAAAGACTCGCTTACCAAATCGAAGTTCTTATGGTAAATAGGTTGAGGCTGCGTGCTGAATGTCAGTGTTGCATCTGCAACTCCTGCCGGACGTATTCCGAAATGTATACGGCGAAAACTTAGAGCGGAACGCAGGAAGTCCTCTCCGGTAATCAGCTTTTTACGCATCTGGTCGATGTCAGCAAAAGACTCTTCATCAGCTTTTACCGGCTCTTCGTTCCATATACTGTCGATACGTTCTTTTGTCCATGCCAGGTCTCTGGCGCCAATCAGTGTATTTTTAGGCAACGAATCCAAAAGGGAACTGTTGGAACGGTTGCTTTTGGTCATTTCCGGTACGATGTAGATACTGTCCAGTTTCTCTTTGGACAACTGGGTTTCGACATCGAACGAACGGATCGTCTCCACTTC
This sequence comes from Parabacteroides sp., assembly GCA_019417325.1. GTDB lineage: Bacteria > Bacteroidota > Bacteroidia > Bacteroidales > Tannerellaceae > Parabacteroides. Next base: position 9,034 of record DXVO01000009.1, on the reverse strand, counting down.
ATTTCCGAAAAAGTCTATGCGGTAGGGGAATTCGTAGGAGAAAGAGAATACGTCGAGAATACTGCCACGCAAAGCATATTGTCCCGGTTCGTATACGTAATCAACCTGCTCGAAACCATATTCGTCCAATACATCCGAAACGAACATATTGTCCAGCTTTTCCCCGACACTGATTTTCAATGTGTTTTCTTTCAGAACTTCCTGCGAAATGACTTTTTCAGCCAGAGCATCCGGATAAGTAACAATAACGAAAGATTTGTCCGGATCCTGCAACGTGCTCAGGACTTCTGTCCGGAGTATTTCGTTTGCCGGATCGATATGTCCGTATTTGATGGAACGACGGTAAGCCGAAGGGAAAAAGAAAATGCTGTCGTCTCCCGTCAATTGAACCAAATCGTGATAAAAATAGCCGGCTTCTTCCTGGTCATTCAATATACACACATAGCTACCCCTTCTTTTTATAAAAAGAGAAGCTATCGTCATTGCAGCCCCTGAACCGTTCAGCCCTTTCAGAAATATATTACGGGACGAGTCGTTGTTTAACAGGGAGTCTAATGCCGCAACCTGAGGGTGGGCAGCATATATTTTTAGTAACTCTTGTACCTCCATTTATGTATTAAGACAATTGGCAAACAGCTTAGTCCGTTTATAAAAGCTGTTTGAAAGATTGCAAAGATAGCTTTTTTCAGTAAAAAGCGGGAGCATCTTTCATAAAGATAAATTAAAAATATGTACCTTCGCCCTATCAAAGTGCTGATAAATTGTCGAAACAGTCTGACGCAGTCTATAACTGTTGACTGTCAATTGTCAATTGTCAATTAATTTAACAAGTTATGTCGGATAGCATTGTAATTATTCCAACTTACAACGAGAAGGAAAATGTTGAAAATATCATTCGTGCCGTATTCGGATTGGAAAAGGAATTCCATATCCTGATTATAGACGACGGCTCGCCTGATGGTACTGCTGATATTGTAAGACGGTTGCAGAAGGAATTCCCCGAACGCCTTTTTATGGTAGAACGTAAAGGTAAACTGGGATTGGGGACTGCTTACATATGCGGCTTCAAATGGGCTATCGAACATAAATACGATTTCATCTTTGAGATGGATGCCGATTTTAGCCATAATCCGAACGATTTGCCGAAACTATATGCCGCGTGCACCGAACAGGGTGGGGATGTGGCTGTCGGTTCCCGCTATTGTAATGGCGTAAATGTTATTAATTGGCCGTTAAGCCGTGTGTTGATGTCATACTTTGCTTCCGTCTATGTCCGTTTGGTAACGGGATTGAAGATACAGGATACAACGGCAGGTTTCAAGTGCTACCGCCGTGAAGTCCTTGAAACAATAGATTTGGATCGTATTCATTTTAAAGGCTATGCTTTCCAGATAGAGATGAAATTTACCTCCTACAAATGTGGATTTAATATTGTTGAAGTACCGATTATATTTGTGAATCGCGTATTAGGCACCTCTAAAATGAATTCTTCTATTTTCGGAGAAGCCCTGTTCGGGGTTTTGAGATTGAAATGGTGGAGTTTATGGCGTAAGTATCCTCAAAAAGGATACCGGAAAGCAATTGGTGATTAATGAAGTATAATTTTTTCAGAAAGTATCCGCTCTGTGGGTTAATTCTAAGTCTATTACTCTGCTCTTGTATATCCAAAAAGGAAACCGCCCCGGATTTGAATGAGAAGGAGTTGTTGGGAAAGATGATTTTCTTTGATGAAAATCTTTCCGAGCCGGCAGGGCAATCCTGTGCGACCTGTCATACCCCGGAAAAAGGGTTTGCCGATAAATATTCACGTATAACTTCGGAAGGAGCCGTAAAAGGATTATTCAGCAACCGGAATGCAATGACCTGCTCTTATGTGGCATATATACCTGCCTTGTGTTATGATGAGGAGGAAGAAACCTATGTGGGTGGTTTGTTCTGGGACGGGCGTGCTAATTCGTTGGAAGAACAGGCAGCCCAACCATTTATCAACCCCTTGGAGATGGGTAATAAAGACCTTGAAATGGTTGTTGAGAAAATACATAAAGCTACCTATTATCCTGAACTAGTCCGGCTTTATGGTGAAACTGTCGAAGCTGATACCTTGTATTCCCAAATATTGGATGCCCTGGCCGCTTATGAGCGTTCTGTAGAAGTCAATCCGTTCAGTTCCAAATACGATGCATACCTTGCCGGAACATGCCAACTCACCATTCAGGAAGAAGAGGGACTGGCATTGTTCAAAGAAAAAGGACTTTGTGCAGAATGCCACATTCTGGATAATGACGAACGTGCCGGGCGTGTTTTGTTTACCGACCATACTTATGATAATCTGGGGATCCCGTCGAATCCGGAAAATCCATTCTTTCATGTCCCTGCTCCTTATAATACTTGTGGACGTGATACGATGGATTTAGGTTTGGGTGCTTCCCTGAACGATAGTGCCGAATATGGTAAGTTCAGGGTTCCTACGTTGCGTAATATAGCATTGACTGCTCCTTATGGACATAACGGCTATTTTAAAACTTTGGAAGAAATAGTGCATTTCTATAATGCACGTGATGTAGAGGACTTCCCGGCTCCCGAATACGCAGCTACCGTAAATAAGGATGAACTGGGTAATCTTAAATTATCTCAGCAAGAAGAAGCTGCCCTTATCGCGTTTTTGCATACATTGACTGATGGCTACCAGCCGGAGTGATTGATTCTGCAACTTTTCAATTGTACTTTTAGTTATTTCTATACAGTGTAATTAAAAGTAAGTACTATGGGTAAGAATATAGCGGACCAACTGGTCGAGACGCTTGAGAAAGCAGGTATAAAACGCATTTACGCCGTTACCGGCGACAGTCTGAATGAAGTAAACGAAGCCGTTCGTAAAAACGGTAAAATCCAATGGGTACATGTACGCCATGAAGAAACAGGTGCCTATGCTGCGGCAGCAGAAGCACAACTAACCGGCTTACCAGCATGTTGTGCAGGCAGTAGCGGTCCCGGACACGTACACCTGATTAACGGATTATATGATGCCCAACGTTCCGGTGCTCCCGTATTAGCTATTGCATCCACATTGCCGACACATGAATTCGGTACCGAATATTTCCAGGAAACCAATACAATCAAACTGTTTGATGATTGCAGCCATTACAACCAGATAGCAACAACCCCGGAACAGTTCCCACGTATGTTGCAGGCAGCCATCCAGTCTGCCGTATCATCACGTGGAGTCGGAGTAATCGGCCTGCCCGGCGATTTGACTTCCCAAAAGGCAGTGGAAGGGGCCTCTTCCGAACTTCCTTTCCCTACCAAACAACGGGTAGCGCCTTCCCGGAAAGAAATAGAAGAACTTGCCGATTTATTGAATAAGACGGAAAAAATAACCTTGTTCTGTGGTATAGGTGCAAAAGACGCACATAACGAGTTGGTGGAATTATCTAAATTATTGAATGCTCCGGTGGCTTATTCTTTTAAAAGCAAGATGGAAATCCAGTATGATAATCCGAACGAAGTAGGTATGACCGGTTTGTTGGGGATGCCATCCGGCTATTACAGTATGCACGAGGCGGAGGTTTTGTTGTTGCTTGGTACGGACTTCCCTTATGAGGCTTTTATGCCACAGCACAATACCATTGTACAGGTTGATATAAATCCGAATCGCCTGGGACGTCGTGCACGTGTAAAGATGGGGCTTTGCGGGGATGTAAAAAATACGCTGGCCGAACTGCTTCCGCTTATACAAAAGAAAGAACAGAATCTTTTCCTGAAAGACCAACTGGCACACTATGAAAAGGTAAAAGAGAATCTAAGAACCTCTGCCGAAGTAAAAGGCAAAGAAAACAAGATTTCTCCCGAATATGTGATTTCCATTATAGACCGGTTGGCTAAGCGGGATGCGATATTTACAGTAGACACGGGTATGACCTGTGTATGGGGAGCCCGCTATTTACAGGCAACAGGACAGCGGAAGATGCTTGGCTCTTTCAATCATGGCTCAATGGCAAATGCTATGCCTCAGGCAATCGGTGCGGCATTGGCATATCCGGACCGTCAGGTGGTAGCTCTCTGTGGAGACGGAGGCTTGTCGATGATGCTGGGCGATTTAGCTACGATTGTACAGAATAAACTGCCGGTAAAACTGATCGTATTTAATAATCGTTCTTTAGGAATGGTAAAACTGGAAATGGAAGTAGCCGGACTTCCTGACTGGCAGACGGATATGTATAACCCGGACTTCTCCCGCATTGCACTTTCAATGGGGATGGAGGGATATAATGTTTGCAACCCGGATGATTTATATCCTACTCTCGAAAAGATTTTAGCATCAGACGGTCCGGCTCTTGTTAATATCATGACAGACCCGAATGCCCTTGCCATGCCTCCAAAAATCGAATTCACACAAATGTTCGGTTTTGCCCAGACCATGTATAAGCTGTTGATGGAAGGCAGGACTAAAGAAATTATGGATACGATTGATACGAACCTGAAACATTGGAAAGAAGTATTCTGATATCAAAAAGCGTTGGAAACTGCATTTTTTATTTACTTTTGTCTGACTAATTTAATACTAATAATCAATCAAAAGTAAGAAAAGATGAAGACACTGAGGTTTTACTTGCTGGCCATGTTCACGGTTGCCGCTTTTTCTTTACAGGCGGCAGTCGTGGATACGCTGCAAGTTTACAGTAACTCGATGAAGAAAAATGTACAGGTGGTGGTTATCTCGCCGGAAAAATCCCAAACCCCTAAACCTGTTGTTTACCTGTTGCATGGTTTTGGAGGTGATGCGAAATCATGGATTACCATGAAGCCGGAACTTAAGGATATTGCCGACCGCGATAATATCATAATGGTTTGCCCGGATGGTCAGAAAAGCTGGTATTGGGATAGTCCGGAAGACCCTTCCGTAAGGTATGAGACTTTTGTCTCCAACGAGCTAATTAAGTATATAGATTCTAAATATCCGACAATAAAAGACCGTAAAGGGCGCGCTATAACCGGTTTAAGTATGGGTGGACATGGAGCAATGTGGCTCTCATTCCGTCATAAGAATGTGTTTGGTGCAGCCGGCAGTACAAGCGGTGGTGTAGATATCCGTCCTTTCCCTAACAACTGGGAAATGAGCAAACAGTTGGGAGAGGAAAGTGATAATCAGGAAGTATGGGACGACCATACGGCTATTAACCAGATAGACCGCCTTAAGAATGGCGATCTGGCTTTGATTATCGACTGTGGATATAGTGATTTCTTCTTTGAAGTAAATAATGATTTTCATAAGAAACTTCTGAAATACAATATCGACCATGACTTCCTGGTTCGTCCCGGAGCTCATAATGGTGACTATTGGAGAAATTCTATCGATTACCAACTTCTTTTCTTCAAGAAGTTTTTCAGCCGTAAATAAGAATAGGAGTAGCCTCCTTTTGCGTGTTACTGGCGCCACCTCTTCTACAGCGGTGGCGCCAGTGGTGTGGAATAGGTGGCGCCGGAGTTAGGGAAGAGGCTTCCCTAATGGCAGGGAAGAACTGTCTCCAGTGGTGGGGAAACCGTTTCCCCGGTGGTAGGGAAACCATGTCCCCTGTAGCTTAGCTCAATCCTTCTATCTGTCCGTTTATAATATCGATTCGTTTTGCCTGCGGGTCTTTGGGAAGTCCCGGCATACGCATGATTTCTCCCATGATAACGACTAGCATTCCAGCTCCGTTATTGATGACAATATCACTCACCTTTAATTCGAAACCTTCCAGTATGTTATATTCTTTCGGGTCTGAAGAGAAAGAGTATTGAGTTTTTGCAATACATACAGGATAATGGCTAATACCCAGGCTCTCTATCTGTTTAAGCTTTTTCTCGGCTAAATCCGTGTAGATAATGCTGGATGCACCATATATTTTTTTCGATACCTTCATAATTTTGGTTTGTACCGAATCATCATCTTTATAAATGTATTTTAATGGAGCGGAAGGAGAGCTCTCTATGATATCCACCACTTGTTTCGCTAAATCCATACCGCCTTTACCACCTTCGGCAAAAACATTATTCAAAGAAAAGCCAACTCCTATTTCATTGCAATGTGCTTCAACAAGTGCAATTTCTTCATCCGTATCAAAAGCAAAACGGTTGAAGGTAACGATAATATGTTGCCCGAAACGCTTTAGGTTCTCCACATGCTTGTCCAGATTGGCAAAACCGTGCCGTATTCCTTCCAAATTCGGTTCTTTGATTTCTTTTTCAGGAACGCCACCGTGCATTTTCAAACTTTGGGAGGTCACGACAAGGACGGTTAATTTAGGAATAAGCCCCGCTTTTCTACATTTGATGTCGAAGAACTTTTCTGCTCCGAGGTCTGCTCCGAAACCGGCTTCCGTAATCGCATAATCCCCGTAGGTAAGAGCCATCTTGGTTGCTAAAACAGAGTTACAGCCATGGGCAATGTTAGCAAACGGTCCTCCGTGCACAAAAGCCGGTGTGTTTTCCGTTGTCTGCACCAGGTTAGGCAACAAAGCATCTTTCAATAAAACGGTGATGGCCCCGGCTATACCTAAATCATTTACGGTAAAAGGTTTATTATCGTAGGTATATCCCAGAAGAATATCGCCTACACGCCTTTTCAGGTCTTCAATATCACTTGCCAGGCAAAGGATAGCCATAATCTCGGAAGCCGGGGTAATATCGAAGCCTGTTTCGGTAGTGACTCCATTGGCGGGCCCTCCTAATCCGGATACGATATTACGCAGGTTACGGTCGTTTACGTCCAATACCCGTTTCCATTTGATTTCTTTCAATCCTTCACAAGTATACCGGGTCTGATATACATAATTGGCAAGAAGAGCCGTGATCATATTATGTGCCGAGGTCACCGCATGGAAATCGCCGGTAAAGTGCAAGTTAATATTCTCCATCGGTAATACCTGCGAATAGCCACCTCCGGCGGCTCCGCCTTTCATACCGAAGCAAGGTCCCAGGGAAGGTTCACGAAGTGCAACAATCGCCTTTTTCCCGATACGGTTCAGTCCGAGAGCCAGTCCGATGGATACCGTAGTCTTTCCTATACCGGCTTTGGTAGGAGTAATGGCGGTGACCAGAATAAGGTTATGTTGTTTTATTTTCTTTTCGTCTATCAGATGAACCGGAATCTTAGCCATGTATTTGCCATAACTCTGTACCTCTTCTTCCGGTATGCCCATTTCTTTTGCTACTTCAGTAATTTCCCGAAGGGATGTTTCTCTTGCAATTTCTATGTCCGATTTCATGTTTTATGTGTTTTTGAGGAATGAATATAAGATATGTGATTTTTATATAATAACAAAATGTCAAAGTTGAATGTTTTTATGCGGGATATGTCTTTTAACAGTTGCTTACGCATTGGCGGATAGGTTGTAAAATGTCTTTTGGATGGTAGTTTGTGATGTTTGGATGACTTTTTGTACGGATTTTGCAAACTGTAGTTGACAAAATATACATATTTGAGACTTGATTGTATTAAAGAGTTTTAAAATTAGCTATGTGATGTGTGTTGTTTGATAATTTGATTAATTTTGTGTCGTGATAATAATAAAAAGAAAGTAAATAGCAAGTTTGAGGTAATAAAAAGAAACTTATGGGAGCCAAGGACTCTCAATTGTATTTATTAAAAGATATGGATTATGGCAACAGTAAGATTTAGTTTGACAGGAATTGCAACGAAAGTTTTCGAAACAGAAACATGGTTAAGAATCGCATCAGAATGCTTCGGCTCCCGTAAAGTCTCCAAATCAATCTCGGAAGAAAAGGAAACAAAGTGGGAGGTTTCATTGAAGAAACAGCAGGAAGAAGCCCATTCGCTATGTCATCATGCAATTCACAAACTAATTCCTATGGCAGGTGCTTATCAGCAGAATATGCTGGATACCGTATCGCAGGCAAGTACCGTTTATATGCCGGAAGAAGCAGAAGCAATTTATTGCGAAGGCAGTAAAATGATGGAAGAGATGAACGGACATATTTCAGGAATCCTTTATAATGCCCGTAAGATGCGTGAAGCCAGTCGTATAACCGGTGAAATGAATGATATGCATATGAAAGCTGTTATGTATCATAACTCGGTGATGCCTTATCTGGATACCCTCCGTTTCCATATCGACCGTTTAAAAAAGATTATGTGTATCGCATAAGATAAGTCAACGTTTTGTTTTTAGGTAACTTTTGAGTTGAATCCCTGCTATTTAAGAGAGGTATCCTTGTCCTCGGATAGCAGGGATTTATTGTATAATCATCAAGGAGAAATAGGGAAATGTCTTTCCGGAAATCACTTCTTGCTCGGATGTGTAATACTCCTTATCTGTCCCTACATTCTCAAAATAGTGGTAGGCTTTGTCCGGAAACAGTCGGATACATTCATGCACTGCTTCAGTACATTGGGATAATTTCATGATGACAATTACATATCCGGCTCGTATTTTCTCCGATAGCTCGTCTACAGTTGGCGTACCGGGTATCACGACAATCTGTTCTTCCAGTTTTACTATATGCAGTCCGGCAAGTGCTCCGGCAGCGATAAATGCAGGAATACCGGCTATCCGTTGAACCTCTATACGGGCTGCAACCAGTTTATCATAAATATATTGGATGGAAGAATAAAAACCAGCATCACCTTCTGCTACAATAACAATCCGTTTGCCTGTGTTATATTGTCCGGATACTTCTTCAAATAATGTATCATAAGCTTTCCATGCGGCTGTCCGGTCTTTACTCATAGGTAGCATAAATGTAGAGATGGCAGACACATTAACCCCTAAGGCCTGTACAATATCCGCAGCACGGGATAAAATCTGTCTGTTTTTGCTTTTGGTAGCCGGACAATAGATAATATCAGCTTGTTGAAGCGCCTTCAGCCCTTTTACAGTAATAAGTTCAGGTTCTCCCGGGCCAAGCGATACAAAGTTTATCGGATAATTCATATTTTCTTTTTGAGGTACAAAAGTATGAAATAGATGTGAGAACTTCACTTTTGAAAGCTTGTTGTTCCATATGAACTTTAACTTAGTTCGATATGAACTAT
>DXVO01000008.1 GCA_019417325.1 Parabacteroides sp. | reverse complement strand
CATCCGCCCTATCCGCGTTATCCGTAAACCTGGTTCTTCGTATCATCTGAGTATACATAACCCTGTCTAATTTATTTTTTATATTATCTTTGCCCCAAAAGATTATTATACCATGAAGAAATTACATTTATCCTTATTGTTTCTTATTGTTTTTGTAACAGCTTTTGCTCAAGGGAATACGACTTACCGTACTATTAAAGATGTCCCTTATCGTACAACGGGGGATGCGTATAGCCAGGAACGTTGTAAACTGGATATTTATTATCCGGAAAAGATGAAAGACTTTCCGACAGTAGTTTGGTTTCATGGGGGCGGATTATCAGGTGGTAGTAAATTTATACCTACTGAACTATTGAATTCCGGGCTTGCTGTAATAGCTGTGAATTATCGTTTGCTTCCTAAATGTTCGTTAACCGATTGTATAGAAGATGCGGCTGCAGCGGTAGCATGGACTTTTCAAGAGATTGAGAAGTATGGGGGTGATAAACAGAAAATATTTGTTTCCGGTCATTCGGCAGGAGGCTATTTGACAAATATGGTGGGTATGGATAAAAAGTGGTTGCAGGCTTATGCTATCGATGCTGATTCGATTGCCGGACTGATTCCTTTCAGTGGACATGCAATCAGCCATTTTGCCTATAGGCAACAAAAAGGAATGAAAGATACTCAGCCCAGTATAGATGAATTTGCTCCTCTTTATTATGTTCGTCCGGATGCTCCACCTTTGGTAATTGTTTCAGGTGACCGTGAAATGGAAATGTTGGGCCGTTATGAAGAAAATGCTTATTTCTGGCGTATGATGAAAGTGGTAGGCCATAAGTATACCTATCTATATGAACTGGGAGGATATGACCATGGTGCAATGGCTGGCCCCGCTTTCCATATATTGAAGAATCATATAAAAGATATTCTGAAGAAACATTGAGACGGGGTTATAACTCCCCGTCCAACGTATATCTTAATTCATCCAGCATGAGTGCCACGTCTTTTTCTTCAATACCTGCAATTAACAGGTCTTGAATATCCTGGTTGAATAGTTCCTTGAATTTGAAGAAGTCACCATCTTCTAATTCTACAGCTTTTTTATAAAAAGCAAGTGCTCCTTTTATATTTTGTAAAGCCCATTCCGTATGCCCGGCATTCAGCAGGTCTTGGGCATTCGGTTGGTTTTCGAGGATTTTCTTATAGTAATTGCGTGCTTGGTCATATTTGCCGGTAAGGAACGAACACCATGCAATCGGGCGCCATGCTTTGTGGCTCTTGTTGTCCAGATAATCGACTTTGAAGAAACACTTCAACGCCTCATTATAATTTTTCAATTCCAGATGGCAATGTCCGATGCTGATTTGTACGGTCAGATTGTTCGGATTCAATGTTTCATAACGATGATAATATTTAAGGGCTTCTTCGGGCTGTTTTAAAGAACGGTAGCAGCCTGCGATTCTCCGTATGACCCATTTGCTTTCCGAGTTGATAAGGTCGGCACGCAAATAGGCATTCAAGGCTCCTTTTAAGTCTCCTTCCATTTGCATGCAATATCCTATTTTCTGGAAGAGAATGTCGCTGTTTATTTCCGTTTCCACCAGTTTATTGAATATAACCAGTGCATCATTGAAATAATTTTTGCGCAGGTAATATTCTGCAATCGTAGTCAGGGTTTCCGTATCTGATATATAAGGTTTTAATATGGTCAGATTATGGAAATCCAGTGGCATGGAAAATATATCATTGAAATCCAAATGTCCCGGATATAATTTGAAGAAACGGTATAAATCCTGGATATATTGTCCGGTGACGATTTCCAGTTTTCCCCGTTTACTGATAAGTTCTTCCTGGGTTTGCTGTATCATTTCCGTAGCCTGGCTACTGAATTGTCCCATCATCATTTTTCGTGCTTCAACAGGCATTTGCATCATGCTGAAGTAGAGCGAGTATTTATCCGAATTACACATAAAAGGAGCTAAAGACATGGAGTCGAGCAACTGTCTTTCTCCTTCGCTCTGGTCGGAAAAGTTGCTGAATGAAGAATGTTCAGGTGCAAAAGGTAGTAACCAGTTGCTTAAATCGCGGAAGAACGGGAAGTTCTTGAGATGGACAAAAGTAGAGTGCATCACGTCTGCCCCTTCTTGCTGGAGCTCATTGAATTCTTCCATCTTCTTACCCAAAGCACTGTCGGAAAAGAGATTTTCCCATTCCGGATTCATTTCATCTCCCAATTGTTCCGGGCTGAAATCTTTGAGATTTATCTTATTGCTGATTTTTGGGCTCAGTTTCATCATTTCGGGAATGATTTCATCCTGCAGCTTTTTGGTTATTTTCTCGGTTTCGCGTGCCAGGATGAAACGGAGTGTGATGGTCCGGATTGCTTTTGTAAAATCGGGAGCTTCAGCTAAAGTGGCCAACCGGTCTTCTATCCGGGGATATAAAGCCGTACGTTTCCTGTAAGTATATAATGTTATTAAGATACTGATTAAGGCACGTATTTTTATTTCTTCATTCGGATGACTGGCTGCATCAAACAACAGCAATAATTTTTCTCTGTCAAAAGCTGCCTGCAATCCTAACATTAATGCAGAGACGACCTGACATCCTGTCGCATAAGGAAGTTCCGTATCTTGTATGATTTCTTTTATATGGCAGCTTTCTTCCTGGCTGAGCAGATTTGAAACCCATATTTTATTGAAAAGGGCGATATTAAGTTCGTTGTATTCAGCCAGGTTGTTTACTTCATTGCTATCTCTTAATTGGCGGAATAAATCCGGATACGATATGGCGGAACGGTTTCCTTGTATCTGTATGTTTCTGCGTTGATTATAAAAAGCAAGCGGGGATTCAATGGCAAGAGCCTTGTGTTTTATAGCGTCAGCCAGCTCATATGTAGAGGCTTGCAGGTTATTATAGATTTGTTCCTGCATCGGGTCTTTTATCCCTTCTACACGGTAGCGTAACATATATTTGTAGGTATCCTGCAGTTCGTTCAGTCTATCCTGAAATGTGTATTCCCTGCTTCCGGAAATAAGACTTTGGATAAAATCAAATGCGTTCTTCAACTCCTTGCTATCCAAGGAGCCAATGATGCGATTATACGCTTTATTTATTTCTTGTGGTGTCATATATTATTAACAACAAATGGAATGCCAAATGTATAACAATTGACCTAATTTTTTTATCTTTGCACACCTAAATAATTTAGTAGATGAAGAATATCCGCAATTTTTGTATTATTGCTCATATTGATCATGGTAAAAGTACTTTGGCAGACCGTTTGTTGGAGTATACCAAAACTGTAGAAGGCAAAGATTTGCAGGCTCAGGTTCTGGACGACATGGATCTGGAGCGTGAACGTGGTATTACGATAAAAAGTCATGCTATCCAGATGAAATATAATTATAAGGGAGAAGATTATATTTTAAATCTGATAGATACTCCGGGACACGTCGATTTCTCATATGAGGTATCCCGTTCTATAGCTGCTTGTGAAGGTGCATTGCTTATTGTAGATGCCGCACAGGGTATCCAGGCGCAGACTATTTCCAATTTGTACATGGCTATAGAAAATGACCTGGAGATTATTCCTGTTCTGAATAAAATAGACTTACCGAGCGCTATGCCGGACGAGGTGGAAGACCAGATTGTGGAATTATTGGGATGCCCTCGTGGGGATATTTTACGTGCAAGTGGTAAAACCGGAGAAGGTGTTTTTGAAATACTGGATAGTATCGTAGAAAAAGTTCCGGCTCCGAAAGGTGATCCTGAAGCACCTCTGCAATGTTTGATTTTTGATTCCGTCTTTAATTCTTTCCGTGGTATTATCGCATATTTTAAGGTGGTAAACGGAGTAATCCGTAAAGGCGACCATGTAAAGTTTATTGCTACGGGAAAAGAATATGACGCCGATGAAGTTGGTGTATTGAAATTGACGATGTCTCCCCGTACTGAGATTCGTACAGGAGATGTGGGCTATATAATCTCCGGTATCAAAACGTCCCGTGAAGTGAGGGTGGGAGATACCATTACGCATGTTGCCCGTCCGGCAAAAGAGGCTATTGCCGGTTTTGAAGAAGTGAAACCGATGGTCTTTGCCGGGGTGTATCCGATAGATAGCGAGGATTTTGAAAACTTGCGGGCTTCACTTGAGAAGTTGCAGTTGAATGATGCCTCCTTGACATTCCAGCCGGAGAGTTCCGCCGCTTTGGGATTTGGATTCCGTTGTGGTTTTCTGGGATTGCTTCATATGGAGATTGTTCAGGAACGTCTGGACCGTGAGTTTAATATGGATGTGATTACAACTGTGCCTAACGTTTCTTACAAGGTATATGATAAGAAGGGTAATTGTACGGAAGTGCATAATCCAAGCGGTTTGCCGGACCCTACGTTGATAGAGCATATAGACGAACCTTATATCCGTGCATCGGTTATTACCAATACTACTTTTATTGGTCCTATCATGACGCTTTGTCTGGGTAAACGGGGAATTTTGATTAAGCAGGAGTATATATCCGGCGACCGGGTGGAAATCCATTATGATATGCCTTTAGGTGAGATTGTAATTGATTTCTACGATAAGCTGAAGAGTATTTCAAAAGGGTATGCGTCATTTGATTATCATATTCACGATTTCCGGCCCAGCAAACTGGTTAAACTTGATATTTTATTGAATGGTGAACCGGTGGATGCACTTTCAACATTGACTCATGTGGATAATAGTGTTACATTCGGTCGTCGTATGTGCGAGAAGCTGAAAGAACTGATCCCACGCCAACAGTTTGATATTGCAATCCAGGCGGCTATCGGTGCAAAGATTATTGCACGTGAAACGATTAAAGCGGTTCGTAAGGATGTGACGGCAAAGTGTTATGGTGGCGATATCTCCCGTAAACGTAAGTTGCTGGAAAAGCAGAAAGAGGGAAAGAAGCGTATGAAACAGATAGGTACGGTGGAGGTTCCGCAGAAGGCGTTCCTGGCTGTGCTGAAATTAGATTAGTATTTTACTTTTGGCTTGACCCAAAAGTAAACAAAAGGTCAAGGCTGCATCATTCAGGCTACTCCGGCGAAAGACTACGCTGTCGCAGCGGAACTCGCTTCGCTCAAACAGCCGCTACTCCGGGCGCTTCGTCTTTCACCTGCGCTTGACGCTTGACTGCTGAGGCCTTTTATAGGAAGCGTTGCTTCCTATTGGGATTGCCGATACCGCTTGTTTTCCGTAATGAAACTATTGTTTTATATTGGGACGGGCGGTATCGGTTGTTTTTATTTATAATGTTTACTCTTCCGACATTAATCGGATGCCTTCTTTTTCCAGGGAGATGAGATGCTGTTTGTAGAGGGCGCCGATAGCTTGCTTGAAGGCTTTTTTACTGCAACGGAACAAGGAATAGATGACGTCAGGTTCACTTTTATCGTGGACAGCGATATAGCCTCCCTGCATTTTTAAGGCTTCCAGGATGGTACCTGCAATACCTTCTACTTTTTGGTATCCCAGTGGGGTTAGGCTGATGTCTATTTTTTCGTCTTCCCTGATTTCTTTTATATAACCTTTCAAACGGTCTCCTTTTTCCAGGCGGCGGAATACTTCGTTATGGTATACTAAGCCCCAATGTGCATTGTTGATAATGACTTTATATCCTATTTCTGTTTCATCGGCAACCAATAAGTCTACTTCTTGGTTGAATGTGTACTCGGGAACGGTGTTGTCCAGGTATTTATCTATGCGGGCAGAAGCGACAATACGTCCGGTGATATGGTCTATGTGTACATATACCAGGTACCATCTGCCTTCTCGCATAGGCATTTTCTGTTCTTTGAAAGGAACTAACAGGTCTTTCATCAGTCCCCAGTCAAGAAAAGCTCCGGTTTCATTTACGGACTTTACTTCCATAAACTGGAATTCGTCGGCAAGAGCCAATGGTTTGGCTGTTGTTGCTATAATTCTGCCTTCGTTGTCGTGATAGATGAATACTTCTATTTCATCCCCGAGCTTAGTGTTTTTCGGAACATAGCGTGCAGGAAGAAGAATTTCTAATCCGTCACCACCATCCAAATAAACACCGAAGTCGAGGTCTTTTACAACTTTCAGCGTATTGTATTTTCCTATTTTTACCATCTTATTTTCGATTTGTGGCAAACTTACATAAAAAACATGAATCTGAACCAATCGGGCTTCTTATAATACAGTCAGAAGTTTTATCTTTGTATGTCTTATTGTGTAAAGTAACAGCGTCTGTCAATCTTTTTTAATGACAATAATATGAAAAACTATCTTGTATTTTCTATAGCAGCCTTATTGGTGGGGACTGCTTGTTCCTCTAATAAAAAAACTGAAGGATTTACCGGTGCTCCCGGAGAAGTGAAGTTGATAACTCTCGATCCTGGACATTTTCATGCAGCGTTGGTTCAAAAAGTTTCTTATCCGCAAGTTTCCAAAGATGTCTATGTGTATGCTCCGGTTGGCTTCGATGTGCAGGAACATTTGAAAAGAATAGAAGGTTTTAACACGCGTGCGGAGCATCCTACTAATTGGAATGAGGTGGTTTATACAGGTCCGGATTTTCTGGAAAAAATGCTTTCCGAAAAGAAAGGGAATGTAATGGTTATGGCCGGTAATAATGAGAAGAAAACCGAATATATAAAGAAAACTCTTGAAGCCGGAATCAATGTATTGTCTGATAAGCCGATGGCTATCAATAGCGATAACTTTAATTTGTTGAAAGAATGTTTTGACATAGCCAAGCAGAAAAATATTTTTCTATATGATATTATGACAGAGCGTAATGAGATAACAACAATCTTGCAACGAGAGTTATCCATGCTGCCGGCTGTGTATGGTGAACAGCTTCCGGGAACTCAGGAAGATCCTGCTATCGTGAAGGAAAGTGTTCATCATTTCTTTAAAGTCGTGGACGGCAAACCTTTGACGCGTCCGGTTTGGTATTTTGATGTGAATCAGCAGGGAGAAGGAATCGTAGATGTAACAACCCATCTGGTGGACCTCGTACAATGGGAGGCTTTTCCTGAACAGATTATTGATTATAAAGAAGATATATTGTTAATAGATGCAAACCGTTGGACTACGCCTATCGGGCCGGAAGAATTTACTCAGGTGACGGGTGTGGAAACTTATCCTGATTTCCTGCGCAAAGATGTGGAAAATGATACCTTGAAAGTCTATTGTAATGGCGATATAGTGTACAAGCTTAAAGATGTATTTGCCAAAGTTTCCGTTATATGGAATTATACTTTTCCGGAGGGAGGTGGAGATACCCATTATTCTGTAATGAAGGGGAGCAAAGCTGATCTTGTTATCCGTCAGGGAAAAGAACAGAATTATCAGCCGGAATTATTTGTAGAAGCGGTGAAAGGTGGTGATGCTTCGTATGAGAAAGATTTGGAGGTATCCATGGAGAAAATATCTTCCCAATATCCGGGAGTTGCTTTAAATAAAGTCAGGGATGGAGTTTGGCAGGTGGTAATTCCTTCTAAATACAGGGTAGGACATGAGGCTCATTTCGGACAGGTGACAGAGCATTTCCTTGATTACCTGAAGGAAGGTGCACTTCCTGTATGGGAGGTTCCGAATATGCTTGCTAAATATTATGTTACAACGTCCGCGCTCGATATGGCAAAAGCCAAGGGGAAGGAATAAAGTTATGATTCAATTAAACTGTTTATATGAAAATAATGAAAAAGATTGTATGTGTCAGTTGTTTGTTTATGCTCATAAGTTTTTGTTTGCAGGCAGAGACTTTTGTTGTTGCGTCGTATAATATCCGTAACGCCAATCAGGGAGATTCAACTAATGGAAATGGCTGGGGACAGCGTTATCCTTACATTGCCAAGTTGGTTCAGTTTCATGGCTTTGATATTTTTGGAACGCAGGAGGGAAAATATCCTCAATTGCAGGATTTGAAAGCTGCGATGCCTGGATATGATTATATAGGTGTAGGCCGGGATGACGGAAAGCAGGAAGGTGAACATTCTGCTATTTTCTATCGTACAGACCGTTTTGAGGTGTTGGAACATGGTGATTTCTGGTTATCAACGGAAACAGACCATCCGAATAAAGGTTGGGATGCCGTTCTGCCTCGTATCTGTACTTGGGGGAAATTTAAAGATAAGAAGTCTGGTTTTGAGTTTATTTATTTCAACCTGCATATGGACCATGTTGGGGTTCAGGCACGTGCTGAGAGTGCTAAGTTGATTTTGAAAAAAATCAAAGAACAGCCGTCTCATATTCCGGTTATGCTGTCCGGAGATTTCAATGTTGACCAAAACAGTGAGTCTTATAAATTACTGGATTCTTCAGGTGTGATGCGTGATTCTTATGAAATAGCAGAATTCCGTTATGCTCCTAACGGGACGTTCAATGGCTTTTATCCGGATCGTAAAACAGACCAGCGGATAGACCATATATTCCTGACTGACGATTTCAAGGTTCTTAAATATGGTATATTGACAGATAGTTACCGTACCCCAAAAGATGGAGTGGTTGCCGAGAATAACGGGAATTTCCCAAAAGAAGCAAAAATGATGAAGTATGTGGCACGTGTGCCGTCGGACCATTTTCCTGTTATGATTGTAGTAGAAACAGGGAAGTAAATATTATTTCTGGTCGATATAAAAAAATCAGGGTGTTTCTCTTTAAAGGAACACCCTGATTTTTTATTTGATTTCTTTTTCCTCCATCATGTCCAGTTCGTTCTTTTCCGAATCTATAAATTTATATTCCAGAAAAGCCAGACTTTGATCGGGAATAACCTGCATACCCATAGAGTATTTCAGTTTCCATTTCCAGCAAAGAGGTAATATACCTCTTTTAATAAATGCTGCAACATAAGGATGTACGTGCAAGGCGAATTTCTTCACATTATGTTTATTAACTAAACAATCGATTTTACCTTCCAAACTATCGGTAAACAGAATAGATGGTTTGATAGTCCCAGTGCCAAAACAGGTAGGGCAAGCCTCTGAAGTGTCTACATCCATCGCCGGACGGACACGCTGACGCGTAATTTGCATCAGGCCAAATTTACTCAATGGCAAAATGTTGTGTTTTGCCCGGTCGCTGGCCATTGCTTTAGACATGTGTTCAAATAGCTTCTGTCGATTAGGGGCTTCTGCCATGTCAATAAAGTCTACAACAATAATACCACCCATATCACGAAGGCGTAATTGACGGGCAATTTCGTCGGCGGCGGCGGTATTAACATCTATAGCCGTTTTTTCCTGAGCATCACTGCCCTTTGAACGGTTTCCACTGTTGACATCGATGACATGCATCGCTTCCGTATGTTCAATAATCAGGTAGGCTCCACTCTTGTATGTAACTGTACGACCGAATAATGATTTAATCTGTTTGGTAATGCCGAAATTGTCAAAGATAGGGAGTTCGCTGGTATATTGGTGTACAATATCTTCCCTTCCTGGGGCAATCAGGCTTACATAATCGCGGATATTGTGATAAACATCCGGGTCGTTTACATAAATGTTTTGAAAAGACGGATTGAAAATATCGCGGAGTAAAGCAACGGTACGGGCTGTCTCTTCATAGACAATTGCCGGAGCTTTGACCTTAGTTATTTTAACGATATTATCTTCCCACCTTTTTACTAATGTCTTTAATTCGTGGTCAAGCTCTGCAACGCGTTTTCCTTCGGATGATGTTCGTACGATTACGCTGAAATTCTTCGGTTTGATACTTTGAATAAGCTGGCGTAAACGGGCACGTTCTTCGCTTGATTTGATTTTAGTGGAGACCGAAACCTTGTCGGCAAACGGAATCAGGACAATATATCTTCCGGCAAATGAAAGCTCGGAAGTCAACCTGGGACCTTTTGTTGAGATTGGTTCTTTGGCAATTTGTACCAGAACTTCCTGACCTACTTTGAGCACATTGCTTATACTGCCGTCTTTTTCAATTTCCGGGAGTAATTGCAGTTTGGAAATAACAGGAATTTTTTTCTGTTCTCCCAATGCTTGTTTCAGGAATTTCTGTTGCGTGTTGAAATTAGGACCTAAGTCCAGATAGTGAAGAAACGCATCCTTTTTATAACCTACATCAATGAATGCAGCATTCAACCCTGGCATCAGTTTTTTTACTTTGCCCAGGTATATATCACCAACGGCGAAAGAAACATTGTGGGCTTCTTTCTGAAGCTCAACAAGATTCTTATCTTCCAATACGGCAATAGACACCTCTTTGGGTTGTACATCAACTACAAGTTCACTAATCACTATAAAAAAAGATGGTGTTTTAGATATCAGACCTTCTTAAATACGCAAAGAACAAACTTAAAAGGTCTCTTATTAAGTTTGTTCTTTAGAGTTTCATCGGGAATAGACTTATTTCTTTTTATGTCTATTCTTTTTCAGTCTCTTTTTGCGCTTGTGCGTAGACATTTTATGTCTTTTTCTTTTCTTTCCGCTAGGCATCGTTTTTAAATTTTAAATTAAACTATAATTACTGATTTACTTAACTTCATTCAGGAAAGTTTTTGCTGGCTTGAATGACGGGATGTTGTGCTCCGGAATAATGATCGTAGTATTTTTAGAAATATTACGAGCAGTTTTCTGGGCTCTCTTTTTAATAACGAAACTTCCGAATCCTCTCAAGTATACATTTTCACCCTGAGACAATGAACCCTTTACTATATCCATAAAAGATTCTACGCTATTCAATACCGTCTGCTTGTCGATGCCGGTATTTTTCGAAATTTCGCTAACAATATCTGCTTTAGTCATGTCGATAAATTAATTAATTGATTTGGACCTATTAATTTTTTGGAATGCAAATATATAGCTTTTTATTTAAGTGGGAAAAGATTGCTGCTCATTTTTTTCTAAAAGTTTTCTTTCAATTCCTTGGAACTGTGTATGTTTGCACCAGACTATCTACGGATAGTCTGTTTACAGACCGCTTCTATATTATGTTACAGACAGAAAAAGACTTAGAAACCAGCCGCTTGCTTTTGGGTTGGTACAGCAAAAATAAACGTGAGTTGCCTTGGAGGGATTCTTCCGATCCGTATATAATCTGGATTTCCGAGATTATTCTTCAGCAGACCCGTGTAGTGCAAGGGATGGATTATTTTCTCCGTTTTACCAAACGTTTTCCGGATGTGGCTTCCCTGGCCGAGGCCGAGGAAGATGAAGTTTTAAAATATTGGCAGGGATTGGGATATTATAGTCGTGCACGTAATCTGCATGCTGCGGCAAAAGATATAATGGAACGTTTTGGCGGAGTATTTCCTTCTTCTTATGAAGATGTATTATCTTTGAAAGGGATAGGTGAATATACTGCTGCTGCTATCGTTTCTTTTGTTTGGAACCAGCCTTATCCGGTAGTAGATGGGAATGTGTTCCGTGTGTTATCCCGTTTATTTGCTATGGACACTCCGATTGATTCGTCGAAAGGGAAAAAGCTGTTCACTGAATTGGCTGCCGTAGTTATGAATCCGGAATATGCAGGATTGCATAACCAGGCAATTATGGAATTAGGAGCATTGCAATGTGTACCTCAAAATCCGGATTGTGAGCGTTGCCCTTTGGCAGCACGCTGCATGGCATATGGAGCAGGTACAGTCCGTCAATATCCGGTAAAGCAAAATAAGACGAAAACGCGTAATCGTTATTTCCATTATTTTCACATTATATATAAAGATACGACTTGGCTGAGCCGTAGGGGTAAAGGGGATATTTGGGAAGGCCTTTACGAGTTTCCACTTATCGAAACAGATGTTCCTGCTGATTTTGCAGCATTGCAGGATACTGAGGCTTTTCAATGCCTCTTTAGGGGAATAGGGAAAATGAACATCACTGTCGGTTTGCCGAATGTTAAACATGTTTTGTCCCATCAAATTCTCTATGCTACTTTTTATAAAGTGGAGATAGAACAGGTAGCCAGTGGATTGGAATCTTACCTGCCTGTCCCTGTGGAAGAGATGGAAAAATATGCAGTATCCCGTCTGACACACATTTATCTGGAGAATTTATCTGGAAACTTGTCTGAATGACTGAATTTATGTTTCTTTGTACGAAAGAATAAAAGATTAAAGATATGTCACTGAATAAAGTAATATTGATTGGTAACGTCGGGAAAGATCCGGACGTTCGTTATTTTGACAGCGGAGCTGCTGTAGCTAATTTCCCTCTTGCTACTTCGGAAAGAGGATATACCCTGGCAAACGGTACAGTTGTTCCGGAACGCACGGAATGGCATAACATCGTTGTTCGCCGCGACCTCGTCCCTTTCGTTGAAAAGTGGGTGAAAAAAGGTTCCGGTCTTTATGTCGAAGGTAAAATTCGTACTCGTAGCTATGACGACCAGACAGGCGTTAAACGCTATGTTACAGAAATCCATGCCGACCGTGTGGAATTTTATAGTACTGGTACCAATACAGGCGGTAACCGCGACGGAGCGAATGCTACAGGCATGGTATCCCAACCAGGCGGACAACCAACAATGGGGCAGCCTTCTTCATTCCAGCAACCGGCGGCTAATCCGCAATCGGATACTTTCTCAGAAACCAACAGCGCGGATGATCTTCCGTTCTGATATTGTTTAACTAATACGGTTCCCCTTGGACTCAGACTATTATTTATCGGGCTTATTTGATCAAGTCACTATACAGGATCTGACTGCAGGTCCTGTTATTGCATTATGTATTGCTATTCTTTTGTTGTTTGTCTCCGGTTTTGTCTCGGCATCCGAAGTCGCATTCTTTTCGCTGACTCCTGCAGATATTAATGATATAAAGGAAGAGAATACTCCTTCTGATCCCTTAATTCAGAAGCTATTGGATCGTTCCGAATATTTGTTGGCGTCTATCCTTATCGCCAATAATTTTGTGAATGTGGCGGTGGTTATGTTGTGTACCTACAGCATTAACTCCGTAGTGGACTTCTCCGTCGCACCGATGTTAGGGTTTATCCTCGAAACGATTCTCCTCACTTTTATGCTTCTGCTGTTCGGCGAGATTATGCCTAAGATTTATGCACAGAAAAATTCCTTACGTTTCGTCCGGAAATCCGCCTCAGTGCTGAATGTGGTGGAACATATCTGTCGCCCGCTTTCCAAAGTGTTGGTTACATCGACCAAAGTAATAAATAAAGCGCTTGTCAAGAAGAAATACGACCTTTCTGTAGATGAATTGTCGAAAGCGCTCGAACTGACCTCCAGGGAAATACCGGAAGAAAAAGAGATGCTGGCGGAAATCATTAAATTCTACAATAAGACAGCCGATGAAATCATGACTCCGCGTCTCGATATGGAAGACATCGAAATCAAAACAAATTTCCGCGATGTTATAGACTTTATCATTAATTCCGGTTATTCCCGTATTCCGGTGTATGCCGATTCGGAAGATAATATAAAAGGAATCCTGTACATCAAAGACCTTTTGCCGTATATCGAGAAACCGGATACTTTCCGCTGGCAGAGCCTTATCCGTCCTGCTTATTTTGTTCCCGAAACCAAAAAGATTGATGACTTGCTGGAAGATTTTCGTACCAATAAGATTCATATGGCAATTGTAGTAGATGAATTCGGCGGTACTTCCGGTATTGTAACGATGGAAGATATCCTGGAAGAAATCGTAGGTGAAATTTCCGACGAATACGATGAGGACGAGAAACAATTTATCCGCCTTGCCGACGGTAGCCTGATTTTCGAAGCAAAAATACTGCTGACTGATTTTTTCCGTGTAATCGGTGCAGACCCTTCCGAGTTCGGGAAACTGACGGAAGAAGTGGAGACGCTTGCCGGTCTTTTGTTGGAAATTAAGGAAGACTTCCCGCGTCGCCGCGAAATCATCGAATACAACGATTATCGTTTCCAGATATTGGAGATAGACAACCGCCGTATCCTAAAAGTCAAGTTCAACCGTATTTCCGAACTGGAAAAGGAGGGAGAGAAAGATAAAGAGTAATGCCCCTTCTTTTCCGACATACCGCTCCGTTATGGGGAGTCTGGAAGATTGAAGAATCTTCGGACACCCTCTTCTCCCTCTTAAAGAATGGGGAGGAATACCTTCCGGAACTTGAAAATATCCGCATGGAGCATCGCCGGCAGGAATGGATTGCCAGTCGAGTTCTTTTACAGAACCTTTCAGGTACCCCCACTCGTATAGCCTATCATGCGAACGGTTCGCCTTATCTGCCGGATTCCCCGTTCTATATCAGTATTTCGCATACAAAAGGATATGCTGCAGTCCTGGTGCAAGAGCATCCGGCGGCCGGTATCGATATCGAGTACCGTTCTGACCGTGTAAAGAAGATACGCAGCCGTTTTATGACTCAGGAGGAAGAGGAAGGACTCGATAAAGAGTACGAAACAGAACATCTGCTAATCCATTGGTGTGCAAAAGAAGCTTTGTTTAAGATGATAGGCCAGGAGGAGGTCGATTTCCGTCACCATCTACATGTCTGTCCGTTTCCATATGCTGAAGAAGGCTGTTTTACAGTAAAGGAAACCCGTTCTGGTTCATCCCGGCAATACCTTCTTGGTTTCCGTGTTTTTCAAGAATTTGTATTGACCTGGAGCCTGGGTAAATAGGGAAACCCAGCTTTCAATACTGGAGCCAGTATAGCTTCACCGTTGGAGTTATATCATTCTCCACTAGTAGCGCCACCTCGATGCCAATAAAAAGGAACTGTCTTACAAGTTGAAGACAGTTCCCTTCCTATGTTTATTATCTGTATCCTTTCGGACGTATTCTCTAATATCTTTATTTCTGCCAGATTTCCCAAGCGGCAAATGCCTGCAAAAGCAGCATTTCCAATCCGTTTTTCACAACAGCTCCTTTTTCTTTGCCTTTTTTCATGAAGAGCGTTTCATCCGGATTGTACAACAGGTCGTACAGGATGTGGTTGGGTGTCAGCAGATCATAAGGTATATTCGGGCAAGCATCGATATGGGGATACATGCCTAAAGGAGTCGTATTGACGATAACGGTGTATTGCTCCATGATTTTAGGAGTAATTTCTTCGTACGTGATACAAAATTCTTTCGGAGCTCTGGATACCAGTGTGGCGCCTACCCCTAATTGTTTTAGCCCGTGGAATACCGCTTTGGATGCACCGCCTGTCCCTAATATCAGGGCTTTGCGGTGGGATTCGTTCATTAACGGTTCTATCGACTGTTTGAAGCCGATAATATCGGAGTTGTATCCAACCAGTTTTAATGTACCGAACAGTCCCTTTGTAAATTTGATGACGTTGACAGCTCCGATTTGACGGGCATCGTCGTCGAGGTCATCCAGGTAAGGTATGACTTGTTCTTTGTAAGGAATTGTAACATTCAGGCCTTTAAGTTCAGGGTTGCTTTTCAATACATCTTTGAATTCCTTGATGGAAGGAATCTCGAAGTTCAGATATTCTGCATCTATTTTCTCCGCTTCAAATTTCTGGTTGAAATAAGTTTTAGAAAAGGAATGCCCCAGAGGGTATCCGATTAATCCATATTTTTGCATGACCTGTTGTTTTAAAAAAGTAATTGAATTATTGATATTGCCTATCCCTTGCAGGAGCTGCTTTTTAACAGCCCTGTTTCCTGTTTGTCGTTTATCTGTACCTGTACTGTTAGCTGTGCTTTACAGTTTGCAAGCCGTGTACATCGAGCATATCCCAAATGTAAAAGTCCGTGCCTTTGCCTCTGTAAACCCTTGTTTGGCAAGCAAATCGACCATCACATCTCCTTGTGGCACGACTTTAATAGATGCCGGTAAATAGTTGTAAGCTGTCTTTTCCTTAGAGAATAGTTTGCCGATATTCGGAATAACCACCTTCGAATACATACGGTAAAGTTGTTTCATCGGAAAATGTTCCGGAGTAGAGAGTTCCAGAATCATCAGATGGCCACCCGGTTTCAGAACGCGGTACATTTCGGCAAGCCCCTGTTCTATATTCTCAAAATTACGGACCCCGAATGCCGCTGTTACTGCATCGAATGTATTATCCTCATAGGTTAATGCCGTGCAATCCTGCTGTTCGAATGTGATATGATCCGAGAATCCGGCTTCCGCTACTTTCTTACGTCCAACCTCCATCATTCCTTCGGAAATGTCCGCCCCGATGATACGTTCCGATTTCAACTTCCGGTATATGGAAATGGCAAGGTCGCCCGTTCCGGTTGCAATATCGAGTATGGAGGCAGGGGAGAAAGGCTGCAGGAAAGCAATGCCTTTCCTGCGCCATCCTTTATCAAATCCGAGTGACAGGGTATGGTTCAGCAAATCGTACACGCCGGCTATGGAGTCGAACATACGTCTGACCTGTGCGCCTTTGTGCTCCTCGTTATTATAAGGAAGAATTTGTTCCGGACCGTACTTCATCCCCGATTATTTATTAGCAAGGTACTCAGAAACATTTTTCTCGATGCGAGCCAACAAATTGTCGGTATCGCCTTTAACGAATGTTTCGCCTGTGATATGTTCGAATAATTCGATATAACGGTCGCTGATACCTTCTACGATAGCCGGAGTCATTTCAGGCACTTTCTGACCTGCTTTGCCCTGGAAGCCGTTTTCCATCAACCATTCGCGAACGAATTCTTTGGAAAGTTGTTTCTGTGGTTCGCCTTTTTCAAAACGTTCGTCGTAACCTTCTTTGTAGAAGTAGCGGGAAGAATCCGGTGTATGGATTTCGTCCATCAGATAGATGGTTCCGTTGTGTTTACCGAATTCATATTTAGTATCAACCAGGATTAAGCCGCGTTTTTCTGCAATTTCAGTACCACGCAGGAACAATTCCATCGTGTATTTTTCCAGTACGGCATATTCTTCTGGTGTGGCAAGACCCTGGGCAAGGATTTCTTCTTTGGAAATATCCTGGTCGTGTTCGCCGATTTCAGCTTTTGTTGTAGGAGTGATAATAGGTTTTGGAAAACGCTGGTTTTCACGCATTCCTTCCGGAAGTTGGATACCGCAGATTTCGCGAACACCGCTTTTGTATGCACGCCATGCGCTACCGCATAAATAACCGCGTACGATCATTTCCACAGGGAAACCTTCGCAACGTACGCCGACTGTAACCATAGGGTCTGGTGAAGCCAGTTTCCAGTTTGGGCAAATGTCTGTTGTTGCATCCAGAAACTTAGCTGCAATCTGGTTCAACATCTGTCCTTTGTAAGGGATACCTTCCGGCAGAACAACGTCGAATGCAGAGATACGGTCGGTTGCAACCATAACCAAAAGGTCATCGTTGATGTTGTACACGTCACGTACTTTACCGTGATAGACACTTTTTTGTCCTTTGAAGTTGAAGTCTGTTTTAACTAATGCCTTCTTCATAACCTTGTTTTTTGTTGGGCGCTTCGCGAAACGTCCTTGCTTATATGTTCGTTATATGGCGCTTCGCGAAGCGCCGTGTTTTATTCGGTTTATGCTGTTGCGGGCGGGATACTTGGGGTATCCTTGCCTGTATCTTTTCTTTTTTTACTGTCGAATTTGTCGTATGCTTCGACAATGCGCTGCACCAGTTTATGGCGGACAATGTCTTTTTTATCGAATTCGATTTTACCGATACCTTTTACTCCCTTCAGGATGTGTAAGGCTTGAACCAAACCGGATGTGGCAGAAGCGGGGAGGTCTATCTGGGTGACGTCACCGGTAATGATCATCTTTGCATTCATACCTAAACGGGTCAGGAACATTTTAATCTGGTGGGTCGTGGTATTCTGGGCTTCATCCAGAATAATCACAGCATCGTTTAATGTCCGTCCGCGCATAAATGCAAGAGGAGCGATTTGTATGACATTATTCTCCATATATTCTTTTAACTTGGCTCCGGGTATCATGTCTTGCAACGCATCGTATAAAGGTTGCAGATATGGGTCAAGTTTGTCTTTCATTTCTCCGGGAAGAAAACCTAATTTTTCTCCGGCTTCGACTGCCGGACGGCTTAATATGATTTTCCTTATTTCTTTGTTCTTTAATGCTTTTACGGCAAGGGCAATAGCAACAAAGGTTTTTCCTGTTCCTGCTGGTCCCGTAGCAAATACAAGGTCATTTTCCTCGAAAGCTTTTACCAGACGTTGTTGGTTTTCCGTACGTGCTACAATCGCTTTTCCGTTCATGCCGTGGATAATCAGATTTTCCTGTTTTACCACAGTAGGGGCTTTGCCTTTTACGATGTCGAGGATGACTTCTTCACTGAGTGAGTTAAATTCTTCGCAGTATTTCTCTATTTCGCGGATTTTCCTGAGAAAAAGTTCGGATTCATCTTCATCTCCGATTACTTTCATCACATTACCACGTGCAACGATACGCAACTTGGGAAACAATGTCTTGATTAATTGCATATTAACATTGTTTACTCCGTAGAAAATAACCGGGTCTACGCTCTCAAGAATATAAATTCGTTCAATCATTCAAATTATTTTAATTTGTCTTTTGCCAGAGATTTTTTCACTCGTATTCAAGCTTACAAAATTAGTAATATTCTTTGTCTTCAATATGAATTGTATTATTTTTTATTCTGCCTTTTTGTAACATATCATTTTTACGAATAAGAAATTTCCTTACTTTTGTTTGCAAAATGAGAAAATAATGAAGAAAGCAGCTCTTAGTATATTGCTACTACTTATCGCCTTTTCAGTAGCAGTACCATTTTCTTCTTGCGGTAAAAAGGAAAAGCGGGGAGAATTGAAGCGTATCTGGTATAATGGAAGTTATAATCGTGATTTTAAGGATTTGAACGATGTCCATCTGGCAGAGGCCCAACGTATCGGCATCAAGCCTGCATCGAATAGGGATGAGGCGGAAAAGGTAAAAAGGAAGATGGAAAAAATAGAAACGAATAAGTATTATGAGGTGGAAGAACTTCGTCATTCGATCCCTTATCTTATTCCTTCAGCTGCTGATTTATTGGAAGATATAGGCCGTAATTTCCAAGATTCCCTGCGAAATTTGAATGCCTCTATTTACAAGGTGAAAGTAACCAGTGTAACTCGTACGGTTGACGATATTAAAAACTTAAAGAAGCGTAATACAAACTCCTCTCAGAATTCGGCTCACCGCTATGGCACAACTTTTGATGTTTCATGGGTTCGCTATACGAAAGTAGACGAAAACGATACGTTGAATATCGATAAAGACCGGCTTAAAATGGTTTTGGCTTCAGTACTTCGTGACCTTCACCGGGAGAAACGTTGCTATATAAAACATGAACGGAAACAAGGGTGCTTTCATATTACGGTAAGAGACGGTAAAGAAAGTTGACAGGTGACAGTTAAGCTGCTCGCTCGGTAGATAGACCTTATAACTGTCACCTGTCAATTGTTATATGTTACCTGTTAATAGTCTGTTCTGCTATTTTTTTCAGTTCTTGTTTGCCTAATGTACCCAACATCATTTCTTTTGTTCCGTCCATACGGCAAATGAGCAGGGTAGGGATGGTGCGTATTTTAAATGAATTTTCCAATTCTGTTTCGTTATCCACATTGACTTTGTATATATCCAGTTTTCCATCATATTCGTTTGCCAGTTCTTCAAGAATTGGTTCCAAACGTTTGCAGTAACCACACCATGGAGCATGAAAGTCGACTATGCAAGGTTTATTCCCTGTAAATTTCCAGTTCTTCGGATCTTCTTCAAAGTTTCCAACTTTTTGTATGAAATCGGCTTTTGTTAATTCAATAGGTTTCATAATTTTCTGTTTTTAATTGACATTGCAAAGATACCGATATTCGTCGTATTGGATAAATAGCAATATAACCTGTTTGGTTGGCAATATTTCCTTTTTAGAATAATTCCGGATAATATTTGCGGATTAAATCCTGATCCCCTTTTCCCAGTTCAGTAATAAGTACCGGTTTGTCCTGTGGTCTTAAACCTTTTTGATTTATTACATTTATCAGGCTCCAATCTTTACCCGGTTTGTCAGGTGTAGGGTCTGAGGGTTCTATAGCCTTTAAGTCATAACGGGTAAAATCGATAACATACGCAGGTGAATTCCTCTTGTGCCAGTCCCGCAACAATGCCAAACGGAATTCTTTATTCATAAACCATTTAATCTCCAGGTTATTATAAGAATCTCCTAATCCGGAACCCCGTTCTACAAATTTATAGTTCCAGTCGTCATTCGATTTGTATTGCTCTCTCCAAAGTGTACCGAACTCTCCGAATGTTACGAAATGAGTATCAGGCCATCTTTTCTTTGTGTCTGTCACCCACATTTTCATGGCATCACAAATAAAATCTTTCCCGAATTCGTGAACCATCTGAGCTTCCCATATATTGGTTACCCATCCGAAGCCGTTCAGTTCCATCCCTTTGTCGAAATGGATAGATTGCGTGTGCATTACTTCCCGGTGTCCCAGGTCGAGCCCCCATCCTTTATACGTTTCAATAGGACCAACGCCTCTGCGGCTGTTATATCCGTCGATTCCATGTCCGATAGCTCCACTGCGGCGAGCACAAATAAAGTCCATAGTCCAACCATCCAGGTTTACACAATCGATAAAGTCACTTTTCCCCTGTGCCGGTTTACAGAAATGTTCTGTAGACGGATAGAAAGGATAGGAAGGAGAACCGTCTGCACCACCGCCATCGATATTATGCTGACTCCAGATAACGGCATGTGCGGTATGAATGTCTTCTTTTTCTGCCAGATATTTCAGATTGTCGGCAGATAAGAATCCACCCATGATTGATTGGGGACGGTAGCCATTACCTACCCATTTTGAAATGATTTGTATTGCTTCTGACATTTCGCGGTTTACCCGTTCGCGTGGCAGGTACATTGCCGGGAAGTATCCTGGGAAATAAGTGATCTCGTCTCCATATTTTTTATGGCATTCTACTACATAATCACGGATTTCCTTATAGTTTTTACGCTGGTCTTCCAAAGCATTCATTGTAAATCCCCAAGTCAGACGTCCATTCGGATTGTTTGTGGCAAAAGCTTCTCTTAAAGCACGAACTCCGTCAAGTGTATGCCAGTCTCCTTCATCTCTGGGATGGAGTTTTACATCTCTCGATACTTCCCAAGGGGTAGTACGTATCATGATACATAGTGTAACGAAACGGTTCCCTTTTATTGTAAGGTGATTGGAACCGGGTTCGGGATTTACTGCCATCGCTTCCGGTGAGAAACCGGTTGTTAATGCCAGTAGCAGTGCGATTAATGGTCTAAATAAATTCTTCATATATCCGTTTTTATAATTAATGGTTACTTTGAGCTTTGTTCGTACAATCGATTACGATTTTATTTCCGGCAGGGAGCAGTCTGAAAATATAATCGGAACCGGCAGCCGGTTTTTCAACAGAACCTTCCTTGCAGGCAATTACATACTTGAAGCCGTCAAATTCGGCATCGATTGCTTTTTCTCCGAAAGAGGTAAAAGGCAACTCTTTTCCTGCGGCTGTTTTAAGCTCCAATGCCCATGAGTAATTAGTTGTATTATCCGGGCTTGCAACTTCGAAACAGTCTTCATAGAATGTAATATGGAACAGGTGTCCTTCTTTATCTTTACAGGAAACCGTCAGTACATCCTTATTTGATTCAGTTACTTCCGGATTTGTCAGGATAAGCTCTTCCTTGTTCCCATTGTCCAACTGCACGATACGGAGTCCGGCACGGTCCGTTCCTTCACTCCACATAAAGCCATCGACAACAGGCAAAGTAAAGAATAAAAATTGATTGCCGGTACCTGGTTTGTCCAGATAAGCAGATTTATAATTTTCATCGAATAGATGAATGTCCCTGAAACGGAAGAAATCTTTTCCCCATAACAGGTTTGCACGGTAGTAACGGCTATTGAACCAAACCGTTTTATTCCCTTCGCCACGTATATCCGATAATGTGGTAACAGCCGTTGCAGGAGAAACAGCAAATTGTTCTTTAAACCATTTACCAGATTGTTCCAATGTTTCAATTTGTATCTTATTCTCTTTTCTCAGTGAGTCCAGGATAGGTATCTGCATTTCCAGACCTTTGCGCATGTTGCTCCATGTAAATGAATTTTCTTGTCCGGCTTGTGCATAGTTGAATGCCAGACAAGGCTGATTTACTATCGATTCCAGAAAATAATCGACCCATTGCCTGTCCATTCCCGCTTTTTTATAAACTGGTTCAAGTGATATTACCCCTTGTCTTTCATTTCCAAGCCCGTCGTCATATTGATAAATCGGATCGCTTCCCAGCATACGAAAAATAGGTACAGGTATTTGTCCTCCGGTTGTCTGTGCAGGCATATAGGCATTTTGTTTGCTTGGATAATATGTCTGGTTCCAGTATCCTCCCCACAAGGTATATCCGTCCGTCCCTATTTGGTCTTTGCAGTTACATGAGGCTACGATATGATATTTATCATACATATAAGCTAATGTATGTGCATCGATAAACCAGGAACCCACGGATTTGGGATAACTGCCGAATATTTCTTTGAATTTTGCCATATAGACATCTACTAAGCGTTCCCGCTCTTCTTTGTTGTATCCTGTGCTGAATGCAATATTAGCATGGGATACCCAACTGTGTTCTCCCCGCCATTTGATTCCTGCAGCTTCGATCTGGGGTTGTGTTAATTCCCACCAGGCCCCGATTTCAGACTGGGTATTCAGTTTGTTTTTTAATAAATCCTGATATAACGGATTTATTAGGGCGTCATATTGTAGTAGGAATGTAGCAGGCAAATCATATTTATTTACCAGCTTGACCTGTTCGCATACCGTTTCATACAACAAGCTGTCTGCGTTTGCTACGCGATAGTCGGTTTGACGGATAAAATTAATAATATTAATGATACGGGGTGAAACGTTACTTTGCGCTTCTTTTGTATTTGTTGTACAGCTTATACATAATATACATAGTAGCCATACAGTCCAAATCTGTTTTTTATAAATCATATAGGTATAAATAAAATGCTAAAATTAGAAATAAGATAATGTAAAAAGGGTGCCAAAAGAGGTCAACAGTTTGTTGAACCTCATTTTGGCACCGCACTGCCTATTTAACCTGATTCGTTAGTCCCAACCTGGGTTGTTAGGTTGTAAACTCGGGTTAAGATATAATTCGTCTAAAGGAAGAGAATAATAATAGTTCTTAGGAGCGACAAATTTACGGTTTGCAGCAGGCTCTACGATCAGGAAGCCATCTTCATCTGTCAATCCGGGGTTTCCATCGTTCAACACATTCAAATGTTCATATTCCGAACCTTTCAACTTGATGCCTTTGATTGCTTTCGGAAGTTCTTCTTCAGCCGTTTTCCAACGTCTCAGGTCATCACGGCGGAAACCTTCAAAAGCTAATTCGATAGTTCGTTCACGACGGATTTCGGTTTGCATGTCCAAGCCGTTTGCTGTTACAAAAGCATTCGTCAGATGAGGCATCTCGACACCTTTGCGGGAACGAATTACATTGATTGTTTTATTCAGGATATCATCGCTGATTGCTCCGTCCTTTTCAAAGGTCGCTTCTGCCAAAATCAACAAAACTTCCGGATAACGGATAATATGGTAGTCATACGCATCTTTATCAGAAGGTATCATAGTCTCTGCCATGAATTTATAGATCTTATATCCGGTACGGGTTTCAGGGCGTATCGTAAATTTAGGAGAACATTCTTCTTCTCCCATCTGAGGACTCCAATAAACAGTTCCCGGCATCAGGAATGTTTGTTTCATACGTGGGTCACGGTTTTCATATTCGCTTGCAATTGTGGCATAACCTTTGAACTCGGCATTCGGGTTATCGATTGGCAGACCGGTACTTTTACATAAATACATATCTGCTAATTTTTTGGTCGGTGTACCTCTCCAACCCCAATAAACCGGATGTGCAGTAGAGTGCATGCGAACATCTGTATAATAACGACTGCCGAAAATCTCTTCAGCCGTATCATCTCCGGCATCAATAAACAAATAGCGATAACTTTCATCTCCGGAACCTTCATACAAAGAGTATTGCTTACTACTGATAACTTTATTTGAAGCATCAATAGCTTGTTGGAGCAAGTCCTGATAATCTGCACGGTTCTGATGATATTTTGCCCAAGTTCCCGCAAATAAGGCGACTCTGGCTTTCAGTGCTAATACGGCTCCTTGTGTGATACGCCCTTTTTCATCAGCTGTCAATTCCTTTTGTAATGGCAAGGATGTGGCAATATTTTCCAGTTCAGATAAGATAAAATCCTCTACCTTTTCCCGTTTTTCTCTGCTTCCGTATAATTCGGGGGATTCGACGTCCAGTACTTTAGTCAGAAGAGGCACATCGTTAAACTTTTTTATTAACCGCCAATATGTATAAGCTCTGAAGAATCTTGCTTCCGCAACATAGCGTTGAATTTCAGATTGGTCTCCTTCGTAAGTCTGCGCTTTTTCAATAATAATATTACATTGGCGGACATCTTTAAAGCGATCATTCCACTCATCATCTTTGTTCGGGGCAATTAGTGTTCCGTTGCTGGTGGTATTTTCGTTTAGTTCATAACCTATATCGCTATCTGTATCTTTTGTCCCGAATGATTCCGTACGGGAATAAAGCCAGTTCGCCTCTTTCATAAAATCTTCCGGAGTTTTCCAGTAAAGCTCATCAGGCAGGTTGTCTTTCGGCAATAAATCAATATCCTGACAAGCTGAAAATAACAAAGCAGTAGTGGCAAGACACCCCAATAATATTCTATATCTTTTCATGATTTTTTAATTTTAATTTTTTAGAATACAACATTTATTCCAAAAGAATAATTGCGAGCAAATGGATAAGAAACATAACCACCTTCTTCTTCCGGATCCCATCCGCCCGGAGTATTATGGACTTCGAATAAATCTTCACCGGAGAAGTAAATACGAAGTTTTTGCAGACCAATCTTAGTGGTTAATGCAGACGGTATTGTGTATCCCAGTTGTAAATTTTTCAAACGGGCGTAAGCTACATTATGCTTGGTGTTTGTTGATACATAATAGTTATAGTTTCTCTTGCTTTTCAAAGTGATTGCCGGATATTGAGCATCAGTTCTTTCTGCTGTCCAGGTTTTTCCGTACCAATATTCGGCTGATTGGTACCATGCTTCAGGCATTGGTTTGCTTGCTTCACCTTCCAGGAACATAGTCCTACGTCCGACACCTTGAATGAATGCTCCAAAATCGAAGTTCTTGTAAGCTGCGCTCAAATTCAGACCGAAATTATAGCGTGGATTCAAATCGCCTAAATACACAACATCACCATCACCTTCTTCTCCATTACCCAATACTGAGAGTTTGCCATCGTTATCCAAATCTTTGTACTTGGCATCGCCAACACTTAAATCACCGGGGATACCACCGTTCGGGAAACGGGCTTTGTATTCTTCCAGTTCTTGTTCGTTTTGGATAATACCGTCAAATTCATAACCGAAATAAGATTTCAGGGGATAACCTGTCGGAGTATCATTCTTTCCTAATGTAATCAGATTATTTCCAACTCGTTCAACAACCTTATTCCGTGCGTCGCTGATATTGAAACGAACAGAATAACTGAAGTCTTTTATTTGGTCTCTCCATCCTAATGAAATTTCCCAACCTCTGATACTCAAGTGACCGCTATTAGTACTTGGTGCATCAGCTCCTAATATGGAAGGATATGTTTTTGCAATCAACATATTCTTGTTTTCTTTCCAGAAATAATCAAATGATCCGTATAAGCGGTTTGACAAGGTCGAAAAATCAAGACCGACGTTGGTTGTACGAATTGTTTCCCATGTACGTGAGATGGATACGATATTTCCGTTGGTTGCCATTTGTCCCTTGTTTCCTGTTCCGAACGGATAGTAGTCTTTGCTTAATGAAATCAATTGGATATAATCGTATAGACCGATACCTGATTGATTACCCATTTCACCGTAAGACGCTCTTACTTTCAAATCATCAAATACGTTGAGTTTTTTCATAAAACCTTCTTCTCCGATACGCCAGGCTGCATTCACTCCTGGGAAATATCCCCAGCGGTGGTCCGGGTGAAAGCGGGAACTTCCATCTGCACGTATGGTTCCTTCAATGGTATATTTGTTGGCAAATGTATAATTAACCCTTGAGAAGAATGAATTGATTGTCCAGGCTTCTCCTTCACTGTATGCTGTTTGGTCTTCGGAACTACCTAATTGTAAAGACATGTTTTCCTGTTGGTCGAAATTGATTCGCTTTGCAGAGAACATATCATAATTCTCAGACTCGTTGGATGTACCGACCATAATGTTCAAATCATGCAGCTTATTGAAATTCTTTTTATACTCAGCGTATAAAGTGAAGTTCTTGGAAAGCCTTTTACTATATTTACGTTCAGCGCTGTTCGGAGTACGTTTTTCCCGGACATAGTTATTATCCCAATCGTAGTTGACGATGCTCTTATTGGTAATGTTCTCATCCGAATCATATTTACGGATTACAGCCTGTCCGATTAAATTCAAACCGTCAATAATATTCCATTTCAACTGGTTGTTTATTGTGAAGTTTGTGGTTGTCTTATTGGCTATACCACCATCTTCCAAAACTTGTGCAGGGTTATCAAATCCTTCGAAGGTATAGAATCCTCCTTCCGGATTTCGTAGCGGAGCCCAGGAACGTGTTTTATAAATAAGTTCCCAGATATTTTGTCCTTCCGTTATACCGGAAGAATAATTTCTGCTACCGGATTCATAGGACATATTAAGATCGTAAGTCAGGTTTTTAAAAATTTCGATACTGGATTTTGCACGGGCAAAATAACGTTTGTTGAGGTCTTCGCCGAACTTAGGTAAACCTTCTTCACGCTGATGTCCTAAAGATATCATATAAGAATATTTTTCACCGCCTCCTGAAATATTAACATTGTAATTCTGCATATTGCTGTTGCCGATAATCATATCGTTCCAATCCTGGTTTTTATAAAACTTAGGATAACCGGTCCAGCGTCCCCACTGTGGAGAATCTGTCAATACTAAATCGCTGTTCTGGCGGATCAAATCCAATTCATCTGCTGTATATTCAACCGGAAAAGAACCGTCTGTGATTTCTAATGCCATTTCCGCATGCTGCAATAAGTTTGCAGTCTTTTTCAGTAAAGCAGGAGTTTTTATTGAATAATAAGCATCAAAACCAACAGTCAGTTTTTGATTGCGTTTGCCGCTTTTTGTTGTAATCAATACAACACCATCGGATGCACGTGCACCATAAATAGCTGCTGTACCGTCTTTCAAAACAGAAATGTTTTCTATATCGGCAGGATTTATTGAATTGATATTTCCTTCAGCACCATCAATTAAAACAAGTGGAGTACCACCGTTAATAGAAGAAACATCACGAATTTTCATTGTCATATCAGCGCCGGGAGCACCACCTGAACGTGTGATTGTTAACCCCGGGACTTCTCCTTGCAAAGCAGCGGCAGCATTTTGGACCGGGCGAGCTTCGAATGCCTTGGAATCTGCAGTGGAAACAGCACCACCCAGATTCGCTCTTTTTACCGTACCGTAACCAACTACAACCACTTCGTCCATTAACTGTGTGTTTTCTTTTAATTTTATAGATAAGGATGCTTCACGGCCAGGACGTAGTTCCATCATGCTATA
Organism: Parabacteroides sp.; assembly: GCA_019417325.1. GTDB lineage: Bacteria > Bacteroidota > Bacteroidia > Bacteroidales > Tannerellaceae > Parabacteroides. The sequence goes on along the minus strand of DXVO01000008.1, from coordinate 225,194 downwards.
CCCGATGTAAGATATTTGTAATAGGCTATTGTCGGAAATATTTATGATGAAGTTACCGTCAACATCTGTAACTGTTCCGTTAGAAGTTCCCTTTTCTACAATATTGGCGCCGATAATGGGATCACCATTTTCATCCGTTACCTTACCTTTTACCACTTTTTTGTTTTGTGTAACAGACTGGGCTACAGGACTTGTCTTTGTCGTTTTTTCAACCGGATTAATCAGGATAAAATTATTTTCTGTGATTTCATATTTGATTCCTTCTTTTTCAAAGATGTGTTTCAGAATCGCTTCTACAGTCTGGTCTTTTACGTTGACAGATACTTTTTTATCTAAATTGATTTTTTCACTTTCATAGATAAAACGATAACCTGACTGATTTTCTATCAGGAAAAGGACTTCCTTTATCGTTTGATTTTTTACTTCCAGCGATAGCTTGGTTTCCTGTGAATGGACGGCTGCTGAGATTTGAAGTGAAAATATGATCGAAAGCAATGTTGCTAATCTCATAATAGACAGAATCTTTTTAAGGGCCGGATACTGTTCCGACTTTGATATAGTTGAAAAATTCATATATTTGTAATTCGATTGTTAGTTAACACTAGTGTTGCAAGCACTAATTTTAATGATCTGGAATATGGCGGGGAATGTTGCACCATTTCCCGTCTTTTTGTGTTTATGATATTCTTACTTCATAGGCATTCTATTTAGAGGTTATACTTATATTTTTTCCTTTCACGGTATAATCGATGTTACTTAGACGGGATAAAACCCCCAATATGTCTGTTATGGTTTGTTCCTGTAAAACTCCGTCATAGTGGATTTTTTTACCTAAATCCTTTTGGAGGGTAATGATAACATCATATCTTCTTTCCAGATATTTGCATACGGTTGCCAGCGACATATGGTCCATATATAATTTATCGTTCAACCAACTGTAAGAATGTGAGAGTATGCCAGATACCGGTTTTATTTCATTTGTATGTTTATCGAAGGTGGCCATATCTCCGGCATTCATTATTAATTTATTTTTTCCATGATTCAATTCAATACACCCCTCCACCAAGGAAGCTGATACAGCTTGATCATCTTCGTATGCCTGTAGATTAAAAGAGGTTCCCCATACTTTTAGCTGGAGTTCGCTTGCCATTTTTATTACGAAGGGTGTTTTACTTTTTGATACGTCAAAAAATCCTTCTCCCTGGAAATGAACTTCTCTGACCTTTTTTTTCGGATTATATGAATAAGTAATATTGGAACCTGAATTTAATTGGACTTTGGTCCCGTCCGGTAATGTTACTTCCGAGCGGTTACCGTAATCGGCTGTCATGCTAACAGATATTTCCTGTTGTTTGTCGAACATTCCGGTAGTGGAAAGAATAAACAGACAGAGTATTGATGCTGCAACTCCGGAAGTTATATAACCTATTTGGATTAAACGTTTCCGGATATTATTTTTCTTTGTATTTGTATGATTTACTTTTTCCCAGGCACGCTGTGTATCGAATGCTTCCTGTTCTATATAGGAACCGGTTTCTATCCAGATATTTTTGTATTGTTCAAAGTCTTTTTTGTTGGACTCATTTTGATCCAACCATTCCTTCAGGGAAGGAGCCATGTTTGCATCATTTGCTCCATCAGATAAATGGTCTACTATCTGTTCACCTATTTGTTTTTTCAAATCCATGAGTCTTGTTTTTATATATAAGACACAGCAAATAAAAAAAGGTCCTATCCGGATTTTACATTTCTTTAAGTTCCAGGCATTTTTTTAGTTTTTGTAGTGACGTCCAAATTTGGTTTTTAATAGTCTTTACCGAGATGTCCAGCTTTTCTGATATTTCTTTTTGTTTTAAGCCTTTTATCCGGTGAAGAAGCAATACTTCCCTACTACGACTTGGAAGACGGTTGATGCAGTCATAGAGGGCAATCCGGAACTCTTGAGTTTCGAGCGGGGTTTCTTCATAAGATAAAGTCAGTTGCTCCTCGTTGTTTGTCAGGATATTTAGATGAGATTTGGATCGGATATGGTTTAAAGCCAGGTTTTTAGCCATTTGATATAGATAGCCGGAGACGTTCTCCTTGATGGCGATTTTTTGCCTGTGGTACCACAGGTTCAGGAAAACTTCCTGAACCATGTCCTCCGTATCGTTCTTATCTTGTAATATAGCGTATACGTATTGGCAGAGACGGGTATAATAACGATCAAACAGTTTATTATAACTGATATAATCATTATTTCCGATTGCTGTCATTAGCGTCTCGTCTGTGATCTTTGTTTCAGGCATCTATCAGTACATTTATCTCCTTGGCGTTCAAATATACGATATTTTTAATTAAAACAGTAAATATTAAGTATTATGAGAAGTAAAAAGTATTAATAAAAAAGGCTAGACCCGATTTCGGGTCTAGCCTTTTTTTATATGAGGTATGTAAAATTAGCTCTGTTCTTTCAGAATTACGTCATGTGCTCCTCCCTCTACAATACTGGTAGAAGAAACTAATGTTATTTTTGCATTTTTCTGCAAATCGGGAATTGTAATAGCACCACAACTACACATAGTTGCAATGATCTTACCCAGTGTAACATTCAGGTTGTCCTTCATCTTACCTGCATAAGGTACATAACTGTCTACGCCTTCTTCAAACTTCAGTGATTCATTTCCACCCATGTCATAACGTTGCCAGTTCTTTGCACGGTTGGAGCCTTCACCCCAATATTCTTTTACGAAGTTATTTCCGATTTTCAGTTTTTTCGTAGGAGATTCGTCGAAACGGGCAAAATAACGTCCCATCATCAAAAAGTCAGCTCCCATAGCCAAAGCCAGTACCATGTGGTAGTCATGTACAAGACCGCCATCACTGCAGATCGGTACGTATACACCGTGTTTCTGATAATATTCGTCACGTGCACGTGCAACATCAATCAAAGCTGTAGCTTGTCCGCGTCCGATACCTTTCTGTTCGCGAGTGATACAGATCGAACCGCCGCCAATACCTACTTTGATGAAATCGGCACCGGCTTCCACCAGATAGTTGAAACCGTCCTGGTCTACTACGTTGCCCGCACCTACCAAAACTTTGTTGCCGTATTCTTTCTTAATCCAAAGCAACGTTTCCTGCTGCCATTCAGAATAACCATCGGAAGAGTCGATACACAAAACATCGACACCTGCTTCAACTAAAGCCGGAACGCGTTCTTTGTAATCGCGGGTATTAATCCCAGCACCAACCAGTAATTTCTTGTCTGCTCCGGATAATTCTTTCGGATTATCGCGGTGGCTGTCATAGTCCTTGCGGAATACGAAATATTGTAATTTCTGATTTTTATCGATAATAGGCAATGTGTTCAGTTTGTGGTCCCAGATAATCTGGTTTGCTTCACTTAAGCCCAGGCCGACTTCTCCGACAATCAGTTTGGAGAATGGAGTCATAAAGTCTTTCACCTTTTTATCTGCCGGATCCTTTTCTGCACGATAATCACGGCTGGTTACCATACCCAGTAATTTTCCATTAGGTGTACCGTTGTCGGTTATTCCGATTGTAGAATGCCCTGTTTTCTGGACCAATGCAATTACATCAGCCAATGTGTTTTCAGGAGTCAGGTTTGAATCACTGATAACAAAACCGGCTTTGAATTTTTTTACCTTGCGTACCATATCAGCTTGCGAGTCGATAGGCTGTGAACCGAAGATGAAAGATAATCCACCATTTCGGGCAAGTTCCATCGCTAACTCCGGTCCGGATACAGATTGCATGATAGCCGAAACGAATGGTATATTTAATTCGATTGCCGACTTTTCACCTGCTTTATGCTTTACAAGAGGGGTTTTTAGCGAAACGTTGTTGGGTACACATTCTTTGGTGGTTAAACCGGGAATAAGCAAGTATTCTCCAAATGTCCTTGATACATCGTTTAAGTAAACTGCCATAATTGAATTATATTTACTGGATGATTTTTTATTAGGGTACAAAAGTACTCAATTCTACCGTATAATAGAGCCTTTTTGCTGATAATTTTTTCCGTAGAACTTTTAGCCCTTGAATAATGTTCTATTGACAGATTAAGTAAGGAGGATTTATTAATGAAAAAAGTAGTAGATAAAGCGAATACTCGCGGTTATGCAAATCACGGTTGGCTTAAAACTTACCATACATTCAGTTTTGCCAATTATTATAACCCTAATAGAATGCATTTCGGTATGCTCCGTGTTTTGAATGACGACACAGTAGCACCGAGTGAAGGTTTTGATACACACCCTCATAAAAATATGGAAGTGGTATCTATTCCGTTGAAAGGATTTTTGCGCCATGGCGACAGCATACAAAACAGTGAGGTAATTACCCCTGGTTTTATCCAGGTGATGAGTGCCGGAACAGGTATATTCCATAGTGAATTTAACGACAGTCCGGAAGATAAACTGGAGTTTCTTCAGATATGGGTATTTCCGCGTGAAGAAAATACATCGCCTAAGTATAATAACTATGATATTCGTGGTACCCAGAAACCGAATGAGTTGGGAGTGTTATTATCTCCGAATGGAGAATCAGAAGCTTCCCTCAATCAGGATGCCTGGTTTTTGATGGGGACATTGGATGCCGGGGTTGTTAAACAATATCAGTTGCATAGTAAAGAAAACGGCGTTTATCTGTTTGTTATAGAAGGCGAAGTTGAAGTAGATAATACCGTACTTTCCAAACGGGATGGTGCCGGATTCTGGGAAACGGATGGTATTACTATCGAAGTGTTGAAAAAAGCGACAGTACTGTTAATAGAAGTACCTATGCATTGATTTATTTCAATGTAAAAAAGAAAGCAGGCTGGACGGTAATGTACCGTGCCAGCCTTTATATTTTAATAAGCTTTGTCTGTGAGGAAATGAACCATCTGTGAAATAGCCCGGCTACACGCAGGGCAGAACGGGGCATAATCACGCATCATGCAATGGTCTTTCGGGCGGTAAATGCCTTTGGATATATAACCACCTCCTTCAAACACTCCGGTCTTATCTTTATGTGTAGCATCCAGAGGTGTAGGGATTGGCGTTCCGGCAGGCAATAAATCTTTCCACTTGCTTTCAAAATCAACTAAAGTGGTGATGTTGGGCTCCCAAGGCTCATATTTCAGGTTATAGAAATCCTGATAAGCCACTTCCGAAGAAAAATATTCGTCGGCGAGTCCGGCAAAACTGTGTCCGAACTCGTGTGTAAATACAACCGGTGTTTTGGGGTGGTCTGCAGTTCCGCATGCATAGAAGTTATACATTCCGCCCCCTCCGTAAGTATCCGTATTAACCAGAATGAAAATGGCATCGCAGGGAACATTCCAAACGGCATCACGAACGGGTTTCATGTCTTGTGTTGTCAGATAACGGTCTACTCCGAAGGTATAATACCCCGTGTTGAGAGCGGTATTTTTAAATATACCTTTTCCGGATACATCCGTACCGGACTCTTCTGAAATTACTTCTACAGCCCAAACATTAAAATCCTTTTTATAATCAGTGAAGGGAGGCGTAGCGAATAATGCATCGGTAAAACGTTTGGTATCTGATACGAATTTTTCCTGTTCATTGGCTGTATAGCCTTCCCCGATAAAAACCAGGTCGACTTTTTCTGATGAATTGCCATTGTTTAAAACCGGATAGACTTTATTATCTTTCAGTTTTCCCCGGTCTATAAAAATGCTGGTTGGATCAATATCCATTTTCAGCAGGGGGTGAAACTTCATATCGGCTTTGTCGCGTGCCGTTATTTCGATTGAAACAGTTGATTTCGGGAAAGGAACAGAGATGCTGTTATTCCATGACTGGCTTTCTGTTTTAGCTTGTTCTGTAGTACGCCATTCTTCAAAAAGCGTATTGAATCCTCTCGAATAAATCAGCTTATTGCTGGCTTTATCATATACATTAATATAATAGCCTCCATAGTTGAATTTGTCAATCAGATTTTTAATCGGACCTCCCCATACCGGTTCTTCGCGAAGAAGTTGGATCGCTGCAGATTGTGTTTGGGCATTACCACTTAGGGCAAAATCGACCCGGAGACTTTTTTTCTGAAAATACTTGTCGAACTCACTTTGTGCAAAAACGGATAGATTACAAAGGATGGCGGCAAAAAGAAGTAGATACTTTGTTCTCATGTTTTTAAGTGTTTTAATATTGATATGAAATAATTTTATCTTCATGTGTTTCCGGATTTATTCCGTAGATTATTTGATGTTCTTCATCAACAATAAAAGCTGATAAAGAATGCTCTAAGTTTAATTTCTTTATAGGTTTTCCATTCCAATTGTAGATTTCTATAATCGATGAATGATTTTTATCTATATCCCCCCAAGGAATACCGGCATATAATGCGTAAATATATTTATCTGTACATGAAAGGGATTCATAGTGTACAATATTATTTTCTACGTTGTATTTGTAATTACCCTTTCCTTCTTTAAAGGTATGAAAATTAGGCGTGTCTTTTGTTCCGATAGATGCAAGTATTTCCAGTTTTTGACTGTTGATTGAGCCAATCTCTATTCGGTCAATGAAAAAATAGGCAAAAGCTACCTTGCTATTAGATGAAGATATCCACGTATCATCAAATTCTGTATAATAGTTATTTCCCATACTTTTCTTTAAGTCGAACGTGTTTGGTAAGGTATCTAATAATTGTTGAGATGAAAAATCCCATAATTCTCTGGAACTGATTTTACTATTGCTCCTTTTTAATAAGTATAAGTTCTCTTTGATATAATTGATTTCCCAGAAGTAGCGATTATCACTCGGCTTAAGAACGGATTCATTAATGAAAGTTGCAGTAGAGTCAGTCAGTGAATAGCTAACAAATTTATCTGTAGCATGGTCTCGAAATGAAAAAATATTTTCTGGTGTATTTTTTATGACTGTGGGCATAATGTATTCCTTAGGTCCATTCCCTATGGGACAGAAAGCATATAAAAATTTGAAGTCAGGAAATGAATAAGTATAAAAGGATTCTTTAGCATTGCTACTAACGTTTTGTAATACAATGTAATTTTTATACTTATAGATATTGCCTATTTTTATAATTTCATTAATAGGAATGCATGTTGGGGATAAATATTCTGTGGTTGGAAAATTTTTGAGTTGTTTTTCACCATTTTTACAAGACAGAGAAAATGCTATGGTTATAATAAAAATACATTTTATAATTGTTCTGGTGATTTTCATTTTATGTAGGTTTAAAATAGTAGTACGAAAGTTTCTGTCGTAACTTCCACTCTCGCCTTTAGTCCACATTTCTTCTAAACTGTTATTTTTATTGTAAAGATAGGTGAAAAAACATATGAAATCAGTTTGTCTACAGAAAAGTTTATCTTCTTTTTCCTGTTATCTAAATAGATACTGTGTTTTAATGTTGATTAACAGTGTGTTATTCCTTGTCTTGTTAAAAACACAGGTAATTCTGAGCTTCTTTTTATAAACTTTGTTTTACTTTGTGTTTTTGAAAAATCAATGTATATGAAACACTACAGGACGTTTATCAGTTTATTTATATGTTTAGTGGTCTGCAATTGGATAATGGGACAGGAAAAGAAAAATCTGAATATTGTATTTATTGGTAACAGCATTACTCAGGGAGTGATACTGGAAAATCCGGCTCATGATGCCCCTCCGGCAAAAGCGGCTCTTTATTTGAGTAAACAACCTTCTGTCGGCTCTGTGAAGTATGCCAACCGGGGAGTAAGCGGTTGTACTACGGTTGATTATTTGCCGCAGACAGAAAGACTGTTTCCGAAAGCTATTGTTGCAGCCGACCAGTTTAAAGATGAAACCTGGGCTACTTTGCTTTTCTCTATTATGTTGGGAACAAACGACAGTGCAATTACGGGACCGAACGGTGCGCCTACTTCTCCGGCTAAATACTATGAGAACATGAAAACGATCATCGATAAGTTATTAGCATTGTATCCCGATTGTAAAATCGTAGTACATCGTCCGGTTTGGTATAGTCCGAATACGTATAACGGGGCGAAGTATTTAGAGGAAGGCTTGATTCGTTTGCAAAGTTATTATCCAGAGCTCCAGTCGCTGGTATTGGATTATTCCAAACGTTTTCCCGGGCAAGTCTTTATGGGGGATACAGAGGGGTTCGATTACTTTAAAACTCATTATAAAACAGACCTTTTCCCGGAAGAAGGAAATGCCGGAACATTTTATTTGCATCCGAATGTGAAGGGAGCTGCCGTCTTAGGTACGTTATGGGGAAAAGCTATTATGAATGTACTATAAACACCTCGAAATATGGAAGATCTAATCAATACACGTTGCGGTTGGGCCGGAACGGACGAACTATACATAAAATATCACGACGAAGAATGGGGTAAACTCGTTACTGATGACCGAACCCTCTTTGAGTTTTTGGTACTCGAAAGTGCTCAGGCCGGATTAGCCTGGATTACTATCCTCCGGAAACGGGAAGGATACCGGGAAGCTTTTCTTCATTTTGATGTGGAGAAAGTTGCGCAAATGACATCAGAAGACGTCGAACGATTGATGCAATTTGATGGAATCGTCAAAAACCGGTTGAAAATCAATAGTACAATCAATAATGCGAAACTATATATGGTTATTCAGAAAGAGTTCGGTAGTTTTTACAAGTATATCTTATCATTCTTCCCCAACCAGCAACCTATCGTTAATAATTTCAAGAGTTTGGGGCAGATACCCGGCACATCTCCCGAGTCGGATGCGATAAGCAAAGATATGAAAAAGAGAGGTTTCAAGTTCTTCGGCTCAACAATCTGTTATGCTTTTTTGCAGGCGGCCGGCTTTGTGAACGACCATTTGGAAGGTTGTTTATGCAAAGTGACTCAATAAGATATGTAAGGCTATAATTGTTAATTAAAGGGCTGTTTGACTTTTGATTGTCAGACCGCCCTTTCCTGTTTCTCCGTATTGTATATGGATTATCTTTTACCCAGTTGATGGTCTAAAATGGCAATATGGCAATCGCCAAACAGTTTCAGTTTTTCAACAAGGTTTTTAGCTGTCGCTTCTTCTTCCACCTGTTCGCGGACAAATCCCCACAAGAAATCCTGGGTTGCTTTATCTTTTTCAGCTGCAGCAACATCAACCAGGCGGTCAATCAATTCGGATACATGTACTTCATGTTCGTATACATGTTCAAATACTTCCAGCGGAGAACCGAAAGCTGTAGGTACTACATTTATTTGTTCCAGTTTAACCTGGCCGCCGCGTTTTACTGAGTAGTCGATCATTTTGTAGGCATGCTCCATTTCTTCTTCGGATTGTTTTTTCATCCAGTGTGCACATCCGTCGAGACCGATTTGGGAAAAATGGATATACATAGAGAGATACAGGTTGGATGACCACATCTCAGCCAATATTTGCTCATTCAGAGCGTCTGAAAGTTTTCTACTTAAAATCATAATGGTTCGTTTTAATAAAATTGCTTTTCATTAAAACAAACCATTATAACGTAAGGTTTACCGTAGAACCGGATTATTTGATTTCAATAATTTTTTCTGCTTTTTTAGCTTCTTCTTCAGTCCGTTTAGGAATAGAGATATTCAATACCCCATTTTCGACTTTGGCTTCGATTTTGTCTTTTTCGACATTGTCGGGAAGCACCATTGTCTGCTGGAATTTACTGTAAGAAAATTCACGGCGCAGATAGCGTCCGTCTTTTTTGTCTTCTTTCTTCTCTTCCTTTTTCTCCATCGATACAACCAAATTGTTGTTTTCGTCGATGCGGATACTGAAATCGTCTTTTGTCATACCCGGAGCAGCAACTTCAACCCGGTAATCTTTGTCAGATTCAATGACATTAATTGCTGGAGCTGTAGAGTTTGCTTTAATCATCCAGTCGTTGTCGAATAAATCATTGAATACATACGGTAACCAATTTTGACTTCTTCTCATCGGTGTCATAATACAGTCCTCCAATTATAAGTTAAACATTTATGAATTAATCTCTTGTTGATTTCGTTTTTAATCCGAATTCACGAGATATATTTCAAAAGATGTGCCATTATGCAGATTGGCTTGTTAATAGAAATAAAGCTTGATAAATGAGTTTGAAAATGTAATTCACAGACTTTGATTTTTATTCTTTCCCTGAATTTGATATATGTTATGTGATTGAAAAAATGACAGTTATCGTTTTAACGAATGCTGAAATTCTGGCATAAGACGAACCGTTTTGGCATTTATATAGCCTTTGAATATCAAATATGTCTTATATTTGGAGTCTTGTTAATAACTGGTTGAATATGAAGAATAAAATAAAGGCTATAGCCGAACATTTGAAAATTGCCATACATCATAATCCGGTAGAAGTGATATTGACTGTATTATTTTGTATAATAGGTTGTGCATCCTATGATTTAGCTAATAAGGACTGGATTATATTATTGAGTTATTTTCCTGCCTTGTTTCTGGTTACCTATACATTAAATATATTGACCAGGGAAAAACGGTGGCGTTTTGTATATTATGCCTCATTTTTCTTTTTCATCTTTTTTTGGTGGAAAACGAAAGAAGATCTGGTTACATGGGTGATAGCTGTTCTTTTCTTTCTGATTGGCGATTGGAAAACGGAGAATAAAGCTTTTGTCAAAAAAGGCCTTCACTTTCTCCGGGCCTTCTTTTCTGCCTTTCTTCTTGCAGGGGTAGCGTACTTGTTGTCTATTGCTATCTATTATTCCATACAGTATATTTTCGAATTGGGATATGAAAGTGAGAACCGTTTCATGACTTATGCGACAAGTATTGCTTTTGCCGGTGTTTTGCCTCTTTTGTTCTTGACTTTTCATCAAGAGAAGGAAGAGGAAGGATATAATAAACTATTTGATGTATTGATGAATTATGTCCTCTCACCGGCATTGCTTATTTATACGGTAATCCTTTACCTTTATTTTATTAAGATTGCCGTATTGTGGTCTTTGCCCAAAGGGGCAGTTGCTATAATGGTTATGGCTTTTGTTACTGCGACCTTCGTTTTTAAGGGTTGTCAGCCATTTTTACTTAGAAGATATTATGATTGGTTCTACCGTTTTTCGAGCCTGACGGTATTACCCGCTCTGATTATGTTTTGGGTTGGAACTTCCTATCGTGTCAACCAGTATGGCTATACAGAAGACCGGGTTTATCTGGTGATAGTGGGTGTCGTTTTAACAGTAACAGCTTTGTTATTTATCTTCCGGCGTACGGGAAAATATCTTTATTCTGCATTATTGGCATTCGTATTACTCATTACGTTTACTTATATCCCCGGAATAACGGTAAAAGATATAGAACGGAGGTCGCAAGAGGGAAGAGAAAATACCGGAGGGGATACTTCCGGATATAACTATTCATCTGTTTTTATTGAAAATATGAATCCGGTGGATATTGCATCTTATAAGACCATGCAAAAGGTCTATTCTTATAAAAGGGATACAAGTATGATGTGGACTTTGGTTGAGAGGGATACGCTCTTTTTATATGATAAAAATGAACATTTGATTTTTCGGGAACATATACCGACTTTATTTAAAAGACAGATGGAGAAAGTTGGGCTTACTCCGTTCGATTCGATAAAGAAAACCAATTATCCGGCATTGCTGCGGATAGATTTGGATTCGGCTTTACTCTTATTGGATGAAATATCTGTGGAACGTTTTTATCCGGATTCAGCCTATACCGTGAATGCTATTTATCCGGGATTTTATTTGAAGAAATAGATTCTACATGATAAGTATCATTTTCCCGTGTCATAGTTATGAATTTTGTAAATCATAGTTATGATTTGGAAAAATGATACTTATGATTTTATTGTAGCATTTGGAATAATTTGTCCAGCTTCGGTGCCATGATAATTTCCGTACGACGGTTTTTAGACCGTCCTTCGGGTGTTTCGTTATTGTCGACAGGCATAAACTCTCCACGTCCGGAAGGTTGGATTTGCAATGGATTCACACCGTAATCTTTTGTCAGGATACGAACGACAGAGGTTGCGCGGATTACACTTAAGTCCCAGTTGTCTTTGAAGCGTGCAGTGCTGATTGGTTTACTGTCGGTGTGTCCTTCGATGTAAACGTCGATGTCTGTTTGTTTGTTCAATACTTCTGCCAGTTTGGCGAGCGCTTCTTTTCCTCGTTTGTCTACATTGGCACTTCCCGATTCAAACAAGAGCTTATCGGACATGGCAACATATACTTTGCCGTCTTTTTCCCTTACGGTCAGTTCATCACTGCTGAATCCCAACAAAGCCTCTTTTACACTACTGAGCAATTTCTGAACTTTTGCATTTTGAGCATTAATCATATCTTGCAGTTCATTGATAGTGCGTTCCCTGTTATCCAGCTCCGTCATTTTCTGGCTGAGAAGCGCATTCAATTTTTCCTGTTCGGACATGTTTGCATTTAGCATGTTTTCATAATTACGAATGTTCTGCCCCAAACGCACAGTATCCCGTTCAAGCCCGGAAAGGCGTGTATTGAGCTTGTCATTATTGTCCCGGCATCCGGCGAGCTGGTTCTGTAAATCATCTCCACGGGCGATGGCTTCCAATCTGCCGTTTTCCGCCAATAAGTACTTTTTCTTGGTCACGCAAGAAGAGCATACAAGCAGTGCTGAAACTGCAATCAATAAATACTTTTTCATATAAATCACAAATTTGGCGCAATGTAATATTTATTACATTTTACTTGTATCTTATTTAAGATATTTGTGCGAAAATAAACCATAATTAAGGCTGTATGAAAATTAGGGAAATAATAAATGCAATATTGCCTTCGACGCGATGGAAATTGTTTGCTATTGTTGTGGGAGGTGTTGTTTGCGGGCTTGGTGCTTATACTGCATTTGCATCCAGAGCTTGGAGCTATTTGTCTGATGACCCGTCCGGTTGTGTAAATTGCCATATAATGGCACCTTATTATGCTACTTGGAACCACAGTTCACATAGCAGGAATGCAACTTGTAATGACTGCCACGTCCCACATCAGAATTTTGCCCGTAAATGGATGTTCAAGGGAATGGACGGGTTGAGGCATGCTGCAGTTTTCACGATGCGTGGTGAACCCCAGGTTATTCAGGCTATCGAGGGTAGTGCCGGAGTAATCATGGACAACTGTATTCGTTGTCATACCCAATTAAATACCGAATTTGTCAGTACGGGGAAAATCAATCATAAGGAAGTTCTTGCCGGTGAAGGAAAAGCCTGTTGGGATTGCCACCGGGATGTTCCTCATGGAGGCACAAATAGTTTGTCGTCTACTCCTAATGCGTTGGTGCCTTATCCTAAGATAAGTACACCAAAATGGCTGGAAGAAATGCTTACTGAATAACTGATAATTTTAAAATACGATTCATATGGAAAAGAAGCTGAAATCATGGCAAGGTTGGCTGTTGTTCTTTGTAACGATGGCAGTCGTTTTTGTATTGGGCATGCTTGCCTCGTCTGTTACCGAAAGAAGGGCGGAAATAGCGAGTGTCTTCAACAATAAAAAAGTAGAGATAAAAGGTATAGAAGCGAAAAACGAAGTGTTCGAACCGAATTATCCCCGCGAATATCAAACCTGGACACAGACTGCGGATACCAGTTTTACAAGCCTTTATAATGGTAGCCAGGCGGTGGATGTATTGGCACAGCGCCCGGATATGGTGATTCTTTGGGCAGGTTATGCTTTTTCTAAAGATTATTCAACTCCACGCGGACACATGCATGCTATTGAAGACATGCGTCATACGCTACGTGTCGGTTCTCCGATGACTGAAACTGAAGGTCCCCAACCTGCAACTTGCTGGACTTGCAAAAGCCCGGATGTACCCCGTATGATGGAAAGTATAGGGGCCGAAAATTTCTATAAGGCAAAATGGGCTGCAATGGGAAAAGAAATCGTGAATCCGATTGGTTGTGCCGATTGTCATGAACCTGAGAATATGAACCTGCATATCAGCCGCCCGGCTTTGATAGAAGCGTTCCAACGTCAGGGAAAAGATATAAATAAGGCGACCCCGCAGGAAATGCGTTCATTGGTGTGTGCACAATGCCATGTGGAATATTACTTCAAAGGAGACGGTAAATATCTGACATTCCCCTGGGATAAGGGGTTTACTGTAGAAGACATGGAAGCTTATTATGATGAAACGGGCTTTTCTGACTTTACTCATAAATTGAGCCGTACACCGATATTGAAAGCACAGCATCCCGATTATGAGATTTCACAGATGGGTATCCATGCACAACGTGGTGTGTCGTGTGCCGATTGCCATATGCCTTATAAGAGTGAGGGGGGTGTAAAATATAGCGACCATCATATTATGAGCCCGTTGGCTATGATTGACCGTACTTGCCAGGTATGCCATCGTGAGAGTGAAGAAACCTTACGTAATAATGTATACGAACGCCAGAACAAAGCACGTGAAATGCGTGATCGCCTGGAAACAGAATTGGCAAAAGCACATATCGAAGCTGCTTTTGCATGGGATAAAGGAGCAACAGAAGCGCAAATGGCTCCTGTCCTGAAATTAATCCGCCAGGCACAATGGCGTTGGGATTTCGGCGTGGCCTCACACGGTGGTGCTTTCCATGCTCCGCAGGAAATTCAGCGGATTCTAGGAAACGGACTGGATAAGGCTTTACAGGCACAGTTGGCTGTAAATAAAGTATTAGTGAAGTTAGGTTATACCGATGAAGTTCCTATGCCGGATATTTCAACAAAAGAAAAAGCGCAGAAATATATCGGTTTGGATATTCCTGCCGAACGTGCACAGAAAGAAGAATTTCTGAAAACAATCGTTCCGAAGTGGTTGGAAGAAGCAAAAGCAAATAATCGGTTGGCAAAGAATAGCTGATACAGGATAGTATGTGGAATAATACGTGGAGATATGCAGAAGGATGGACTATTGGGATAGGCTTGTTTATGACAGGCATAATCCTCCAGTTGACAGTGGGAAAAGTGGATACAGCTTTTGTACAGTATCCGGTTAACCTGATTTTTGGAGGAGGATACCTGATTATTCTTATTCTTTTACATTTTCTGGGCCGGATAAAAACACCGCTTCGTTGGTTCTCCGGCTTGGAGGCAAGCATAACTTCATTGTTGTCGTTGTTAGTGATGGTTATCTTGATGGGGTTGACCAGACAGGTCGCCCCATCTGAAAATATTTCAGCAGGCGGATTGGCATGGTTGGGATTTATGCAGATGACCTCTTCATGGCCTTTCATTCTGTTATTCCTTTATTTTCTATCTGTATTGGGATTGGTTACGCTTCGGAAAATAAGCAGTTTCCGGTGGAAAGATATTCCTTTCTTTTTGAATCATGCCGGGCTTTTTATTACACTTTGGGCAGCAATATTGGGTAGTGGGGATTTACACCGGTTGCGCATGACTGTTTCGAAAGATGCTGTTGAATGGAGAGCTATCGATGAAAATAACAAACTGACGGAACTTCCGCTTGCTATCGAGCTGAAATCATTTGTAATAGAAGAATATCCACCGAAGTTAATGTTGATAGATAATATAACAGGGAAAGCCCTGCCGGAAAAACAACCGGTTAATTTCCTTGTGGAGGAAGCGCCGTGTTCGGGCAGCTTGTTGGATTGGGAGGTCGAAGTGAGCAATTATTTGCCGATGGCTGCTTGTGTGGCAAATGCAGATACGGTAAATTTCGTAGGCTTCAATTCGGAAGGTGCAACATCTGCATTATATGTTAAAGCCCGGAATAAGCATAGCGGTACTATGCATGAAGGGTGGGTGAGTTCGGGCAATTATAAGTTTCCTTATGTGACTCTGCCTTTGGATGAGAGGATGGTAATGGTTATGCCGGAACGTGAACCGAAACGTTTTGTTTCCGATGTGATTGTATATAAAGAAAAAGATAAACAAAAGGTTGAGGCACAGATTGAAGTGAATAAACCGTTGAACGTATCCGGCTGGAATATCTACCAGTTGAGTTATGATGAAACAATGGGGAAATGGAGTAATTCAAGTGTTTTTGAATTGGTGAGCGACCCTTGGTTGCCAATTGTATATACCGGTATTTTTCTAATGCTTGCCGGCGCAGTCTGTCTTTTTGTGCAAGCGCCGAAGAAAGGGAGGACTGAATGATGGATTGGGGAAATTTTATCTATATGGCTATGCCCGCGTTGCTTTGCTGGATAATGGCGGCATGGTGTGCTTATAAACCGAAAGGATTTACTTGGGCTGTAGCATTGAATGGGATGGGATTGACTATCTTTCTTGCTTTTATCATTGGATTGTGGTTCTCTCTCGAGCGTCCTCCTTTGCGGACTATGGGGGAAACCCGTTTGTGGTATTCTTTTTTTCTGCCGGTAGCAGGAGGTATTACGTATATCCGTTGGCGGTATAAATGGATACTGTCGTTCAGTACATTGTTGGCAGGCGTTTTTATTTTTATAAACCTGCTGAAGCCGGAGATACACAACAAAACATTGATGCCGGCTTTACAAAGTCCCTGGTTTGCTCCGCATGTGATTGTTTATATGTTTGCTTATGCCATGTTGGGAGCTGCCGCCATTGTTGCGGTATACCTGTTATATCGTTCCCGGAAACAGGCAGTGAGCAGCGATATGATGGCACTATGTGATAATCTGGTTTATGTAGGGACTTCTTTCCTGACAATCGGAATGTTGTTTGGCGCTATCTGGGCGAAAGAGGCCTGGGGACATTATTGGAACTGGGACCCGAAAGAGACTTGGGCGGCTGCAACTTGGATGGGAAATTTATTATACATTCATTTCAGGCTTCACCAACGTTTGCGGACTTCGGTGGCATTAGGGATATTGATAGGTTCGTTTATTCTTTTACAGGTTTGTTGGTTCGGGGTAAATTATTTGCCCTCCGCACAAGGCAACAGTGTGCATACTTATAATATGGGGTGATTTATGGTAATTGAAAATTAGAAAATAACATCAAGACTTATGAAAACACTATCAGTTATTATTTCCGGTTTATTGTTTTTGAGTTCCGGTGTCATCCGTGCGGAAGAAAACGGGCACAAAGACAAAAAAGAGAATACATTCTTTATGAATGTACAAATACGTCCTCGTGCAGAGTATCGGAATGGCGTTCTTTTTCCTCGTGATAAAGGGGAAGATGCCGCAGGATTTATCAATAATCGTGCCCGTTTGTCGTTGGGATATGAGCGGGAGAATCTTTCAATCGGTCTTTCTGCCCAGCATGTGGGAGTATGGGGACAAGACCCTCAGATTGATAAGAACGGGCGTTTTATATTGAATGAAGCCTGGGCGCAGTTGAATTTCGGTGTGGGATTTTTTGCCAAATTAGGACGCCAATCTTTAATATATGATGACGAACGTCTTTTGGGTGGTCTGGACTGGAGTGTTGCCGGACGTTACCATGATGCATTGAAATTAGGTTATCAGAATGCAAATAATAAGTTGCATTTGATATTGGCATTCAACCAGAATGATGAAACCCTTATCGGCGGCACCTATTATGCACCGGGAGCACAACCCTATAAAACAATGCAAACACTTTGGTATGAACATACTTGCAGCAAAGTATTCCGTGCTTCTTTCCTTTTCATGAATCTGGGAATAGAAGGTGGAGACATCGAGAAAAAAGAGTCTGATACAAAGTTCATGCAGACTTTAGGAACCAATTTATATTATACACCCGGTAATTGGTCATTCGGCGGAACATTCTATTATCAGTTTGGAAAAAGTAAAGCCGGAAAAGATATATCAGCTTTTATGTGGGCCGTTAATGCCGGTTATCAGATTGATCCGCGTTGGAAAGTAGCTATCGGCAGTGATTATCTAAGCGGAGCGGGTAATGACCCGTCCGGAAAATATAAGGCATTCGACCCTTTGTATGGAACGCATCATAAATTTTACGGAGCTATGGATTATTTTTATGCCTCTTCTTTTAAAAACGGGTTAAATCCGGGCCTTTGGGATAATCAGCTTTCCGTAGCTTTCAAACCGGTAAAGAAAGTAAACCTTTCTCTTGCTTATCATTACTTTTCCGTAACGGGAGATGTATATAAAAAAAGTGGAGAAAAAGCAAGCCGTGGCCTGGGATCGGAATTGGACTTCCAGGTAGACTGGCAGATAATGAAAGATGTAAAGCTTTCAGCAGGATATTCTACCATGTTGGCTGGTGAAACAATGGAATTGGTGAAAGGCGGAGATTCATCCAGTTGGCAGGATTGGGGATGGCTGTCTGTTAATATTAATCCCCGCATTTTTACTGCTAAGTGGTAAGAGTTGTTAGTATTGGAAATTCCTCTATATTTGTAGGAGGATACGTCTAATACTAAAAATAAAACAATGGACATTACAGAAATATTTAAAATACCGCTATTCAAAGACTTAACTTTGAAAATGCAGGAAGAACTGCTCGATAATCTGGAATATACGATTGATCATTATTCCAAAGGAGAGACAATCATCCGTCAGGGATCACCCTGTAATGCCCTACATGTTTTAATAGAAGGGAAATTAAATGTGGATGTACTGGATGTTTCCGGCGTAGAAGTACGTGTGGAAACTATCCAGGCGCCGCGTACTTTTGCAACCCCTCATTTGTTTACCAAACAATGTGTTTTCCCTGCAACTTTTACGGTTGAAGAGGATGCAACATTGATAAGAATACCCAAAGACCATTTTTTTAAAGTGATGAGTAGCATGCCTCAGTTACTCCGTAGTTTCCTTTGTGTCAGCACAAGTTGTAATAAATGTATAATGACGAGATTGAGAGTCTTGTCTTTCAGAGGCATTCGCAGCCGGTATATTTATTATGTATTAGATCATTTGGAAAAAGGGGCGGATGTCGCTGTAATAGAGCATAATCAGGTGCAACTTGCAGAATATTTTGGAGTGACGCGCCCTGCTTTATCCAAAGAAATCCGGAAATTAGTAGATGGCGGTTTTATCTTGCTCCTTCCTAAAAATAAAGTGCGAATACTGAATCGGCAAGGGCTGGCAAGTCTGTTATGATTAATTGTTAAAATAGAATGGTCTTTGATTGGTAATGTTCAGAAAATCAAGGAGTATATGTGTTAATATGATAATGGCGAAAAAAATGAACGTTTTTTTAGTCATTGCAAATGTATGGTAAAATTATTAAAAATCAAACTATTTTTTTTCTAACTGTCAGCATGTGGCTTGTTATAGCTTGTGTGTGAGATTCTTTGATTTTTATACGTATTCGATGGAAAATGACTAAAAAAAACGTTCGTTTTTTTAGTCATTACAGGGTTAACAAATGCAAATAATGAAAATAACATTCAGTATCCTGTATAGAATTACGAATAACGTGTTAAAACCATTACAACATGCTGAATGATGATATTTGTTATATCTGTATGTCAGGATTTATGAGTGAATCCTGGTTTTGGCTACTTTTATGCGGAGCATTACTCCTGACTATATTTGTTCTGCTTACCGTTTTGTATATAAGGCAGTTGAAAGCAAAAATGAAAGCCCGTGCGTTTAAATTACTGTTGAAATATCGTGATTTATTTAATAATATGCCCCTCCCTTACATGCGCCATGAATTATTGAGGGATGCAGCCGTAAAGGATATCCTTGTACAGGATGTGAATAAAGCCTTTGAAGAACAAATCCTCTCGAGGGAAAATATCTTATATAAAAAAGGAATGGAAATAAATGGAGTACCCACAGAGCTGCTTCAAAAATATATTTCGATGGTGGAAAACGTTCTTGGTACGAAAAAATCATTTATGCTGGAATATGTGTTGAGAGGGCATTTCTATAATTTATTGATTATGCCTGCCGAAGAAACGAATGTTATTGACCTGTTTTTCATTGATATTACAGTATCGAAGAATTTTCAAAAGCATTTGGAACAGTTGAATAAAAAATTATCGATGGCAATGGATGCCGCGAATATGATACCCTGGCATTATGACATAAAGAAGAATGTATTCAGTGTGGAGAAGATGAAAACAGAGCAGGATATGGAAAGCGGGGGAACAAAGCATACGCTGATTATGTCCAAACAACTTGCGCTTGAAGAGGGTTTGAATGCTGTACACGACGATTACAGGGAACAAGTGAAAGAACTGTTTGACAAGTTGATAGGCGGGACCTTGCAAAAAGGACATATCGAATATCAGTTGGGGGACAGGAATATTTACAATACGGATTCGGAGGCTTGGGAGGAGTTGTTAGCCGAGGCGGAATATGATGGCAAGGGAGAACTTTGCGCTTTAGCCGGAGCGTTTTTACCAATCACGGAAAGAAAGTTAATGGAACAGGAACTTCGCAAAGCCAAAGAGGAAGCTGAGAACCTTAGCCGTGTAAAGTCCGCATTTCTTGCTAATATGAGCCATGAAATACGAACTCCGCTGAATGCCATAATCGGTTTTTCAAATTTATTGCCGGAGGCGGAATCTGAGGAAGAAACGAGGGCTTATGTAGAAATTATCGAAAGGAACAGTACGCTTTTGTTACAATTGATAAATGATATCCTCGACTTGTCTAAAATAGAAGCCGGAACTTTGGATTTTTGTTATTTCAATGAGGATGTCAATGAAATGCTGGATGATATTATTTATACGGCAAAAATTCGGAATCAGAATGAAAATGTACAGTTGTTATGTGAGAAAGGACTTCCCAAGTGCATACTTTATACCGACAAAAATCGTTTGATGCAGGTAATTACGAATTTCTTGAACAATGCAATGAAATTTACGGAAAAAGGTTCTATAACCATTGGTTATGATTATATCGCTGAAACTTCTTTGTTGAAATTCTATGTAAAGGATACCGGGATTGGCATACCGGAGGATAAGCTAAAGGAAATATTCAACCGTTTTGTGAAATTGAACACCTTTATCCAGGGTACCGGACTGGGATTGAGTATTTGTGAGACGATCATCCTGCAAATGGGGGGAGAGGTCGGTGTTGAATCGGTTGTGGGCGAAGGGGCTTGTTTTTGGTTTACATTAACTCTCGATAAGTAAGTTTAGTGCAAGCACCCCCCGGTCTGTTTATTGTTTAAATCAATTATAATCTGTACCTTTGCCCGGTAAATAGAAATAGTAATGAAATACAATACAGAAGAAAAAAAAATGGCTATGCCCGAATATGGACGCAATATTCAGAACATGGTGGATTATTGTGTGACCATAGAAGACCGGGAAGAACGCAAACGTTGTGCCAATACAATTATAAATATAATGGGGAATATGTTTCCTCATTTGCGTGATGTGAATGATTTCAAACATATCCTTTGGGATCATTTGGCAATCATGGCGGATTTTAAACTGGATATCGATTATCCGTATGAGATTATAAAGAAAGAAGACTTATATACACGCCCTCCCCGTTTACCGTATAACAATTCCCGTATCCGTTACCGTCATTATGGGAAGACGCTCGAATTAATGATACATAAAGCTACGGAATTTGAAGCAGGGGTAGAAAAAGACCAGCTTATCAAACTATTGGCTACCCAGATGAAGAAATCTTTTCTCACCTGGAATAAAGAGTCGGTGGATGACCGTAAGATATTTAAGGATCTGGACGAGTTGTCGGAGGGTAAAATCGTATTGGACGAAGAAGTCCATAAACTACTGGAAAGCCGGGATATCCTTGCCCGCAATAATACCAACAACAGTAAAAAAAACAACTATACGCGTAAAGGCAGATGAGTTCGTTTGTCATAGAGGGAGGCTATAAATTATCCGGGGAAATCATTCCGCAGGGCGCCAAAAACGAAGCTCTACAGGTGATTTGTGCAACCTTGCTTACCGCAGAAAAGGTAACGATACACAATATACCGGATATTCTGGATGTAAACAACCTGATACAGCTTTTGCGCGATATGCAGGTGAAAGTAGACCATCCGGCTACCGGTACCTACACGTTTCAGGCGGATTCCATAGACTTGAATTACTTGCAGACGGATGAGTTTTTGCGTAAAAGTGCCAGTCTCCGTGGTTCCGTGATGATTGTAGGACCGCTTGTGGCACGCTTTGGCAAGGCTCTGATTCCTAAACCGGGTGGCGATAAGATCGGTCGACGCCGTTTGGATACTCATTTTGTAGGTATACAGAAGTTAGGCGCATGTTTCGGTTATAACCCGGAACGCCAGGTTTATGAAGTGGAAGCCAAGAAGCTGAAAGGCACTTATATGTTGTTGGACGAGGCTTCGGTAACCGGTACAGCCAATATCCTGATGGCTGCCGTGTTGGCAGAAGGTAAAACTACGATTTACAATGCCGCATGCGAACCTTACCTACAGCAATTATCATCTATGCTGAACCAGATGGGTGCTCGTATTTCCGGGGTAGGTTCCAATTTATTGACAATAGAAGGTGTTGAGGCACTCGGAGGGACAACACATACGATTCTGCCGGATATGATTGAAGTCGGCAGTTTTATCGGTATGGCAGCCATGACCGGGTCCGACATCCTGATAAAGAATACAGGTTATGAAAAGCTGGGGATTATACCGGAATCGTTCCGTCGCCTCGGCATAACCGTTGAACAACAAGGGGACGATATTTATGTACCTTCCCATGATTCTTACCAGATAGATACGTTTATCGATGGTTCTATCATGACTATAGCAGATGCCCCTTGGCCGGGATTGACTCCGGACTTGCTGAGTGTCTTTTTGGTTGTGGCAACCCAGGCTGTCGGAAGCGTACTGATTCACCAGAAAATGTTCGAAAGCCGCTTGTTCTTTGTGGACAAGCTGATAGATATGGGAGCCCAGATTATCCTGTGTGACCCGCACCGCGCTACGGTAATAGGATTGGGAAACCGGTTCAAGTTGCGTGGTTCCAATATGGTATCGCCGGATATCCGTGCGGGAATTGCCTTGTTGATTGCGGCAATGAGTGCCGAAGGTACCAGCCGTATTCATAATATCGACCAGATAGACCGTGGATATCAGGATATAGACAGGCGCTTGAATGCTATCGGGGCACGCATTACCCGTTTATAAAAATCTTTTGCGATGATAAAGAAGGAGGATGTTTTTAAGATAGGGCTGTTTACTAAGCCTCACGGCATAAAGGGGGAAATCGGATTAATGACAAGCAGTGATGTGTTTGATGATTCGGAGGACCTCTATATTGTTTGCGATATGGATGGTATTCTGGTTCCTTTCTTTGTGGAAGATTACCGGTATAAGACAGATAATGTGATTCTTTTGAAATTGAAAAATGTGGATGATGAGCAAGCTGCAAGGGAGTTTTCCAATCGTGAGGTTTTTTATCCGTTGGATAAGATGGAGGATGACTTGATTGGCGATATTACTTGGGATTCATTTATCGGATATCAGATTGTCGATGAGGCTCTTGGTGAATTAGGACCGATTACGGATGTCGACGAATCGACAATAAACGTTCTTCTTCAGATAGATCATAAAGGAAAAGAAATCTTGTTGCCGGCGGCTGAGGAATTGATTCTATCTGCGGATCATGAAAACAAGACGCTGACTGTTTCCGTTCCGGAAGGTTTGCTTGATTTATGAAACTGACTACTAATATACATGGCACGGAAGCAACGAAAATTAAATAAGAAATCATTTTGGCACCGGATACGGTTCAAATATAAACTCTCTTTTTTCAACGAAGGGACCTTGGAGGAAGTTTGGTCGTTCCGCTTGTCACAACTTTCCGCATTTGCAACATTGGCTTTGTTCGCTTTTCTGTTGATAGCCTTTACTGCATTCATCATTATAAAGACTCCGATACGAAATTATTTGCCGGGCTATCTGGATGTGGAAATCCGTAAGGAAATCGTGCAGAATGCGTTGAGAGCGGACTCGCTGGAAAGAATGTTGCAGATTCACTCTCTTTATTTGAATAATGTTTCCGGTATTTTATCCGGGACTATGCCGATCGATTCTATCCGTGAGATAGACTCGTTGGCCCGTACGAAACCGGATTATAATATTCCCCGTTCGAAGGAAGAAGAACAGTTTGTAAAAGACTATGCAGAGGCAGAAAAATATAACCTGACGGTTTTAGACCCTCACCAGGTACCAGCCGAAGGCGTGTTCTTCTATAAACCGGTAAATGGGGTTGTATCTTCTCATTACGAACCTGAATTGCGCCACTACGGCGTGGATGTGACTGCAGCTCCGAAAGAAAGTGTGCTGGCTACATTGGACGGAACGGTAACCTTCGCCGGGTTCGATCCGAATTTCGGGAATGTGATACAGATACAGCATAAAAACGGATTCCTGTCTATCTATAAACATAACGAATTATTGCTGAAAGAAATCGGGGATCGTGTTGTGGCAGGTGAAGCGGTTGCTCTGATAGGCAATACAGGGAAATTATCGACCGGGCCGCATTTGCATTTTGAATTGTGGTATAAAGGTAATCCGGTTAATCCCGAAGACTATATAGCTTTTTAATCATCCATGAAAAGAAATTTAGCCATATTAGGCTCTACAGGCTCTATTGGTACACAGGCTCTGGAAGTTGTCAGCGAACATCCGGACCTTTTTGATGTGTATGCCCTGACTGCAAACAATCAGGTGGATTTGCTGATTAACCAGGCACGTAAATACATGCCTGAAGTGGTTGTGATAGCGAATGAACAGAAATATCCGGAGCTGAAAGAAGCGCTGGAAGACCTTCCTATAAAAGTTTGGGCGGGTTCGGAGGCTATTGCCCAGGTGGTCCAGTCGGAGCCGATTGATATGGTACTGACGGCTATGGTGGGCTATGCCGGTCTGAAGCCGACCATCAGTGCGATTAAAGCCGGCAAAGCTATCGCTTTGGCAAATAAAGAAACTTTGGTTGTTGCCGGTGAGTTGATAACCGCTTTGTCTGCCGAACACAAAGTACCCATCCTGCCGGTCGATTCTGAACATTCTGCCATTTTCCAGTGTTTAGCCGGAGAATGGGAGAACGAAGTGGAGAAGATCTTGCTGACGGCCTCCGGCGGTCCTTTCCGGACAAAGTCGCTGGAAGAGCTTGCTACGGTAACAAAAGCACAGGCATTAAAACACCCGAACTGGCAAATGGGAGCCAAAATAACGATCGATTCCGCTTCGATGATGAACAAAGGTTTTGAAATGATTGAAGCGAAATGGTTGTTCGGTGTAACTCCCGAACAAATACAGGTGGTTGTGCATCCCCAGTCGGTAATCCACTCGATGGTACAGTTCGAGGATGGCGCTGTGATTGCGCAACTGGGCATACCGGACATGAAATTGCCTATCAGTTATGCGTTCTCTTATCCGAAACGGTTGAAGAGCAAAGCGCCCCGCCTGGATTTCAATCAATATGCCACCTTTACGTTCGAAGAACCGGATATGAAGCGTTTCCGTAACTTGGCATTTGCTTTTGATGCCATTCGAAAAGGAGGAAACATGCCTTGTATCCTGAATGCAGCCAACGAAGTAGTGGTGGCAGCCTTCCTGCAAGACCGGGTGGGTTTTCTGCAAATGAGTGAAATTATAGAGAAAACAATGGAAAAAGCGTCCTTTATAACGGTTCCGTCTTATGAAGATTATGTGGCTACAGATGCGGAAGCACGGAGGATTGCGGAAAGTTTGTTGAGTTGAGAGTAGTTGAGTTTTAAATAGAAATAAATAGACAGTAGATACTAAATGGAAACATTTTTGATTAAAGCGCTACAGCTCATTCTGAGCTTGTCGATACTGGTGCTTGTCCATGAGTTCGGGCACTTTCTCTTTGCTCGTATATTTAAGGTACGGGTGGAGAAGTTTTACCTTTTCTTTGACCCGTGGTTCTCATTATTTAAGTTCAAGCCTAAAAACAGTGATACGGAATATGGTATAGGCTGGTTGCCTTTAGGCGGATATTGCAAGATATCCGGTATGATTGACGAAAGCATGGATAAGGAGCAGTTGGCACAGCCACCCAAACCTTACGAGTTTCGTTCCAAGCCTGCCGGGCAGCGTTTGATGATTATGATTGGCGGGGTCTTGTTCAACTTCCTGCTGGCTCTGTTCATCTATTCCATGATATTGTTTACCTGGGGAGATACCTATCTGCCTTTGAAGAATATGAAGGCGGGTATGAATTACAGCGAAACATTCCAGAATGTAGGTTTCCGGGATGGCGATATATTGTTGAAAGCGGATGGTGTGGAGTTGGAACGCTTCGGGGAAGCAAGTTTCCGCCAGGTGGTAAATGCAAAAACGGTAACCGTACTACGCGATGGGATAGAAGCTGAAATTGCAATACCGGAAGATATGATGCAACGTGTGATGCGCGACAAGAAAGGGTTTGCCGACCCCTTCCGTTTCCCGATGGTTATACGCGAACTGGAAAGCAACAGCCGTCCTGCGGCAGTAGCCGGGTTATTGCCTAAAGACAGTATCGTTTCTATAAACGGTATTTCCACCCCTTTGTTTGAAGATGTATCCAAACAGCTTGAGCAGAACAAGGATGCGGATATAACAGTAGGCTTTTATCGCGACGGTTTGTTGAAATCGTTGACTTTGCATACGGATACAGCCGGAAAGATGGGAGTAATGGTGATGTTGCCGACGGATTTGTATCCGACCGTAACTCGGAATTATGGTTTCTTCGAATCATTTCCTGCCGGTGTAACCTTAGGAGTGAACACATTGAAAGGTTATGTAAGCGACATGAAATATGTCTTTACCAAGGAAGGGGCTTCCAGTCTGGGCGGTTTCGGTACAATCGGCAACCTGTTCCCTTCGGAATGGGATTGGCGGACTTTCTGGAAACAGACTGCATTCCTTTCCATTATTCTTGCCTTTATGAATATTCTGCCTATACCGGCATTGGACGGCGGGCATGTGATGTTCCTGATTTATGAAGTGGTGGCGCGTCGCAAGCCGAGTGATAAATTCCTCGAATATGCTCAGGTTGTGGGTATGCTTTTGCTGTTCTCCCTGCTGATTTATGCGAATGGAAATGACCTGTTCAGGTATTTCTTCAAGTAAAGAATAAGATATAAATGATATAAAAAGTCGCCGCTATCCGGGGTCGTTCCGGGCAGTGGCGATTTTTTGTGTTTATAGATTCCATCTACCTGCGCAGATTGTCGCCATTACCCGGCACATAGTTGCTGCTATGTTCCGGGTAGTAACAAAGAACTGCGCAGGTAATAAAGACGATCTGTGCAGGTATTTATTACAATGTTTTTTATCTGTTATTCCGGATGTAATCTTGCAAAGTAAAGTCTTTGGGTGCGGACGGTTTGCCGGGAACCGTCTCTGCCGTATTGATAAATAACTTTTGATGAGATACGTATTTTTATTGCAATTTTACCCCAACTTTATCTCAATCAAAGAATAATCATCGTTAATACCGGACAGCTTATGTATAACATCTAAATCGAATCCGTTTATCTCAGATTCTGCAACTGATTGATAAAACCCGTCCGTACATAAATAAAGCGTTACCTGTTTATTCAAGACTGCTGTTCCGATAGGTGGAAGCTCACGAAATCCTTTGCCGTTGACACAACGTGTTAGAAAAGTATTGTCGTATTTTCCGGAACCGAATACATGGTCTTTTGTAAGCAATTCAAATCGATCTTCTTCAGCGGCAAGATATAACCGGACATTACCTTGCCATATATAATAAACAGTATCGCCGACAATAATTACAGCCGTAACTGCTGCCCCCATTTTACATTTCAGTTCCTTGCACAAGGTTTCTATTTGTGTATCTGCTTCGATTAAAGCCCTACGGAGCAAGTCCTCTATATTGTATTGGTCAATTCCTTTCTCCAGGACATCGAAAACTGTCTGGACAACAGTGGTTGCTGATAGATCCCCATGTGACAGTCCGCCCATGCCGTCTGCAAGCACGACAATCGTTTTATCACTCGACAAAGTGGCGTACTTCATGAAATCTTCGTTGACCTTGTGTTGTCCGGGGCAACTGGCACTCTTGATTTTTATATCATTCATCTTCTATAGCCTTTTGAAAAACATCCGCAATAGCTTGCCATGTGTCCCTGACTTGTTCGTAGGTCAATCCGATACTGTGTTCCAATGTCTGATTGATCAAGAGTCCGGCTTCTTCCTGTGCCAGTTCTTCCATGATACAATCGTGGTAGTAAATGATCTGCTCTTTGTTGAGCAGGAGGGTTAAATCATGAGCCAACCAATAGCCTCCAATAATGTATTCGTCGAAATGCTCCCAATCATATACTTCCGTATGGAAATTACGGTCTACATTGGCTATGAAATAATTGGAAAGAATGAAAGACATATCCTCCGCATCCTTGTCTGTGCTAAAATGGCGGTCTTGCCAAGCATTGAATTTCAGCAGGAACAAACCGTGCAACGATGCAATTTTAAGCTCGAAATCATCATCTATATGAACGGTAATGGCATCGCTTAGCACTTCATCGAATCCTTTTACAGACATGGCGATGACCTCTTCGGGCGGCCAGTATATGTAATCGTCTTCTTTAGCCACAACACCGTATGGAACAACATCCAGCTCGTAATCATCATAGTAAAAACGTTGGTGCTTGTGTGTATCTTTATTGAATCCTTCGGCTACCAATATTTTGGTAATACGGTCGAAAGCCCGCCAATCGGGGATAGCTATTGCCACATCCAAGTCTCTGGTCTTGCGGCTTGATGACGTGCTTGCCAACTGTTGCAGAATGATATCTCGGGCGGTTGCGCCGATCACGAAAAAGGTTTGCCCTATGCTGCCGAAACAACCGGTCAGTTTTTTCAGCAATTCCACCAATAGTGGATTACCGATCTTTTCACTTGAAATGTTTAAGTCCATTGTCTAAAAGTCTTTGTGCTATTTCTAAACAACGGGCATTGCCACTTCCCATCAGATCAGCATATATGAGTACAAGCGAAACATGTTTGTTTTCCGTATCCCAATTCCAGAACTTACGGTATATACCTATTTCGCCGTTATCGTCTTGTCTGACAAAACCTGTCCTCATCAGATTGGCGGTAGGGATATCTGTGTAGATGTCGAAACTACCGGGTTCAAGATAGCTGTCTACCATTTGCGCACCGCTTTCTCCACCCCAATACATTCCTTCTGGCAATTTCATCGCCAACCATTTTATCCGATGTTCATTATTACGGAAACTCATTCGTCCGAGCAACAGTTTCGGTTTCAACAACTGGTTATAACTTATCGTCCATTGTTCCAGCAGTTTCTTGTGGTTTTTCAAGAATCGGCCTTTTTCCGTCACAAGGACATAATGTAAGGAAATCAATTCATTAATGACATTCTTGATACTTCCCAAAGAAACGCCGGTCGCTTCTTGAATTTCCCGATAGGATTTGTTTACGTTCTCAAAATCATTCAATAGATAGAAAATAACCTTGATTCCCGTTTCCAAAAAGACCGGGTAACTTTTTTCTTTTATTGGTATGTTTTTCTCTCCGGTATTGGAAAGTTGAAATATCATACGGTTTTTTCTCATATAACGGATATGGAAATTCCCTACACTGTCGAGAACGTTAATACCATGAGCGACAAATTTGTTCAATAAAGCCGGACTGATGTATTGTGCGACCAATAACACCGGTCTGGATTCCATTCCTGCTTTTGCCTGCATGGTTTTCAAAATAGTATTGAATGTAGAAGCTGTTATGCTGTCTTTGATTTCACATAAAAAATCGACATTCATAATGCGGACGACAGTATCAAAAGGGCCGCTATCGACACCTTTCGCCAATATTGCTATGCTGTCGCAAAAATCAAACTTGCCCTGTAAAGCGGTCAATGCCTGATTAAGTATTTCATGTTCAATGAGTCTCATTGTTGTTTTTGTTCAATTATAAGATTTTGTTCAATTGTATTGAACACTGTAAAGATAATGAACGATTTTGATATGGTAAAATTATTTGTTCATTTTTACATCTTGTTCAATACAGTTGAACACCCTCGTTTATTGAACACCCAAACTCCATCGTAAACAAATCAAGCTTCTCCACGAAGGTGGCTTGGAAGTCGGAACCGTATCATGTTTAGGTCCTCCGGTAAAGCCTATCCTTTTACATATTATTCCGTATATAATCTTGCAAAGTAAAGTCTTTGGGTGCGGACGGTTTGCCGGGAACCGTCTCTGTCGTATTGATAAATAACTTTTGATGGTTCAATACGAAACGGTTCAGGAAGCCGAGGATGTCGTAACGGTTGTTTTCCATAGGAATATTTGCCATTTCGTGTCCGGCATCTTCTGCAAGATAGAAATAGTAAGGGGATTGCTTCCCTTTTAGCTGTCCGGCAATAAAATTGGAACCCCAGAGTCCCATATCATTTAATACCGCTTTTTCGAACGGAACGGTCCGGTCTGCATTTCCATGGAAAAGCATAATGGGGCAGGGGGGATTTTTCCATTGGGGAGCACCCATACTGCATACGGCTCCGGCAAATGAGATTACGCCTGCATAATTGAAACCTTCCGGTAGTAACTGTGTCAGTTCGCTTTGATTGCAGATTTCATACTCGGCTTGCAGGACGGTGATAGCCCCGGCACTTGAACCGCAGGCAATAATCTGTTCGGGGTCGATTTTCCAGTTATCACCATTTTCAACCACGTAGCGGGTCGCGCCGTAGAAGTCTTCTACCGCAGCACCTATTGCCTGTTGCAATGTAGTGGCAAAACTTATCGGGTCTGCCATTTTAGACGGGTCTGCATGTTTTAGTTCGGTGCGGTAGTCGGTGGAAACCACCACATAACCGTTTTCCGCAAGGAAATGGAAATAAGGGATATAATAAGCTTCATCCCGTTCCCCGCCTTTGAAGCCTCCACCGAAAGCAAAAAGAAGTACAGGTTTGGGCAGCGTATCCATTGTCGTATTTATTACTTCATATTTATCGAGTTTCAGTGTATCGGTACCCTTGACGGCAAACGGATAGGTCTGCTTGCCGACAACCGGATTATTCTTCTGACGGACCGGGCACGAACATCCGGTAAAACCCAGGATGACAATTGCTAAAACGGTATAAAACAAATGCTTATTCATAGAATATATCTTTTAATAATGGAACCTTCGCAAAGGTATATCTTTTTTTTACTACCTTTGTGCGTTTTCCTGTTTTGTGGAAGGAAATCTATGGCTATCAAAATGTAATCGAGATGAAAAAGAAATCGTTATACGGAGTACTTGCTGTTTGTTTATTCATGCTGTCGTCTTGCCTGGGAGACCCTGCAAGCAATTTGACACTTGCAAACCAAGCCGGGGTGGTTACTTTGACCCCCTTAAAAGCTATTTATGTGAAAGGCGGAGATGTCCTTTCTTCTACGGAATTCCAGAGTGCGGCGGTGGACCAGGACGAATGTATATTATTTGATTATTCATTCGACCCCAGCCTGCCATTGAATACGGAAGGTTCGCTGACCTATAAGACGGCAAATATCTATGCAAATACAGTTACCCGCGTAGGCAAGTGGAACATGTTCGATACCTTGCAGGATACGGTAAAGCCTGTAAAAGACGAACTTACGCTTACGCTTCTTCAGAACCGGTATGCTTATATTCGTGGAAAATTGTTTCTGTTCGCAGAAATGAACCACCGGACCACCCAGAAGGATAGTTTTGCATTATCATACAATCCGCAGCAGCAATTGGACGGGAGCAATGTGTATGATTTATATTTGCGTACAATCCGTCTGACAACGGATACGACAACCCTTCGTTCAATGATTATACCGTGTGCTATCGATATCCAGAGTTTTATTAACGGAGCCAATACGGTAGAAGCGGACGAACAGAAGGTCGTAAATTTCAGAATCAGATATGTATCCGGCTTTAATGCGGATACGACGAAATGCGTCTGGAAATCGACAGATGTATTAACCGTAACACATAATTAATCGCTTAGTTGACAAAAACGAACTACAAAGATGTATAAAGAGATATTTAAGTGGGTAATCGCAATCATTTCCCAGCCGGGTAAGGCGTGGGTGATGCTTACAAAGAAGGAGGAAAACGACGATGAGTTTTTGTCCCGGTTTGTGTATCCGCTGATTGGACTGGTTACTGTAGCTGCTTTCCTTGGCGTATTGTTCACAAGGAAAGAATTTGATGTGGAACTGGCATTGAAATCGTCTATTAAAACTTTGGTGTCTTCGTTTGGAGGTTTCTATTTAGGTGCCTATTTCCTGAATGAAGTCTGGCAGAGCTTTTTTAAGCGGGAAAAAGATATGAAATTAATGCAACGCTTTGTGGGGTATTCCTCTTCCCTGATGTTTGCCCTGAGTGTCGTATTAATGTTGCTTCCCGAGTTCTTTTTCCTCCGTATATTTGTTCTATATACGTTCTATATTGTTTGGGAAGGTGCCGGACCTTATATGCAGATAGAAGAAAATACCCGTTTGAAGTTTACAGGTGTGGCAACTGTTATCATCCTGTTGACCCCTTCGGTGATAGGCATCCTGCTTGCATTATTGATGCCCGGACTAAATATCTGACAGTTTGTCTTTAAATGAAATGAAAGAAAAGATTAGCAATAACATACAAATTAAGAATAAGCGGGCGACGTTCGACTACGAGTTGCTCGATACATTTACCGCAGGAATCGTGCTGACCGGTACGGAAATCAAGTCCATCCGGTTGGGAAAAGCCAGCCTGGTAGATACATTCTGTATTGTGGAGAAAGGTGAGTTGTGGGTAAAGAATATGTATGTGGCTGAATACTTTTATGGTACATACAATAATCATGTGGCGCGCAGGGACCGTAAACTCCTGCTCACCAAAAAAGAACTGAAGAAGATTGAAAGTGCCGCCCGCAACAGCGGCTTTACAATAGTGCCTACCCGCCTTTTTATTAACGACAAGGGATTGGCAAAGATTGTCGTAGCCATAGCCAAGGGTAAAAAGGAATATGATAAACGCGATTCCATCAAAGAGCGCGACGACCGCCGTGAGATGGACAGAGCTTTCAAGCGGTAATTACCAGATATATCCATTTATTTTTACATCGTCTGCAAATGGGGACAGGTCAGCACATAATTTCCCGGATCTGGAAATGTATAAAAATGGCTTTACCCAAGGCCGGAAAAACTTGTGTCTGGCTTTTGAAGATTATCCTTCCGATATCTTTGCTGGTCAGGATTCTGCAATACTCCGGTCTGTTGGATATACTTTCCGGCTATCTCGAACCCGTATTCTCTTTACTGGGTTTGCCGGGTGAAACATCCATTGTGTTTCTGACAAGTATTTTCAGTCCCCTTTATGCTCCGATAGCTCTGATAACTTCCATGTCGCTCGGCATCCGTGAGGTTACAATCCTTGCCTTGATGTGCCTTACTTCTCATAATCTGCCGGTAGAGTCGTCCGTACAAGCTAAAACCGGTTCGTCTTTCTGGGTAATGAGCTTTTTACGGTTGACAATGAGTTTTGTAATCGCTTTTACCCTCAATAAAGTGATGCCCCATACCGGTTGGGGGACGATTGAAATTACTCAAAGTGCTGCCGTTTGCGAGAATCTGCTGGAAGTATTTGTCCTTTGGCTGACCACTTCGACGAAGGTCATTATTACAATTCTGGTAATTGTAACATTTTTGATGGTGCTCCATTATATTCTGGATGAGTTTAAGTTGATGAAAGGTTTATCCTCTGTCTTTTCACCGTTGATGAAAGTATTCGGACTGCCCCGTGAATCCGCATTCCTCTGGTTGGTCGGTAATGTAGTGGGGTTGGCGTACGGAAGTGCTATCATGGTGGAGGAGATGAACCGGAAAAAACTCTCCCGGGATGGAGGCAATTTATTGAATTTTCACCTTGCCATGTGCCACTCGTTACTGGAGGACTCGATTATTTTTGTGACAATCGGAGTCCCTCTGCTGTGGATTGTGGTTCCCCGGCTGTTTTTTGCCATTTTAATTGTCTGGCTCAGGCGGGGATTGGGTTATATATATACACGAAAATTAAGACGTCTTTATGAATAGGGAAAAGTTTATCAGTCTCTTGAAAGAGAGAATATTAATACTGGATGGTGGTATGGGTACCATGGTCCAGGGATTTAAGTTGACGGAAAAAGACTACCGGGGTGAGCAGTTTGCCGATTTTCCCGGCGAGTTGAAAGGATGCAATGACTTGCTTTGTATGACCCGCCCGGATGTAATTAAGTCGATTCATCGCCAGTATCTGGATGCAGGGGCCGATATTTTTGCGACGAATACGTTTAATGCCAATGCCATTTCAATGGAAGACTACGGTATGCAGGGGTATGTACGGGATATGAACCTTGCAGCCGGTCGTCTGGGGCGTGAGGTGGCAGATACCTTTATGGCCGAACATCCTGAGCGGATAGCATTGGTGGCCGGTTCAATCGGTCCGACCAATAAGACTGCATCTATGAGCCCGGATGTAAGCGACCCGGCTTATCGTGCCGTTACCTACATGGACATTTACCGCTCCTATAAAGAACAGGTGGAAGCCTTGGTGGACGGGGGGGTAGATATAATCCTTTTTGAAACGACTTTCGATACCCTGAATGTGAAAGCGGGGCTTGAAGCTGCCGACACCGTATTGAAGGAAAAGGGAAAGGACTTGCCTGTTATGTTGTCGCTGACCCTTTCCGCACAGGGTGGAAGAACATTGTCCGGACAGACATTGCTTGCATTCCTGGCTTCTGTACAACATACTTCGATTGTCAGTATCGGATTGAACTGTTCGTTCGGTGCCGCCGATATGAAACCTTATCTGGCGGAACTGGCGGCACATGCACCCTATTTTATCAGTGCTTATCCGAATGCCGGCTTGCCCAACAGCCTGGGTGCTTACGATGAAACGCCGGAAATGATGGCAGGGCATGTCAAACCCTTTATAGAAGAAGGGTTGGTGAATATATTGGGAGGATGTTGCGGTACGACCCCCGCCCATATCGCCAAATATCCTGAATTGGTAAAAGGGGCAAAGCCACATATTCCGGTGGCAAAGCCGGATTGCTTATGGCTGTCCGGGCTGGAATTGCTGGAAGTGAAGCCCGAAAACAACTTTGTCAATATCGGGGAACGTTGTAATGTGGCAGGCTCGCGTAAATTCCTCCGTCTGATAAAGGAGGGCAATTATGAGGAAGCCCTGACAATCGCCCGCAAACAGGTGGAAGACGGAGCGCAGGTAATCGATATTAATATGGACGACGGTTTGCTGGATGCCGTAAAGGAAATGACCACCTTTCTGAATCTGGTTGCCTCCGAACCGGATATATCCCGTGTGCCTGTTATGATCGACTCTTCCAAATGGGAGGTGATAGAACAAGGCTTGATGTGCATACAGGGCAAAAGTATCGTAAACTCCATTTCTCTTAAAGAAGGGGAAGAGGCATTCCTGCAACATGCCGCCCGTGTTCGTCAGTTGGGTGCCGCCACGGTCGTGATGGCTTTTGATGAGAAGGGACAGGCGGATACGTTTGAACGGAAAAGAGAAGTTTGCGAACGGGCTTACCGCTTATTGACTGAAAAGATACATTTTAATCCGAACGATATAATTTTTGACCCGAATGTACTTGCCATTGCTACAGGCATGGAAGAACACAACGGGTATGGACTCGATTTTATCCATGCCGTTGAATGGATTAAGAAAAATCTCCCGGGAGCCAAGGTGAGCGGGGGAATCAGTAACCTGTCTTTCTCCTTCCGCGGAAATAATTATGTGCGTGAAGCGATGCACTCGGTATTCCTGTACCATGCCATAGGAAAAGGGCTGGACATGGGCATTGTCAACCCGTCTTCCGCCGTATTGTATGAAGATATAGAACCCGGTTTCCGCACCTTGTTGGAAGATGTTATCCTGGCACGCCGTCCGGAAGCTGCCGAAGAACTGATAACGTATGCCCAGAACCTGCATATTGATAAGCAGGATGAAGGAAATGCCAAGCAGGAAGAATGGCGTAGCTACTCTTTGAAAGAGCGTCTGGAATATGCGCTGGTGAAAGGAATTGGTGACTATCTGGAAGAAGATTTGCAGGAGGCCCTGAAAGAGTATCCCCGTGCCGTTCATATCATAGACGGTCCTTTGATGGGAGGAATGAACAAGGTAGGCGAATTGTTTGGCGCTGGTAAAATGTTCCTGCCTCAGGTTGTGAAGACGGCGCGTACGATGAAGAAAGCCGTGGCTATTCTTCAGCCTGCTATTGAAGCCGAGAAAACTGCTTCCGATTCGGTGAAGGCAGGAAAAGTGGTCTTTGCCACAGTGAAAGGGGATGTGCATGATATAGGTAAAAATATCGTATCCATCGTACTAGCCTGCAATAACTATGAGGTAATCGATTTAGGTGTGATGGTGCCGGCCGATGTGATTGTAAAGACAGCTATTGAAGAAAAGCCCGATTTGGTTTGTCTCTCCGGGCTGATAACGCCTTCTCTGGATGAAATGGTACATGTAACGGAAGAAATGCAGAAGGCAGGACTATCCATTCCTATTATGGTGGGGGGAGCTACAACGTCCAAGCTGCATACGGCATTGAAAATAGCTCCTTATTATGATTATCCGGTTATTCATGTACTGGATGCTTCACAGAATCCGTTGATTGCTGCTAAATTATTGAATCCGGAAACTCACGATTCCTATGTGGAGGAGCTGAATAAGGAATATGAAGCCTTACGTGCTTCCATGAATAAGAAAAAAGAAGTATTGGTTCCTTTGGCTGAAGCCCGTTCCAAACATCAGGTGATTGATTGGGCGGCATATACTCCGGTAGTTCCGGCTCAGACAGGAGTACAGGTTATACCGTATATTCCTCTGGAAGAAATAATTCCTTATATACATTGGACTTTCTTTTTCAGTGCATGGAAACTGTCGGGAAAATTCTCTGAAATAACGAAAATACATGGCTGTGATGCCTGCCGTGCATCTTGGTTGGCTGATTTTCCGGAAGAAGACCGGGCCAAGGCAGCCGAAGCAATGCAGTTATATAAGGATGCTGTTAAATTGCTGGATCGTTTAGTCGAGATGAAAGCTGAATATTGTAAAGCTGTTTATGGCTTTTTCCCGGCAAACAGCGAGGACGATACGATCCGTATGGGAAATATAACAATCCCGGTATTGCGCCAGCAGGCAAAGAAAGGTGAAGAGGTTTATAAATCGCTTGCCGATTATGTGATTCCGGTCTCGGAGGGGCGTACCGATTATGTCGGTGCTTTTGTCGTTACGGCTGGTGCCGGTGCGGAATATCTGAAAGATAAGTTTGAAGCGGAAGGGGATACCTACAATTCAATGTTGCTTCAAACATTAACAGACCGTTTGGCTGAGGCAGTTGCCGAATATTTGCATGAAAAAGTTCGTAAGGAATATTGGGGGTATGCACCCGATGAGTCTTTATCGATTCCAGACTTATATAAAGTGAAATACCAGGGGATTCGTCCGGCTATCGGTTATCCGTCGCTGCCCGACCAGTTATTGAACTATACCTTGGACAATCTGCTGGATATGTCGCAAATAGGGGTGAAGCTGACAGAAAACGGAGCTATGTACCCGACAGCAACAGTCAGTGGAATCTATATAGCTCATCCTGATTCACAGTATTTTATGGTCGGTTCGATTGATGAGGAACAGATGAAAGAGTATGCTACCCGTAGAAATTTGTCGGAAGCGGAAGCTAAGAAGTTATTGAATAAAAATATCTCCTGATAGCGTTTTAGAACGGATATAAGGAAAAGTAGAATCCCCTGATGCACTTCACACTTCAAGAAGGCGTCAGGGGATTTTTATTTTTGGATACCTATTTTTTTACCGCTTCTTTTCCGGAAATCAACGCCTTCTTTTTAGTAAATCGATGTGTTCTTTTGTGAAATTCAAACCGAAGAAATATTCTTTTGATGTTTGTTCTCTTTTATTTTGATAGATGTGGTTTGTTCTTTTTACAGATGTGTATTTTTCTTTTGATAATTGTTGAAATAATATATATGTGGCATTTCGTGTGAATATTCAAGTATTTTTTTCTTTGAATGAGGTTGTAAATATAGAAAAGATATCCCCGGTTTATGTTTATATTAATGAAAATTGTCAATTATTATTATTGGTTGCTGTTTGGAGTGGTTTTTGTAATAGGTTGTAAATTAACTGTTTTTATAGTTATAAAAGGCGAATAAAACGGTCGTTTATTCTTGTCGTTACAAAACTATGAATTAAAAGTCATATAAACAAACGGAAAATTGTAAAATATTTATATTCTTATACTTGTGTGAAAAAACAATGTTGTGAAGATACAACAGTCCGAATAGAAAATGACTAAAATAAACGACCGTTTTTTTAGTCATTTTTTGAGGGTTACAAAATGTTTGAATAACACACATAAGCCATTCATAAATCTACTATAATGAGAGATATACATAAAAAATTGAGGAAATAGCAGGTTGATGATGTCGCAGTGTCAGGCACGAATAGGTGGATATTAACTTAACTGATATAGAATATGAAACTGAATTGTTTTTATGGGATTCTTCCGTTGGCCTTGATATTATTGGGGTGTACGAGCCGTGATGAAGAGGGGGAGCATGGGCAACAACCTGTT
The DNA here is from genome assembly GCA_019417325.1 of Parabacteroides sp. GTDB lineage: Bacteria > Bacteroidota > Bacteroidia > Bacteroidales > Tannerellaceae > Parabacteroides. The sequence goes on along the minus strand of DXVO01000008.1, from coordinate 186,771 downwards.
TCTAAAAGAGATGCTTATACTTCTGTAACAATCAAACTTCCTACAGTGGGCAGTACGAGAGCTGATGCAGGGCCCGGACATGAAGATGGAGACCCTAAAGAATATGCCGTGAAAGACTTGACTCTTCTTTTCTTCCGTGCACCCGGTGGGGTGGAGGATAATGAGGATGATTTTGTATTAAGCGAGTTTCTTACAACGCTTCCCGCCCTGCAAGTTCTTCCGGGTGGTGGTGCATTAAATGTCACTTTGCCGTCCGGCACGTCTGCTACAACAGATGAGGTGACTCAGAGCTTTTCGACAGACGCAGTACCTATCGATAAAACTTCTTCGCGTGTGCTTGCCATACTGAATTTGAAGGGCCCCTTTCTCTCTATTGGCAGTGAATTGACCGGCTTACTGAGAGTGGGTAATACGTTTAAAAATATCAATGGCGCTATTCAATTGGTATCTATTAACGATCTGACCGGGGATAATGGTTTTTTGATGCTTTCTGAACCGGTTTGGGATAATACATCCGGTAAGGCGGTTACCCTGACTAAATTTACGCCGGGAAGCAAAGAGTACGCATCATCCAATAAGGCTTATATAAATGTGGAAAGGGCAGTGGCAAAAGTCAGCCTTACTGTTAATGGGACTAACTACACAAAAAAAGATGGAGATGCTTATTCTTCCTTTGTAGTAGCTGACGGTTCGCATAAAGGGGATAAAATCGAAATTTTGGGATGGCTTTTAGGCAATACAAATAAATATACCTATCCTTTCCGCAAGGTAGATAAAGAATGGGTAACTGACTTTAATTCGGTTTGGAATAACGGAATATTGTATGGAAAACATGTTTATTGGGCGGAAGACCCTAATTATAAGGAAGGTGAAGGCAATGCGTCTCAGTTTAATAACCCCGTTTTAGAGACTGCAACATGGAATAATTTCACTGTTTCTCCTACATCCGGGGGATCTAATGAATATTGCCTTGAAAATACCTGTAATTATAGTATAATGTATAAGGCAAATGTGACGCGTATCATTATCAAGGCTAAATATTATCCGAATGCGGAAAATCAGATTGGTGGAAATAATACGTCTGATGGCGATGATACTTGGTGGTCTTTTACCTCGGTGGCAGCCCATTATTCTCAAAAACATCTGTTTAGGCAGATTGCGCTATGGATTACAAGCCATAAGGGGGCTTTGGACTTTCCTGCTAATCTTGAGGGTGATAATGAAATAAATGCGAATGAAGGTGGAGGTGGTGTTTCTATAGAATCGATATCGGATGGCATTCGTGCTACTTTGACATCAACCGGTGGCAAATGGTCTGTCACGCTTAAAAGTTCCGGTACAAACCATTATAATCTCGAGGCTCTTTCGTATACGCCAACTAATGGAAGTGCAGTAACGATGGATGCTGTTCTTAAAACGACATTCCAGAACCAAGTGGGAGAAATCCAGAAATATGATAAAGGAGTTTGCTATTATGAGGCTTTCATCCGTCATTTTACGAATGAAGAGGGAGGCTATGATACTTCGTGGTCGATAGGAGCTGACGGGTATGGAGTTCAACAGTTGGGGCGTTATGGCGTTGTGAGAAATAACTGGTATAAACTGACTCTTAATTCGATTAAGCAGCCGGGAGAACCGACTATTCCCGATGATAAGGAAGTTCCGGTAGATACCGAGACGGCTTATATCGATTGCGATGTCAGCATAGTAGCATGGGCATTGAGAGAACATGGAATCGATTTGTAATTTCATTTAGTCCGATGAATTTCCGTCTCCATCTGTTACGGTTGTTGGCTGTCTGGTCAATCCTTTTTCCGGTACTGACCTCCTGTATCAGGGAATACCTTGAAGAGTGTCCGCAGGAATATGCCCTCCGCTTCTGTTATGATTATAACATGAAGTTCACAGACTTGTTTGCGGACCAAGTGGAAGACCTTTCCGTCTATGTGTTCGATTGGGATGGGAAATATGTCCGTACTTTTACTGACAGGGGAGAGCGTTTACGTGATTCGGAATATAAGCTGGTGTTACCGCTGGTTCCCGGATATTATCGTTTTGTAGTATGGGCGGGGCTCGAAGGCGGCAGTTTTACTCCGGTATCCCTCCAGCCCGGCATTTCGGAGGAAAGCGACCTGTCGCTTACATTAGATCGTAATGAAAATGGAGAAGTCCCTTGTGACCGGCGACTTGCCGCTTTATGGCACAGCCAGTCGGAAACTGTAGAAGTTCCGGGTCCGGGGAGCGAACGTACAGATACACTCAACCTCGTTAAAGATACGAATACTATCCGCGTTGTTTTACAGCAACGCGACGGTTCGCTTCTCCGGGCTTCCGATTTCGATATACATATCGATTGTCCGGAGGGAAACGGACTTCTGGCACACGATAACGGCTTGCTCCGCGACCAATCGCTGGTTTATCGTCCGTATGCCCTTTCGGATGGAGTATCCGGTGGTGTCCCGGAGTTGCCACAGGTGACGGCCGACCTTTCCGTCAGCCGCCTCACTGCCGGTGACGCCATGCATCTGCGTATCGGGAAAACAGCCGGTGAAGGATACCTGGTTGATATCCCTCTGGTTGAATATCTGTTGATGACACAGCATGAGCAGGATATGCGTATATCGTCGGACCAGGAATATCTGGACCGTCAGGATATGTATACCCTCCTTTTTTATCTTGATGGCGATCGCTGGTTCGATAGCCTGATTGTCATAAATGGCTGGGTATTGCGTCCCGGTTCCGTAGACTTGTAAGCATATGGAAAAGTATCGAAATAGATTATTCCGCATCTTATCGGCAGGACTGGCCTGTCTCTTGCTGTCGTGTTCCGACAAGATTCCTGTTGGCGGGGAAGATAATCATGGCAGTCTTGTTCCCGAAGATAAGGTTCTGTTGACGATGGCAGTACGGGCTGAGGCTCCTTTCAGTACCGATGCTTCCGGTTTGGGTACCGAAGCCGAAAGAGTTATCAATTTGTTGTATGTATTCGTTTTCAATATCGGTACCAGCCGGTATTGCGAGGCGCAGAAATTTAGCCTTTATGATATGCAACGGAAAGAGGATGGCAGTTATATGTTTAGTATGCAGGTTACTCCGGGGGATAAACGTTTTTATCTGGTGGCAAATCCCCGGATTTCTTTTCGTGACGACCTGACCGGTTATACACAAGTTGAGCTGCAAGGATTGAGAATGATGACGCTCGATGACCATACAGATGCAATGGCCGGGTATAACCCTTATTCTTCAGGGCATATCCCCGACCAGATAGAACAGGCCCTTAATGAAGGGAAAGGGCTGCCGATGTCAATGAGTGTAACCGGTAGAATCGAATTGGATAAAAATGTATCCCAAGAACAACAGGGATATCCGGGTATTCTAACGTTGGATGACGGTTCGACAAGTTTCAACCTGTTACGTTCCGTTGCCAAAGTAAAATTGATTTGCCGTGCACAGAATTATCTGTCCGGTAATAATTCTTCGTTGGAAACGCTTGAGATATTACAAAGTAACAGGGATGCCTTTCTGTTCCCCAAATATGATGTGCAGGATGGCAAATGGATGATTGATTTTCCATCAATGATGGAAGGAAGCCTTTTAAACAGGACTGTCGGTTTTGAATATGGCAAGCAAGGGTCTGCCAATGATGGGAGTTGGGAAGAGTTTGACCGTGGTACACACTACTTTTACGAAAACTATTTTGGCCCTACTTTGACGGATGATGTATCACAGGGATTGATAGATGAAACGAAATATAGTCAGATACATATTGTATGTGATGACGGACGCGATAAGAAATTCCCTTTCCCGTATCTGAAACGAAATGATTTTTTGGTGGTAACCATTCATATTACTCCGTCTACGATTTTTTGTGATGTTAGCCCTTGGGAGAAAGAGGATATTTATCCGGACTATAAAGATGAAATTACAGGAGAATAAATTATGGAATATCGGATACAATATAAGTCAATTATTTGTTTGACAATCATTTTGTTATTTGCTGGGTGTACAAACGAGTTGGCGGACGATACTGTACCTTCCGAGGATGACGGGTTCGTTCGGATTCTGTTTACATCTTCCGGTTTTACGAAAGCAGACACAGATTTACAGGCCCCGGCGGTAGGGAGTGAAGATGGCATACAATCGTTGGACCTTTATGGGATTGCCTGGGGGATAAGTTATATTAATGGAGGTATGGAGATCATAAATATATTTCATGTGCCAGGCAAGAGCCCGCTGGATGTAAGTGGAATAGAAGATTGGGGAGTGGTTAGGGGAGATACCCTTCTGGTGAAGAGTACCCTTTTTGGTCGGAATGATAGAAGCGACAATGTTAAATTCGTGAATTTATATGCAATAGCCAATATCAATCAATTGACGCCGGTAAATGAAAATAAGTTTACTTCTTTTAGTGCTTATAACACACAAATAAAAGACGCAGTTCAGAAGTATATGCGTCAGCGTCAGCTTATAAGTCAGGATGTTGAAGCTATGCTGAAAAACCTTATTGTGCAAGTTTCCGGCCTTTCCGCCTCTCTCGAATATCCGGTTATGGTACAGTCGATGCAGGTGGAAGGGGGAGCTTCTTATATGCATATGCCGATAGAACGGGTGTATTGCCGTATCGGATTTTCATTCCTGTTTACTGGAAATTCGGCAGATAAAATTAAAATCAACAGGATAACCATCGATAAGACGAGCGACTGGGGATATCTGTTTCTGGAAGAAAATGTTTCAGAGACTCTCTCTTCGGAATCACTTGTTTGGTCTGCTGGAAAGGAACCGGGGGCAGGGGTATTCAAAAATGCCGAAGGTTCTGTCTATACGAATGGAGTACAACCGATAGGAGGAACAATGCTCACTCTCTATGCAAAGACGGATAGTGATGCGCCTCTCTATTTCCGCTCTTGCCAATATCTTTGTGACAGCGAGGAGGAGGCCCCTTCTATTACATTGGAAATAGCTGTTACGACCGGGGATAAAGAAGTGACGCGTGAGCTGACAGCACCTCTTTATAATTCAGGAGGCACAGGCAATAAGAAACATTACGGTTTCCTGCGCAACCATTCTTATCAGGTAATCTCTACGATCAATACAAGTACACTTCAACTGGAAAACGTAACGGTTGAAACGCAGGACTGGATCGATCGTCCTCCGGTTGATTTTCCCGATTTTAAATGAACACAACGTAATTTTCAGGTAATGAAATACAGCAATATCCATATTTTTTCGATTCTTCTTCCGTGTTTTTTCTTTTTTGTTTCGTGCCATGACGACCTGTTTGGGCATGGTGCTGGTTCTACCATAGAAATAGAAGAGGGGATTCCCGGTATAGTAACGCTTTCGGTAGGGACCGACGAACCGGTTTCGCATGTCGTGACACGGGCTACCGAAAAAGAGGAAAAGAGCATATCATCACTCTATGTTTTTGTCGTAGATGTGACGGATGCTGAAAATCCGGCAAATCATCGGATCTTGTCAAAAAAATGGTTCCCTGATATTCAAAATTTATCTTATGATGTATCCGGAAAGCTACAGATTCACATTCCGGCGGTTTCCTGCAACTCCGTCCGTATATTTGCCGTTGCAAATTTGAATACGGCCAACCAGTTGGCCAACAATGAGGCAATGCTCAGCCGGTTCCATAATGTGACGACCGAAGCGGAACTGGAAAATGTAACGGCGGAACTGGATTTGATGCGTAATACAGAGAATGCGTTGATAGATCGTTTGCAGGGTAGCCTGCTTTCTTCCGGTCATTTCTGTTGCGTGCATCAGAATACCTCGTCGACCGGAGGAAATCGGTACCCGCTTTATTCGGAAGGAGTGAAACTGGCATTGGAAGAAGAGGGGGGCAAATTAATCTTGAAACATAAAGAGGGGGGCAGTGGTGCGGATGGTGTAAGTTGGTCGGCAGGTGACCTTGTTAGCGGAAGTATCTGGCTCCATCATCTTGATGCTAAAATAACTTTTCGTGTACAACTGGCGAAAGGTATGCCTGAGGGAGCGTATTTTAAATTGAAATCCTGGCAGGTGAAGAACCTGCAAAAACGTGCTTTTGTTCACTGGCAGGCGATAGAACCGGCAGGAAATGACTTGGCGGAAACCTGCGAATTGAAAGGCGATTATATTGTAGAGGATGCCTCTGCTGAAAATAACGATATTGTCAGCAGTTTCTCTTTTTATGCTCTGGAAAGCAGGAAAGGGACAGGGACAAGTCCTTTTGCCACTGTAGATGCTGTGAAAAATGCAATGGGAATCTCTGATTTTACGAATGCGGATCAGGCTTTTGCCTTGCGAGAAAAGAAAAAGGAAGACGGCTCTTTCCTTTATGCCCCTTCCGATGCCGTTTATGTAGTTTTAAAAGGCGAATACTATAATCCGGGGGAAAAGCTGGAAGAGGAAGGCGGATTGATACAGCAGCGTGCGGCTGATGTCGCTTATCTGGTTCATTTAGGATATATCGGCAAGGAAAATATGGAAGAGATGGCTTTTGCTTCCGGAAATGATGCCCTGGACAAATTGAATGATTTCCGTATGCTGCGTAATTCGTCTTATACCTATAATGTTACGGTAAGCGGTGTCGATAATATCCGGGTGGAAGCCATGAATGGAACGGAAAACCAACCGGCAGCCGAAGGAACTGTTGTGGATTCGGAGTTTGACTTGCAAGCGGATGCACATTATGAACAACGTTTGATCGTGTTGAACCTCAAAACGGTGGCAGAACATATCGAAACGACGAAAGCAAAATATCTTTATACGGTGAATACGCCGTTTACCGGGGGAGCTGTGGAAGTCGAGTTGTCCGATAACGGCAATGACAACCGTTCGCCTACTCTGGATGACGGTTGGGTCCATTTTGCTTATCTGGGTAACGGTTCATCGGGAAGTATGACGGAGATGATGGAAGAACGCATAGCGGAAGGAGCTGGTTATGGCTTGCCGTATACATATACCTATGATGTAAAGCCGGAGGAAAGTTCGGCGGGGAATCCGGTACAATTGTGGGGACCTCTTTCCTTATTGAAGAACCTGCAATTATGGGTAAAGACTTATAATGATGCGGTTCTTGCGGGGAAAAGCATAAATACAACCGACCCGGATAACCCGTATATCGAACTGGATGGAGGAATGAAATTCTTTTTGAACCGTTATTTTACCGTTTATGTAGATGAGTATTATTATACCCAGAACCCGGTAACGGGCACGACATCCAATACCTTATGGACACGTTTTTGTAATACGGACGATCGGACGATGAGTATTTTTCAGGAAAATTATTTAAGTTCCGATATACATAGCTCTTTCAGCCGTTCAGGTTTGAATATCAGGCAGCGTTCCATCCAGACGATCTATTCCCCTTTGCAGTCCGGCCAGCAATTGGCAATGAAGGCTTACGGGATAGAACATACGGATGAATATGGAGGAAACTACAATGTAGATAAGAACAAAAAGTATCCTTTTACTCAAAATGACTTGAAAGGAGATGTTGACGGATTGGATAATACCTTGCGGGGACTTTGGGTAAATCAGATTGCGTCTTCTGTTATCGGTAGCAAGTTTTCCTGGAAGGGTGCAAGCCTTCTTTTCCCGTATGGCGACCGTACTTCTAACGGAGGAAAGGGGGAAAAGGTAAAATGGAAAAGCCGTTATATTACGGTAGCTGCACTTTCGCGTAATCGTGACAACAATCGGAACGGGGTTATTGATAAAGAGGAAATCCAGTGGTATGTTCCCGCCTGCTTCCAGTTGATGAATCTTTATATGGGAACATTCCTGATGGATGCCCCGCTTTACCAGAGTAAACTATTGAAAGACGGGAAACAATGCTATGTGACCAGTACGGGTACTGATGCAAAATGGCTCTGTTTTCTGATGGCGGATGACGGTCCCTCTGTGAAATGGCTGAAACCGGACGATGCAACTTTAACACAGGCGTTTCTGGACGGGAGTTATATACGTTGTGCCCGTAATCTGGGAATTCCTCCTGTGTTGAAGGCAACTCCTCCCTATACCGGTTCGGTTAGCGATTATACACATGAAGGAATAGCGGTTGTCAATCCGCAACCGGAAGCGGATCATGTAAACTATACCATTACATTTAATAAGTACAATACAGCCGGTATCCGTTCTTATATCGGCGTCGGAGCTTTGGGTAGCCATACTTTGTTTCAGGCAGCCGCCCGTCCGTGCCATGGCTTTATAACAGCCAAGAGCCTTTTGGCAACGGAGGGAGTTATCTGGGAGGAGGCTTCCCGTTTATGCCGTGGTTATTCCGAGCAGGAAGACCGCTCGGATAAGGGAACATGGCGCTTGCCGAACGCGAGCGAAGCATTGGCGATGTTGCTTAACCTGGACTCTTCTTCATTGTGGCCCTCTGTTTCAGGAGTAAAGATGTGGACATGCACATTGAGCCTTCATAGTACATCCGTAAGCCCTGAATATTTTAGTGTCGATTACGGTGAAAAGAATATGCTCAGTGTGTCGTCCGGGGAAAAGGGCTATGTAAGATGTGTCCGGGATACGAATAGCTAATAGAATTAAAAAGAGTATGATTCAATTTGAATGCTGTTGGTTTGCAAATGAAAAGCTGTTATCTTTGAAAATCAAAAGATAAGCATCTGCTTTATGAAGAGAAAATGCATATATATGAGAGGGTTACTTCTGTTTTTATACCTGTTTTTATTGGGGGGGAATACCTATGGATTGGAGGAGATATCCATTGAAAGTCAAAGTAAGTCGAGGATGGATAGCCTGTCGGTTGTTCTTCGGAATACAACCGATGTGGATACAAAATTAAAGGCTTTGTACAAACTGTCCATGTTGTCTTGGGAAACATCTTCCGAACCGGCTTATTTGATACAATTGGCGCAGTTGGCGGAAAAAAACGATTCCTTGTCTTATTTTTATCATGCTGTTTCTTCTTTGGGACGCTATTATTGTAATAGAAATATGCAGGACAGCCTGTTGTATTGGGGAGGTGTCCTGGATTCGGTCATAAAAAAACATGGCGAAATACCCACAGCCTCTTTTGACTTCCTTAATTATTATTGTCGTTTCTATTTGATAAGCGGAGAATATGAGTTGGCAATGAATGAGGCGGTGCGTCTTCAGATGTTGGCAGATGAAACCGGTAATCGGCAAGGGGCTGTTTCCAGTAATGAATATTTGGGGATGATTTATTTGGTAATCGGTCGTGACCGTGACGCTGCTTCTGCTTTTGAAAAAGGCCTTGCCCTTTTAAAAGAAATGGGAGGGCAACCTGATTATGAAATTCAGATCATGTCTTACCTGTTAATTTCCTATTTAAGGCTGAATGAATTGGATAAAAGCCGTTCCACGCTTGAATATTTTGAATATTTATTGGGGAAGATGAAAAAAGAAAAAGATTCCAGATGGATGAATTATCCGTTCCGGACTAAATATTGCATTTTATATTCCTATTATATGGATTTGTATGTGGCTGAACACAATCGCGTTAAAGCGGAAGAAGCCATGGGGAAGGCAAACGCTTGTTTGCATGAAAAAAACAGGGAGGATGGTTATTTGATTTCTATTCATAATCTGTCATTGGCACGGTATTATTTTTTGATAAAAGATTATCCGAGGGCTATCAGGGAAATCGACAAGGTATTGGAAGTCGATTATTCCATGGATCCTCTAAAATTGAAGGTAGAGATATTGAAAGCTGCCGGAAAAAAAGACGAGGCTTTGGCGATAAGTGCTGATTTATTATCTTTTATCGAACAGTCTAATATAACTTCTTTTACCCGCCAGTTAAACCAGCTTCGAACGCTGCATAACTTGAATGAGAAGAAAATGCAGGAGCAGAAGTTGTTGTATCAAAAGGAAAAACTGTCTCAAAAACAACGCCAATTGACGGGTTCTCTTATTTTTTCTTCACTCTTGTTGGTGCTGCTTTATTATTTGTTCCGTTATGTCCATCATGTCCGCCGGCTGAAAGATGATTTGCAAAAGGAGCAGGAGGAGCTGATAGAAACATCCGATAAATTACGTGTAGCGAAGGAACATGCGGAAGAGTCGAACCGGCTTAAAACAACCTTTGTTGCAAATATCAGCCATGAAATACGGACGCCTTTAAATGCGATCGTCGGTTTCTCCGCCTTGCTGTCGGAAGCGGATGACGAAGATAAAAAAGAATATGTCCGGATTATCAGTGATAATACAAACCTGTTGTTGGATTTGGTAAATGATGTACTCGATTTGTCGCGGATTGAGTCGGAATCATTTACTCTTATACTGCAAGAGTCTTCTATTTATGATTGTTGCCGGAAGGCTCAGGATAGTATGCGGCAGAGAGTGAAGCCGGGTGTGAACCTGACGCTGACTTTTTCGGAGAAGGATTTTATTATGAAGACCGATGTCTTGCGGTTGCAACAATTGTTATTGAATCTGCTGACCAACGCAGCCAAATATACGGAAAAAGGAGAGATTAATCTCGATTATCAAGTAGACCGTGAGAAAAAGCAGGTTGTCTTTTCTGTGACTGATACGGGAAGTGGGGTTCCTTTGGACAAGCAGGAGAGTATATTCAACCGTTTCGAAAAGGTCGACGAATTTAAACAAGGTGCCGGGTTGGGATTGGCTATTTGCCGTACGATTGCCACCTGTTTTGGCGGGACGCTTATCATCGACTCTGCTTATACTTCGGGAGCGCGGTTTGTATTTGTACACCCGTTTGGATAGTGAACAGGTATTTGCTATCTTTGTTTATATGAAGCAAAGTAAAGATTGGTTGAAAAAGATACGTATCCGTTGGATTATCCAGGCTGTTTTATTGGTTGTAATCTGGACTGTGATGAGGTCTCCGGTTTTAGGGGAATGGTACGCCCGGAAGATATATCCTTTTTTCTCGGCGGTATTGTCCCGTTTTTCATCTCTATTCCCCTTCTCCGTAGGGGATTGTTTTATTTATGGGAGTGTAGCCGGATTATTGATTTATCTTGTCTATGCCGTTGTAAGACGATGTTCGTGGAAGACAACTACCGGACGTATGTTGGAATATTTGTTATGGGTCTATATCTGGTTCTATCTGGCGTGGGGATTGAATTATTTCCGGATGGATTTTTATGCTCGCACGCAAATACCTTATGCGGCATATTCTGAAGAAGATTTCCGTTCATTTCTTACAGCGTATACGGATTCATTGAATAAATCGTATCTTTCGTTTGAGGAAATAGCTCCGGAAACTGTGGCGGAAGAAGTAAAAAAAGAATACAAGGAGATCGCACCGTTTTTTGCATTGAACCAACCAGGCGGACATTTACGGATGAAACCTATGTTGATTTCTTCACTGATGAGTAAAGTGGGAGTATTGGGGTATATGGGACCGTTTTTGAATGAGTTTACTTTGAACCGTGATTTGCTGCCGGTACAGTATCCGTTTACTTATGCCCACGAAATGGCGCATGTATTGGGCATAGCCAGTGAAGCGGAAGCAAATTTGTATGGTTATCTGGTTTGTGTCGGTTCGGATGTTCCCGAAATACGTTTTTCAGGTTATTTTGGATTATTGCCTTATGTGTTGAGTAATGCTTATCAACTATTGGGTGAAGAGGGGTTTAATGAGTGGGTACAAACAATCTTGCCGGAGATAAAAGATTTATATAATAAGAAAAATACCTATTGGCAAGCGTTATACAGTCCTTTTATCGGAGAAATACAGGACACAGTTTATAATTGGTTTCTCAAAGGAAATAACATACCGACCGGGCGGCAGAACTATTCGGAGGTGATAGGATTGTTAATGGCGTTGCAGAATAATGAAAAAAATAGTTGAAGCATTTTAATATACAGCTTCCATATAGCCATTGGCAATTGAGCTTTATAATCTGTTAATTAATCAGCGGAAAACCCAAATAACTGTCAATTGTCGCTTGTCAACTGTCAATTCTTTACCGCTTTGTCTATTTTGAATAAAATCACTACCTTTGCATCATTTTTAGAAGAAAGATAAATATAACGCGATATGAGTAAAAAATTTGCCGAATACTCTAAATTTGACTTGTCGAACGTCAATAAAGAGGTTCTGAAGAAATGGCAGGATGGCGACATCTTCCATAAGAGTCTTGAAATCCGCAAAGGACATCCATCGTTTGTGTTTTACGAAGGTCCTCCTTCTGCAAATGGTATGCCTGGTATTCATCATGTTATTGCCCGTTCGATTAAGGATATTTTTTGCCGTTACAAAACGATGAAAGGTTATCTGGTGAACCGTAAAGCCGGATGGGATACACATGGACTGCCGGTTGAACTGGGTGTGGAAAAAGCATTGGGTATTACGAAAGAAGACATCGGCAAAAAGATATCCGTAGCTGAATATAATGCAGCATGCCGTAAAGATGTGATGAAGTTTACCAAAGAGTGGGAAGACTTAACACAGAAAATGGGTTACTGGGTGGATATGGAAAATCCGTATATCACTTACGATAACCGCTATATCGAAACCTTATGGTATTTGCTGAAAGAATTATATAAGAAAGGTTTACTGTACAAGGGATATACAATTCAGCCGTATTCTCCGGCTGCAGGTACCGGATTGAGCACACACGAGTTAAACCAGCCGGGTTGTTACCGGGATGTGAAGGATACGACTTGTACGGCACAGTTCCGTATATTGGATCCGAAACCGGAAATGACGGAGTTCGGGGAACCGTTCTTCCTGGCATGGACTACTACGCCTTGGACATTGCCTTCCAATACCGCTCTTTGTGTGGGTCCGAATATCTCTTATGTGGCTGTTCAGACTTACAACTCATATACTGGTATGCCGATGACTGTTGTATTGGCAAAAGACCTGTTGAATGTTCATTTCAATCCGAAAGCGGCAGATTTGGCTTTGTCCGATTATAAACCGGGCGATAAATTGATTCCGTTCAAAGTTGTTGGTGAGTGGAAAGGCCCTGAATTGGCTGGCATGCATTACGAACAGTTGATCCCATGGGTAAATCCGGGAGAAGGTGCTTTCCGTGTTATCACAGGTGATTATGTTACTGTTGAAGACGGAACAGGTATCGTACATATAGCTCCTACTTTTGGTGCTGATGACGACCGGGTTGCAAAAGCAAACGGTATACCCCCGTTGATGATGGTTGACAAAGATGGATTACGCCGTCCGATGGTTGATATGACCGGTAAATTCTATTTGTTGGAAGACCTGGATCCGGAGTATGTACAAACGTGTATGAATGCTGCCGATTATGATCCGTGGCAGGGTAAGTTCGTAAAGAACGCTTATGATTCGACAAAAGGCGAAAAAGACGAAACACTGGATGTGGAAATCTGTATGATGCTGAAAGCACAGAACCGTGTGTTCCGCATCGAAAAGCATGTTCATAATTATCCGCACTGCTGGCGTACAGACAAACCGGTATTGTATTATCCGCTGGATAGCTGGTTTATCCGTACAACTGCTTGTCGCGAACGGATGATTGAACTGAATAATACAATCAATTGGAAACCTCAGAGTACCGGTACGGGACGTTTTGGCAAATGGCTGGAAAACCTGCAAGACTGGAATTTGAGCCGTAGCCGCTATTGGGGAACCCCGCTTCCTATCTGGCGTACGGAAGACGGTAGCGAAGAAAAGTGTATCGGCTCCGTAGAAGAATTGTATAATGAAATTGAAAAGGCTGTTAAAGCCGGACTGATGGAATCCAATCCTTATAAAGGCTTCCATCCGGGTGAATATACGCAGGAAAACTACGAAAAGATCGATTTGCACCGCCCGTATGTGGATGATATAATTCTTGTATCCAAGAACGGAAAGCCAATGAAGCGCGAAACAGACCTTATCGATGTTTGGTTTGATTCCGGTGCTATGCCTTATGCCCAGATACATTATCCGTTTGAAAACAAGGAAGTCTTAGACAACCGTGAGGTTTATCCTGCCGATTTCATTGCCGAAGGTGTGGACCAGACTCGTGGATGGTTCTTTACATTGCATGCACTGGCAACAATGGTATTCGATAGTGTTGCTTATAAAGCTGTTGTTTCCAATGGTCTGGTGTTGGATAAGAATGGTAATAAAATGTCCAAACGTTTGGGCAATGCCGTTGACCCGTTCTCTACAATCGAGCAACACGGTTCCGACCCGTTGCGTTGGTATATGATTACGAATGCTTCTCCGTGGGATAATATCAAATTTGATATAGATGGTATTGAGGAAGTTCGTCGTAAATTCTTCGGTACATTATATAATACGTATTCATTCTTCTCGCTGTATGCTAATGTGGACGGATTTAATTATTCCGAAGCAGATATTGCATGGGCGGAACGTCCTGAAATCGACCGTTGGATTCTGTCATTGCTGAATACATTGGTGAAAGATGTGGACGGTTATCTGGAAACCTATGAACCGACTCGTGCCGGACGTGCAATCTCTGATTTCGTGAACGACAACCTGAGTAACTGGTACGTACGTTTGAACCGCCGTCGTTTCTGGGGTGGGGGTATGACTACCGATAAGCTTTCTGCTTACCAGACTTTGTACACTTGTCTGGAAACAGTTGCCAAACTGATGGCTCCTATCGCCCCGTTCTATGCCGATCAACTGTTCTTGGACTTGATTGCTGTTACCGGACGCGAAAATGTAGAATCTGTTCACTTGTCTGATTTCCCTGTTTGTCATGAGGATATGATAGATAAGGATCTGGAAGAACGTATGCAGATTGCACAGGATATCTCTTCTATGGTACTGGCTTTGCGCCGTAAGGTAAATATTAAGGTGCGTCAGCCGCTACAGACAATAATGGTTCCGGTTCTGGATGCACACCAACAGGAAAGTATTGAAGCAGTGAAGGCTTTGATTTTGAATGAGGTGAATGTGAAAGACTTGAAGTTTGTCGGTAATTCCGCAGGTATCCTGGTGAAGAGAATCAAACCGGACTTTAAGAAATTAGGCCCGCGTTACGGGAAAATAATGAAGAGCCTTGCTGCTGCTATTCAGTCTATGAGTCAGGATGATATCAATGCTTTTGAAAAAGCAGGCTCATTCTCTTTGAACATTGAAGGTCAAGAGGCTGTTGTAGAATTGGCGGACGTTGAGATCATCTCAGAAGACATACCGGGCTGGCTGGTAGCAAACCAGGGACGCTTGACAGTCGCATTGGATATTACTGTAACGGATGAATTGAAAAAAGAAGGTTTGGCACGTGAATTGGTAAACCGTATCCAGAACCTGCGTAAGAGCAACGGATACGATATTACGGATAAAATTGCGGTAACTGTTCTTTCTTCGGACGAAATGGATGAAGCAATCAAGGATTTCGGTTCATACATAGCAAACCAGGTGCTGGCTGTAAGTGTTGAGATTGAAGAAGAAGCAATTAGCGATGCAACGGAGCTGGATTTTGAAGATTTTAAACTTTCAGTCCGTATCGAAAAAGTATGAATATAGAATGAATAATTAGTGATGAGGAGTGAATAATTCAAGAAATGCATTATATTTGCCTTCAGGTGAAGGTTATTAACATTAGTTTGTTCTTCACTCTTCATTGTTGATTAATTATTATTAATTTAAAAAACCATGGCAGAGAAAACGAGATATTCGGATGCTGAACTCGAGGAGTTTCGCGCCATAATATTAGAAAAGCTGGATAAAGCGAAAAAGGATTATGATTTGTTGAGGTCCGGTGTAACTAATTCGGATGGAAACGACGTGGCTGATACATCTCCTACATTCAAGGTTTTGGAAGAAGGTGCTGCTACTTTATCAAAAGAAGAAGCAGGCCGTCTGGCACAGCGTCAGATGAAGTTTATTCAAAATTTACAGGCGGCTTTGATTCGCATTGAAAATAAAACGTATGGTATCTGTCGTGAAACAGGTAAGCTGATTCCAAAAGAAAGACTACGTGCGGTACCTCATGCAACTTTGAGTATTGAAGCTAAACAAGGAGGTGCTAAGTAAATGAAATATTCCAAAGGTTGGGGAGCAGTGTTAATTGTAATGCTGCTCCTTCTTCTTGACCAAGTTTTGAAAATATGGGTGAAGACCCATATGCAATTACACGAATACAAGGAAATAACTTCGTGGTTCTATATTTATTTCACGGAGAATCCCGGTATGGCATTCGGTATTGAAGTGATAGGAAAATTATTCTTATCTATTTTCAGGATTATTGCAGTAGGGTTTATCGGTTATTATCTTTACAAACTGGTGAAAGACAATTATAAATTTGGTTTTATTGCCTGTGTTGCACTGATATTTGCCGGAGCTATCGGAAATATAATAGATTCAATTTTTTATGGTGTCATATTCAATCATAGTTTTGGTCAGGTAGCAACCTTTATGCCGGAAGGTGGAGGATATGCACCCTGGTTGCATGGAAAAGTGGTGGATATGTTTTATTTTCCTTTAATTAAAACTACTTTACCGGATTGGTTGCCCATTTGGGGCGGACAGGATTTCGAATTTTTCCGTCCTATTTTTAATTTGGCAGATTCTGCTATTTGTGTGGGTGTGTTTTTGTTACTGATATTTTACCGTCACACTTTATCGGAAAGTCTTTCTAAATCAGAAAATAAAAAATAATAGTATGCGGAATTGGCTGCATAAATATGGTTTTGTCATATTTTTGGGTATGATAGCGGTGGCTTGTAGTAAAGTTCCCGGTGGGCTTCTGTCGGAGAAGGATATGCAGGCTGTGCTGATTGATATGCAATTGGCAGAAGCCATGATTTATCAGTATCCGGATAAATTCCCGGACGAAGCTCATAAAGAAGCCGTGTTCCAGTCTGTTTTCCAGAAACATGAGATAACGGAAGCTGTTTATGATTCATCTTTGGTATGGTATGGTCGCAATCTGGATATTTATATGGGGGTATGCGACCGTGTACTTGCCGAATTAAACAGACGCCAGAAGGCACTTGGCGATGTACAGATTAATGTAACTGTCGATAAAGAAGATTCGATAGATATATGGCCGCGTCGCAGATTCCTGACTTTAGAACCGGATGCCATTTTTAATGGAGTTGCATTTAATGTGGAACCTAAAACCAGTTATTCTTCGGGGAGTGCGTTTGTCTTAGGCATGAATGTCTGGGGTATTAACGAAAAATGGAAATATAAGCCGGAGGTTCGTTTGAGTGTAGTTCAGGGGGATACTACCATAACTGTGAATAAGAAAATATCGAAGGACGGTTATTATGAAACGATAGTGGAGAGTCTTCCAACCAAGCGGGTGAAAAGTGTTTATGGGCATATCTTTATGAATAATGCGGATTCGGCTTCTTATTATAAAGTATATGTGGATAGCCTGAGCCTGATGAAATATAACTACGGGAGATTGGATGAAATAGCTAAACCTGATAGTACCAAAAACGAGTGATGCGGCGGGTAGCTTCACATTATACATATTACCGGCAACTTTATCGTATGCATTATGTCGAACTGAATAACCAGGGGGCTTTTACTGGTGTTTTCCCTTTGGATGGGGAAATTGCAGGTACGGAATTTTATGATGGGATACTTGTTCCAGTCACATGTGGTGAAGAAATGAAATCTTTGGAAAAAATCTCTGTTTCTATCCAATGGAAGACAGGAAAGTCCCGCACCGTAATACTATCCGATGTCTTAAAACAAAACGGTTTTTCTTTGGATATAGAGAGTGGAGATTCGGTACAACTCCTTCTTTTAACCGGCATTTCCTTGCCGCCGGCGGAATTCTGCACAGACAACAGCCGTAGCAATGGCTACATTAAGAGACTCTGAGGTTTCTCTTTCCGGAGGAAAACTTGGAATATATAGTTTCTCGTTTATCAATGCTTCGATTTCAGGACGTATGCCGTTGCCTTCATTTCCCATTATAAGAATACCGTTGCCGGATAATTCTTTGGTATACATATTTTCCCCATCCAAAAAAGTCCCGAATAATGGGATACCTTGTTGTGCCTGCTTTCTGAGATATTCTTCCAGTTGGGTATAATGTACGTTGACATGCGCTAAAGCTCCCATTGTTGCCTGTACCGTTTTGGGGCCGAATACATCTGCTGTATCTTGGCTGCAAACGATGTGCTCGATGCCAAACCAGTCAGCCAACCGGATAATTGTGCCTAAATTTCCGGGATCTTGTATGCCATCCAAAGCAAGGACAAGGGATGTTTCGGGATGTACGTCTTCCAGTTTCCATGTCGGATACTTAAATACGGCTAATACATCCTGGGGATTTTTCAGGAAACTGGCTTTCCGGATATCATCATCTTCCGCTATAAGTAATTCTTTTGCCGGGATGTCGCCTTGGGTAGCCATCCATGATGGTTTAGCTACTAAAAGTTCACATTCGAAGGCATTCATCATGTCGGCAACTAATTTATTCCCTTCGGCTACGAAGGCATTTTCTTCGTTTCTGTATTTTTTAAGTTCAAGCGAACGGATATATTTTACTTTAGCTTTACTTAGCATATTTGTTCTTTTTACAAAACAAATGTACAGGAATTTATTTAATTTCAACTACATTTGCGTGCGTAAAAGCTCGAAGAATGAAGGGAAACCTCCGCATATTATATTTCATAAGTCTTGCATGGATACTGGCAGCCTGTAGTTCGACAAAGTTTGTTGGCGACGGGGAATATTTGTTGGATAAGGTAGAGATAGAAACGAAAGGTAAAGTCTTTAAAACATCCGACGTAAAACCTTATTTGCGTCAACAACCGAACTTTAAAGTGTTCGGCTTGATGAAATGGCAGCTTTTTGTCTATGACTGGTCCGGAAAAAATGAAAAGAGATGGATAAACAAACAGCTTCGCAGGATAGGTGAACCTCCTGTTATACTCGATACTTTGTTGGTAGACCAGTCGGTTAACGAACTTCAACGTTTTTGCATCAATAAAGGCTATGTCAATGCAGAAGTTTCCGCTTCGATTGATACATCCAGGCATAAGAAAGCTGTCGTAACATACAATATAGTACCGAATGAACCTTACCGGATTAATCATTATAGAATGTCATTGGATGATCCGGTAATTGACAGTATTGCCAGGATGAAGCCCCCGCGCCGCTCTATGTTATCATCTGCATTCCGGACTTATTCGGATGATTATAATTCACTGATAAAAGATAGTGCACTGTTTGACCGGGATGTGCTGGATAAAGAGCGGCAACGTATCACTACATTATTGCGTAGGCGCGGATATTATGCATTTAACCGGGATTATCTGTCTTATGTTGCGGATAGCTCTTTTAATCGTAATATCGTTAATCTTTATATGCTTCTCAAGCCTTACCGGCTTCAACAACAGGATGGAACCATTGCGGATACTTTACACCGTCCTTATTATATCAAAGATGTAGCAATAGTAACGGATTATGACCCGCTGACGTTGGATGAAGATGCTTCTTTCGTGCGTGATACGGTAGATAATAACAGCGGCGTAAAGATCCTGTACGGTAAAAGGGGACATTCCATTCGTCCGAATGTGTTGAGAAGAAGTAATTTTATCACTCCTGGAAAATTATATAATGACCGGAGTGTGGAACAGACTTATTCGGCCTTTTCAACATTGAGGTCTTTGAGGAATGTAAATATCCGTTTTTCGGAAATCGAAGAGAATGATACAATGAAACTGAATTGTACAATTCTCACATCCCCAGCAAAATTGCAAGGATTCGGGGTAGATGTTGAAGGAACTAACTCTGCCGGTGATTTGGGATTTGCTTCCAGTTTGAATTATCAGCATCGTAATATATTTAAAGGTTCCGAAGTTTTCTCAGCAAAAATCAGGGGGGCTTTTGAGGCTCTATCCAAGCAAACGAGCAGTTATTGGGAGTTAGGGGCCGAGGCTTCTGTTTTATTTCCCCGGTTTTTATTTCCATTTGTTACTGATAATTTTAAGCGTAGGCTCAGGGCGACAACAGAATTAAAACTTAGTTATAGTTTTCAGACGCGTCCGGAATTCCAGCGTGCTATTCTTTCCGGGGGGTGGAGTTATATATGGCAGGATAGGAGTAATTCGCAGGCACGCCATGTCTTTAAATTGCTGGATGTGGATTATGTACAATTGCCTAATATAGATTCTACATTTAAGTCTACATTGCCGGAATCTACATTACTGTACAATTTTACCGACCAGTTTATTGTTGGTGCCGGGTATACTTATTCGTTTAATTCTTACAATCCGGAAAACCGGCTCAGGAATACACATTCTATGCGTTTTTCTTTTGAGATGGCCGGAAATTTGTTGTATGCATTATCTAAGATGACAGGTTCTGAAAAAGATGCAGAAGGACGTTATAAATTTTTTGGTATCAATTACTCCCAGTTTATAAAAGGAGATGCGGATTTCAGTAAGCGAATTGTTCTGGATAGCCGTAACCATATCGCTTACCATATTGGGATAGGTGTAGGATTTCCGTATGGAAATTCAAAAATGTTACCTTTCGAACGTAGTTATTTTTCCGGTGGGGCAAACAGTGTGAGAGGCTGGTCTGTACGTTCACTCGGACCGGGTGGCATGCCGATAGATTCAGTTAAATCATTTGCCCAGCAGATTGGTGATATCCGTCTGGATTTGAATGTGGAATATCGAACAAAGTTATTCTGGAAATTCGAAATGGCTGCGTTTATCGATGCCGGTAATGTCTGGACATTCCATAAATATGAAGATCGCCCGAATGGTAATTTTGATTTTTCCCGTTTTTATAAAGAGATAGCTGTTTCATACGGACTGGGTCTTCGTCTGGACTTCGATTTCTTCCTGGTTCGTTTCGATACCGGTATGAAAGCGTACGATCCTCAGCGTTCGGGTAGAGACCGCTGGGCTATCCTGTCCCCGAATTTCAAGGACAATTTCGCTTGGCATTTCGCCGTTGGTTATCCGTTCTGATAAAAAAAGATATGAAGTCTTTGCATAATTAAATAAAAATGCTACCTTTGCACCGCAAATAAGGATGGTTCCGTAGCTCAGCTGGATAGAGCAACGCCCTTCTAAGGCGTGGGTCGAGCGTTCGAATCGCTCCGGAATCACAAATTATTTTAAACTCCTCTGTAAGCTATTAATTTACAGAGGGGTTTAATTTTATACTGGTATTTTTATTGGTGGAATGAACTGAAAATGTGTATTTTTTTTATTGTGATGCTTTTTCCACCATGCGGTCTGCATTTTTAATTTTTGAGATTTTTGTATATTTCATGAACGTCTTTTCGCTTGTATGACCTGTAATTTTCATAATTTTCAGTGGTGCAAATCCTAATTTGAATAAATTAGTTGCTCCTGTCCGTCTTGCTATATGAGATGTAATTAGTTCGTGCTTTTTGTATATTTTTTCCTCATGTGATCTGCCTATGGTTTCATAGCCTATGATCTCTTGATTTATAGTTGCACTTTTGGCTACAGCTTTTATATATTCGTTTAATTTTTTGCGGATAGTTTGGGAGAACTCTTGTCCGGTTTTGAGGATTTACAGGTCAAGAAAATGGATTTATCCAGTCAAACAGATGAAAAGGTAAAAGAGGATGTGAAGAAGGATAATTGCTCAGTTCCGAAGTGGTGGTTCTTAGTGGTCGGAGGCGTTATTACTGCACTATTTACATGGTATGCACAAAGAAATAGTAAATATATTAATTGTAATATTTGTTATTGTGCTGCTCTGTCTGTGAAGGTTGAGCGGCTCTGCTTCTATATATATGTTAATTTCAACTTGGTTCTGTTCGAACTAATAATAAAATCCACGAATATAGAGAGTACAAAAATAATTCTATATTTCAATTAAAAAGCTTCATTCTGTTTTATTAATAAATTGTTTATCAACTAAATATCATATTTCTGAAATATATTATTTTACTTCACGTTTTGATTTATATATATTGGCGGTTGATTTTAAATTTTTCTTTTAGATTATTCCTTCTCTGATTGGAAAAACAATAATTAACGTATTAGATAATCTATAATACTATGATTTTTAAATAGTTCCTAAAATACATGTTTATAGGGTATGTGTCTTGATAATCAATATTTACATATTAGTTCGAACAGAACTAAGTCGATTATTGTATAACTAATATTATTAAACTGTGTATTTTATGAGACCAATGGAAAAAGATCAAGAGGCTAAGGTTGCCTATGAAAAACCCTTGATTGAGATAGTTGAGATGGAAATTGAAGGTGCTATCCTTGATGGCAGTACTCCTGATTTTGGAGATGGTGGAACGTGGTAAATAATGAGCTAAAAGGTTATGAAGAATCTATTATTTGTGTTATTTGGTGTTTCTATATTATTTGCTGGATGTAGTAAGGAAGATAATAAGAAAATTGGTAATGATGAAAATCAGGTATATGTAACAGCCACACTCTCTCAGTGTACTAAAACGAAAGTTGATATAGAAGTAAATGACAAAGGTGCTGACGTCTTTTGGACAAAAGGAGATGGTATAACTGTTTTTGGTATAAATGAAAGAGAAACTAAAGCCCGTTTAGGAGCTTTGACTACTGAAATTACAGGGAAGGCAAAATCGGCAAAGTTTGAGGGAACAGTCACAAAGGCTTCTGATGGTAATTATTACGTGCTTTATATGGGATCAGGAACTACCTATGGTACTGGCGAAGTCGTTACATTAAATTTGACGACTCAGACAGGAGGAACAAGCTCTGATGAATATTCTTATTTATTTCCATATACCTATATGGTAGGAGAGGAAGCTGGATATCTTGATGAAAATAGTAATATGGTATTTGAAATGGAGCATATCTGTGCTTTATTGCAGTTTAATCTAATACTGACAGAAGAGAAGGAAGGGGTTGTTCTTAGAAGTATAGATGTCTCGGGTAGTAATATCCGCGATAAAAAGAGCCTGAATGCATATACTAAAAGTTTATCCGATATAAGTTCAGCAGGAAATAAGCTGACCCTCACCTATACCACAGGACCTAAACTTAATACTACTGCTACAGTTGTAGCCATGTCGTCTTTCCCTACTGAAGTTGGCGAAGTGGATGTAAGAGTTTTTCTCTATGATAATGGAACTGAAAAGTATATAGATATTCCTGTATCCCAAGCGACTTTTGAAGCAGGTAAACGTTATACAAAAACACTTGAGATAGATTTGTCAAAAGCTGTGGTGGTTGCGAAGAAACCGGATATAATAGATTATGAAGCTAAAACTGCATTAATTACATCTTATGAAGAATTAGCCTGGATTTCTTCTGTTACCAATATTGGAAATCAAAATTATTCCGACGGTTATAATTATGACGGATTTTCTGGTTGGGTACTAACCCAAGGAAAGGATATAGATCTCCAAGGTAGTGAAGAAAAACAGTGGATACCAATAGGAACCAGTAGTACTATAGCTTTCAAAGGAACTTATAATGGTTCTTCTTATAAAATAGATAATATTTACATTAATAGTAGTACGGGTAGTTATCAGGGGCTCTTTGGGTATATTTCAAGTTCTCAAATTAAAAATGTGACATTAGCTTCTGGTTCAATATCTGCCAGGTCATTGACCGGAGGTATTGCAGGATATATTATAAATTCTCAGATAATAACATGTGTGAATAAAGTAAATATATCAGGTATTGATAGATCTTTAGGAGGCATTTCAGGTTATTCTAATGGAAGTAAACTAATAGCTTGTGAAAATTATGGAGATGTAAGTAACGATTCGTCAAGTGGAGTTATAGCCGCAGGAATTGTTGGATATGCTGTAGGATCGAACTTTATAGCCTGTATTAATCATGGAAATATAAAAACAGAAGGACAAGTAGGGGGAATTTCTGGCTATTTACTGACAAATACGACTATTATTTTATCTTGTATTAATGAAGGGACAATAACGGGTTCAAGCGATATCGGAGGTGTTTTAGGTCAATTAGTACAATACGATACTAAAAATACAAAAGAACTTTATTTTGTAAATAATCCAGAATTGTTTGTTGCAGGTAGTGATAGTCAGGGGCAAGGATGGAATACGAAAGGTCCAAGTTCTATATCAGGTTTGAACAGTGATGAGACTATACAATCTTTAAATGATGCAATAACTGAATGGAATACTAATAATCCGGATTATGCAAGTCCTTGTAAGTTTGCAGCCGGAGGTGATGATAATACGATACCAAAGCTTGTTCCTATAGAATAAGTTTACCTTATACCAGAACCTGTTTTTATTTAAACACAATAATACCTTTTGGCTGGAGTATAGTCGAAGGGTATTTTGTATATGAATATTCACCCCTTCTTATTCTACTCTTGATTTTAATGAGAGAGTCGGAAATTTTAAAATAAAAATTATGGTAACTGGGGAAGTTTTTGTTTTATCTTCCCATGGGGGCAAGTACCAGGAAGTAATAGTATTCCATTACCTCAAAATGTGACAATATGCTATCATTGCAGAAATACAGAATCTCAGTCTAATGCAGATGCAAATATACTATAGAAAAGCAATGTAAATAAAACGCATCCTATTAGTTGTATAGTAAGATGTACCCATTCAAATATGTTGCAAAATAAATCCAAAGTAAATAAGGCAGGAATAAGAAAGAGCTGACTTTTCTGATTGGATAGCTCTTAATCGCATACATTGTCACACATATGTCGAGTATAAGAATATCGATGAATCCTAATAAAGGATTTTGTAAATAGAAAAATAGGATACTCCATGCAAAATTGAAAATTAACTGGATACCAAAAAGCCTGATCAATGTCTTTCTCTTTATTGAGTCAGAGACTGATATTATTCCGATAGATATTCCAATACTGAGGTAGATAATGCTCCACGCAATCGGAAATACTATATTTGGAGGTGTTAGAGCCGGTTTATTGAGAAGCGGGTACCATGTTTTAATGGCATCTGCCTGAAAATAACTTGCAGTCAATCCGACAAAGAAACATATCAATATCGGAATAATTATTGCAATAACCTTTTTCATGTTCTTGTTGGGATAATCTCATTTAGCTTTCTTGTATAACACGGGAAGAGCTGTTCTGGTTTTAATTTCCACTTATAATCAACAGTTTTGCCGGTTATCGCAAAATTGGATTATATTTGCGGGGCAGGATAAAGATGGAAAAGGATGGATTTTGAGCATTTTTACATAACATGGTATTCACGTGCGAAGTGTTTTGCGCGGGAATATGTACTCTCGGAAGAAGACGCTGAAAATATTACACAAGATGTTTTTCTGGATCTCTACCAGAAACAATCTTTATTAAATGACCAGATAAACAGGGTTGCCTATCTGTTTACGGCTGTGAAGAATAAATGCATCGATTATCTTCGGCATAAACTGTTGGAACAGGAAGCCGCTAAAAAAATGCAGGAAGAGTTCTCATTATCCCTTCAGATGAAATTTGATTCGTTGGAATCTTTTGATACGGATTGGGGCTCGGAACGAAAATTGGAAAAAATAATTCAGAAGGCTCTTGACTCTTTACCGGAGCGTTGTCGTGAAATCTTTATAAAGAATAAGTTGGAAGGGAAAAAACAAAAGGAGATAGCCGATGAATTATGTATCTCGGTGAAAACCGTAGAAAGCCAAATGACAATTGCTTATAAAAAGTTGAAAGAAGAATTGAAAGATTATCTGCCATTACTGATTTTCCTTTTTTAATCGTTTTCAAAAGAAATATAAAAATCTTTTAGGGGATTCTTTTAGCCTGTTCGTTTACTTAATAAAAAGAAAAGAGAAGTGGACGAACGAATCATCAAATATTATCAGGGAGAGTTGGATCGAACAGAGGAAGAATCTCTATTAAAAGAAGCCAGCCATGATTCCACATTAAAATCCCGTATGATAGCATATCAGCAGCTATACAGTTTAATGGGATTGCAAAGTGCTGCAGCGGATATATCACTTGGAAGAGCAAAATACAAACAATTTAAACAGCTTGTAGAACAACAGAAAAGAAGATTATTTATCCAACGTTGGGGACGGTATGCCGCTATATTCATCATCGTGATACTCTCTTCTTGGATAGTGTCATTTTATTATTATTCCTACCATGTAAAACCGGAAGCAATAGCCATGCGGCAAGAACTCTATGTGCCGCCTGGCCAACGTGCCGAACTGACATTGCCGGATGGCTCAAAAGTGTGGTTGAATGCCGGTTCAAGACTTACTTATCCTTCTACTTTTACAAATGAACGGAGAGTATCCCTTTCAGGAGAAGGGTTCTTTGTTGTGGCACCGAATAAACAGGTCCCTTTTATCGTCTCTACATCTACGATCGATGTAAAAGCATTGGGTACCGAATTTAATGTATCTTCCTATCCGGCAGCCGGATATACGGAAGTGTATTTGCAAAAAGGTTCAGTGAAAACCTATTTTCCGGATATGGAATCCACAGGAAAGATATTGTCTCCGGGACAATGTTTAGTCCAGAATGGATATAAACTTGAACTAAAGGAAATGGACCCGGATATGTTGCTTTGGCGTGAGGGACTTTACACATTCAAAAAACAAAAACTGGGTAGTATTATCGAGAAGCTGGAATTATATTACGATGTAAAAATCAATGTGAAAGATCCGGAGATTTTAGATTATGAATATGTCGGGAAATTCCGCCAGCGAGATGGCATCTTAACCATCCTTCAAGTGATACAGAAAATACATAAATTTAAAATAGAGAAGAATGAAGAACTGAACCAAATCACATTATCCAAGTGATAAAATCGAATCATTAGTTGTTAACACTTAAAACAGAAAAGCCTATGAGTCCGTGAAAAGTATAAAAAGAAAAATCGGCAGATGTTCCCGCACCTACCGATTTGACAAGTAAACCCATTGAGATTAAAAATAGTATTTACTTAATAAAGCAAAGGTATGAAAATAAATTCTTTGTTAACGCATATAGTGTGCCACAAAAAAAGCCAAAAAGCATTCAGTGTTATGAAAATGACCTTTCTACTTATATTTATGTTTGCCTCCCATCTGTTTGCTGTAAAAGGTGAGGCACAGAATGCGATAGTTGAGTTCCGGTCAAATAATCTTTCGATAGAAGAACTGTTTAAAGAAATAGAACAACAGACCGATTATCTGATTATTTACAGTACAAGCGAGATCCGTTCAAACTTCAATGTTACATTGAGCAAGAAAAGAGCAAAAGTTTCAGAGATTTTAGATGAAGTATTAAGCGGTAGAAAACTGAAATATGAATTTACGGATAATTACATTGTCCTATCAAAGTCAATTCCGGATAAAATACCTCAACAAACGAAGAGGAAAATTACAGGAACCATTAAAGATAAAGATGGAAATCCGATCATTGGAGCCAATGTGGTGGAGAAAGGAACAACAAATGGAACGATAACAAGTGTAGATGGAGATTATACATTATCAGTATTTGATAATTCTATATTGGTTGCTTCTTATATTGGATATAATAAAATAGAAATTCAGGTTGAAGGCCGTTCTATTGTTGATATTACGTTATCTGAGGATACTCAGGCGCTAGAAGAGGTTGTCGTGGTTGGTTACAGTACTCAAAAGAAAGTTAATTTAACAGGTTCGGTTTCTACTGTTAATTTTGAGGAAATGGCGTCGAGACCAGTTGTTGATGCTTCTCAAGCTCTTAGTGGTGTTTCCCCTGGCCTTCAAATTATGCAGAGTTCAGGGCAACCCAATGCGGAAAGTTTTTCATATAATATTCGTGGTGTCGGGACATTGAATTCTTCCAGTCCTCTTATTCTTGTAGATGGAATGGAGCAAAGTATGAGCATGGTTAATCCCTCGGATATTGCTAATGTTTCGATACTTAAAGATGCTGCTTCTTGTGCTATATATGGAAATAGAGGAGCTAATGGGGTAATCCTTATTACTACAAAAAATGGTACAGATGGTAAAATTAGTGTAACTTATGATGGAACAGTCTCTTATAATGAGCCATTTAAAATAGTTCATACGATTTCGGATTATGTTCAGTATATGAAATTGATGAATGAGTCATCTAATAATTTGGGGAATTCTGACATATTTTCTCAAAGTTCTATTGATCTTTGGGAAGCAGCAAAGCTTAATCCTGATGGAATCGCAACTTCAGGTTATCCTAATTATGTTGCTTATCCAAATACGGATTGGTGGGATAATATTTATAAGAAAGAATGGATGCAGAAGCATGCCATATCTATTAATGGAAAGGAAAAGCGAACAGGTTACTCAATCAGTTTTTCTTATATTGATAATCCAGGAGTTGTTAAAAACACAGGATATTCAAGGTA
Source organism: Parabacteroides sp. (assembly GCA_019417325.1). GTDB lineage: Bacteria > Bacteroidota > Bacteroidia > Bacteroidales > Tannerellaceae > Parabacteroides. The sequence continues at coordinate 158,602 of DXVO01000008.1, read as the reverse complement.
TATGGGACGTGTTAACTTGTATTCGGATATTACAGATTGGCTGAGAGTTGGGACGCGTACGTGGGGGAATGTAACCGATCAGGATGTAAGTGATTCTGGCAGTAGTTTTTTTAATTCAATCAATACTCAGAAAATGCTTCCTTGTACATACCCGTTTTATGATGGTAAATATGGAGCTCCGGAAGGACCGGAGGATGATCCCCAATCACATAATCCTCTTTGGGATATGGCCAATGTAGATGGATACGATAAATATACGCAACTTTATACAGATTGGTATGCTCAGGTTAAGTTCTTGAAATATTTTACATATAGTTTTGATTTTTATTACAAAGATATTCGTCGTGAGAAAAAGACAGTAAACACCTCTATTGGTAAGTATAGTTTTTCTAAAGACGCTTTTTCTACAGGTGCAGCGGATCCGGCTACTCTTTATACTTATATGTATTATACAAGAGAGAATACAACAAAGTTAAACCATTTGATTAATTATAATCAATCCTTTGGCTCTCATGATGTTTCGGCTATGCTTGGTTATGAAGAACAAACTTATAAATATAGAGAGACAGATGTTAACAAACTGGGACTTACAGATGCAAATGTAAACGACTTTAATGCCGCAACAACTCCATATTCAACATCCGGTTATGGGACGGGATATGCTGCTCGTTCAGTTTTTGGACGTGTAAATTATGCTTATAAAAGTAAGTATTTATTTGAATTTAATTTACGCTATGATGGTTCTTCAAGATTTGCTCCGGATTATCGTTGGGGGGCATTCCCTTCATTTTCTGCAGGTTGGCGTTTGACTGAAGAATCCTGGTTAAAAACTGTACAATGGCTGACTAGTCTCAAACTTCGTGCATCTTGGGGAAAACTTGGTAATAATTCAATAGGTAATTATGATTGGCAGTCTGTTTATTCGGCCGCAAATTATTCCACAGGACAAGCGCTGGCAAGTGGTATTGCTATTACATCTATAGCTAATGCCGCTCTTACTTGGGAAGAAACAGCAGTTACCAATATCGGCATTGATTATGGATTTTTTGATAATAAATTAACAGGAAATATTGATGTATATAATAAGCTGACAACAGGGATACTTTATACGCCGGATATGTATATGGCAATGGGAACAGCTACTGCCCCAAAAGAAAATATAGCCGAGGTTACTAATAGAGGTATTGAATTTGAACTTGGATGGAGGGATAATATTGGTAAAAATTTCAGTTACAGTATTAAAGGGCAGTTCTCTTTCAATAAGAACTTTGTCAGTAAATATAAAGGTAAATTAGAAAGAGGGTGGAATCCTGACCATACAGAATATTCTACTAATATAGGAGATGTTTCTACGGGTAGTACAACAAGAGTTATTGAAGGGCATCAGATTAATGAATTTTATCTTCCTAACGTTTATAAAGGTAGTGGTTCGTATTTTAATACGGATGGTACAGTTAACATAAATGGCGGTCCTAAAGATGGTATGATACGTACTGAAAAAGATATGCAATGGCTTCAAGCAATGCAAGATGCCGGTTATACTTTCCAACCATATAATGCCGTTGCTAAAAATGCACTTTGGTATGGAGAATATATTTATGCAGATGCAAATGCAGATGGTATATATGGTAATTCATATGATTCTGAATTTCAAGGAACATCAACAACTCCTAAATATAACTTTGGTTTTCAGGCTAGTGCAAACTGGAAAGATTTTGATTTTTCTATGACTTGGGGGGGAGCAGCCGGATTTAGCATTTATTATTATTCTACTTCTAGAAACTCCAGTGAAACTGTATATGGTTATGCAATCCCTGATGTTATAGCTGACGACCATTATTTTTATGATCCTGAAAATCCATCCGATCAAAGGACGAATCTTACCTCAAAACAACCTCGCTTGGTAAACGTTTCTGGTGCCCAGAGTTCGGCTAGTTCTTCTCTTCATTTGGAAAAAGGGAATTTTATCAAGCTTAGAAATTTGACATTAGGGTATACTTTACCAAAAACTATTTCTAAAAAATTCTATGTAGAAAGACTTCGTGTTTATGCCTCAGGAGAAAATCTTTTCGCTATCACTGGATTCTCGGGTCAGGACCCAGAAATGCGTACTACTGTTGGATATTCAACAATGCGTCAATATGCATTTGGAATTAATTTAACATTTTAATTTGTAAGAACATCAAGATAATTAGAAAGATGAAAAAAATATTTAGAAAGACAACAGTTATTTGGGTGACATCAATGATATTTTTAGTGATGGTGGGATGTAAAAGCGATCTTTTGGATACACTACCAAGTGATAGTTTTTCTAGTTCCAATGTTTGGGATAGCCCAATTTTGGCTCGTGCAGCAGTAATGGGAGTGTATAATGGACTTTACGATAAGTACTCGAAAAACTATGATAATGCAAAGGGGATTCCGTTTGATGCATGTTCTTCTGTGATGGATATTGATATGAACTGGAGAAATAACTGTTTTGTAACAACAGGTTCTTGTACCCCATCTAATGGAAATGTATCAAATCATTACAAATATTATTACACAATTGTATATAGGGCAAATGATGTTATTAATAATATAGATAATGTACCGGATATGGAGAATAGTGAGAAAGCACAACTTAAGGCAGAAGCTAAGTTTTTTCGTGCTTGGTCTTATTTTCATTTAAATGTGCTTTGGAAAGGTGTTCCTATTTATACAGAAAATGTAGCAAGTACGGAAGCAACCAAACCTCGCTCTTCTGAATCTGAAGTTTGGGAGCAAATAATTTTGGATTTTACGGATTGTATTAATGAGCCAAATCTTCCGAATAAATATGCAAAAGGTAATAGTAGCTATGGTCGTGTTACAAAAGGAGCTGCTTATGCTTTTAGAGGTCAAGTCTATCAATTTATGGGGGATTATAATAAAGCTCTTGCTGATTTTGAGGCAATAGAAGAGCTTGGGTATGCACTTTATAGCCCCAGTAACGGTGCGATTGGAAATGATGACTTCTTTCAACTTTTTAAACCTGCCAATGAACAGTGTGACGAGATGATTTTTTCTGTACAGTGTGTAGAAACTACAGGTATGGGCAATCCTAGGGGAATTAATTATGGTAACCGCTGTACAGGTGGCTCAGCTTGGAATAATTATATTCCAAATCCGGCTTTTATAGAAATGTATGAATGTGCAGATGGATCTGACTTTGATTGGGAAAAATATTGTCCGGGATGGTCTTCTATGACACCTCAGGAAAGAGTTGCTTTCTTTCTACGTGATGGTCTTCAATCTGGTAATGGGCAGTGGGGTGCAACTGAAGCAACATCTGATTATCAGACTCTTTATAATAATATGGTTGCTTATGGTGCCGATATGAGTAAGTATTTGGACCAGGGCAATGAAACAAGGATTCGTAGAGCATATGAAGATCGTGATCCCCGACTTATGCAGTCAATAATTACTCCTTATTCAACTTATAATGGAAATCAAGCTGGAATAGGGAATCATATTTGGACTCTTCGTTGGCCTTATATATTAGATACAGGTGAACCCTATGATATCCGTACAGATACCAATTCTAAATTTTATTATCTTTGGAGGAAATATGTTACAGAAAATGATGAATGTACGACTCGTTGGGTGTATTCAGAGGATATTATTTTGTGTCGTTATGCAGAAATTCTTCTTCGGAGGGCTGAATGTTTGAATGAGCTTAATAGAACGAATGAAGCTGTCTTTTTTGTCAATAAAGTGAGACAGCGTGCTGGGCATGTCCTTTTAAATGATCCTACTTATTCTGCAACAAAGGTTAGTGGGGTAGAGGATATGCGTCAACGTATTCGTAGAGAGTTTTATGTGGAATTAGGCGGTGAAGATTCAATGTATTTTAATGAACTTCGTTGGGGTACATGGTATGATAGAAAGTTTAAAGACCATTCTTCAGGGCAGATCGGTACACTCAATTCTAATGGCATGATGCAAATTTGGGGTGAGACAACTTATAAACATTTTAGTGTCGGTGAACATGTAAGGGTTTGGCCGATTCCCGCAAAGGAAAGAGAAATGAATCCAAGTCTTACTCAGAACCCTGGTTGGCAAGACTGATACTTAATATATAGGAGTGATAGACAGTTTATAATTCAATATCTTTTATTGGAGTTAAAGCTTTTGTTTTTCGTAAATAATTTATATAAATTAATAAAGAAGCTATGAAGTATTTATTTTTAATTTGGAGTATCTTGTGTTTTTTAGAACCTCTTTCTGCTCAGGATAGAGCAGATCAACAACATTTGAGTAATGAAAAATCATTTTCTATGATTTTGTTGGGGGATCCCCAAGGATATACTAAATATGATATAAATCAACCTTTGTTTGATTTATGTACAGCATGGATTGCTGATAATATTGAGAACTTGAATATCAAGGCCGTTTTGTGTACAGGCGATCTTGTGGAGCAAAATGAAAATATTGTTCGTAACCGTAAAATGTTAAATCAAACCAGTAAAGAAATGTGGACTGCAGCTTCTAAGGCTTTTATGCGTTTAGATAACAAAATTCCTTATATTATTTCTGCAGGAAATCATGAATATGGCTATCAACGTTCTGAAAATGGGATGACTCATTTTCCCGAATATTTTCCGTTTGAGCGGAATACTGCATGGCGGGATATTTGTGTTAGTGCATTCCCTAATAGAAATGGAGTTGCTTCTTTGGAGAATGCAGCTTTTGAGTTTGAAGATCTAAACTGGGGAAAACTTTTAGTTATTACATCTGAATTTGCTCCAAGAGATGAAGTGCTGAATTGGGCAAAGGAATTGATTGCAAAGCCTCAGTATAAAGATCATAAAGTAATATTTATGACTCATTCGTTTTTACGGGAGCGTACAGCTAAACGTACTGAAAATGAAAGTTATGCAATTACACCAAGAAACTGGGGAGAAGATGTATGGGAAAAATTGGTAAAACCTTCTTCTAATATATTCTTGGTTATATGTGGCCATACTGGTAAACCCGGTGACTTTGAAGATTCTGTTGCTTATCGAGTGGATAAGAATCATTTAGGAAAAAATGTACACCAAATGATGTTTAATGTTCAAATACTTGGAGGAGGATGGGAAGGTAATGGTGGTGACGGTTGGTTGCGTATTTTGGAGTTTACGCCGGATGGAAAGACTCTTAAAGTAAGAACTTATTCTCCACTTTTTGGTATATCTCCATCAACAAAACATTTAGCCCACCGTGTAGGGGCTTGTGATCAGTTTGATATGGTGATAGAGTGATTTTTAATATTGACATTATTGATAGAAGGGTGTAACAAAACCAATATTACAGGTTGTTGCTACATCCTTCTTCTTGTTTGTTTGGAGAGCTAGAGGAAATAATCTGAATTGAATTTAGTTTCAATTTTTTTTATGCTTTGAAACTTTTTGTTTCTACGGCTGAAACTTTTAGTTTCTCGGCGTGGAACTTTTAGTTTCAACCCGTAGAAACTTTTTGTTTATTGCTTGGAACTATTATGTGCTTGGGAAGTATTTGTTTTTTACCAGTTATATTCATCGGTATAGTAATCATAAACCGGCTCTTCTGTTATCCCTTTTTCTTTAAAGAGCTTTTGGATATAACGTTGGTCGTCAGGTGAAAGAGCATATTCTTTCCGGTAAAAACGATAGTAGAGGGATTTGTTGAAATGGCTAATCATTTTGTTCCTGAGTTCTACCGCATCTTTGTGGGGTACATTATCGAGCAGGTGAGTGATTCCCCATGCCATATGATTTTTTGATTGCGGTTTGAAATAGGGGCACGCATTCCCTTTCGGAGGATAACATGCCGGATTGACAATGATAATAAAACTTTTGTCCGATGTATTGTTTTTGGCAGCTAAATGACGTAAACAATCATCTATTTTTTTGCATTGGTCGTTGAAGCAATGGGCGAAATTGGGAGGCACTGATTTGTAATCGAAGTCATTTTTCATAATGGAGTTTGTTTAACTTTAGTTTTTTGTTTCGAAATATGAATGTGACAAATATAGTAACAATCTTAACAAATAACCAGGTTCAGTGTCGGGATAGCAGAAAAATTGTAATATCCCTTATTCCCAGTCGCTGAACTCGAAGCTCAGTTGTTCCCATTGTGCTTTATCCGCTTTCTCTTCATGCGGGTTGGAGACGGAAAGCCCAATCAGGCGGATCGGGTGGGTTGTATATTCTATATCATTCAGTAGTTGTTTGGCTAAAGGCAGGATATCTGCCAGCTCCGAAAGTTCTTTTGCTTGTGTGATACTACGGGTTTTCTGGCTGAAATCATGAAATTTGATTTTCAAGGTTAACGTATTTCCTTTAAAGCCGGAACGTTGCAGGCGCCCGATAAGTTCGGTTGCTACATGGTAAAGTTCTATGATAACGGATGAGCGGATAGATATATCTTTTTCAAGCGTATGTTCGCAACCTACGGATTTTCGGATACGGATGGCTTCAACCGGGCGCATATCTATTCCTCTGGCAAATTCATAATACAATGTTCCGGCTTTGCCGAATTGGCGTGTCAGCATTTCCAGGGAACCGGTTTTTAAATCGGCTCCGTTATGGATACCCAATGTATGCATTTTTTTTGCAGTTACCGGACCGATACCCCAGAAGGATTCGATAGGTAATTTATTAATGAACTTTTCAGCTTGTGCCGGATGAATGGTACAAAGACCGTCCGGTTTGCGGTAGTCGGATGCTATTTTTGCAAGGAATTTATTGTAGGAAATTCCGGCTGATGCAACCAAATGGAGTTCTTCCCGGATACGGCGTTTGATTTCTTTAGCTATATCTACGGCAAGCAGGATTCCTTGCTTGTTTTCGGTTACATCCAGAAAAGCTTCATCTAAAGAGAGGGGTTCTATTATATCCGTATAGTCGTGAAATATTTCGTGGATTTGCCGGGATACAGCCTTGTACACATCCATTCTGCCCGGAACAAAAATCAGTTGGGGACAGAGCCGTTTGGCTTTTTGTGAAGACATGGCGGAACGTACGCCGAATTTTCTTGCCTCGTAGCTTGCTGCTGCAACGACACCCCGTTCTTCGGCATGTCCTACGGCAATGGGTAAGCCCCGTAATTCTGGATTATCCCGCTGTTCCACTGAAGCGTAGAATGCGTCCATGTCGATATGTATGATTTTTCGTTCCATTAAAATCCGTTCATCGGAATCAGTACTGTCGGAATTAACAGTAAGAACCCGAGAATCACCAGCAATAAAATAAATTTCCATGCCCACCGGAACCATTTGTCGTAAGGGATACGGCTTACTCCCAGAACGGCAATCAGGACACCGGAGGTCGGAGTCAGAAGATTGGTAAATCCGTCACCGAACTGGAATGCCATTACCGTAGCCTGTTTCGACAGACCGATTAAATCCGAAAATGGTGCCATAATAGGCATAGTCAAAGCGGCCTTGGCACTTCCGGACGGAATAACCAGATTGATAAGCGTCTGTATAACATACATCATACCGACTGTAGCTACCTGTCCGAGTCCATCCATTCCTTGGGCAAGGCTGTGGAGGATTGTGTCTATTACAAGCCCGTCTTTTAAAATCACTATAATTCCTCCGGCTAAACCTACCACCAGAGCTGCACTCATAATATCTTTACACCCCTCCATAAATAACTTAACAAGTTCGTTAGGGGTTCGGTTGTTGGAAATTCCAGCCGCCAGTCCGAGGGCAAAGAATAAAGTGGCAATTTCCATGATATACCAGCCATATCCCATTACTCCGGTAATCAGATAAAAAATAGTGAAGAACAACAAGTTTAATATATACAGATGTACTGTTTTCCGGAGAGCGGCAACAGATGTTATGACAAATGCAACAGTCAACAGGGGTAATAAAGGTAATCCTTCTATTATACTGTTTCCTATTTTTAAACTGGTTACCGGGTAGCATATAGAAAATATAATTTGTATGATAGTGAGTGCTCCAAAACAGCCCCAGGCTGTTTTAGGAGTATGGTATTCTATTTCAAACGAGTTGTTGCCATGCAAATCCCGCCAATACTGGTCTTCTTCATATACCGGGGAAAGGCGAGGGTTTCTCTTTACTCTGGCAGCATATCGTAGTATATAGGTAAAGCCTACCACATTAATGACCAGCCAACAGAATATACGATATTCAATACCGGAAAATAAAGGGATTCCGGCTAATCCCTGGGCTATACCTATAGTAAAAGGATTGAGTATTGCTCCGGCAAACCCTAATCCCGCCGCGACGAATACCATGCAGACTCCTGTTATAGAGTCGTATCCCATTGATATGGCCATAGGAACCAATACCATACAGAAGGCAATGGTTTCCTCACTCATTCCGAATACAGCTCCAAAAATACTGAATAGAAGCATGATGGAAATCAGGAGGAAGTTTTCCACTCCGATTTTCCGGAGAAAGCGGTTGTTTTCCATTCTCCGGGCGCGGCGCAGGAAGCTGATTGTGCCGATGTCGAAGGCTTTACTATCATTTACAATCCAGAAAGCTCCCCCGATTATCAGGATAAAGACAATAATATCCGCTTTATCGACGAAGCCTTTATAGAAAGCAGCGAATACCTGCCAGGTTTGGGGTACATGTTCAACAGCCTGGTAGACTACTGTTTTTTGTCCTTCAGCATTAATTATTTCAGAGTATTGCCCTCCCGGTATAAACCAGGTTAAAGCAGCACAAAAAAGTATGATATAAAATATAATAACGTAGGTATGGGGGATTTGCCTTTTCTTCATGATTTATTATTTTCTTCTTCTGTTATTTCCTCATCGTTGGTGAAAGCTCCGATTTCCGGAATGATTGCACGTGCTTCGCGGTCGCTCAATGTATCCACATCTTTTAGTTTACGTTGGATAGCACGGGTACGGGTTCCTAATACTTCTTCTATTTGCCCGCTGGCTGTTTGCAGGTTTTTCTGGGCTTTTTCCAGCATTCCGCCGACTTTTTCGAATTCTTTTTTGACTGCACCAAGGATTGTCCAGACTTCTCCGGAATGTTTTTGGATGGCAAGTGTACGGAATCCCATTTGCAGGCTGTTGAGGATAGCTGCCAGTGTAGTTGGACCGGTAACAACTACTTTATAGTTACGTTGTAAATCTTCCAAAAGGGAAGAACGGCGTACTACTTCGGCATAAATTCCTTCGAATGGCAGGAACATGATGCCAAAATCAGTGGTTGCCGGAGGCGCAAGATATTTATCGGAAATGTCTTTCGCCATTTTCTTTATGGTCGTTTCCAGTAATTTGCCGGCTGCTTCTATAGCGGAGGCATCTGCTTGGTCGTATGCGTCTAATAGTTGTTCATAAACATCTTTGGGGAATTTAGCATCGATGGGCAGGTAGACAAATTCGTGCATGTCGTCCCGTCCGGGTAGTTTGACTGCAAATTCAACAACCGCATCCGAACCTTTTTTTGTATGTACATTGGCATCGTATTGCTCGGGGGCAAGGATTTGCTCCAATAACATGCTCAGTTGGATTTCACCGATATTACCTCTTGTTTTTACGTTACTGAGTACCCGTTTTAATCCTCCTACGTCTTGTGCAAGAGTTTGCATTTCTCCTAATCCTTTTTGTACACTTTCCAACTGTTCGGTAACCAGGCGAAAGGATTGCCCGATACGGTCGTTCAGCGTTTTTTGCAGCTTTTCATCTACGGTAATACGGATTTCTTCCAACCTTTTTTCTGTGTTTGCCACTAAAAAACGCTGTTGTTCGTCCAAATTTGCGAACTTTTCCCGCTGTAGATTGTTAAATGATACGATACCACGGTCAAAAGCTTCACGAAATTCGTTCATGGAACGTGTTAGCTCCTCGCGGTTATCCCGGGCAACGATACGGCTTTCTTCACGGTTCAGCCGGAAATCTTCGCGGAAATTTTTTTCTATGCGGTCGAAAGAACGTTGCATTTCGTCAAAAAGGCGTTTCAGTTCGTCTGTCGTGTCCGATTTGTCTTGTTTTGGTCGTAAAATAAGTTGTAAAATAATGATAATAACGAGTATACATACAATAAGCCAATCCATGTTTTTCCTATTTTTCGCCAAAGATAGGAAAAGAGTTTTTGTGTTAAGTAATTAAAAAACATTAAAAAGGGAAACTTTCTTGCTTATACATTGGTTTACATTGCGCAAAGCAGCTTATATTTGTATGCCGCTTTGAGAGTAAGGAACATAAAATACTACAAAAATGGCAAAAATTACATTTAAAGGTAATGAGGTAACTACCAATGGTATGTTACCGACAGTAGGAGCAGAGGCTCCGGATTTTAAGGGGGTAAAAAATGATTTGTCAGAATTATCCTTGAAAGATCTGAAAGGGAAAAAAGTTGTAATTAATGTATTCCCGAGTTTGGATACAGCAGTTTGTGCCGCCTCGGTAAGACGTTTTAATAAAGAAGCTGCTTCTCTACCCAATACAGTGGTTCTAGCAGTTTCAAAAGATTTACCATTTGCGCAAGGACGTTTCTGTACTACGGAAGGTATAGATAAAGTGGTTCCACTTTCTGCATTCCGTTGTTCTTGCTTTGAAAATAAGTACGGGATGCTTATGGTCGACGGTCCGCTTAAAGGTTTATTAGCCCGTGGCGTGATAGTAGTTGACGAAACTGGCAAGGTTGTTTATGAAGAACTTGTTTCAGAAATAACAAACGAGCCGAATTACGAAGCCGCAATCGCTTCGCTAAAAAACTAATAAATTTGATTATTGTTTTTCATTGGTTAAAGTTAAGGGTTAGTGTAGGAGGCTGTCGGATGTGAATCTCGCAGCCTTCGTTTTTTTATATCTGTTTTTATGTACTTGAATCGTTTTGCTATTTTTTCATGAACTTATTGTAAGCTTTCAACACTATTAAAAAACTCGCATTTTACATCAAAAGGAATTTATGAATAACTGGAAAAGAGTATTCGCTATTATATGGACCGGGCAGTTTTTCTCCATACTAACCAGCTCGATTGTCAATTTTGCAATTGTTTTGTGGCTTAGTTTCGAAACGAAATCTGCTGAGGTACTGGCTTTTGCAACGATTGCAGCTATGCTTCCCCAGTCGATATTGGGATTGTTTACCGGTATTTTTATCGACCGATGGAAAAGGAAGCGGGTGATGATTTTGGCTGATAGTTTTATTGCTTTTTGTACAATGATTCTGGCTGTTTTGTTTTATCTGGATATAGCTCGGATAGGACATGTGTATATTTTGCTGGCAATGCGTTCGGTGGGCTCTGCTTTTCATATGCCGGCGATGCAGGCTTCCGTTCCTTTACTGGCTCCAAAATCGGAATTGATTCGTATTGCCGGGATTAACCAGATAATCCAGTCGGCATGTAATATTGCCGGACCGGCTTTAGCTGCTCTTTTTATCTCGTTTATGAAGATGACGAATATCCTTTTACTGGATGTGATAGGAGCGGCATTGGCTTGTACTTCGCTTTTGTTCGTGACGATTCCTGACCCGGAAAACGAAGAACGAACGCAAAAAGTCCGGTTGCTGAAGGAGGCAAAAGAAGCGTTTACGGAAGTTCGCAATCAAAACGGGCTGTCCTGGCTGTTCATCCTGTCCATTATAGGTACATTCTTTATTATGCCGGTGAGTGTGTTGTATCCGTTGATGACTCTTAATCATTATTCGGGAAATGCATATCAGATTAGTCTGGTAGAGGCAGCCTGGGGAACAGGGGCTTTGTTGGGCGGAGCTTTCCTGGGAATGAAAAAATTCCGGATCAATGAAATATCACTGATTAACTGGATGTATATCTTATTGGGCTCCACATTTCTGTTTTCGGGAGTCTTGCCGGTTTCCGGGTATCCGTTGTTTGTTGTATTGACCGCTATAGGAGGTATTTCGGGTTCTCTTTATATGGCATCGTTTACCACTGTAGTTCAAACCCGTATTAATCCGGCGGTGATGGGACGGGTATTTTCTTTTTATATGAGTGTAAGTATGCTTCCTTCTATGATCGGTCTGATGAGTACCGGCTTTCTTGCCGATACGATAGGGATTGGGCATACCTTTATAATCGGGGGAGTTTTAGTCGGGATAATAGGAGTTGTCTCTTTCTTTATTCCTTCAATAATGGAGTTGAGAAACAGTTTCCGGAAATAAACCAACCTGATTTGTAGAATACTGTTGGTTTATATCAGAGTTGCTCGCAAATTAATTTATAGCCGATACCTCGTACGTTCAGTATCTTGATGCGGGGGTCTTTTTCCAGTTTATGACGTAGTTTGGTAATAAATACATGCAGGCTGCGTGCATTGTAAAAGCTATCGTCTCCCCATAAATTGAGAAGAATATCTTTACTGTAAATAGGTTGGGTTTCGTTTTCGCATAAACGCTTTAATATTTCTGATTCTTTGAAAGAGAGTGTATTGCTTTCTCCGGCTATTAATAAGGTCTGAGTTTTAGGATAGAAAGTATAAAGCCCTATTTCATAGAATCCGGCCTTCTCTTCTTCCGTTTTACTTTTGCTGAGAAGAGCTTTCGTGCGAACAATTAATTCCCGTAGGCTGAAAGGCTTGCGTACATAATCGTTTGCTCCTAATTCGAAACCGGAAACAATATCATCGGTAGAGGAACGGGCACTGAGAAACAGAACTGGAGTTTCTTTATCCTCTTTCCGGATCCGGCTTATCATTTCAAAACCATCTATACCCGGCATCATGATATCCGCAATAATTAAGTTAGGATGGTATCTATAATAAGAATCGATTCCTTGTAAACCGTTGTTTGCGATTATTGTCTCATATCCTTCTGTTTCGAGGGCATCCTGGATAATCATAGCCAGAGTAACTTCATCTTCAACGATTAGAATCTGCTTTTTATTTTTCATGTTTCTGTGGTAATATGATGGTGAAACTACTGCCTTTTCCGGGAATGCTCTCTACTTTGATTGTTCCGTTATGCTTTTGAACCATTGTCCTGACATAAAATAATCCGATTCCATATCCTTTTACCGGGCTACCCTTTTCGTTGGGTATACGGTAAAATTTATCAAAAATGTGTGGCAGGTTTTCTTTGCTGATACCGATGCCATTGTCTGTTATCCTGATTTGGATATGGTCTTTTGTTCCTGTGGCACTTATCCGGATGACCGGATTATTTCCGGAGTATTTGATTGCATTGTCTATAATGTTACTGATGATGTTATATAAATGTGTCCGGTCTGCATCCAAACAGATTGTGTCCGGTTTGATTTCTAATTCAGTTTTGAATGGCTTGGACGATTTGATTGTTTGTTGTTCTATTATTTTGTCAATCAGTTCTTTTAGTTGGGTTGACTCGAATTTGAGTTTGAATTCTTTTTTGTGTTCCAGGCTTAAAGAAAGTATTTGCTCTACCATACTGCTGAGTCGCTGAAGTTCTTCGTGGCAGATGTGGAGATATTTGCCCGTCTTTTCTTTATCGTCGGTGATGTTGTAATGAATCATGGCTTCGATTGCCGCATAGGTAATGGCTATCGGAGTTTTTAATTCATGGGTGACATTATGGGTAAAATCATCTTTTAGCTGTTCGACTGTTTTCTGGTGAAGAAGGAAACGAATCATATAAGTAAACGAAATGACCAGAATCAGGAGGATAAGGAATGAAGATAATAAGATACCGGTCATCATCCGGATGGTACTCCATTGGGTGGATTCTGCATAGATGTAATAGGCTTTGGGCTTATATGTCGTGTATTTCCACCGGAAGAGGTCATAGTTTGATAAATCGGTATTTTCGGGAATGGAAGAGGCAATAATAGAACTGTCTTTTAAATCTATAATTTTAGTAAAATGCCGGATTTCCAACTCATTCCGTTGTAAATGACTCGTCAGAATGCTGTCAAACCGGGTAATGCCAATCGGGGCAATTTTATTGTCGATGATTTCATGAAGAGACTGTTGCATTTGTAATCCTAAAAGGCCGAGGGAACTGTATGCTTCTCCTACTTTAACTGCGGTACTTTTCAGCATCCACTGGTTTTCTTCACTGATATTTTTGTATAGGTTCGTATCTAAAGGAAGGATTTTATAGGTATCGGATTGGACTGAATCTTTGTCCGGAAACTTAGTCGTAATGCCGAAGTTTCCTTCAGAATCAACAATACTGCTTGTTTCCCGCTGCTTTTTCAGAATTTTGCTAATCCGGTCGGCACGCTCGAATAGCTCTATATGGTCGGCATCCCTGATCGCCTGCATAATAATTTCTTTATTCCGTTTTTGGTAAGCATGATATAAATCGGTTATCCAGAATAATTGATAGACAAATATTCCGGACAGGGAAATGATGACCAATAGAACTATGTATTTGAAGGACGATTTCATATAAACAAATTTAAGGAAAGTTTGATTATGCAGGTTTATTTGGTAAGACTAAATAACATTCAATGGACAGGTGTTATATACTCTTATCAAATAAGAGGGAAGTTTGGAAGTTCCGGCAGAACATCTCATTTTTGACAAAAAAGAAAAATGCCATGAAATATATCTACTCTTTGTTGATAATCCTCTTTGGTGTTTCTAATGAGTTGTATGCACAAGAAACGAAAGGTTCAGGGCGCATTGTCATGAACGATAGTATCGAAGTGGATTTGCCGGAGGTTTTTATTAAAGCCGAACATCCTTTGGTGAAAATATCAGAAGGTAAATTACAGTTTGACGTGCCGAGTCTGATAAAGAGTAAGCCGGTGGATAATGCTTTCGATATATTAGGAGAGTTGCCCGGTGTGCAGAAAGAGGGAGATAATGTTTCCATTATCGGTACACCGTCTACCTATATCCTGATAAATGGGCGGAAAAGTTCAATGAGTATTGAACAGATAATTGATTTACTTAAGTCGACATCGGCTTCCAAGGTTCGCCATGTGGATGTTTTGTATAGTACTCCTCCTCAGTATGGGGTACGGGGGGCTGCGATTAATATATTGATAGAAAATGACCGGAACCTGAAAGATGTGCTGAAAGGAGAGGTTACTTTCGTAGGAAAACAAGGCTATTATTTTTCTCCATCCGGTAGGGCAAATCTGTTTTATATAGGAAAAAGATACTCGGTAGATGCTTCTTATTCTATTGGTTATAATCAGGGGAGGAATGAAGAGGAAATGTTAGCTCAACCCACAGTAAATGGCGAGTTGTACGATATAAGTCAGGATAATTGGTATAAAACGCGTAGTTTGTCTCATAAGGTGAGGACTTCTTTGGATATTGATTTGAAAAACCGGGATAAATTATCATTTTCTTATATGGGGAGTTTCTATGATCCGAACCAAATTTCCCGGCGTGGAGCTGTCACGGAGTTTATGGGATTGAACAGGATAGAGACAGAGAGTGAGTTATATTCTCATTCATTGATGCATAGTGCACGTGCGGATTATGTGGGGCATTCCGGCTTGAATATAGGTGTGGATTATACTTTCAGCCGGGATAAAGATATTCAGGTGCTTGTGAATAAATTGGATAAAGGTGGCGAACAATCCATTTACACCTTATTCCGGCAGCGTGTGAACCGGGGAAATTTGTATCTTAATAAAAGCCATAAGTTACCTCAAGGGTGGGTTTTGAATTATGGGATTGAAGGCTCCTATTCGGATACTTGGAATGAATCCGGACAGATATTTAAAAACGGAGAAGGAGAAGAAGATGTTTCTTTCTGTTTGCAACAAAAAGATTATGCAGCGAATGGCTTCATCGGTTTTACGAAGAAGTTTGGGAAAAAAATATCTTTGGATGCTTCCGTCTCTTTACAATACTATCGGGCTACTGTTGATTCGGCTGGGGAAAAAAGGACGCTATGGAACCGGATTAGTCCGTTTCCTCAGTTGACTTTTACTTATCGGAGTACCCCTTCCAGCGTATGGATGATTTCTTTTTCCAGTGATAAATCGTATCCTTCTTATTGGATGACGACTCCGAATGTCCATTATATGAATGTTTATACGTCTATTGTCGGAAATACGGATTTAAAGCCGCAATATACGTATACAGGAGTGGTGAATTATATTTTGAAAGGGAAGTATGTTTTTGGAGCGGTTGCTTCGATACAACCGGATAAAATATTACAGCAGACGTATCAATATCATGACCGGATGCAATCTGTTTTCCGTACAATTAACCTAGATGTTTATAATACATTCCTGCTGATGGCTGTGATACCGTTTAAAGCCGGAAATTTTATGAGTTCAAAATTAACATTATCGGGAGCGGTATTACATCAGAGAGGTACTTTGTATGATATTTCATTTAATCGTACGAAATTGTTCGGAAGAGCCGCTCTGACCAATACATTTTTCCTGACAAAAGACAAGAATGTATCTTTGGAACTGAGTGGCTATTGCATCTCGCCTGTTATTCAGGGATTATATGATATTGAGCGTATATCGAATGTCTCAGCGGGTTTGGTCTGGACTTTTGCAAAGAATAAAATGCGGTTGACTTTGAGAGGGGAAGACCTTTTTCTCGGGCGTTCTCCGGTTACATGTATCGACGAACAGGGGCAAAAGAGCCGGATGAAGCTATTTCAGGATTCCCGTAATGTGACATTAACATTGC
Source organism: Parabacteroides sp. (assembly GCA_019417325.1). Lineage (GTDB taxonomy): Bacteria > Bacteroidota > Bacteroidia > Bacteroidales > Tannerellaceae > Parabacteroides. Next base: position 142,072 of record DXVO01000008.1, on the reverse strand, counting down.
GTTGTAGTTTGGGGGGCTACAAAGAGAAAAAAGTGAAAGCGATTGATACCTCCCGCTTTGGAACCGGAATGTAAGGGGTACACGGTTGGGGTATTATTTTTTATGATTATCTTTGAATTCCTATTCAGATATAGTTTCATGAACAAAAAAATACTTCAACTGGCACTTCCTTCCATCGTTTCTAATATAACGGTTCCCTTATTGGGCTTGGTGGATGTTGCAATTGTCGGACATTTAGGCTCAGCGTCTTATATAGGTGCAATTGCGGTAGGAGGGATGTTATTCAATATTATTTACTGGTTGTTCGGTTTTCTCCGTATGGGTACGAGCGGTATGACTTCACAGGCTTTTGGGCAGAGGGATTTGAAAGAGGTTGCACGTGTGTTGTACTGGGCCGTAGGAGTGGGAATGTTTATTGCATTATTTCTCTTGTTATTACAGTATCCGGTCCGGAAAATAGCATTTGAGCTTTTGGATACGACACCGGAGGTGGAGCAATTGGCTACCATCTATTTTCATATTTGTGTTTGGGGAGCACCGGCTGTCTTAGGTTTATATGGTTTTTCTGGCTGGTATATAGGAATGCAGAATTCCCGTTTCCCTATGTTTATTGCTATTACACAGAATATTGTCAATATTGTGGCAAGTCTCTGTTTTGTATTTTTCTTCGGAATGAAGGTTGAAGGGGTTGCCTTAGGAACATTGATTGCACAATATAGTGGTTTTCTGATGGCTTTATTACTCTGGTTCCGTTATTATGGGCGGTTAAAGGTTCGAATGCGTTGGAAAGAGATAATGGAACATAGTGCTATGCGTCGTTTCTTTGGAGTGAATAGTGATATCTTTTTTCGAACGCTTTGCCTTGTTGCCGTAACAACCTTTTTTACTTCAACCGGAGCCCGGCAAGGCGATGTTGTGCTTGCTGTGAATACATTACTGATGCAATTATTTACCTTATTTTCATATATAATGGATGGGTTTGCCTATGCGGGAGAAGCACTTACCGGACGGTATATCGGTGCACGTAACCATACAGCCCTTAAGCGTATGATACATTTATTATTTGGTTGGGGAATAGGGCTCTCGCTTTTGTTTACTTTGCTTTATGGTGCTGGTGGAAAGAGTTTTCTTAGTTTATTAACAAATGATTTTACAGTAATAGGAGAAGCATCCCATTATTTTTATTGGGTATTAGCAATTCCTCTTGCAGGTTTTGCCGCATTTTTGTGGGATGGCATACTAATAGGTGCTACTGCCACCCGCCTAATGTTGTATTCCATGTTAGTAGCTTCCGGAATATTCTTTTCCGTCTATTATCTTTTTTATGGTATAATGGGCAACCATGCATTATGGCTGGCATTCATCCTTTATTTATTGTTGCGTGGCATCATGCAATGGGTCTTATGGCATCGAAAACAATCGGCAATCTTATTATCGTAACTTATCGTGTGCCCATTGTGCGGGATTATTTAAAATATAATTAGATATATTCCAATAAGCCGTCTCATTCCGTATGATATGTTCATAATAATTCCGTTGCCATAATTTTTGATTGTGCAAATCAATCAATTTTGTTGATTGATATTTAAAAAACGCAATAATCCGCCCCAACGTGTGGGACGTTTTTGATCTCGCCGAATAAATGTTGGCGGGCGTGGGTGCATATTGTTACAAAATATAATCTTTCTTGGGAATAATCGTATCCTTTCAAACGGATGCTGTGGCGATGGTGGATTTGTGGATTGTAATTCATAGTTTGGTTTTGTTTAAATTGTGATAATGGCAAATGTATATAAAAAAACCGGGTATCCATTGTGGAGGCCCGGTTTTTTATGGGATAGAAGCTGATTACTGTCTGTAATTAGCTAATTCGTCAGCATTGAATTTATTGATGAAGTTGCAGTGTTTTTCCACTTCTGCTTCCGTATAATTCAGATAAACGTTTGCTGATTTGGCGAACATTTCCGGAGCTTTGGTTGCATCCTGGATTAACAGGTGAGCCATGATACAATCAGCAGCCATTTCCATCAGACGACGGGCGACAAAATCAAGTAATTCCTGGTTCTGTGTTTCTTTAACTGCATTTGTACAAGCTTCAAACTTGTTCGTCATTTCTTTCAAACGTCCCATCAGACCTTCCATTTCCGGAGAGCATGGGATAGTTTCAAATTCACGGAGAGTAGCCAGGTAAGAACCATTGGTTACATAACGGATTGCTGCAACCGTCTGCAACTGGGTAGTACCTTCATAGATAGAGGTAATACGCGCATCGCGATAAATACGCTGGCAAGCATATTCCAACATGAAACCGGAACCACCATGAATCTGAATACAGTCATAAGCATTCTGGTTGGCATATTCGGAGTTCATACCTTTAGCAAGCGGAGTGAAGCTGTCAGCCAATTTAGCGAATTTTTTCTGTTCCTGACGTTCTTCCGGAGTCAGTTTGCGTTCGCGGCTGATATCATCTAATGCTTTATAGATATCTACATAACGGGATGTCTGGTATAATAAGGCACGACCAGCGTCCAACTTAGCTTTCATTATAGAAAGCATATCATAAACAGCCGGGAAATCAATAATAGCTTTACCAAACTGTTTGCGGTCTTTTGCATAAGCCAAACCTTCGTTGTAAGCAGCCTGACTCAAACCTACGGATTGGGCTGCGATACCTAAGCGGGCACCGTTCATCAATGCCATTACATATTTAATCAAACCTAATTTACGATCTCCGCAAAGTTCAGCTTTTGCATTCTTATAAACCAATTCGCAAGTAGGAGAACCGTGGATACCCAACTTGTTTTCGATACGGCGTACATTTACACCCCCTTCACGTTTGTCGTATACGAACATAGACAAACCACGTCCGTCTTTTGTCCCCTCTTCGGAGCGGGCCAGTACAAGATGAAGGTCTGCATCACCATTGGTAATGAATCGTTTTACACCATTCAAACGCCAGCAGTTTTCTTTTTCGTCGAAAGTTGCTTTCAACATTACAGATTGCAGGTCGGAACCGGCATCCGGTTCGGTAAGGTCCATAGACATTGTTTCTCCGGCGCAGATACGCGGGATAAAACGGCTATGCTGATCTTCGTTACCAAATTCATATAATGTTTCGATACAATCCTGTAATGACCATATGTTGCCAAATCCTGCATCGGCAGCAGCAACGATTTCTGCACACATCGTGTACGGAGTGATCGGGAAGTTCAAACCACCGAAGCGACGCGGCATAGTCATACCGTTCAGACCGGCTTTAACCATAGCGTCCAGGTTTTGTTTAGTACCGGAAGCGTATTCTACACGGCCATTAGCACAATGAGGACCTTCTTCGTCAACGCCTTCTGCATTGGGTGCAATAATCTCACCGGTGATTTCACCGGTGATTTCGAGTACTTTGTCAAACGAATCCATTGCATCCGCATAATCTTGCGGTGCATAATCAAATTCGTCTTTATCGCTGTAATTGCGTTCTTTCAGTTCGCAAATACGTTCCATCATCGGATTATTCAAGTGATACTTGAGTTCCGGAATGTCTGTATAATAATTTGCCATCTCTTTACTTGCTGTTCTGTTTATAATACTTAATCATCTTAGGAATTACTTCTTCCACACTACCGTTAATCACATAATCGGCAATCGTGTTGATAGGAGCATTCTCGTCGTTATTGATAGAGATGATGATACCGGCATCCTGCATACCTGCGATATGCTGAATTTGTCCGGAAATACCACATGCGATATACAGTTTAGGACGGACAGTTAAACCTGTCTGACCAATCTGACGGTCATGATCGCAGTAACCTGCATCTACAGCAGCACGGCTGGCACCAACTTCAGCATGAAGTTCTTTTGCCAATTCGAACAGCATGTTGAAATTTTCTCTCGAACCTACACCATAACCTCCTGCTACTACAATAGCAGCACCTTTCAGGTTATGTTTAGCTTTTTCAACATGACGGTCGATTACTTTAACGATATAGTCCGCTTCGCTAACATATTTGGCAACATCGTGTTTAACAACTTCACCTTTATAGTTTGCATCTACTATTTCTTTTTTCATTACCCCTTCGCGAACAGTTGCCATTTGAGGACGGTGTTCCGGGTTAATAATAGTGGCTACGATATTACCGCCAAAAGCCGGACGGATCTGATATAAAAGGTTTTCATAGGTTACTCCGGCTCTTTTGTCTTCATGAGAACCGATTTCAAGTGATGTACAGTCGGCTGTCAGACCGCTGGTTAATGCGGAAGAGACACGCGGACCGAGGTCGCGACCTATTACTGTTGCTCCCATCAAGCAAATCTGAGGCTTTTCTTCTTTGAATAAATTAATCAAAACAGAAGAGTGGGGCAGAGATGTATAAGGGAATAATCCCGGAGCATCAAATACATGCAGTTTATCTACTCCGTAAGGCAATACTTGTTTTTCGATACTTCCCAGATCGGAACCTGCAACAATAGCTTCAAGCTGGCAGTTCAACTGGTTTGCTAACTTACGTCCTTTGGTAAGGAGTTCAAGGCTTACGTCAGCAACAGTTGTGCCTTCAAGCTCACAATATACAAATACATTATTCATAATCTTATCCGATAGTGTGGTTAGCTAACAGTTCAACAATCAAATCTTCAATTTCTTTGTCGGAACCATTCAGCGTTTTGCTTTCTTTTGCCTGGAATACGATATTCTGGATGGCTTTTACTTTTGTAGGAGAACCGGATAAACCACATTGTGCGGTATCTCCGTTAACATCAGCAACGCTCCATTCCTGAATATTCAGGTAAGGACGGGTTTCATATAATTCCGGGTATGAGAGTGTAGTCAGGCCTTCCGGGTGACAAGCTGCAGAAGGATTCTTTTCCTGTGCACCTAAAGCCCGTTTGTATTTCATCACCAATTTGGCATTACGCGGACGGCAAGGAGCTGCAGATCCGTTTACCGTAATAACGATAGGCAGGGGACCTTCTACAGTTTCCACTCCTCCGTCTATATGACGTTTTACTGTGATACGTTTGGCACTTTCGTCAACATTCAGGATTTCTTCAGCATAGGTAATCTGTGTCAATCCTAACTTTTCGGCAACCTGAGGACCGACTTGTGCAGTATCCCCGTCAATAGCCTGACGACCGCCGATAATGATGTCGTAATCTTTGATTTTCTTAATTGCCGTGGCAAGCGCATAAGAGGTAGCCAGGGTGTCGGCACCGGCAAAGGCACGGTCTGTTAATAAATAACCGCCGTCCGCTCCACGGAATAAACCTTCGCGGATAATTTCGGCAGCACGTCCCGGCCCCATGGTCAACAGCGTAACTGTAGTTCCGGGGTAAGCATCTTTCAGGCGCAAAGCCTGTTCCAATGCATTCAGGTCTTCCGGGTTAAAGATTGCAGGAAGAGCAGCACGATTGATAGTCCCGTCTTCTTTCATTGCATCCTTTCCCACGTTGCGTGTGTCCGGAACCTGTTTCGCTAATACAATAATTTTTAAACTCATATTATTAGGAATATTAGATTTCTATTGACTTGCAATATTCATTGATATTTAATTATCAAATCCTTGTCAATCTTACTATATATTGAGTTGCAAAATTAGTCAAACATTCTTTATCTCAAAGAAATTGTGGTTGGAAAGTGCACACTTTTGTTTTTTTTGAGCAGCATATATAGTCTTATAATTCATAAACATTTCTATATTTTCCGGTGTTGGATAAATAAAAGGTAAATATGAATATCAATATCGGCAATATCCGTAGAGAATATACTAAAGGTGGGCTAAATGAGAAAGAAACCCCTTCCGATCCTATTGATTTATTTGAACATTGGCTGGAGGATGCTATAAATGCGAAAGCCAATGAACCTACGGCGATGCTGGTTGCGACGGTATCGCCGGAAGGAAGACCTTCTGCCCGTACAGTTTTGTTGAAGGAATTAAAAGAAGGTAAATTTATTTTTTATACAAATTATAACAGCCGGAAAGGAAAGCATATTGCTGTTACTCCTTTTATTGCTTTGAGTTTTGTGTGGCACGAATTAGAACGCCAGGTACATATCGAAGGGACGGTTGAAAAGTTACCGCCTGATATCTCAGATGCTTATTTTAAGACTCGTCCTTATAAAAGCCGTATCGGAGCCCGTATTTCTCCGCAAAGCCAGCTGATAAGGAGTAGAGCTGAAATCGTGAAACATTTTATTCGTGAATCGATGCGTACATTTCCTAAGGAAGTGGAGCGGCCTGCCAATTGGGGAGGATACGCAGTAACACCAGTGCGCATCGAGTTCTGGCAAGGGCGGGAAAGCCGTTTGCACGACCGTATCCTTTATACTTTAGAGCAGGATGGAAATTGGAAAAAACAGCGGTTGGCACCATAAATAAAAATAACCGGAGCTAATATCACTATCAACTCCGGTTTCTAAAAGTGTGTACTTTATCTTTTTTATTCGTCAGATAAAGTAAGGTTTTGGATTATATATTATTAATAATTTGTTTTTTAGTTATTATCTGCAACATCCCACCATACACGTGTGTCCAGATTGTCGGCACCTTGTGTTGCAATTGCTGTGTCATAATTCGCTTTATTCGTATTGTAATCATCCGGGTAATATACACGGCGATACGGAATATGTGAAATAGTGGCAGAAGGTCCCGGTTTAATGTTCGGAACATTTAAGCGGCGCCAATCAGACCATGCTTCAACTCCATTTTGCATAAAGTTTGCCAGCCAGCGTTGCATAGCAATCTTTTCAATTTTTTCAGTAGGAGAACCGGTCAGTTTGATTACATCTTGTGCCATATATTTATCGAATTCAGCAGAACTTATGCCATATTGATCGAAAGAAGCTTTTATACCAGCATTGTATAAGTCTTCTGGATTTTCATTGATCCAACCGCGGACAGCAGCTTCTGCTTCAATAAGTAAAATATGAGACGGAGAAATTACAACAATAGGAGCATCTTGCTTATAATATCTTTTGTTAAAGAATGCCATATCCTCATATTTTGCAATTTCAGATTGAGTGATCCCGAAAGGAACACCTTTGTATTCACCCTTGGAATTCGGTTCCGCATATTCAGCTAAACGTGGATCTTTATATTCTATAAGTTGATCCAGGATAGTTTTAGATGGGGCAAAGTCTTTACGTCCGCCTGAAACGATATTTGTATATAATGGATTTTCGTTGTCTGTTTCTTCCAAGAACTTATATTCAAGAAGTTCACTGTTCTGAGTCATTCCACCATCTGCATAAGCTTTGGCAAAACGAGCTTTCCCTGTTTCAGGAGCGACATCGGATAGTTTAATAGCCATCATCATGCGTAAAGAAGCATTGAGCTTTTTCCAATTACTGACATTGCCCTGATATAAGATATCATTTGTTTCATTTAATGACCCGGATTCTTCGAACTGGCTGTAAGCCTCGGAAAGTTCTTTATCCAAGTCTTGATAAATAAATTCCTGAGTATCATATTTGGGAGTAAAATTGGCTTCGTCTCCTTTCAATGCTTCTGTATAAGGAAGCATACCCATAATATCAGTCAGGTGCATATAGTAAAATGCGCGCAATGTACGGCTACTGGCCAACTGGTTGTTAGTACTTCCTAAATAAATAACGTTAGAAGCATTTTTTGTCGCTTCATCTGTATTCATTTTGATAATAGTTTCCAGATTTCTTATATTATCATAGTAGTAGGGGCCTGTATTAAAGTCTGTTATACCAAAATCGGAGTATTGGATATTTTGACGTTCAGACAGGTATTGTGGAAACAACTGTGTCCATGGATTGTAATTGGCTACATAAGAAAATGTATAAACTCTCTTACAGGCATATGTGAACAGATAGCGTGTATCTGCCTGTGAAGGGTTATTCGGGTCAATGTTGTCATCTCCGAAATCCCCGCAACTATTAAAAGATAATAGTCCGATTAATGCTAATGCAAATAATTTTATTTTTTTCATAACTTAATCCTTGTCTTTAAAATTAGAAGGTAAGATTTACAGTAAAACCAAATGTGCGAACAGAGGCTGCTTGGCCACCTTCCACATAATTGTAACTAGCTGCACCCATTTCTGATGGATCGATATTTGGTACTGCAGAGTAAATTAGCCAAGGGTTCTGAGCAACAAATGATACACTGGCTTGTTTAACACCACAATTGATTCTCTGTAAGAAAGCACGTGGAACATCGTAACCTACGGATAATTCACGCATTTTTAAGTAGCTTGCTTTGTATACATAATCTTCCCAAATTGTACCTTTACGACTCTGGTAGTAATAGTTCGCATCCACATAAGCTGTAACCGGAGTGTAAGAACCATCTTTGTTTTCGACAACTCCATCTACGCGTACACCACCACCATCTGCTACGCTTGAACGAATAGGATTTCCTTTATCGTTTACACCAGTTGTTGATTTTAGCAAACCGGAACTTTCACCGAACATATTTGTTGCGGAAGCAATTGCTCCTCCAACCTGGAAGTCGAAAGACATGCCTAAATGGAAATCTTTGAAACGTAATGAAGTGGAAAAACCACCAGTCAAATCCGGTTGAATATTACCTAATTCTTCCTGGGCTGTTGTTTCCAATAAAGGAGCATATGGTCCATTTTTATGATTCGGATCACTTCTTTCTTGTAAAATAATGCGTCCTTCAGGATCTTTTTTCCAAGTTGAACCACGAATTACGCCGATAGGTTTTCCAACTTCAGCATATGAATAAACGCGTGTAGACCAACTTCTCCAATAAATCTGGTAAGTATCCTGTCCTTCGATTAATTCTTCCAATGTATTGCGGTTGTGGGATATATTGGCATTTAGCTCCCATGCCCAGTCTTTTGTCTGAATAATCTGGCCTCCCAAAGACAATTCAATACCCCGGTTTCTAATTAAACCTGCATTCATTTTACGACTTCTGTAGCCACTGGCCGGAGTTGTATTTACATTAATAATCTGGTCTTTTGAATCACGGTTATAGAAGTTGAAATCTCCCCATAAACGATCTTTAAACAGACGGAATTCAGTACCTATTTCGTAAGAAGTCGAAATTGTCGGTTTGATATATGGATCTTTTAAATTGGTAGGACTCCAAAGGTTTGATATTTGTCCGTATTTAACTAAATCCCCGTCACTGTTTTTTAATACATAAGTCGGGTAGACATTGTAAGGATCCATTGTAGAACCAACCTGTGCCATAGATGCTCTCAGTTTCCAGAATGATAGCCATTCTGCATTTTTAATCCAATTACTGGCGATTGCAGCTACAGAAACACCACCATACAGGAAACTGTTTTTGTCCGGATGTAATGTAGAGGTCCAGTCATTACGCAAAGAGAAGTCAAAATAATAAGTATTGTCCCAGCCTACAGTAGCAGTACCATAAACACTTTGGTCGTGTTGTTTTGTTTTTTTGCTGCTACCACCCGGCAAACCGACAGAAGCTGCAGTATTGAAAAATCCATCCATAAACAGACCATTACGTGTAAAAGCGCCTAATTCGTCCAGATTATATACGCGATCTTCAAAAAATAAAGCTGCATCTACTGATAGTTTATCTTCAACAAAACGATTACCCCATGTTAAACGTCCCTGGGTTTGGATATCTGATAATTGACTTTGATCCTGAGTATATTCCGAAACTTCTCCATGGATATGTTCCGGTAGACGTAATTCTTTTTTGTAACTACGTATATTTCCATTCACCCTGATACCAGCTTTCAGGTTAGCTATAATATCTAATTCTGCATCTCCACTAAATACATTCCATTGATAAGTCTCATCATTATTTACTTCGTTGAATAAAGCAAATGGATTTTCGTGAAATGCTGCTGTCAGATTTGTTGGGCTGGAAATATTCCATGTACGGAATGAACCGTCTTCACGTGTATAATTTTCTTTTAAATCTTTCAGGTTTACATTTGTATGTCCCCATTGTTCATAAGAGTAAAGTGCATTACCTAATTCCTGATATCCTTCTGCTGCAGCATTATGATTCTTACGATAGGTGTACTTATAATCCAAAGAAACTTTTAAGCGGTCAATGGGCTTGAAGCTTACTTTTGCAGATAAGAAACGGCGTGCAGCATCACTATTTGGAGTAACGCCATTACGAGAGACATTAGTAAATGATATACGACTTGAGTAATCTTTTCCGGATTTGGAGAATGCAACATTAGTTGTATTGCTGATACCTGTTCTAAACAAATCATTCAGATTCATCTGTGGAGTCCACTGAGCTGTTTGTCCGAATCGGGGATCTGTCGGATCCCAGGAATACCAGGGAGCATATTCTCGACCATCCAATTTAGGTCCCCAGCTGGCATCATTATTATAGTCATAGTAGTTAACACCGTCCATCTTTTGTAAATAGGAAGGATGTTTACTTGGGTCGTACTTAAAGACCTTCATATCTGCATCGGCACCTAAGTAACCTCCTCCATATTCATCTTGTAGATTATAACGGATATTAGCTTTGTCCCATGCAAGAGTATGGCTTACTGTGATTTCACTATGTTCTCCAGTTCCTCCTTTAGATGTAATAATAATTGCACCATTACCACCGCGTGCTCCATACAAAGCTGTTGCGGCCGGACCTTTCAATACGTTTACAGAAGCAACATCATCCATATTAATAGATTGGTTGCTGGTAATAACTCCATCAACAACATAAATAGGTTCATTACCTCCAGCATTTGTTAGAGAAGAAGTACCACGTAATACAATTTTACCAGCATCAAATGTTGCACCGGAGGAACCTAAAAAGCGGACTCCGGATACTTTTCCTACTAATGCATTGTTTAAATCTGTTTGGCGGGCTTGTATCAACTCATCAGCTTTCAGTTGCTGGGTTGCATAACCTAAAGATTTCTGTTTACGAGTTAATCCTTGTGCGGTAACGACTATTTCTTCCAAATCTTGTGTATCAGATTGAAGAACGACATTTACCCTTGATTTTACAGCGACGTCTTGTGAATTCATACCTACAAAAGATATATGAAGGATCTTACCACCTTCCGGAACCTCCAGAGCAAACTTTCCATCAGCATCTGTTACAGTACCAACTGTTGTACCTTTAACAACAATAGAAGCTCCGATAACTGGTAGCCCGTCATCTGCGGAAGTAACAGTTCCTGTTACTTTCGTTGTTTGGGCAACTGCTAATCCTGTACATATGATAAAGGATAGCAAACTGAAAATTAATTTTCTTATCATATAAATAATAGATTTGTTTGGATATTGAAATAAATAGTAGACACACTTACTTTGACCAATTTACATTTTCTTATATGCAATAGTCTTTGCAGAACGAAGTCGAGAATAATTCGCTTAAAATCAGCCTGTTGTGATATTCAAAGGAGAGGGTAAAAGATAAAGAAATCTATTGTACAAATATATTTTTAAATCAGAATTCCGGTTTAAGTGGCAGTTATACAGTGGATTGGTTTGTTTAAGTATAAAAAAGGGTAGAATCAGATTGATACTCTCATTCTACCCTGAAAATATAACCAAATGTAAATTATAGCTATAAATAGATAATCGCATTTTAATTAAAATTCAGTAAAAATTTCCGTATAGGAATTTGCTTTATACCTTCATTTGAATTTCCTTCTATTTCATCCATCGTTATAACCATTTTGGGATAATTATCTTTAATAGCAAGAAGGTTGCCAAATTCCCGTTCATACGTTTTAGGGTCCATAACTGAATATGCCACCTGTATATAAATTTTTTCCCCGTTTTTCTCTCCCACGAAATCAATTTCTTTATCTCCGTCTCTGCCTATAGATAGGTTGTAACCATGGACAAGAAGATGATGGCAGACAATATTCTCCAAAACTTGCGCAATGTCATTCGCTTTGAAAGGACGGATTGCATGGCGTATACCTAAATCTTCAAAATAATATTTTTCTCCTATCTGGAACTGTCGTTTTCCTTGAATATCAAAAGGACGAAGTCGTTTTACAAAATAAGCATTGTTGAGATAATTCAGATATTCCAGTATTGTTTTAGGAGGAAGTTCCACACGCTGGGATTTGAGATATTCACTGATTTTATTGGCAGAAAATAAATTACCGATTGTATCTGCTAGATATACAGTTAAATCTTGTAGCTGTCTGACGTTTCTGATATTATACCTGTTTACCACATCCTTTAAAATAATCGTATCATAAATACTTCTGAGGTAATTGGAAACCAATAATTCATCAAATGGTAAATTGACCAGATATGGTAATCCTCCGAACTTATAGAACTTAGTAAATGAGTCAGAGCTATCTTCCAGTTTGTGGAATTGTAAAAATTCATTGTAAGTCAGGCTGTACACTTTAAATTCGATATAGCGACCGCTTAGATAAGTTGCTAATTCACCAGATAGCATATTGGCATTACTTCCAGTACAATAGATATCAAAAGTCCCTTCGGCAAAAAAATGTCTCAATGCTTTTTCAAAACTTGCAATATCCTGTACTTCATCGATAAACAGGAAGCATTTATCATTAAAATTTTTACGTTGTTGTGTTACATAGTTTATCAAGTCTGTGTAATCCTTTAAAGTATCAAACTCAAATAGTTCCTTATTTATATAGATGAGGTCGGAAGACGGATACAATACATGTATGTGATCCATTAACTGGAAAAGTAGAAAGCTTTTCCCAACACGGCGCTGCCCTGTCAATACCTTGATCATTTGTGTATTGATAAATGGTTTAATACGCCCAATATATAATTCTCTTTTATAATATTCCGGAATCTTCATATTATGTTACTTATAAGTAAAACGCATTGCAAAAATAGGAATTTTATTTCTTATAAGAAACAGAATTGTATTCCTTAGATGTTCAGATACAACTAAATTGTCATAAAAACTCTTATTCGGACAGATAAATATAAAACCGGTCAAGAAATAATATCCGGACCGGTTTTTTGTTGAAGTATGTTTTATGAAAAAGTAAGGCTTATCGGACTGTTACTATAAATAATGCATAATTAAAATTGCCGCTAATTGTATAACCTTCCGGCACACTCTTTATTACTACCGGCAGGGAATATTTGCCGGCTGCCAATCCGGTAACGCTGACCTTTAAGTCGGTCGTAGTTAACTGAGTCTGTTTAGCAATAGTCATAGTAGCCGGTAGCGTGTAAGCTGATGCCGGTAATAACGTATTATTTCCTACTAGACTCTCATCCACCCCTAAACCTACTACAATATCTTCATTTTGATCTCTCCAATCAATGATGGTGTAGTTTACCATTAACTGGAACGTGACATCCTCGCCCTTTGAACTGGTAGCAGTGCTACTGTGGCTTGATACATAGGGCAGTTCAATAACCGGCTTTACTCCACTGAAGTCATCTAGCGGCTCATCTTTCAGACACGAAGGTAGTAATAGTGTCATACATGTCATCATCAGAAAAAAATATATTTTTGTTTTCATACTTGTATGTTTTTAGGTTTTACAGATAAATAGGTGCCTTCTCTACATCATCATTCTTCTTGTCCCAGAAGATTAAGGAATTGAAGATGTCAATCTCTCCTTGTGCGTCAAAATTGTTCGGATTGATATTTTGTTCATTGCTGGGATAAGGGAATCGTGCTATAAGCTTGCTCCCTTTTACTAAGCTATGTGATGCATGCAAGACCGGATAGTCTGTTCTTCTTTGTTCGGACCAGGCTTCCTGTGGGTCGATCATATACAGGCTCAACCATTTTTGTGTTTGAATGGCACACATCTTTTCTTCTGTGGTAGCCATCAAGTCCCAATTGACGGTCTTTTTATTCTGTGCAAGATAGATAGCGGCTGCTTCTGCTGCGCTGGTGGTGATTGCCGGTTTGGTTCCCGGTTCTTTGAATCCTTCATCTTGCATGGCTTTTTCATACATTTGCATGGCTCCCGCCACTCCTGATTCATAATATTTTTTGGCTTGGGCATCACCTCCGGGAATCATACCGCGCAAGGCGGCTTCTGCCAAAAGGAATTCGGGTAATGACCCGGATATGACGTAAAGATCGCTACTGGGAGCATCTATCAATGAGGAAGAGTGTCCTAATACGCCATAACCAATTTTGCTGGCATATTCTGCCCTGGCTGGTTGTGATTGGCCAAAAGGAGTACCGATATAATATTCATTTTCCAAACCGAATTTAGAGTACATTGTGTGATTGGTATTATCATCGCCCAGATTTTTACGTGGTTCAGCGTATACGCGTAAACGAGGATCTTCATTATCACGTAAAAAATCAACAAGTTGCGAAGAAGGCATATACTCCCGGTGGCGGGATAATTCATTATCCAGATAGTTTCTTGCCCAATATTCATAAAGAAGGTTCATTTTGCCGCTTGCTTTGTAAAAGCCAGGATTAGCTGTTATTATTTCAGACGCAGCCAGGCATTTATCTTTAATGGCATTCACCTGCTCAGATACGTCTTGTACGTTTGATATACGCATAAGCAAACTCAACTTGATTGTGTATGCATAACGTCTCCATAGCTGTAAATCGCCTCTGCAGTTGATATCGGACTTCTTTAAACTCCCTAGATCCAATAGTGGGTCGCTTATAGCTTCGTCAAACTGTTGAATCGCATAATCAATTCTTTTAAGAAGGTCAGCATATATATCTTCGGCTTTATCATATTTAGGGGTGGTATTCTCTGCTCCCAGCAAAGCTTCCGTATAAGGGACATTTCCAAATAGATCCACCAGTTCACGGAATTCGATAATAGTCAATGTCTCTGCAATACCAATGTAGGCGGGATTTTTATCTTCAATTGCTTTATTCTTGATTACCAGTAAGTTTTCCGATCGGGCATACCTATAAATCCAATAGTTATTTACATCCTTCGGGTTTAATGTTCCCAATAGAAAAATGTAATTTCCCGAAAATGAACCCGATTTGGTGATTTGTCCGCATACCTGATTGAGCCCCAGATATCTCACCCTGTCATTATTTATGTCGTTCTCCACATAGGTTAACAACTGATCCATAGAGACTGCTTCCTGCGAAACATTATTCGGTGTATAGTTGATATCCAGCCAATCAGAGCAGCCGCTACAGAGTAACCCGCTTAATGCTAATGTATATAATGCTATTTTTTTCATGAGTCTGTCCTTTTAGAATGAAATTAATAAATTGAATCCGTAGCTTCTTGAACCTGCGGCTCTTGTTCCTGATATACCACTTACATTACTGCTACTTGCCGTGGTATAGTCGGGGTCTCCCCAAACATTGGTACTGGGGGTCCACATAAACAGGTTGCGTCCTACTACGCTCAACGATGCTCTCCGGATGAATTTTACTTTCCTTAATAATATGTCGGGAAATTCATAGCCCAAAGATAATTCACGCAATCTCCAGGATGCACCACTTACGGTTATCGGGCTGCTTATGGCCTTATAAGTGGTTGCCCAGAAGTTCTTACCGCCGGTATTGACTGTGATGTTTGTGTTTTCCTGATAGCTGACATTTCCTGCCGCATCTGTCACTTCAATAACAGAATTCGGGAATACGAAACGTTGGCGGCCCATTAAGCCGGATGCATACGAAGTTCCGGTAAATAACATGTCATCTTCAATTCCAAAATAAGTAGAATGGCCACCACGGTAGTCGAATGTAGCACCCAGTGAAAATCCTTTCCATTTCATTGTCGAGTTCAAACCGATACGTATAGTCGCATCTGAAGTGCCTAAGCCGATCTGTTCGCCGGTTGTAGGCAAGCCTGTTTCTGCATCTACAATTACTTTTCCATCCGGACTGCGTTTCCAGTCGGAACCTTTAATCATAGGATATTTTTCACCTACAATAGCATAGCCGCCATCACCCAGGGAAAGTTCCTTTTCATCACCTGCCAATGCGACAACCCGTGTATCGATGAGAGTCAGATTACCGCTTACATTCCAGTAGAAGTCACCAAATCTTAAAAGTGGGGTCAGATGCAAATCAAATTCCAAGCCTTTACCACGCATGGTACCGGCGTTGATGTAACGAGAACTAAAACCAGTAGAGTAGGGAATGCTGACGTTTGTTGTTTGGTCCGTAGTTGTTTGTGTATAAGCGGCGGCTTCCAGTGTGATGCGGTTATTCAAAAATCCGAATTCTGCACCAACTTCATATTCGGTCGTAAACTCAGGCTTAATATCGCGTGTGCGTAAATTCGGGCTTAAAGAGAATGCGGTCAATGTTCCATAAGGGAAATAGTCTGCTTTATTCACAATATTCTCCAAATTGTAGGCTCCGACATTCACTGTTCCGACTTTGGCGGCCGAAGCACGCAATTTCAGGTGATTCATAATATCGCTCTTTATTGCAGGGATGGCATCTGTTAATACTACAGACAGATTGGCTCCGGGATAAAAGAAAGACCAATGTGAGGGATCAAGCAATGAAGTCCAGTCATTACGTCCGGTGATTTGCAGGAAAGCCCAATCTCTGAAACTTAAATCCAAACTGCCATATACGCCAAGTTTACGGGTACGGGTCCAACTATTCGAACCGCCTAATTCGCCTGCACGGTTGGCTACATTGAAAACGTCGTCAACAATCAAACTGCCTGCACTAACCGTTTTAGTTTCATAATAGTATTCGTTGAGAGAATAACCAACCATTGCTTTCATTGCAAAATCATCATTGAATTTATGTTCTCCAAAGGCCATAAAATCAAGGTTTAATGTACTGCTCAAAGTACCGTATGTAGAGAAGCTTCCAATTTCATCGCTGGATGCATATACATAATATTTCTTAGCCCAATCAGTGTAGTGATAAGCATTAGCCTTAGTATTGCCATGCGTATTATTCACATTTATACCTGCACGTCCCATGAAGCGCAACCATTTTGTAGCTTGATATTCAAAATCGGCAGAACCGGTTATGCGGTCTTGGCGTGCGCTGCGACGATAAAGATCAACAGAGTGCCATGGGTTTTTATAATAACTGTTCACCCATTCGTTCGGTGATGCGCCGGTCCCTATTTCAGTTGTATTCCAGTCTTTATAATCTGCCATATCTATATTTCCGGATACGTTGAGCAAGTCCTGAATACCATTCTGAGTATCATTAGTCAAGTCGAAAGAAGTGTTGATATAAGATAGCCTGGCGCTCACTTTGAGGTTCTTGTAATTTCTGCTGGCATTGAAACGAACCGTTTGACGTGTTCTTTCATCATGAATTGTTGTACCGGTCTGATCCAGGCGCTGGTAGGATAAATACATGCTACCCCGGTCATCGGCAGAAGAATAAGAAATATCATTTTGTATACTTGCGCCGGTTTGATAGAAATTCTTACGACCATTTTTTACATAGGTGTATGGTAATTGTCGATAGTAGCCATCCTCTGTTCCATCGTTAATCGGATTTCCGACGTTGACCATTTCTCCATTGAACTCTGGTCCATATTGTTGATTCTCATCAGATACATATCCGCTCCAAAGCGGGAGCCCGCTTAGTGCATCCGGTTGGCCGGCACCGAAACGTGTCTGATATTTGGGAAAATAAGCTGCATTATCAAATGTTGTGGTCAATGAATAAGTAATACTGGGCTTACCTTTTGTACCACTTTTGGTGGTTACGATTAATACGCCGTTAGCTGCATCCGAACCATAAAGTGCAGCAGCCGAAGCTCCTTTTAAAACGGAAATGTTGTCAATATCATTCGGGTTCATTGCTTGTAAAACATTAGTAGGGGTCGGCACTCCGTCCAGAACCAACAAGGCTTGATTATCTCCTTTAAAAGAGCGTGCTCCACGCAGGGTAATGCGGGTTGTTTGGTCCAATCTCGGAGAAGTGATATTAATAGACAGACCGGATACTTTTCCGCTTAATGCTGCGGTGGCGTCCGAACCTTTTGCCATAGTCAACTGCTCTGCGTCCACTTTAGCAGTAGCATAACCAATAGCTTTTGCCTGACGCTGGATACCCAAAGCCGTAACAACAACTTCGTCTATCAATTGTGCGTCTGCTTTCAGACTAACCTTTAGATTCTCCACAGCTCTCACTACCTGCGGAATCATTCCTACAAATGAAATTTTCAATTGTGCACCTTGCGGAACATTGTCAAGTACGAATTTACCTTCTATATCGGTAATCGTTCCTTTAGATGTACCCACAATTAATACAGAAGCGCCAATAACAGCTTCATTGTTATCAGACGATAACACAGTACCTGCAACGGTAATTGTCTGTTGTGCAAAGACAACCCCAACTCCCATAAGGAGGAAAGTGATTAAGGCGAAGAATCTGTTTTTCATAAATTCTTGTTTCGTTTGTTCTTTACTATTTTGCTACTCTCTGTTACATAAACTTTTTATCATAGTATATAGGTTGGTTTGTTACCTGCCCATGTTGCACAATTCAGAAAGGTTTGATTGTTGCATTCCGGCTATCCATTCCTACAAATGAAATCATCAGAGTCTTTGCAGAACTTGGTATATAAGGAATTACTTATAATAGTTTATCTTTGATTTTCAGGTTAATAAGATATTTCTTTCTATGAGAATCATGCTTGAATTTATCAATTGGTAGAAAATAAATTGTGTAAGTTCTGTTTATAGCTATCATCGAGCACTGTTAGTAGTCAAGTTTTTATATAAGGATTTATTGGCAAAAAGATTATTTTTTCTTGAGTAGTATAACAATATTTTAGAATAGTGCTATGTTTACTTACTTATAAAAAGATAGATACTGTAATTAAGATTTATTTGTAATATAATGATAAAATAAACCTTTCACGGTGATCGTTAATAAAACTAATCCGTTCGTAAGGTTGAAAAAGTTCTTTTGGTAAGATAACGGAATTTAAAAAGAAACATATATCGTTTTTCTGAAAAATCAACCATCATACTATCATTTTTTTATTAAATGTCATTTAATCAGTATATTAAGCTATGATAGTTCCCTTTTTGACTGTCATAGCATCTATCATAACTGTCATTTTATATTAAGATAGCATATCTATGTTTTTTAATCGATATACTGTTATATATTAATAGTATAACGACTAAACCTTCTTTGCATCCGGGTGTTGGAAGTATGGACATCCGGGTGTTCGTATCATCCAGACGGGGGTGTGAAATGTCTTTATACCTGCATTCCGACAACAAAAGTAAGCGCCCCCGTAAAATAATAGAGCAGCCTTTAAATAAATAGTATAGAGATGTATTGAATAAATATAGTAAGCTCTTTATAACTACTTCTTCTTTGCAGTGAAAAGAACGATATTTTAGGGGAAAAATCACATTATGATGGTTATAATGATAGTTCAAAAAACGACTATCATAATATATAACATTGATTCTTTGATGGTTAGCAAAGATATGACAGTATGATAGTTGATTAGTGAATAACTTTATATAGATATGTCGTATATATGCTATCAGTGCATTTTTCTGTCATCACTTCGTTAAAATCCATATATTGCGTAATTTTATATTTTGATTATATATATTATATGTATTCAAAAAAAGTGAATTTCAGATTTGCTCATTGAATATCATTTTATAAAGGATGCTGAAATATCCTGATTGTTTCATTTTTGACCATAGAAAGTCATGGATATTTTAGATATCAATGTTTATTTTTAATTATAACTTCATTTTTTTATAAATATATGCACTGAATTAAAATATTTTTATATAAATTGCGCCGTGTCTAAAAACAAAGCTGTTATAATTAATTTAAAAATGTGTTTATGGAAAGGAAATTAGTGTTGTTGTTGGTCTACCTATTAGTAGGTATAGGCATTTTGACGGCTCAAACCTCCCAAGTAACAGGTATGGTAAAATCTTCAGAAGATGGATTACCTATTATTGGAGCCACAGTATTGATACAAGGAACATCACAGGGAACTGTAACTGATGCAGATGGTAAGTTTGTTATTACAAATGTACCAAGTTCTGCAAAGACTCTGATGATTTCATTTGTTGGAATGATAACTCAGGAAGTGCAAATAAAACCTGGGTTTATGACGATAACCTTAAGTGGTGATAATAGAATTCTGGATGAAGTTGTTGTTGTAGGTTATGGAACAACACGCCGTGAAGCTAAGACCGGCTCTATTGTGTCTGTAAAGAGTGATGAACTTGCAGAGTTGTCTGCTACATCATTTGATAAAATGTTGTCAGGTAAAATGGCGGGTGTGCAGATTACTTCCAATACCGGCCAGCCTGGAGGTAATTCACAAATACGTATTCGTGGTATCAGTTCAATCAATGCAAAGAACGATCCGTTGTATGTAGTGGATGGTGTAGCCGTAATGTCCGGAGATCAGAGCTACTTTACGAACAGTAACAACGCGATAGCTATGATTAACCCGAATGATATCGAAAGTATTACTGTATTGAAAGATGCCGCAGCTGCTTCCGTTTATGGTTCTCGTGCAGCTAATGGGGTAATCTTGGTTACTACAAAATCAGGAAAAGAAGGAAAAAGCCGCTTTACGGCTCGTGCTAAGTTCGGTTTTTCCAATTTGGCAAACGATAATGATTTCGGATACATGAACGGTGAAGAATTATTAAGCTACCGTCGTCAGGCTGTAAGAAATGCAGGTTATGATCCGGATGATCCAAATGCAATGAAAGGTGCTTATTATTTCCCGGAAAGTATTTTACAACGCGAAATGACCGATTGGATTAAGCTGTTAACACGCACAGGTAAAACCCAGGAATACGAGATTTCAGCAACAGGAGGTAGTTCAAAAACTTCATATTTCAGTTCTTTCTCTTATCATAAAACTGAAGGTATTTTTGAAGGTGTAGACTTTCAAAGAATGCAAGGTCGTGTGAATGTGGACCATGAGTTGAATAAATATTTAAAGACTGGTGTTCGTATCAATGTCGGTTATATGAATAACAATGACGTGCCGATGCAGTCTTTGTACTATGCAAACCCAATGTGGGGTGGTGCTATTCTTCAGCCTTGGACTCCTCTATATAATGAAGATGGTTCATATAATATGAAGATGTCGGAAAATGGTAATACAAACCCTGTGGCTACTTCTATTTATGATAAACAATGGGAAAAACAATATCGTTTTAACGGTAGTATGTATTTGCAGTGGACTCCGATTAAAGGATTGGTTATCAAAACAACCAATGCAGCTGAAATGAACTTTACCGAAGGTTTACGTTATTGGGATGCCATTACCAATTCAGGCGTGGCAACTTATCAGGGTTCAAATCGCCAGTATCGTTTACTTACTACATCAAATACAATTACTTATGAAAATAAATTCCTCGAAGACCATAACTATCGCGTATTAGTTGGTCAGGAAGCAACTCATCAGACAAACCATTATACTTATCTTTCTGCCAGAAATGTAGACCCGGCTATTCCTTATCCAAATACAGCTCCAGACGGTGAAACTTCCGCAGAATATGGGATTTATACCAATACATTGATGTCATTCTTCGGTATATTGGATTATAATTATGCTGGTCGATATTACTTACAGGCTTCTGTCCGTGGTGATGGTAGCTCTCGTTTCGGTAAAAACAGCGTTTGGGGAGCATTCTATTCTATCGGTGCTTCCTGGAATGCACATAATGAAGCCTTTATGGAAGATGTGGATTGGGTGGATTTGTTGAAAGTACGTGCCAGCTATGGTGTGAACGGTAATAATAATATTGACGATTACAAGCAGTACGCAGTATACGAACCTTCTACTTATAACGGCTATCCGGGATACCGTCCTTCTACCCCAGTTAATGATGATTTGTCGTGGGAAAGAAATGGTGCTTGGAATATCGGTATCGACTATAGTTTCTTGCAACGTTTTAGCGGTAGTATTGATTTTTATTCTCGTAAAACAACAGATATGTTGCTTGACAGACCTTTGTCCAGCACATCCGGATTTACAAAACAGATGCAGAACGTAGGTTCTTTGCGTAATAGCGGTTTTGAATTCCAGTTTGATGCAAATATTATTAATACGAAAGCTGTTCAATGGAATGCCGGTATTAATCTCTCTACCAATAAGAGTAAAATCCTTGATTTGGATGGCGACGAAATGATTGCTAACGCTGATTATAGCGCACTGCGACATATCAAGGGGGAAAGATTGTTTAGCTTCTATTTACGTGAATATGCCGGTGTAAATCCGGATAACGGTGAAGCTCTTTGGGTAGCGGAAGATGGTTCTATTACAAATAACTTTAACAAAGCTCGTTATATCAACGCCGGCAGTCCTGAACCTACAGTTACAGGTGGTTTGCATACAGATATAACCTGGAACGGCATTTCTTTAGGCGTTCAGTTTGAAGGTAAATTCGGTAATAAAGTCCTGATATTCGAAAACCGCTATTCTCATTCTGATGGAAACCAAATGGCGATGAATCAGGCTAAGAGCGCATTGAATTATTGGAAACAGCCGGGTGATACGGATTGTAATCCGAAACCGGTAGCAGGTAATACCAGCAGTTCTTATGATGGATATTCAACCCGTTTCCTTGAAAATGGCAGCTATGTACGTATTAAAGACATTACATTATCTTATACATTACCTAAGAAATGGTTGAATCCGATAGGATTGAACAATCTGAAGGTTTATGCAAGCGGTTCGAATGTTTATACATTCCATAATGTTGATTTCTGGGATCCTGAACGTGGTGTTGAAGGTGTTGGCAATGGTATTTATCCGATGACCCGTTCATTTGTGTTTGGTATTGATTTGTCATTTTAATTAACTTAACTAATAAGAGTATATGAAAAATATATTGATATATGGTTTAACAGCATTGGCAATAGGCTGTGTTTCCTGCAATGACTTTTTGACGGAGGAACCGGTTGTTAAATTGAAAACAGAAACCATGTTGTCTAATTATGATGGTTTGAGAAAAGCTACTCAAGGTGCTTATACTTATCTCTATGATGGTACATGGTATGGTTCGGAATTTGTTCTGAGCTGTGAATTGAGATCCGGTAATGCAAAGAACCCTACTAATACGAATTTTACTTCAGGACGTCTGACGAAAGAATATAGTTGGAACTATGTTCCGAGTTCAACTTCCAACTTGTGGAATTATGCTTATTATACAATTGCAGCAGCCAATAATGTGCTTAATAATGCAGACGGTAAAGAATCTACAGATGTAACGACTCAGGATTTGAATGATTTGAAAGCGGAATGTTTATTCTTGCGTGCTTTAAGTTATTTTGATTTGGTTCGTACGTATTCACAACCTTATACCTCTGACCCGAATAGTTTAGGTGTTCCTCTTGTTTTTGTTACAGAAAACGGACTTCCGGCACGTAATACAGTAAAAGAGGTATATGACCAGGTTGAGAAAGACTTGCTGAATGCGGAAACATTGATAGCTTCCGGCCGCTATAATCGTTCTGAAATAACGGACTCATTTGCAATGGCAAGTAAACCGGCTATTCAGGCTTTGCTGTCGAGAGTTTATTTATACATGGGCGAATGGCAGAAATCAGCAGACTATGCGACTAAAGTGATAAACGATTATCATTTTACACTGTATACGAAGGAAGAGTTTACTAAATTCTGGGGACGGGAAGTTGCAGAAGATGGTAAAGAAGTGATTTTTGAAGTTTATGGTTCTTTGAATAATGAATACAATGAATATTGGGAAGAAATTTCCTGGATGACGAATCCGGATGGTTATGCAGATGCCGCATCCAGTGCTGATTTGCGCGATCTTTATGAACCGGGAGATGTGCGTGGTACATTATTTAAGAATCATGAAAATGCGAAAGATCATTATTGGACAACAAAGTATCCTGGTAAAAACAATAACAGACCGACTGCTAATAATATCATTGTACTTCGTTTGGCTGAAATGTATTTGAACCGTGCGGAAGCAATCGTTCGCGGTGCTACAGTTGCAGGTGTTACTGCTGCTAGTGATTTGTTGCAAATAACATCTAATCGTGGTGCATCTACAGTTCCTGCAACATTGGAAAATATATTGTTGGAACGTCGTAAAGAGTTGGCATTTGAAGGTCACTTGATTTATGATATGGCAAGAACCGGTACTGCTCTTCACCGTGTGGATTATCAGGGTTCTGCTACTGCAAAAGACATACCTTTCCCGGATTACAGATGGGCATTGCCTATTCCGAAACGTGAAATGGATGCCAACCCGAATATGGTACAAAATCCTGAATATTAATTTTACAGGAAGGCTTACATTTTCCGTTATCCGGGAAGGTAAGCCTTCTTATTTATAAAACATATGAATATGAAGTCAATCATTCGGTTTTTATTTTGTTTCATATGGATGTCGTATGTTACTGTTTTAACGGCTTTGGCTTATACTCCGACAACAAAGTGGCCTTATTTGTATGAGAATTTCCAAGAGGGGGTGGTCTTTTTTTCTCAAGGCGAAAAAACAAGCCATCTTAAATTGAATATACATCTTCAAAATGCCACACTTCATCATCTGGACGGAGATAATATTATTCAGGTAAACCCTTCACGTATTACAAAGGTTGAAATCGGAAACGATACTTTTATCTATATGAACGGGGTTCTTGTCCAGGTAATAAAATCAGAGAATGATCATATGCTGGTGAAGCTTGTAAAGGCTGATTTTAAGGCCTTGACAAAAGGTGGAACCGGAGCCTATGGCATGACGACAGAAGTTTCTGCTACAGACGACTTAAGTTCATTTCGATTAGGAGAAGGTAGCACTACGAACCTAAACTATAGTCAAATGAAATTGGAACAGAGTGATGGTAAAGAGTTACCTTTGATTAAAGAATACTATTTTATTTTAGGTGATAAAATAATTGAGGCAACCCGGAAGGATGTAACAAAATCGCTTACGGAAGCGGGGCAGGCACAATTAAAAGCCTTTATTAAACAGCATAAAATAAAATGGAAAGATGAGTCCGGTTTAATTAAACTGTTGGATTTCTATAAGAAATAAAAATATTTCCAGTCTTAAATAGACACACACTT
Organism: Parabacteroides sp.; assembly: GCA_019417325.1. Taxonomy (GTDB): domain Bacteria; phylum Bacteroidota; class Bacteroidia; order Bacteroidales; family Tannerellaceae; genus Parabacteroides. The sequence goes on along the minus strand of DXVO01000008.1, from coordinate 117,181 downwards.
AGACTTAAGGCCAGGATTTGTAGTGATTACAAAGCCTGGCCGTTTTTTATTTGTTTATTTCTTAACCTGATAAGATTGGCGGATTGCCTTGTCAAATGCAACCCAATGTTCATCCGTCATGCTATTAGGAGTGAACAGACAAACACCGGCAGCACCGCTTTCCATAGAACCTTTTACCGCTTCTTCTATTTCAGAAGGCAACAGACCATGTCCTTCCGGGTCTTTAATCTGAGCTTTGTTTTTCCAATCATGGCAGATGAATAAACCGCTGTAAACCGGTTTTTCTCCGTTCACGGAATTTACTTCTTCCTCAACAACTTTCCCAACCCATTCAGGGCCTTCTAAGTAAAAGTCGTTATAGTTCATTGGGAATATAGCATCTATATTCCATTTGTTCCATTCCTGGCGTACCATCTTTTTTGCATATGAGTCCGGACCAGGGAATACCGCTGCACTGATTTTTTTGCCTTTTGCATGTACGGAATCCGCAATACGGTTTACCAGTTTGGTAATCAGGTCACAACGGAACTGTGCCCATTCTTTGCATTTGGAAGGATCTTCTACGCTTTTAATATCGATACCTGTTGCGGCTTTAAAATCTGCAACACATTTGTCGCAATAGCAATAATCGGCTACAGGATATTCTTCATTCATAACAAGCCCGTACTTATCCCATAAGCCGCGAGCCAGTATAACGTCTACGAAACGGATATAATCGAGATGTACATAATCGACTTCGGGAATATCTGCAACTTTCCCATACATGTCAACCAAATAGTTGGCAACCTCTTCACGATTGGGACACATGAATTTGTAGTAAGGTACATAAGCCTGTACGTTGTAGGCGGATTCACCGTTACGGTTTACAGCATACCAGGTGGAATCCACATCACCCTGGACCATTGCCGGTATCCATCCGTGATATTCCAATCCGTTTGCATGGGCTACTTTAGCTGCACGGCGATGTTTTTCCACATCATGTCCGGCGTTATAACAAACGCCATCCAGTCCGTGCGCTTTCCATTTGCTGAAATCAGCCTGTAAAGTCTCTTCTGTGGTGTTTTGTCCTTCGCCTTGCCATCCGTAAGCTTTGATTTTTGTTTCCGGCGTTTTCGTACAGGCAACCATCAGGGAGATTGTCGTAAAAGCAAGTAATAATTTGTTCATTGGAGATTTTTTAGATGTGTTTTTTTAGATGTTTCGAAGAAAAGAGAGACGCTATGCTACCATAACGTCTCTCTGTATAAATAGGAATATTACAGTTCGCAGGCACAAAGAGAAGGTATCAGGTTACGATCGCCATATGCGTTATCTACACGGGCAACATTAATCCAGAATTTACCTTCATGCAACCATTCCAGCGGGAAGGCTGCTTTACTGCGAGGATATTCATGTTTCCATTCATCAGCAGTGATTTCGTATTCAGGATGAGGAGCATTTTTCAGCACATTATCTTCTTTAGAAGCTTTACCTTCTTCTACCTCTTTGATTTCCTTCCAGATACATTCCAATACATCAACAAAACGGTCTAGTTCCGCTTTGCTCTCACTTTCGGTAGGTTCTACCATTAAGGTACCGTGAACCGGGAATGAAAGAGTCGGTGCATGATAGCCGAAATCCATCAGACGTTTTGCTACATCACCTTCATCGATACCGGAACGTTCTTTAATTGTACGGCATTCCAAAATAAGTTCATGCCCTACGCGGCCTGTAGCACCTGTATAAACGATACCATATGTATCTTTCAGCTTAGCAGCCAGATAATTGGCATTCAGTATAGCTGTTTTTGTAACAGTTTCCAGTCCTTCCGCACCTAACATACGAATGTAAGCATAGGTAATCGGTAAGATACCAGCACTGCCATAAGGAGCGGCAGACACCGTATTCAAATCGCTGCCCCATGCTACCGGATGAGAAGGCAGGAACGGAACCAGATGAGCGGCTACACAAATCGGACCTACGCCAGGACCACCACCACCATGAGGAGATGCAAATGTTTTGTGAAGATTCAGGTGGCAAACGTCAGCACCAATTGTGCCCGGATTTGTCAAGCCAACCTGTGCATTCATATTGGCACCGTCCATATAAACTTGTCCGCCGCATGCATGAACAATATCACACATCTCTTTGATGTCTACTTCAAAAATACCATGAGTAGACGGATAAGTAATCATGGTAGCTGCAAGATTATCCTTGTTTGCTTCTGCTTTTTCGCGGAAGTCTGCCAGGTCGATGTTACCTTTATCGTCACATTTAACTGTTACGGTAGAGAAGCCGCACTGGATAGCACTTGCCGGGTTTGTACCGTGTGCAGATGACGGTAAAAGAACGATGTTACGATGTCCCTGACCGATACTTTCCAGATAAGTACGAATTACACGCAAACCGGTATATTCTCCGGCAGCACCAGAGTTCGGTTGCAAAGTAACACCTTTGAATCCGGTGATTTCAGCCAGATAGCAACACAGGTTCTCAATCAGTTCTTTGTATCCTTCAACTTGTTCTTCTGGGGCATACGGGTGGATGTTCTGGAATTCAGGACGGCTCAACGGCAGCATTTCAGAAGCGGCATTCAGTTTCATTGTACAAGAACCCAGAGAAATCATGGACTGAGCCAATGAAATATCTTTGCGTCCCAAGCGAGTGATATAGCGCATTAATTCGGTTTCCGTATGGTATTTTTTGAATACATCTTCCTGTAAGAAATCAGATGTACGGGCAAATTTCGCATCGAAATAAGTCTTTTCAGGAACAGCTTCTTTCAACATATAATCTTTACCGGCAGCGCCAGCAAAGATGTATAGTAACACGCCTATGTCGGTAGGTTGTGTTGTTTCGTCTATGCTGATACCAACTTGTCCAGCTTCAAAATAGCGCAGGTTTACTTTGCATTCCAAAGCAATTTCACGCAAAGCATTGATGGATACATGAGACGGTAGTTCGATTTTCAGTGTATCGAAGTAATCTTTGTTCAACTGTCTGTAACCCAGTTTTTCAAGTTCGGAAGCTAAGAAACCGGCAGAAGCATGGATACGCCCTGCGATGTTTTTCAGTCCTTCCGCACCATGGTATACAGCATAGAAACCTGCCATAGTAGCCAATAAAGCCTGAGCCGTACAAATATTGGAAGTCGCTTTTTCACGTTTGATGTGCTGTTCGCGGGTTTGCAAAGCCAGGCGGTAAGCAGCATGACCATAAGCATCTTTGGAGATACCGATGATACGTCCCGGAATCGTACGTTTGTAATCCGCTTTAGTCGCGAAAAAGGCTGCGGACGGACCTCCGTAAAACATCGGAATACCGAACCGTTGGCTGCTTCCGAATACAACATCAGCCCCCCATTCCCCCGGAGGTGTAAGCAGTACCAGACTCATCAGGTCTGCTGCAACAGCAACACGGGTTTCATTCGCATTTGCGCGAGAGATAAATTCTTTATAATCTTCAATGGAACCGTCAGCGTTCGGATACTGTACAATAGCACCGAATACTTCCGGTGTGAATTCAAATGTCTTGTAGTTGCCAACAACCACTTTGATATCTTGGGGAACCATGCGTGTATTGATAACCGCCAGAGTAGAAGCAAATACATTTTCGTCTACGAATAATACATTGGCTCCGGCTTTTGCCTGTGCACGGCTCCGGCTTCCGAAGAACATCGTTGCTGCTTCGGCGGCGGCAGTTGCTTCATCCAGCAATGAGCAGTTTGCAAGAGGCAATCCTGTCAGTTCACAAATAACAGTCTGGAAATTAAGTAACGCTTCCAGGCGTCCTTGCGAGATTTCAGCCTGGTAAGGAGTATAAGATGTATACCAAACCGGGTTTTCAAAAACATTACGCTGGATAGGAGCCGGGCAAACAGTGTCATACCATCCCATTCCAATGTAGGAGGTAAACACTTCGTTTTTTGAAGCCAGTTCGGCAATGTGTTCTGCGAACTCACGTTCAGTCATGGGTTCAGGAAGGTTCAAAGGCTCTTTTAAGCGGATGTTCGACGGAATTGTCTGGTTAATCAATTCGTCTACCGATTCCACGCCAATAGCTTGCAACATAGAAGGAATATCTTCTGTTGCGATGCCTACATGACGGTTTACAAATTTATTTGTATCCATAATATTAATGTAGTTTATAAATAGGGATTATTTAATTTCTCATCAATGATACGTGTTTCCGGTCCATGTCCGGGATATACCACAGTTTCGTCCGGCAATGCCATCAGTTTGTCGTTGATAGCTGCTATCAGAATATCATGATTGCCTTCCCAAAGGTCTGTACGTCCTATACTTCCGGCAAATAAGGCATCTCCGACAATTACGAAACCATTCTTTTCATTATAAAAGGCAACACTTCCGGGGGAATGTCCCGGTACCGTTAAAACTTTTAATTCGGATTTGCCGAATTTGATAATTTCGTTACCGACTAATAGCTTTTCTACCGGAATATTCTCTATATGGAAACTTAGTCCGAACAACTTAGCTTGTTGGTCCGGAGACGGAAGAAGTTCCACATCCAACCTATGTGCCTGCGGTTTTAATCCATATTTCTTATATACAAACGGATTTCCGAAGATGTGGTCCAGATGGAGATGAGTACAAAGGAGGTGTTTTACTATCAGATTATTCTCTGTGATAAAGTTTTCCAATTCAATTTCTTCTTCCCGCCGGCAACAACCACAGTCAATGATTACCGCTTCACGGGTCTCATCGTAAAGTACAAATGTGTTTTCCTGGAAGTAGTTAAATTCAAATGCTTTTATTGATATCATAATGGCACGTATACTACTTTTTTAGTTTTGAAAAATTCTTCTTTGAAATAGTCTCCCAATTCGAGGGTAACAGCCTGATTGCGGAAAGGAAATATTTCACTTTGCAATTCTCCGCCTTTCAAACAGATTAAACCGTTCGGCAATGCGTTGTGTTGCTGTTTTTTTATGTTTTTACGAGCTATCTTTACCAGATCGGAGAGAGGCATAACAGCGCGGCTGACAACGAAATCGAATAATTGTTTTTCTTCTTCGGCCCGGCAATGACGGAATGTTACATTTTTCAGTCCGATGGCCTCTGCTACTGCTTGTCCGACTTTTATTTTCTTCCCTATGCTGTCTACCAAATGGAAGTTTGCTTCCGGGAATAATATGGCAAGAGGAATACCGGGAAAACCGCCTCCTGTACCGATATCCATGACAGACGAGCCTTCTTTAAACTTCAACATCCGGGCAATGCCCAGAGAATGAAGCACATGATTCAGGTATAGATTAACTATATCTTTGCGTGAAATCACATTTATTTTGGCATTCCAGTCGGCATACAAGTCATAAAGAGCATCTATCTGTGTTCTTTGTTGTTCCGTAAGCTCCGGGAAATAAGATTTAATCGCTTCTAACTGGGAATGGATAATAGACAAATCACTATCAGTATCTTTCACTTCCATGCGTTTGAGATGTTGTTTCAATTATTAATAAACGGAGCGATAATGCTATCCTTTTTCAACAAATGCTGTATATCCTTATAAGGAAGGAACACATTGATTGTTCCCACTACATAAGCGGCAATTTCATATTCATTGAAAGTATAGTTAATACCGTCTTCCTCAATTAATATATTTCCGTTGGGGAAAATTTCATCCACACTGAAGAATCCCAGATTTTCCAGATCTTTGGGATTTTCCACCTCATTTTGCTTGGCGATATGATCAGTCAATATTTTAGCCAGTTCATCCTGGTAGTTTTCTACGAAAATCTCTTCTTCTGTAATCGGGTCGCCGGTATTCAGGTTGATAGAATGATTATTGGCAGAATGTGAACCATGTGCTCCACCTGTATAGTTTTCGAAATATACGGTAAAACTGAGAATATCGTTTTTATTGAGTGCAATCTTATCGGATGACATTTCATAATAGGAATACCAGGCTTCTACCGGGGCATCTTCTTTCTTGGCCAGTTCATCCTTGAAATCTTTTTCCAGGTCCTTATATGCATTCAGGTAATCTTCCGTGTATTTAGCAATTGCATCTGCAGGAGATAACGTCTCGTAAGTTTCTCCGAAATAAGCCAGTACAAACTGTTTTTGAACTTTCTTCAGTACCTCTTTATTCGTATATTTAACAGGATATACGAAATTCATTTGGAGGTTGCAGTTCGGGTTGTCCTGATTTTCCAATAAATGGTAGGTTTTATCTACCTGGATTGAATCGAACGTAATATTGTTTTCAGCCACTTGTTTCGTTTTCGGGTTACAGCCTGCCGCAAATATTCCAATAAGAAAAACTGCGATAACAGCTTTGTACAATTGTGTATTCATCGTAATTACGGATTTAATATTTATGATGCAAATGTAAGGGATAATCTTTGAATAACCGAGCAGAAAATGAAAAATATAAGCGCTTTGGAAGGGTGTTGTCTAACAGAATGATACCTGCATATCTATACCGTCCCGAAATATTCATAGTTATGGTTTTCCTAAATCATAACTATGAATTGGAAAAACCATAACTATGAACGCAAAAAACGGACTTCTTTTAATAGTGTGTGGCATTAACAATGAAACTGTTGGTGAAATAATAAAAAAATAAAGCATATCCTGTTTTTTTCAATTACTTAATGCGCTATCTTTGTCAGGGAATAAAATGAAAATCTGATATCGTGTGTACGCACACCCAATTCGGTAAGGTATCAAAAGCGTTTAATTTATGTCTTATTCTAACTATTATGCTGCCTCCGGGCTTTTTCACGGAGCAATGTCGTCAGCCATGGGAACACAGTTGGATGTGTTGCTGTTAGGGAAGGATTCAAAGCAGTTAGGTGAAGTATGGAATGAGGTGGAAACCGAAGTCAGGCGGTTGGATAAGATGCTAAGCCGCTTTGTCGCGGATGGAGAAGTTGCGTCGGTGAACAGGGAAGCCGGACATTTTCCTGTATCTGTAAGCGATGAACTTTGGGCTATTTTGCTGGATTGCCACCGGTATTATGAGTGGACAAACGGCTGTTTCGATATTACGATGCAGGATTTCAGCCGGATACTCTTGTCGGATGCCGATAAAAGTATCTTTTTCTTTTCGGAAACCATGCAGATAGATTTGGGAGGATACGGGAAAGGCTATGCACTGCAAAAAATACAAACGATATTGAAGCAGAAAGGGGTGACGGATGCACTCGTTAATTTTGGCAACAGTTCGGTGCTTGCCTTGGGTAGTCATCCTTGTGGAACATATTGGCCGGTCAGTATAAATAATCCTTATACACAAAAAAGACTCGCCGATTTTAAGCTGAAAGACTGCTCTTTGTCTACTTCAGGGAATATGCCTTCAAATCCCAGGCATATCATTAATCCGCATACCGGTTTATATGTGGAAGATAAACGAATGGTTTCGGTGATAGCCGATAGTCCGCTTGTGGCAGAAGTGCTGACAACGGCTTTTATGATACTGCCCAGTGAGCAGGTGGATACGGTTGCCGGGAAATTTGATATTTATGAGAAACATCTATATACATTATGAGTAATGAAGATATTTCAGCCGGCTTAAGCCGCCGGGATTTTTTTAAAAACATAGGAATGATAGGAGGGGGAGGACTTCTTTTGTCTTCGTTCCCTTGGCTTCAGTCATGTAGTGCCGATGATAAAAAACGGGTAGCAAAAGAAAAGGTACGGATTGGCTTTATCGGGACAGGTTCACGCGGGCAATACCACCTGAATAATATGAAGGAAATACCAAATGCCGATGTTGTGGCTCTCTGCGACAATTACGAACCGAACCTGAAAGCGGCATCAGCCATTTACCCGAAAGCAAAAACATTCGATGATTACCGGAGAGTTCTCGAGATGCCGGAGGTTCAGGCTGTAATGATAGCTGTACCTTTGTACGAACATGCCCGTTTAACGATAGATGCTTTACAGGCAGGTAAGCATGTATTTTGCGAAAAGTCGATGTCTACAACACCCCAGGGATGCCTGGATATGTATAATGCATTCAAACAATCCGGTAAAGTAATGTTTATCGGACAACAACGCTTGTATGACCCCAAATATATCCGTGCGATGGAAATGATACATTCCGGTGTTATCGGGGAAATCGGAGCGGTCCGTGCTTATTGGTTCAGGAATAATGACTGGCGCCGTCCTGTCCCTTCTCCGGATTTGGAACGGAAAATAAACTGGCGTCTGTATAAGGAATATTCCGGAGGATTGATGACGGAACTTGCCACTCATCAGTTGCAGGTCGGCAACTGGGCGTTGAAAATGATACCCGAAACAGTAATGGGGTCCGGTGATATTGTTTATTGGAAAGACGGGCGTGAAGTGTATGACAATGTGAGCCTGATTTACCGGTATCCCAATGGGGTGAAGATGAATTATGAGTCTGTCATCTCCAATAAATTCTATGGATTGGAAGAGGAACTGCTTGGCAGTAAAGGGACAATGGAACCGGAAAAAGGAAAGTATTATTTCGAAGAGGTGAAACCGGCGCCGGGTATCCAGCAACTTATCAACCAGATTGAACATAAGGTATTCGATAATGTCTCTTTTGCCGGACCGAGCTGGGTTCCCGAAACGGCCTCTGTAAATAAGGGGGAAATGATTATGGATCATGTTACTACTCATAGCGGGGAATCTTCTGTAGGTGCAGTAGGCGACGGTTCGATGGAATTGGTAACGGCTTTCTGTGAAGCGGCAATTACCGGAAAACCTGCCCCTAATCTGGTAGAAGAGGCCTATTACTCCTCCGTTCTTGCCTTATTGGGCTTGCAAGCAATGGAAGAAGAGCGGGTTATTCATTTCCCGGACGAATATAAAATACCTTATTTAAATTTTGCATAAATATGAAAGATATCCGTATATCAGTCAAAAGGCAGAAACTGGAAATAAAGATATTCTGTGCCTGTATCCTTCTTGCCTGTCTGATGAATATTATATCCATTTTGTCCTATCAGACTGAATGGTCCGAATTGTGGACACAATCTCTCTGGATGTTGGTGATAGCCTGCGCTCTTTATGGTTTATCCATCTTATTACGTTTGCTGTATTATGGGATACGTAGCCTGAAACATTAGTGTCTGGCGAGTTTGCGGTTGGAAACTAAATGATACATATTTTAATTAATATAAAATATTTGTCTATCTTTGGGGCGGAGAATTAGGTATAATCAGGTTAATAAATGTAGATGGCGTCCAATAATGATGACATATTATTGTTAAAACTGATAAAGCAAGGAGATGAACTGGCATTTAAGCATTTGTTTTATCAATATGTGGATTCACTGGAACGTTTTGTGATGTATTATATTCACGACAGGGAGAAGTCTCAGGATTTTGTGCTGGACATTTTTACTTATATCTGGGAAAACCGTAAAGATTTTGAAATCAAGCTGACTTTGAAAGCTTATCTTTTCCAGGCTGCACGGAATAAGGCTTTTACATATATCCGGGATAAGAAAGTTCCGGTTTATCTGGAAGATGTCGGAATGTCGGAAGTATCCCAGGATTATAATCCGGATATAGAAGTACAGGAATTGCACCGTCTTATACAGGAAGCTGTTAATCTTTTGCCGGAGAAGTGCCGGGAGATTTTTAAGAAAAGCCGTGAAGAGAGTTTTACCAACAAGGAAATAGCCGAACAACTCCATATTTCAGAAAAGACGGTTGAGGGACAAATAACTATCGCGCTACGGAAAATCAGAACCCATTTAGGAGATTCTTATTCTTATTTGTGGTAAAAAATGCTTGCGGATTAGGGGATACGTACCTTTTTTGCGTCTATCTTTGTAATGGAAATCAGTATAATTTAATTCTCAATACCATGAAAAAGTATTTACTATCTTTTTGTGTAGCTTTTCTATTGTTGTTATCTTTCTCTGCTGCCGGACAAAATATCTATATGGCAGACCCTACTATCTTCGTAGATAATGGAACTTATTATTTATATGGTACGGGTGGAAACTCTAACGAAGGGTTTCAGGTTTATACATCCGGAGATTTGAAAACATGGGAGGGACCCTGTGGCGCTTCCGACGGATATGCGTTGAAAAAAGGAGATACTTTCGGTACGAAAGGATTCTGGGCTCCTCAGGTTTTCCGTTATAAGGGGAAGTATTATATGGCTTATACAGCGGATGAATTTATTGCCATTGCTTCATCCGATAGCCCGTTAGGTCCTTTCCGTCAGAAAAAAATTGCCAAACTGCCGGCGGATACCAAACAGATAGACCCCTACGTGTTTTTCGATAAGGACGGAAAAATCTATTTATACCATGTACGGCTGACAAATGGAAACCGTTTGTTTGTTGCCGAAATGAATAAAGACCTTACGGGGATTAAGAAAGGGACTTTGACCGAATGTATTGCTGCCGTAGACGATTGGGAAAATACCCAGCATGTGGAATGGCCTGTTTCGGAAGGTCCTACCGTTATTCGCGAAAAGGATACGTATTATTTTTTCTATTCTGCAAATGATTTCCGCAATATCGATTATGCTGTAGGTTATGCTACCTCCGGTTCTCCTTATGGTCCTTGGAAAAAACAGGAAGGAAACCCCATTATCAGTCGCCGGTTATTGGGACATAACGGGACAGGACATGGAGATATTTTTATTGATAATGATGGTGTTATGAAATATGTATTCCATACCCACAATTCAAATAGCGTAGTAGGTCCGAGGCGTACTGCAATTATAACAATGAAAGTAACGGAAAAAGACGGCAAGCAAGTATATAGTGTATTGCCCGAAACTTTCTATTTCCCTCATAGCAAGTAAAAAATCAGAATATAATATAAACGTATGAAAAATGTACTTGTCTTCTGTACAATGGCTTTAGTGGCATGTACCGGACCGGAAAGAAATGAAGTAGAAGTGGTGGACCGTCCTTCGACGGCTACCCGCAATGAATTTTATGTAAGCAACCGCGCTCCCTTGCAGCCGCAGCAGTTTATCAAGCTACCTGCCGGGACAATCCAGCCGGAAGGTTGGCTGAAACGCCAGTTGGAACTACAAAAGGATGGTTTGAACGGACATCTGGGCGAGATTAGTGCCTGGTTGCAGAAAGAAGATAATGCCTGGCTGAAGACCGGCGGTAAATGGGGATGGGAAGAAGTCCCTTACTGGCTGCGTGGCTATTCGAACCTGGCTTATATCATGCAGGATAACCTGATGTTGAATGAATCCAAGTTCTGGATAGAGAATATTCTGAAGAGCCAGCGGGAAGACGGTAACTTCGGTCCTGTCCACCTGAATGACGGCAAACAGGATTTCTGGCCGAATATGATTGTGCTTTGGATTATGCAGTCTTATTATGAATATTCTAACGACCAGCGTATTCTTGATTTTATGACACGTTATTGTGATTATTTGCTTACGGTTCCGGATGAAAACTTCCTGTCCAGTTATTGGGAAAACAGCCGTGGTGGCGATAATCTGTGGAGTGTTGCCTGGTTATATAACCATACCGGCAATGAAAAACTATTGTCATTGGCAGAAAAAATACACCGTAATACAGCAGACTGGACCCAATCTACCCAACTGCCTAATTGGCATAACGTAAATATAGCCCAGTGTTTCCGCGAACCGGCAACTTATTATCTGTTTACCGGTGATTCGGCAATGCTTGCCGCCAGCTATAATGTGCAGAGTCTGGCGCGCCGCGCTTTCGGGCAGGTTCCGGGCGGCATGTTTGGAGCTGACGAAAATGCCCGTACCGGTTTCTTCGACCCTCGCCAGGGAACGGAAACCTGTGGTTTTGTAGAACAAATGGCCTCAGATGAAATCATGTTGCAGATATCCGGCGACCCGTATTGGGCGGAGAATTGTGAGGATGTGGCTTTCAATAGTTTTCCGGCTGCTTTGATGCCGGATTATAAGGCGTTGCGTTATATCACAAGCCCGAATCACGTACTGAGCGATTCAAAGAACCATCATCCGGGTATAGATAACCGGGGACCGTTCCTGTCCATGAATCCGTTTAGCAGCCGCTGTTGCCAGCATAACCATGGCTTCGGATGGCCTTATTATGCAGAGAACCTGATATTGGCAACCCCGGACAATGGTATAGCTGCCGTATTGTATAGCGCTTGCAATGCAAAAGTAAAGGTCGGCAATGGCACTGAAGTTTCCATCCGGGAACAAACAAATTATCCGTTTGAAGAAACGATTCGTTTTACATTGCGGACTTCGGAAAAAGTGGATTTCCCTCTTTATCTGCGTATCCCTACCTGGTGCAAGCATGCTTCTATTTCTGTAAACGGAAAGAATCTGAATGCGGATTTGGTTGCCGGTAAATATGCCAAAATTTCCCGTGAGTGGGAAGATGGGGATGAAGTGGTACTGGCAGTTCCGATGGAAATCGGTTATCGTCAATGGCAGGTGAATAAAAACAGTGTCAGTGTGGATTATGGTCCTTTGACATTGTCGTTAAAGATAAAAGAAGATTACCAACAGAAAGACAGTAAAGAAACTGCAATCGGCGATTCCAAATGGCAGGAGGGAGCAGACGCTTCCGCATGGCCTACTTATGAAATATATCCGGGTAGCCCATGGAATTATGCGCTACAGTTAGGTGCTCCTATCACTGTTCAACGTAAAGACTGGCCTACCGATAACAATCCGTTTACCTTGGAGAATGTTCCATTGGAATTTAAGGCAAAAGGTCGTCTTGTACCGGAATGGAAAGTTGATGAGTATGATTTATGCGGCGTATTACCTTATGAAGATGCACACAAATCCGACCGGTTGGATGAATTGACTCTGGTGCCTATGGGTGCGGCACGTTTGAGAATTTCCTCTTTCCCAACAACGGAATAAAAAACAAAAACGGTATAAATCTGACGGGATATTGGTACAACCGTCTGCAATAACGTATTGAAGCCTGCCTGTATTGGATTTATACCGTTTTCGTTTTATAGCTCCTCCGGCTTTTCCCCATCACTGCCCCCTCCGGCATCGGGATTGGGGCGGTTACGTTTAAAGCGGATGCACCTGCTGTTTGTTGTCTTCGCTGACGAGCGGAGGTATAAAGCAGTGATGTATACCGCTTTCGCATATAAGCGAAGCTGTTTTGCAACATTGCATCTTAAAAATTAGGATATCTTAATAAATTTCATGCCGTGAAAGTTGTTGATATTCATAAATTCTCAGGATTTCGAGAATTTTCAATAAGCAATAAGCATTAATAATCAAAAGGTTATGGTATTAATATATTGTAATATCTTTATATCTTTGTGAAATCTTAACGTAGTCTTAATTGAACTAAATAATCTATTTTCAGCGTTTCGAGTCGTAATTGTGCATAAACAAACTCATAGTAATGATTTTGGGAAACCATTACTATGAACTAACAGATGTCATTTAAATAGACCCTTATTTTAAAACGGAGCGTTCTTTTCTATCCGGATAATTTTACTGCTTGCCGGATGGACAAACTCGATAACTTCCGCATGCAGATAAAGCCTTTCCGCTTTTTTTCCGTAAAGTTCATCCCCGACAATGGAACAGTTCAGTCCTTCCGGATGGGCGGAGTGGACACGCAGTTGATGGGTTCTTCCGGTAATCGGATGAAAAACAATCCGTGTCTGAGTGTCTGTATGGCTTATAACCTGATAATTGGTAATAGCGGTTTTGCCTTGCTCCCTGTCTACAACCTGACGCGGCCTGTCATGCAGGTCAGGACGAAGCGGCAAGTTAATCGTTCCTTTTTTCTCAGCAGGTATGCCGTCGAGCAAAGCGATATATCGTTTTTTTATGGTACGGTTTTCAAATTGGGCTTGCAGATGCTGATGGGCTTCCTTCGTCTTGGCAACAAGCAACAGACCGGAAGTTGCCATATCGAGCCGGTGTACGATTATCGGGCCTGTTGCATCGGGGTACATGGAACGAATGCGTTGCTCTATCGAGTCTATGTCTGTCTTTCCGGGAACCGAAAGCATACCCGCCGGTTTGTTCACTATCAGCAACCATTCGTCTTCATACACAATTTCAAGCTCCGTATCTTTATAAACATCTTTGGCCAGAGGATTTTCTTCCACATCCAATCCTTGCAGCATATGTTTCAGGATCGGCTCGCATTTCCCTTTGCAAGCCGGATAAAAGTATCCGTGTTTACGAATCTCACCGACAGGCGAATTACCCCACCAGAACTCAGCCATGGCAACCGGTTTTAATTGGTGTAAGTAAGCATATTGCAAAAGTTTCGGAGCGGCACATTCTCCGGCTCCGGCAGGAGGAGCCCGATGGACGGTTTGCTCGAAAATATCGCAGAGGCTTTCTATTTCTTCACGGGCATTGAACAGATGGTACTGGTCAAACAGTCTTTGTTGCAGCTCAATCGACCTGTCTTTGCGTACTTCTTTAAAATAATCTATCTCGTTTGTGAAAACGTCTATTTCGCGCTGTATGGCTGCAATACGGTTTTTCCACTCACGTTCCATCCGTTTGAGTTCGGCTTTCTGGAATTGGCTCTCCTTAATCAAAGCGGCCAGTTCCGTTTCATCCGGATTATTCATCCGGCGGCTTTCCCGGGCTGCTTTAGCCGCTTTCATCGCCTCTTTTGCTTCTGCCAGGGCTTTTTCGGCTTTCTCTGTTTCTTCTTTAAGAAGTTGTTTGTTGCGCAGTAAAGAGGGGTGACTCTGTAGCATTTCAATCCGGTCGTTGATTATTGATATGTATTTTTCAACGGGCTTGAAAAATCCGTCTGGTTCCGATAAGTCATAGATGGGAGGGACGAAATAAGGATGGCAACTCTTTCCTGCGATATTCCCGGAGAAAGCGGCAAGATAGCCTATTCCGCCTGTTGTATCCTTTACGATCAGGACTCCGAACATTTTTCCCTGTTGCAGTTCTTCCTGCCACTTTTCCTGTGTACGGATATACTCCTGAATCTCATCTGCTGCGATAACACATAACGGATGAGGGGTATAATGGAATGGATAGGTAAACTTTTCCGGTAAGCTCAGATGCGAAACCGGGGTACTGAAACGATGTAGTATATCGGTAGTTTTATTCATAGGTTATGTCTCTTTTGTCATGTGTAAAATAGGAAACGGTTTCCCCATAGGGTCCGTCGCATCACGTCCGGTTATTTTAAATCCTAGTTGCAGGTAAAAACGGAGTGCCTGTTCGTTTTGCTCGTTTACATCTACATGGCGGATATGCTTTTCGTTCAAGGCGAAATCAATCAATCGTTTGCCATATCTTTTACCCTGTTCGCCGGGATGTACGAAGAGCATTTCGATAAGATCATCGCTTAAACCAGTGAATGCAACGATCCGGTTTTGTTCGTTCCGGATGATATAGAGGCAGACCGCTTTGAAGTACTTATTACGGACCAGTGGCTTGTAGAACAGGATATCATCTTCCGTCAGGAAATGGTGCGAACTGCGAACGGATGCTTCCCAAAGGGTAACCAATTCGTCATAGTCCGTTTCCTGAGCCGGTTCGATAACCCGGGAAAAATCTTTTCTCAGGTAAATCATATCGACAAGCTGTTTGCCTGCTTCAAACATCGGATGGT
Organism: Parabacteroides sp.; assembly: GCA_019417325.1. GTDB lineage: Bacteria > Bacteroidota > Bacteroidia > Bacteroidales > Tannerellaceae > Parabacteroides. Next base: position 101,695 of record DXVO01000008.1, on the reverse strand, counting down.
CGTAATTGTCTGTGAAGAAGTTCGGGATGCGGTGCGAGTAAACAAATCCGCAATCTTCGTAAAAAGATAGCGTCAGCGGGCTGTCGCCGGTACCGACCAGCATTGTTTTGCTTCTCCCTTTATAATAATCGAACAGGTAGTGTATCATTTGTTTGCCATATCCCTGTCGTTGATACTGTGGATAAACGGCAATGTTTTTCAGTTCGTATACGCCGTTTCCTTCCTGAGTAACTACACAAGTACATTTCAGGTCGTCTTTATAAAGCGCGAACATTTCTCCCCGCTCCAAATAAAGGTCTATCATGGATTCCTGTTCATCGGCAAGCAATAGCAGGTCGAGGAATTGTTTTTTATTCCCGGTAACGGGGATGATTTTTATATCCGTAGGTTGCATCATAAATGACTCTTTTTTGTTAGACAGGCTAAGAACCGAATTGGTATTTTCAGTTTTACCTGCAAAGTAATCATTTTTCCCGGGAACTCCGGTTATCTTTGCGGTTCATTTTAATTGTATCGAGGTATGCAGTATGCAGAGCTATTATATCGTTTGACAGTGGATTGTAAAGATAACGGGAAACGTTTTCAGGTAAAGAATAGAATACGGGAAATCAAATCACTTTTGGCACAATCGGATTACCGGCTATTATTTGAAGGTGATTTATCTTTGATTTACGGTAAAGCGCTACCTGAGACGGATGAATATAAAGTGCTTATTTCTTCACATATCGATTGTGTGTATGAAAACTGTTTTGCAGAGGAAGCCGGAGAATGCTGGAAAGGTACTTTAGACAATAGCGCCACGAACGCGGCCGTTATCGATTTGATGTTGAGGGATGAGTTAGGCAGTTCTGTCTTGGTTGCTTTTACCGGTGATGAAGAAAAAGACGATGGAGGAGCAAAAGAAGTACTGCAATTTCTCCAGGAAAAAGAATGTTGCCCCGAACGGGTTATCGTTCTCGATGTTACGAATGAAGGCGAAGAGGAAGAAGTCTCATTCTCTATGGAAAACGACCGGAATTTTGACCTGTTAACCGGGTACCAGCTTATCAGCCTGTTACAATCAGAAGAGGTCGTATGGGTTTTTGCCCATGATGCGGAACCGGATGAGACATGGGTATATGGAAAGGCTACCGGAAACGGCTTTCCGGGCATACCCAGCCTGAGTTTATGTCTACCGGTTGTTGGCGATATGCATGCGGAGGCAGGGGTTTATTTGTATAAATCCAAAATCGAACCTTATAAAGGCATCTTGAGTAAACTGGCAAACTGTGCGTTCGGATAACGCCTATTTGTTATCCGGCACCAATTTCTTCCGGTAATACGAGTTTGCCGTATAGAGTGCGGCTGCCGGGTTGTTGCCCGTGATACGGTCTTTCGTAACCAAAGTGGTAACATACGCATCGGAATATTTATAAAACAGGCTGTCGTGCCCAACACACAGTCCGATTACAACATTCAGATCGGTATGTGCTTCATTCAGCAGGCGCGCCTGAAGAATGGGGTTACACATGGCAGCTCCGATATTCTCACATTCTTGAGGAATACCGATGGATGATTTGGCTTTCCCGGCTACTTTGCATAGTACAGAATAGGGCTCGAAGCCATTGGCCCGCAGGATACGGGCAAAGATACGTGCTTCATTGAGAAGTCCGATACAGTTGGCGATACCTATCCGGTGTGCATCGATTTTACGGGCAAAGACCATGATTTCTTCCACGCGTGTCCATTGACAGTAGCCTTCGTATTCTACTTCTGCACTGGCAACCATGATGTCGTGGTTACGCCCTTCATCATAACGTTCCAAGGCCCATTCCATATCTTCCGGTTTGAGGTGGGTTGTCAGGCAAAAGTCCGGATAGGTACGGTCTTTGAATTTACAGTTCTGTGTCCCGCAGTCAGTGCAGGTAAGCGTTGTATCTTTTTGCATACTTCTTTTCTATTCGAGATAAATCATTTTTTTTGTCATACCTCCGTCGATAGTGATGTTTTCACCATTGATAAAGTCGTTTTCTTTCTGGCAAAGGAACAGGCACATACGGGCGATATCTTCCGGTTTGCCTACACGGCGCGACGGGTGTTGGTCGTGGTCTTCCTGCCGGAGTTGTTCGTAGTCATGGTTCTGTATCCATCCGGGAGCAATGGAGTTGACACAAATGTGCCATTCAGCCAAAGACAAAGCCAGCGCGTGTGTCAGCGAATAGATACCTCCCTTAGAGGCTGCGTAACCTTCGCTTCCCGGTTCGCTCATCAGGTAACGGGTGGAACAGATATTGATAATTCGCCCGTATGGATTAGGCGTAGGTAGCGATTTGCGGTGAATAGCCAGTTGTCTGGAGGTGATAAATACTGGACGGAGGTTAATGGATAAGATACGGTCGAAATCTTCCACTTCCGTTTCTGTTATGGGCGAGAAGCGGCTCACTCCTGCATTGTTGATAAGTACATCGATATCTCCCCAATTTTCAAAAACATGTTGCATGCATTTTTCAAGGGCTTCTTTGTCACTTACATCGACCGGATAAAAGGTTGCACCGGTTTCTTTGCTTGTTTGCTCTCCCAATGCTGCATTACAGTCGCAGAAGGCTACAAGGCAGCCTATCTCTGAAAAGGCTTTGACGATAGCTTTCCCGATTCCGTCAGCCCCTCCGGTTATAAAAACTCTTTTCTTGTCCACCTCGGCAACCGGTTGCTCCGGCTTGACAGGATGAGTTATCATTGTGGGTTTCTTCCCGTATTTACGGGCTTTTTCCCAAGCGGCCTTCTTTGCGTTATATTGTTCGTATTGTCTTTCAATGTAATTGTCTGCCATAGATTTCGCTTTTAAATGGTAAAACAAATGTAATCAAAATTTACAGAAAGGGAACGGATATATATAGTAGTTGTGGAATTGAAATTAGGTTTGGGAGATATTGACGTAATTTACAGAGTGAAATAATTGTACTTGATAAAATGTCATATCTTTGCTACAAACATATATTTTGCTTATCGTAGATTTCTGATTATAAGTCGGCATATGAGTTTTACAAATAGATAATATGTAGATAAACATTTAAGGACATGGGATATTTTGCAGGAGGAGGTTCTGGCAAGGGATGGAATTTGTTTTATTTCATTTTGACACCGGATGAGTTTAAAGAGCTATTCGATGGACTGTCTTATTCGTTTATAAAGACGGGTTCGCGTGTTGAAATGAATTATCGGGAAACTTCTAAAAAAGATGTATTTCAAGCATACGAAGAGTTTTTTGAACGGATTCTTATAGGAGAAGATAGTTTAAGCAGAGAACAACAGTGGAAAATAGAACGCCCTGTTAGAACTTCTGTAACTGATGATATAAATAAGATTTCTTTTGTCGGTATAAAAGATGAAAAAGGGAATCCCATACCTTTTAAACTTGTAGACCCCCAAGAACCTGTAATTAATATTGATCCCTTTTATTTATTTTGGTCGGCAGAACGGGAAAAACTGAGTGTTGTCTATATGAATGAACCGGGGATTATCGGTTTAAGACTCTCTTTCCCTAAATATATTACTTGGTACAATCAGGATAGTTCCGATACACGAGATACTACTTCGTATGAAAGTGCTTTATTGTTTGAAACTTTAGTGAAACGCATAAAGTCTGTTTCAAAAAAAGCAAAGGTTGAATGGTCTGGAAAATTGTTTAAACCAAACTTCTGGGTGAGTCCGCAAGTGCTGGAATTTATTAATAGAAATAAGTATTTACAGGCAAACGGATTAGTTATCAAATAGCAATTATTTGTTTCTTATAATTCCAACAAATTCTCCTACAATCCTAAAATCATCACTTTCTACATCTTTTATTATAATGGAATTATAATTTTTATTTTTTGGTTCAAGAACTATTTCTTCATGTTCCCAGTTACCAAATTCATCATATTTCTTTTTGCTGGTATATATTTTTATAGAATAATTTCCTGAGTTGTCTGTATCATAAAAATTGTGATGCTGTGTTAAAACTATTTTTCCTTGTCTACTTCCTGCAGGATTTGCTCTAAATACACAAAAATCTCCATTTTGGATAATTGGTTCCATTGAATTCCCTATTGCTTGTACAACATACATATTTCGATTTAATTTACCCATGCCTTCAACTCTGATCCATCCCTGTTCATCCACAATTTCTCCTTCTCCAAAGTAACCACAAGCAGCCTTGATAGAATATAAAGGTAAAAAGTCTATGTATTTTACATCATCATTAATTTCTTGTTCGATTCTTAGTTTCTCTTCATTTTTTTCTTGTATCGGTTGTAACTGATTTTGAAAATACTCAGCTAGTGCTTGATCGCAAAAATAAACATAGCATCCTTTCATTCCTCTAGTCATCAATGTGCGATAAGTATTTTTGATGATTTCATCGATCTCTTGTAAAGCCTGTTCTTTTTGGGTTTTAAGTAAAGATTTAAAACCTTTTACTGATTGATCATTTTTAGAACGTTTAGTGACATCGGTTATAATTTTATTATTTTCATATCTCATATCAAGACCAACAATCACTCCAACATAGTCAAGTTCTAGCCCTTGACAGGTGTGAATACAGCCAATTTCATTGATAGAGTCTTTACCTATAATCCAAAGGTTCTTGTCTGAATTTAGGTTCCATTTTTTTTGAAATGAGTATTGAGGTATAGTAATGTCGTAAGTATTAATATCTTTTTTACTATTCCAGTCCCAACAATATCCAGCAACAACTCTAGAACGTTTGTTTATTTGATTCTTGGTTACAATTGCATTAAATAATAGATTAGGATCTGTAAATATTTTAAAATCATAGTCTTCTTGTGAAAGATGGATATTGGCTGTTTCATTGATTTGTAGTGTATTATCTAACCAACTGAGATATCCATCAGATCCATTACATCGAAACTGTGAACTTAATTTTGTGAAATGTATTATTGCCCCGCATTCTGTTGCATACTTTTCTATAGAACGTTTTGATCCAATATCTTTAATATGAACTTTTTGTCTATCATCAACGAAAAAAATGGAGAATTTAGCTGATTTTATTATTTCTATAATTTGATTTTCCCCCAAATTACTGTATAAGCCACTTTTCATATTAAGTCGATGAGCTTCATCGACAACTAAAACATCGAAAATATCAGCTTCTTTTTCAATAAAACTACCACTACCAACAAATAGATTATTAATAAAACTTTTTTGAAAAGTATTGCTTAACATTGTAGTATAAATATCTCTGGGAGCAGCATTTTTAGAGACGTATTGGACCACCAAACCTTCCTTTGTAAGTTGAACTAATAAATTAATAGCAACAACACTTTTCCCAGTTCCAGGACCTCCTTCTACTATTAATACATGCTTTTTGCTCATAGCAGTAGAACGTGCTATATTTAAAGCTGTTTCGTAAACGATTTTTTGATCATCCAATAGAACAAACTCTTGATTCCCTTGTAGCATAGAATTTAAAGCATCTGCAAGTTGTTTGGATGGTCTGAGCCTACCTTTATCTATCAACCATACGATGTCATCTTTTGCCCCGTACTTGATGTGATTTTTTATAAAATCTTGTAATTTCTGAGCATCTGATTTAAAAAAAACAGGAGCTTTGTTGATAAATTCTTGATAGCAGTTATTAGCTATAATATTATCAGCTTGATAATTATGAAGAAATGCACAAGGTGCAATTTTAATGTCTTGTTCTTGGATTGTTTCGTTGTAATTTTCTAGCATATAAGCATATGACCATGCTTGATATGAAGGATGCGCAGTTTCTCTTTCTCCATGTTGAAATCTAGTGGTTATAATTCCAGATTTATTAGAAAGTTTTGCTTGTTCCCATTGTTTAAGTTCTATAATGATTATATTACCTTTTTGGTTAGCATCTAATCCAGATATAATAAAGTCTACTCGTTTTGATGTTAATGGAATCTGATATTCAATAGCAATGCTAGAATCATCAGGAATTTCATTTGTATTGATTACTTTATACATATGCATCATGGAATTTTTCCATGAAAGTACTTCGTTGGGTGATGTGTGTCTTCCTAAGTGAGTAACAAAAGCATAATCTATTTCATCAGCGATTCTTCCGTAGAAGACATCATCAATGAATCCTTTTTTTGAAGCATGATAAACGATCATAATTCAGTGTATTTTTTTGCACTACCTTTAGCTTTGTCAACGGGATATTTTTCCGCGTTCTTTTTTAATTTGTTTAAAATTATATCTTTGATGTCAAAATTGTACTTGTATGCAATTAAAAATGCATAATTCATAATATCTGCTAGTTCTTCTTTTATTTTATCGATGTTTACATCCTCGACATTTTTCCAAAGAAAAGCTTCATTGAGTTCTGATGCTTCTATTGAAAGGGCTAAAGCTAAATCTTTGCCATTATGAAATTGGTCCCAATCTCTATCATCTGAGAACTGGACTATTTGTTTCATTATTTCGTTAATATCAGATTGTTTTTCAGACATATGTAATATGCTATGATTTATTCAAATTATAAACAACCTATTTATTGTTCTTGATTTTTGTTTCCTACAAAGTTATAAAAGATTTTGTTATTAAAAAATAGAGTAAGCTACTTAAATTTCTTTTATTGGATAAAGCTTTAATTTATAGCTATTTACTTCGCTTGTTGATAATTGGAATTGAAAATTATATAAGAAGTTGCTATGTTGTATTGAAAAAGTAATAATAAGAAAAAATTGGAAACAAATGTGTTGTAAATACTTCTAAAAACAAATTACTTGCCGATGCAGAACCTCTCAAAAATATTACCCAGTATCTGGTCTGTAGTTACTTCCCCTGCAATATCCGAAAGGTGATAGATACATTCACGTAAATCCTGTGAAATAAAATCTCCGGATAAGCCAGCATTCAATCCTTCCTGTACCCGGCGGATAGATTCAAGGGCACGGGTCAGAGCCTCATAATGACGTACATTGGTTACAATGATGTCATTTTGTGATAATGATGGGATATTGGCAGCTTCAATTAACAGCTGTTCTAATTTCTCAATACCATTTTTTTGTTTTGCAGAAATAAAGATAGAACGAATATCATTAGGTAGATTTGCCGGGATAATATGGGATGTTTCTTCTATCAAATCTGCTTTATTGAAGACAATGATAAGTTGTTTATCCTTGCAACGCGGAAGAATTTGGGATGATAATTGGGAAATTTGTGAGGAAGCCTCCCTTGTATCAATTATCCAAAGAACAATATTTGCCTGTTCCAGTTTTTGGAAAGTACGTTCTATACCAATACTTTCGATTGTATCATGCGTTTCACGAATACCGGCTGTATCGATGAAACGAAATAAAATACCTTGCAGGTTTACTGTATCCTCTATCACATCGCGAGTTGTTCCGTGGATATCGCTGACAATCGCTTTTTCTTCATTTAACAAGACATTCAGTAAGGTAGACTTTCCTGCGTTTGTTTCTCCAATGATAGCAACGGGAATACCATTTTTTATGACATTACCTACACTAAAGGAATTAGCCAGTCGGGATATAACGGTTTCAATGTGAGAGGCTAATGTTTCCAATTCGCTACGATCTGCAAATTCTAATTCTTCATGGTCACTAAAATCCAGTTCCAGTTCCATTAAAGAGGTGATATGCAAAAGCTGTTCGCGAAGCTCCTTTAACTCATTACTAAAGCCACCCCGCATTTGATTGAAAGCCAAACGATGTTGTCCGGCGGAAGTTGAAGCAATCAGGTCTGCAACAGCTTCAGCTTGGCTAAGGTCCATTTTCCCATTAAGAAAAGCTCGTTGCGTATATTCGCCGGGAAGTGCCGTACGACAACCTGCGCCAATCAATAATTGCATAATCTGCTGCTGGATATAAATAGAACCGTGGCAGGTGATTTCCACTGTATCTTCTCCCGTAAAGGAATGAGGTGCACGGAATAAAGCAACAAGGACATCATCAACTAATTCGTTTTCCCGGCGAATACTTCCATAACGTAACGTATACGCTTTCTGGGACAACAAATTCTTACCTGTTATGTGAGGTTGAAATATTTTGTTGCAAATAGCTATGGCTTCCGGTCCTGATACACGGATGACAGCAATACCTCCGGCTCCCGGAGCAGTTGAAATGGCGCAGATTGTGTCGTTCATTAATTATACAGTGATAAGTTCGTATTCTTGTGTCCCTAATCCTATTTTTTCAGCATGTTCCAGACCCGATTGCCAGTTTGTTTCCGGATGCATCAAGTGGAATTTGTCACAATCTTCCAAATGGTCATGATGAGGTTTATCGGAAAGACGGTTTCCTGTTTCCAATATAGGTGCTTTGATTACAATGTCGGCACAAGCTTTGTCCAATGCCACTGGGTCAAAAGATGCAGCAATACCCAGATCCGGTACGATAGCAGCATCATTATGGTTCCAGCAGTCACATTCGGGAGAAACATTCATGATGAAACTGATATGAAAATGAGGCTTATCCAGTAATACCGCTTTTGTATATTCTGCAATTTTACAGTTTAGCCGTTCGGATGTATCATTGTCACCCATAACAGCAGCATCATATTGGCAAAGAGCAACACATTGCCCGCAACCCACGCATTTATCATAATCGATAGTTGCAATTTTGTTATCATCCAAATGGATTGCATCATGTGCGCAATGTTTTACGCAGATATTACAACTTTTACAATGTTCGCGGTTTACAACCGGTTGTGCGGCAGAATGTAATTCCAGTTTTCCTCCGACACTGGCACAACCCATGCCTAAGTTTTTCAAAGCACCACCGAAGCCGGTTTGTTCATGTCCCTTGAAATGGTTCATCGTCAGGATGATGTCTGCATCTGCAATGGCAGCTCCGATTTTAGGAGCTTTACAATATTCGCCGTTTATTTCTATTTCGCGATAATCTGTACCTTTCAGGCCATCGGCAATGATAACATCACATTTTGCGGAAATGGGATTGAAACCATTTTCCATGGCACTTTGAAGATGGTCTACAGCATTAGCACGGCGACCGGAGTAAAGCGTGTTACAGTCTGTCAGGAATGGTTTGGCTCCCAGGCTCCGAAGTAGAGTTGCTATGCGTGCCGCATAGTTGGGACGGATATAAGCCAGATTTCCCGGTTCTCCGAAATGAATCTTAATCGCTACAAATTGATTTTTGAAATCAATGTTTGAAATGCCTGCACGTTTAACGAGTCGTTCCATCTTGTCCAGCAAGTTGCTCGTAGGTGTTGTGCGGAGATTTGTAAAGTAAACTTTAGACGTACTCATTCTTCTATTGGTTTTGAGTACAAACTTACATAATTATCTCTTATTTTTGTATCGTTCAATATTAAATCTCAGAAATATGATAGATGTAATGAAAAAGAGGAGGACCATCCGTAAATATACAAAACAGGATATTCCGGATACTTTATTAAATGAATTACTGGAAGTTGCTACCCGTGCGTCAAACACAGGGAATATGCAATTATATAGTGTGGTGATTACTCGTGACCAGGCTAATAAAGAAAAGTTGGCTCCTGCTCATTTCAATCAGCCGATGATTACCCAGGCTCCGGTTGTCTTAACCTTTTGTGCGGATGCCAACCGTTTTGTAAAATGGGCGGAACAGCGGGATGCGGTGGCTGGATTTGATAATTTACAGACTTTTATTGCCTCTACCATTGATGCAATGTTGTTTGCACAGACCTTTTGTAATGCCGCAGAAGAAAAGGGATTAGGGATTTGTTACCTTGGGACAACGGCTTATAATGCAGACCAGATTATCAAGGCTTTGTCATTACCACTTCTGGTTGTGCCTATTGTTACGGTAACAGTTGGTTATCCGGATGGCATGCCGGAGCAAGTTGAACGTTTGCCTTTAGAGGCAATTGTCCATCAGGAAATTTATACAGATTATACTCCCGCTTGTATCGATGCTTTATATGAGGCAAAAGAAGCATTGGAAGTTAATAAACAGTTTGTTAAGGAAAATAATAAAGAGACATTAGCACAAGTCTTTACAGATGTTCGTTATACCAAAGCAAATAATGAACATTTCTCGGGAGTCTTGCTTCAGGTACTGAAAGACCAGGGATTTCTGAAATAAAAAATGATAGATGTACTGTAGAGGCAATATCTGCCTCTACGGTTGCAATATGGTTATATTATAGTGCATAAAGAGTCCGCTTTCTATTACTCCGGTGATGGATTTGATGGATTTTTCCAGATTGGTTGGAATATTGTTGAACCATACATCCAGAATAAGGTTCCCGTTTTCAGTGATAACGGGACCATCTTTTTTATCCGCCATACGAATTTTTATTTCTTTGGGGTTATAGGACCTAAGTACATGGTCCACATATGTCAGAGCTTCCGGAAATATTTCTACAGGAACAGGAAATTTGACTCCTAATTTGGAAACCCGTTTTGAAGCGTCTGCAATGATATAGGTCCTTGGACTGGCATTTATTAGTAGCTTTTCTTTGAACATAGCACCTCCACGACCTTTTATCATATTAAAATCGTTATCTATTTCATCCGCTCCGTCAAATGTCCAATCAGGACGATATTCCCATAAAGAAGTAATAGGAATATTTAAATGTGCGCAAGTCATTTTAATTTCCTGTGAGGTGGGGATGATACGGATATGTAGGTTTTCCTCTTTTATCCGTTCTGCTATTTTTAATATTGTCAGATAGACTGTAGAGCCGGAACCAGCACCAATTATTTCTCCGTCTTTGACTTTTGACGCAATCATATTGGCTACCTTTTCTTTTTCTTCTCTATTTGAAATTGCTTTCCCCCATTCCAAAGATGTCATAATTGTATTCGTCCATTCCATGATATTGCATTTATATACTATAAACAATGTGGAAAGGAAGGATGTTTCAGATGCGGTCTAAAACTGTTTCTATCAATCCGATTATGGATCCTTTGTATTCAGTGTTCATATCTTTCGCCACACGTCCCGCAATGATACAACAAACGGTCATAGCACGATGTCCCATCAATGCAGACAGGCCGGTTAAGGAAGAACTTTCCATTTCAAAGTTGGTAATTTGTCTGTTATGATAATGGAAGGCTTCTATTTTTTCATTTAGTTGAGGGTCTGCAAGCGGTAGGCGTAATTTACGCCCCTGCGGGCCATAAAATCCATTGGCCGCAATTGTTATGCCACGAAGAATATCGTTTTGGGTGATTTGTTTAATCAGAGAAGGATCAGCTGCAACAACATAAGGATGTATACCGGATAGTTTCCATTGCAGTTGTTTATGAAGTTCCGCTTCGAAATCCATATCGCGTACCTTTTTCGAATCAGCATAGAAATATAATACGCCATCAAAGCCGATAGACTTTTCCGCAGCAACATATGTACCGATAGGCACATACGGTTGCAGTCCTCCGGATGTTCCTACACGGACTAATGTAAGTTGCCTGAATTCTTTTTTTATAGTTCGGGTGTTGAAATCAATGTTAGCCAATGCATCCAATTCATTCAGAACAATATCGATATTGTCCGTACCGATACCATGCGATAGGGTAGTGATACGTTTCCCTTTATATGTACCGGTAATCGTATGAAATTCTCTGCTGGAGACTTCACATTCTTTCGTATCGAAATAGGAGGCGACCATGCTGACCCGTTCCGGGTCGCCAACCAAAAGAATACGGTCGGCAAGTTGTTCCGGTTTCAGATGCAGATGGAATACGCTTCCATCTGCATTTATGATTAATTCTGAAGGGGCTATCATCTGATTTTTTTTTTAATCTTTAAGCGGTTTGGATGGATTGTTTACCGGTTTGGCAATAGCTTCGCGCATGCCAGTGTCTGCTTCGATATTTTTCATTTTATAATAATCCATGATACCGAGATTGCCACTGCGGAATGCCTCAGCCATAGCTTTAGGCACTTCAGCCTCGGCTTCAATAACTTTGGCACGAGCCTCCTGAGCTTTCGCTTTCATCTCCTGTTCTATGGCAACAGCCATAGCACGGCGTTCTTCTGCTTTTGCTTGTGCAATGTTTTTGTCGGCCTGCGCCTGGTCCATTTGCAGGAAGGCACCGATGTTTTTACCTATGTCGATGTCTGCAATATCAATAGATAAGATTTCAAAAGCAGTACCGGCATCCAATCCTTTACGCAAAACCAGTTTGGATATAGAATCCGGATTTTCAAGAACCGTTTTATGATTCTCCGAAGAGCCGATAGAAGAGACGATACCTTCACCAACACGTGCCAGAATAGTTTCTTCACCGGCACCTCCGACTAATTGTTTAATATTGGCACGAACAGTAACACGTGCTTTGGCAATTAGCTGGATACCGTCTTTGGCTACAGCTGTAACAGGAGGGGTATCTATCACTTTGGGGTTTACAGACATCTGTACAGCCTCAAATACATCACGTCCTGCCAAGTCGATAGCAGTTGCCATCTGGAAGGGTAGGTCTATATTGGCTTTTGATGCGGAAACCAGGGCATGTACTACTTTTTCTACATGGCCACCGGCTAGATAGTGGGCTTCCAGTTCGTCGCGGGTTAATGATTTTAATCCGGCTTTATGTGCTTCGATCATGGCGCGTGCGATAACATAAGGAGGCACGTTACGGATACGCATCAAGAAGAGCTGTATCAATGAAATATTTACACCGGATACTTTTGCCGAAATCCAGAGTAGGAAAGGCACATAGTAGAAGAAAATTGCCAGCAGCAGTATCGCTGCTCCAAGTAAGATTAAAGGAACTAAAGCTACTTCCATACTAATAATGTTTATTCGTGAGTATTTGTATTATTTTTTACTTGTACAATAACGTTGTATCCGTCTATCCTTATAACCTCGACAGAGGTATTTTCATCGATCAGTTCATCCATCGATTTGGCTTCAACAACGATACCATTAATGCGAGCTTTACCTATTGGGGCAAGGCGTGAAATAGTTATACCTTCATCTCCCAGTTTAATGTTCAGGTCGCGCGTGGAAACCAATTTGGAGTCAATATCCGTTTTTAACGCCACTTTGCTGAATGATTTAGAACGCAGTAACCAGGCAAAAGAGGCTCCAAAAGCAACTAAGGAGAGGATTAATGCCAGATTTCCTGTCCAGAAGCTGATGGAATAAGCATAAAAAAGTCCTCCTGCAGCAAACAAAAATCCTCCGATTCCTGCAACTGTAATTCCCGGCAACATGAATATTTCCAGTAAAACCAGCACAATGGCTATGAGCATCAGGAAAATGATGATAATTGTTTCAAGTAACATTCTATCGTTTCTTTAAATAATTTATTTCTGCATTACGAGCTTTTTTTTCCAATTCTTCCGGCTGGTTGAGCAGGCTGCTTAATTGTTCTTCCGCTTTAAGTATTGAAGGTTTCAACTGTTCACGGCGAGCCTTATTTCCTGTCGTATAAGAAGTACGCAAGTTATCCAGCTTTTCGTTAAGTTCGTTGATTTGTTTTTTTACAGCAACAACCTTTTCGTAGTAACTTTTTGCTTCCGGGCTTTTTATCTCTTCCCACGTGTAATAAACTACATTATTACCGATTACAAATTCAAAGTCTTTATCTATTTTTTGTTCACCATATGGAATTTCAGTATGCGACAGGCGGATTAAATCCGTATAATTCATTTCTGGTTTCCATGAGTCTTGGATGGCAGAAATTGCAGCACGTGAACGTTTTATATTGATTTCGTCACTATCTACACGGCTATTATCCGTATTGGGGATAAATAGGTATACACAGACTTTTCCTTCAGGTTGGAAGCGGTCGGAAACAAACCAGCCTAATTCTTTTGTTTCATCCAATACCATCATATAATCATTATATGGAGAATTGAATGGCATGCCTAATTGTTCCGGAGACAGATAAGAATCCGAATTTGTATTATAGCGAGTAACAAACAAATCATAGCCGCCGATAGAACCATTGCCTTGAGAGGCATAATACATAGTAACGCCATCAGAAAGAACAAAAGGATAATTATCATCGTCTTTACTGTTGATATTCATCGGTAATTGTTTTTCGTCCCCCCATTTATCCATCAATCTGGACTGGGTATAAAGGCAATAACGGGAATCATCCGTAGGATGTGCATAATATATTTTGTCTCCTTTTTGGTTCATATATACCGCAGAATGAACTGATTCATTAGTCTGAAAAAAGTTACTGTAAGTATCCAGAGTACCACTCTCTTCACTTAGTGTATAAGCGGAAAGGAAATCATCTTTGTCCACAACCATGCTGTCTATGATTTGGATATTTTCGACTTTTTCCAACATGCGTTGGGAATTTTCTGCTATTTCCAACATGGCGGCAGCAGCTTCCGTATTTTTTTTCCTCTTTTCCAGTTGGCTGATGTATTCATCCAATGTTTCTATGGCATTGCTGAAACGATATGTCTTTGTATAAACGTTTGCAAGATAGGGATATGCATTCTCTACTTTTCGTTTAGCCGCTATTTTCAAGTGCTTCTCGGCTCCATTCAAATCTCCTGTTTCATAGCAGCAGACTCCATACCATTGGTTATAGGATGCGTTAGAAGGTGCCTGTTTGACAAGTTTTTCAAATGCTGGCTTTGCTTCTGCATATTTACCATCATTGTATAATTTTTTAGCTTGATCTAAACTCTGTGCTTGTAAACCGCTACAGAGTAGTGTAATTCCAATTGTGTAAAACAGTTTCTTTGATAACCAGTTCATTGTACCTTAAATATATGATATCGTTATACAGTTTCAAAGATAACAATATTTTCTGTTGAGCACACAATTAGCCTGATAAATATGTATTTTTGTGCCCGATTGTAAAATTTTATATGGTAAAGCTGACAGCAGAAGAACTTCTATTCCGCAAGGTGGAAGAAAAAGTAAAAAGGGCTATTTTTGAATATGGGTTGATACAGGACGGAGACCGCGTGCTGGTAGGCCTTTCCGGCGGGAAGGATTCGTTGGCATTGGTTGATTTATTAGGCAGGCGTTCTAAAGTTTTTCGTCCACGCTTTGAAGTAATGGTTACTCATATTGTCATGTCGAATATTCCATACCGTTCGGATATAGAATATTTGAAAGGGTGTGCCGATGAACATGGGCTGCCTTTTTGTGTGCATGAAACCTGCTTTGATGCTTCAACAGATACCCGTAAGTCTCCTTGTTTTCTTTGTTCCTGGACACGACGTAAAGCATTGTTTGATATAGCCAAAAAGTATAATTGTAATAAGATTGCCCTTGGCCATCATCAGGATGATCTATTGGAAACATTATTGATGAATATGATTCACCAGGGGGCTATCGGAACAATGCCACCGCGTTTGAAAATGGACAAGTTTGATATGGAGATTATTCGTCCTTTATGTTTGGTGGAAGAAAAAGATTTGGTTCGTATAGCGGAATGGAAAGGATACCATAAGCAAATTAAGAATTGTCCCTATGAAAGTGGCTCCAGCCGCTCGGATATGAAAGAGATACTGACTCGTTTGGAGGCTATCAATCCAGAAGCTCGTTACAGTCTTTGGAGTAGTATGTCGAATATACAAACAGATTATTTACCTCATAAGATAAAATAAAGTTATGCAAGGCGTTTATACTATTTTGCTATTGATCGTATCGAATATATTCATGACATGTGCCTGGTATGGTCATTTGAAATTGAAACAACAGTTCAGTTGGTTTGAGCATTTGCCGCTTATCGGAGTGATTCTCTTTTCATGGTGTATTGCTTTTTTTGAATATTGTGCACAAGTTCCAGCAAATCGTATCGGTTTCAGGGAAAATGGAGGTCCATTCAATCTGATTCAGTTGAAAGTCATACAAGAAGTGATTACGTTGGTCGTTTTTATCTGTTTCAGTACGATTGCTTTTAAAGGGGAAAGCTTTAAATGGAACCATGCGCTAGCTTGCGTGTTGCTTGTCGCTGCTGTCTATTTGGTATTTAAGAAATAGAAATCGTAACTGATTATACCATAAGAGAAATTATGGAATAGCCATTTCTGCATGCAGATATGCAAGAATGGTTTTTTCTTCATCCGGATGAAACCATTTGATATCTGTATCTCTTTTAAACCATGTCATTTGCTTGCGGGCATAAACGCGGGAATTACGTTTGATTTTTTCAATTGCAAAGTCTAATGTCCATGTCCCATCCAGATAGTTGAATAATTCTTTATATCCAACGGTATTCAGAGAGTTAAGATGGCGGTAAGGAAAAACACGACGGGCTTCTTCAAGGAAGCCATCTGCCATCATTTGGTCTACACGGCGATTGATACGTTCGTATAACTCATCTCTATCCCGATTCAGTCCAATCTGTATAATACGGAATGGTCGTTCTTTTTTTGTATTTGTCCGGAAAGAAGAATAAGGCTTGCCTGTCATTCGGCAGATTTCTACAGCATGGATAACTCTTTTGTAGTTATTGCGATCTACTTCTCCATAATGAATCGGATCTGCTTTTTTTAATTCTTCCAGAATAAGAGCAAGCCCTTCCGTTTCATACTGTTTGTATATAGCAGAGCGTATTTGGGGAGTTACGGTAGGAATGTCATCTATACCTTTCGTTACCGCATCTATATACATCATGGAGCCTCCTGTCATAATTACAGCAGGATGAGTTCGATGTAATTTTCCGAGGAGCTTTATAACATCTTCTTCAAAATTGCTTGCACTATAATAATCAGTGAGCGAAAGTGTTCCAATCAAATAATGTTGTACACGTGCCATTTGTTCTGCAGTAGGGGCTGCAGTACCTATTGGAAGGTCTTTATAAAGCTGACGGGAGTCGGAAGATATAATAGGAGAACCGAAATGTTCTGCAATCCGCAAACTCAGTTCTGTCTTGCCGACTCCTGTCGGCCCTAGCAATATGATAAGGAAATTCATTTAATCAAAAGCGTTCATCATCGTAAGGGTTATCCATCGGACCATCACTTAAACCATCGAAACCTTCTTTATCCAGTTCATCGATGTCATATTCCGTATCCCCGTAGAAATCTTCTCCGATTTCAGTAGTTCCACTTTTTGCTTCCATTTCATCAAACTGTAGGGCTTGTAAAGGAGGTTCGCCTACGGATTTGCTGCATATGGGCGCATCCAAATCTTGTCCGGGAAGGATTTCGCGCAGTTCCATGAAAAACGCGCGTTCAGTTAAATAGTCGAAGACAAAAAGCAGTTTTTGACGCTCGTCCTCAAGTAATTCTTCCAAACGGGTATCTTCCATTATATAGTTATCCACTTCAGATGCGGTATCCATTTCTACAAGGGTAATTTCTGTGTTTTTGCTCCAATCGTCATCACAGATAAAGAATGAACACATTTGATCTTTCGTGTACCCAACAGAGTCCATGATGGCATTATATAAGTCCAGAAAAGTTGCTTCCGAGTCAATCTTAATCTCGCGTTTGAAGTTGTCTGCTTCATCTGATAGAATTAGAAATCTAAATACCATAATTGTTCTTAGTTTTTGTTGGTTCAAAAGTAGTAAAAATATTTGTTCCCATTATATTATGGCATAAAAAAAGGGCGAAGTTTGGTTTCGCCCTTTTGTATAAATAGTAAAATGATTATAATTCATCGATAGAACCTCTAACGATACCTCGTTGGGAAGATTTTATAAAGTTGAGAATCAAGTCTCTTTCTTCACTGGCTTCGTATTCGGTTTCAATTGCTTTCATTGCTTCCGTATTATTTAGTCCGCGGGTATATAATGTACGGTAAATATCCTGAATTAAGAATACTTGCTGATTGGTAAACCCACGACGGCGCAAACCTACTATATTGATACCGCAATATACAATCGGGTCGCGTCCGATTAATGTATAAGGAGGTATATCTTTTCCGATGCGTGAGCCGCCCTGTACCATTACATGTTTAGAGATGCGTGAGAACTGGTGTACAAGACTACCACCGCTAACAATAGCAAAGTCATCTATTTCCACTTCTCCGGCAACTTGGGTTGCATTACCAATAATGATATTGTTTTTCAATAAACAATCATGTGCAATATGTGAATATGCCATAATGAGACAGTTATTTCCTACAACTGTTTTGCCTTTGGATGCTGTGCCACGGTTTATGGTTACACATTCTCTCAATGTTGTATTATCTCCGATTTCTGCTGTAGTCATTTCTCCTGCAAATTTTAAATCCTGTGGAATACCTGCAACTACAACTCCAGGGAATATCTGGCAGTTTTTACCGATTCGTGCTCCATCCATAATGACAGCATGCGAATGTATGTGGCAATTATCGCCGATTGTTACATCTTTTTCTATTACGGCAAACGGGTCGATCTGGACATTCTGTCCAATCTGAGCTTCCGAATGTACGACTGCTAAGGGTGATATATCCATTACCTTATTTATTATTTATTTTTGATAATCTGAGCCATGAATTCAGCTTCACTTGCTAATTTGTCTCCAACAAATACATATCCTTTCATTGTGGAAATTCCGCGACGTATCGGTGCTACTAATTCCAAACGCAAAATTAATGTATCTCCCGGAACAATTTTTTGACGGAACTTTACTCCATCTATCTTCATAAAATAAGTAGAATAACGTTCCGGTTCGTCTACAGAGTTAAGAACAAGCAAACCTCCGGTTTGTGCCATCGCTTCTACCTGTAATACGCCAGGCATAACGGGTTCCTGTGGGAAATGTCCCTGGAAAAATGGTTCGTTTGATGTTATATTTTTAACGCCGACAATATAATTTCCTCCTATTTCTATGATTTTATCGACTAAAAGGAACGGATAACGGTGAGGCAGCAATTCCCGAATACGATTGATATCCATAATAGGAGCTGCATTCGGATCATAAACCGGAGCCTGTACTTCGTTCATTTTAATATCTTTGCGGATCATTCGAGCCAACTGGTTGTTGATCTTGTGTCCTGGGCGTGTTGCAATGATACGTCCACGTATCGGTTTACCTATTAAAGCCATATCACCGATAATGTCAATCAGTTTATGACGTGCCGGTTCGTTATCAAACACTAAAGGTTTGTTGTTTATATATCCTAAGCCCTTAATGTCCTTATGCGGGATTCCTAATTCGTCTGCTAATTTATCCAGATTTTCCTGAGGAATCATTTCATCGTAAATAACGATTGCATTGTCAAGGTCACCTCCTTTAATCAAGTTATTTTGCAATAACATTTCAACTTCACGTACGAAGACGAATGTACGGGATGCAGCTAATTCTGTCGGGAATTCACTCAGATCGTTTAGTGTTGCAAATTGATTGGAAAGAACCGGTGAATTGAAAGAAATCAGTGCATTTACACTGAACTTATCGTCCGGAAGGATGATAAGTGAAGAGCCGGTTTCTTCATCTTTTACTTCTATTTTGTGCTTTACAATATAATAATCTTTCGGTGCATTTTGTTCAACAATGCCGGTCTTTTGTATTTCTTCGGAATAGAAACGGGAACTACCGTCGAGAATTGGAAATTCAGGAGCATTTACTTCAATCAGGCAGTTGTCTATTTCATAAGCATATAGAGCAGCCATTGCATGTTCAATTGTACTAACCTGAATACCGTTTTTGGAAAGAACAGTTCCTCTCTGAGTTCCTGCTACATTTTCGGCTACCGCGTCGATAACCGGTTCTCCTTCCAAATCTACCCGTTTGATTTTATAGCCATGGTTTTCTGGTGCCGGGTTAAATGTCATTTGTATATTTAGTCCGGTATGTAACCCTTTTCCCTGTACTGAAAAGCTCGTAGCAAGCGTCTTCTGTTTCTGCATACGTTTCCTTATTATTTATTAAGTTCCTTTTTTAATTCTTCTATCTCGCGTTGCATTTGTCCCATAGTCCGGTATATTTCAGGTAAACGGCCAAAAATAGCACTGGAACGCATAAATGCTTTTGCATTAATGGCGGGAGCTCCCAATAAAGTCGTAGCTTCCTTTACGTCACTGATTACACCGCATTGTGCACCGAAAACCACATGGTCCGCTACATGGATATGCCCGGATAGTCCAACTTGTCCGCCAAACATACAATGGCTGCCAATCTTTACAGAACCAGCTATACCTACTTGTGCAGCCATTACAGTATTTTCTCCAACTTCGACATTGTGAGCGATTTGTACCAGATTATCGAGTTTCACGCCACGGCGGATAATTGTCGAATCCATAACCGCACGGTCTATAGTCGTGTTGGCTCCGATTTCAACATCATCTTCCAATATAACATTTCCAAGTTGGGGTATTTTATTGTATTTCTCACCTTCAGGAGCAAAACCAAAACCATCCGAACCGATAACACTACCAGCATGGAGGATACAATTATTACCGATTATGCATCCGTCATAAATGGTAACATGCGGATAGATAATACAGTTGTCTCCGATTGTCACGTTGTCTCCGATATAAACATTCGGATAAATGCGGCATTTATTTCCTAGTTTTGAATTTTCGCCGATATAGGCAAAATTACCGATATAACATTCTTCACCCATGGATGCGGATGTTGCGATGAAAGCAGTCGAATTAATACCGGCTTTTTTTTCTTTGGCTTTTTCTACCATGTTAAGCAGGATAGCCAGTGCACTGTAGGCATTGTCAACTTTCACTAATGTGGCTTTTACTGGCTCACTTGGTGTAAAATCATTGTTCACTAAAACAATACTTGCCTCAGTATTATAAATATAGTGTTCGTATTTCGGATTAGCGAGGAATGTTAATGTTCCAGGTTTTCCTTCCTCTATTTTAGAAAAATTATTTACTTTTACTTCAGGGTTGCCTTCGACGGTTCCCCCTAAAACACTCGCTATTTGTTGGGCTGAAAACTCCATTACTATTCAGTTAATTGTATTTATTTGCAACTGCCCGGTGCTGTTTTTCCCAGGACAGTTTGCAAAAATGGTAAAAAATATTGGAATTACCCTTATCCTTTACAAGGAATAATTCCTTTATCATGCAGATAACCTGCCATTTCACGCTGTACGGTTTGTGCGGCTTCACGTGCAAAATCTGCAAATTTTTCTGATTTATCTACATAAATAATTGCTCTGGATGAATTTACCAGCAAACCGCATTGGTCATTCATTCCATATTGGGCAACTTCTGCCAGACTTCCACCTTGTGCTCCTACTCCAGGGACCAAAAGGAAGTGGTCAGGCACATATTTACGGATGTCGAGAAACATTTTTCCCTGTGTAGCGCCAACTACATACATCATTTGTTCGTCACTCGCCCATTCCTGGGATTTTTTCAATACTTTTTCAAACAGGCGTTCACCATTTGCATCTTCAGTTAGTTGAAAATCATGCGAACCTTTGTTTGAAGTCAGAGCCAGCAATATAACCCATGCCTCCGGGTAAATAAGAAATGGCTTTACGCTATCTTCTCCCATGTAAGGAGCCACAGTTACTGCATCCACCTTAATGTGGTCGAAGAAGGAACGTGCATACATTTCCGATGTATTTCCGATATCACCGCGTTTAGCATCAGCAATGATAAACTGGTCTGGATAGTTCTCCCGCAAATAAGCAACAGTCTTTTCAAAAGCCAGCATGCCTTTTACACCCATGCTCTCATAAAAAGCCAGGTTGGGTTTGTAAGCTACGCAAAAATCAGCGGTAGCATCAATAATTGCTTTGTTGAATGCGAAGATAGGATCTTCTTTAGCAAGTAAATGCTGCGGGATTTTCTTTATATCGGTATCAAGTCCCACACAAAGGAAGGATTGTTTTTTCTTGATATTTTCAAATAATTGTTGCTTGTTCATATTGTGTTGTCTTTTAGTCTAAAGTATATTATAATTCGGACTCTTTCAACCGTTCAGCATTTTCTGCTACAATTAAATGGTCCAGGCAATCTTGTATTTCGCCATCCATAAAAGCAGAAAGATTATATATCGTATAATTTATACGGTGATCGGTGATACGTCCTTGAGGATAATTATATGTCCGGATTTTAGCAGACCTGTCACCTGTAGAAACCATCGTTTTACGTTTCCGGGCGATATCATCCATATATTTCTGATGTTCTTTATCATAAATGAACGAACGCAAACGGGTTAATGCCCGTTCTTTATTTTTAGGCTGGTCGCGTGTTTCAGTACATTCTATCAAGATTTCCTCACTTTCGCCCGTATTTGGGTTTTTCCAGACATAACGCAGGCGGACACCCGATTCAACCTTATTTACATTCTGACCACCGGCTCCGCCTGAACGAAAGGTATCCCATTTAATTTCTCCTTCGTTTATTTCAACGTCAAATTCATCAGCTTCGGGAAGCACAGCCACAGTTGCTGCAGAAGTATGGACACGTCCTTGTGTTTCGGTAGCTGGTACACGCTGTACACGATGTACACCGGATTCGTATTTTAATGTACCGTATACTTTTTCTCCGCTGACGGTGAAAATGATTTCCTTGTATCCTCCCGCAGCACCTTCACTACAGCTGGATAAAGAAACTTTCCAGCCTTTCATTTCGCAATACTTGATGTACATGCGGTATAAATCGCCGGCAAAAAGGGCCGCTTCGTCGCCACCCGTTCCTCCACGTATTTCTACGATGGCATTTTTATCATCTTCAGGATCGGCTGGAACTAACAGCAGTTTTATTTTTTCTTCCAGTTCCGGGATGCGTGCCGTGCAACTTTCCAGTTCTTCACGTGCCATATCCCTCATTTCTGGATCTTGTTCCGAATCCAAAAGTTCGCGGGCTTCTTTGATTCCGTCCAACGTTCTGATGTATTCTTCACGAGTGGATACCAGCATTTCCAGTTCGCGATATTCTTTATTCAACTTGACATACCGTTTCATATCGGCAATAACTGCCGGGTCGGTAATAAGTGTACCGATTTCTTCGAAACGGGCTACCAAGCCATCTAATTTCCCAAGTAAACTGTTTTCTGCCATTTATAGATATCAGTATGTAAAGCGACCGTTTTCGCTTTCGATAATCAGTTCGTTCTTTTCTGCTTCCTCTACGAAGCCTACAATTTGTGCATCGATACCAAAGCTCTTTGATATTTTAATCACTTCTTCTGCATATTCCGGTGCAATATAGATTTCCATTCTATGTCCCATATTGAAAACCTTATACATTTCACTCCAGTCCGTACCACTTTGTTCCTGGATAATTCGGAAAAGAGGAGGAATGGGAAATAGGTTATTTTTTACGACACGTTTGTTTTCTACGAAGTGCAAAACTTTAGTCTGGGCACCCCCCGAGCAGTGTACCATTCCATCGATATGCTGACGCAATTTATCCAGCAACACTTTGATAACGGGTGCATAAGTACGGGTAGGAGAGAGCACCAGTTTCCCGGCATCTATACCTAATTCTTCTATTTTATCCGTCAATTTCAGATTCCCTGAATAAACAAGTTCGTTCGGAACCGCTGCGTCATAACTTTCAGGATATTTGTCAGCCAGATATTTTGCAAAAACATCATGACGGGCTGAAGTCAGACCATTGCTGCCTGTTCCGCCATTATATTCTTTTTCATAAGTAGCTTGTCCAAAAGAAGCCATACCAACAATTACATCACCACCTTTTATGTTTTTATTGTCGATAACGTCAGAACGTTTCATACGGCAGGTAACCGTACTATCTACAATAATGGTGCGGACCAGGTCGCCAACATCGGCGGTTTCTCCACCGGTAGCATAACAGCCAACTCCCATTTTCCGAAGTTCAGCCAGCAGTTCGTCTGTTCCGTTGATAATAGCAGAAATAACCTCTCCCGGGATTAATAATTTATTTCGTCCGATAGTTGAGGATACTAATATATTGTCTACTGCCCCTACACACAGTAAATCGTCGATATTCATGATAAGGGCATCTTGTGCAATACCTTTCCAAACAGAAAGATCGCCGGTTTCTTTCCAATACATGTAAGCCAGGGACGATTTGGTTCCGGCTCCGTCGGCGTGCATAATATTACAGTATTCAGGGTCTCCACCCAGAATGTCAGGGATAATCTTACAAAATGCTTTGGGAAATATTCCCTTGTCGATGTTCTTTATAGCGTTGTGAACATCTTCTTTTGAAGCGGATACACCGCGTAAATTGTAACGTTGGTCGCTCATTGTTTTTGCAAATTTGTCGGCAAAGATACTATTTTTTGTCTTATTTATCTAAGTTTTAGTACATCTCCTTCTTCCGGTACATAATCCCCGTCCTTTTTGTTCATCTTATACAAACTCTTAATCTGTATTCCATATTTCTGAGAGATGCTATGCATGGACTCTCCAACCTGTACTACATGATCGTAAGCCGGTTTGTCCGCTTTCTTTTTTTTCTTTTCCAGATAGATAATATCTCCTTCCTGCAGAGGAAAATCCTCCGGTATTTCATTGAACTTTTTCAGCTCTTTAACTTTAAAGTCCAGGCTCCTGGCTATATTTCCCAAATTATCGTTGTCTTTAGCATATACATATAATAATCCGAATGTCCGGTAAACCGTATATTTAGAAACAGGAGTTGTCTGCTTTTGTTTTGTTTGTGTACTTTTTATGCCTTTTGCGCTATCGTAGCGGTATAATTCATAGTCTTCGATAACCTTGATTAATTTATTGGCATAAGCACGGTCTGTTGCATATCCGCATTTTTGCAATCCTTTAGCCCAGCCTTTATAATCTTTGATATTTAATTTGAACAGTGGAGCATAACGGGGACGATTTACTAAGAAAAGTGCATGGTCCTCATAAGAATCTTCTACTTTGGGATACTTGCGGAAACATTCCCCTTTGTAATCGTCATCATGGTACACGCGTTTGCCACCCCAATCCGAATGACATTTTATACCGAAATGGTTATTTGATTTGCGTGCCAGTACGCTTTGACCGGCTCCGGATTCAAATATGCCCTGTGCCAGTGTAATACTTGCCGGAATACGATATTTTTTTTGATGCCGGATAGCAATGTCACTATATTGTTTGATGTACTTCTCGTAGGAAGGTATTTTTCGTTGCCCTTCTGCTTCGGTATTTAATGCAAATGCAAGAACGGCGGTTAGAAAGAGTATTCGTAATGTGAACCGCATAGCTGTTTTTTGACTGTAAATAATAAATCTCACAAAGATAATTATTTTAGAATACATATATTATATTTGTTACTTTAAATACATTTCTATGAAAGAGATCCGAATAGACACCCGCATAAGAATTTATGCTCCGGAAGAGTTGCCGGAAATGGAACAAATGTTACTTACTGCTGCTTTGGAAGCTACAAAACATTCTTATGCTCCTTATTCCCACTTTCATGTAGGTGCTGCAATATTATTGGAAAATGGGATTATTGTAACCGGTAGTAATCAGGAAAATGCCGCTTATCCTTCCGGATTGTGTGCGGAGCGGGTTGCATTATTTTATGCAGGGCATCAATATCCGGATGTTCCGGTAGCAATTCTCGCAATTGCAGCTGTAGCAGAAGGAAAGCAGGTGAAAAGTGTTTCTCCTTGTGGTGCCTGCCGTCAGGTTCTACTGGAAATGGAACAGAAGTCGGGTAAACCGATGAAAGTTTTACTTTGCGGAACAGAAGAAGTGATAGCAGTAGAAAGTGCGGAAGCTTTGCTTCCTCTTTGTTTTGGAAGTAAAGATTTACGTAAAGGAAATTAATTCGCTCTTCTAACTTTGCAGGCTTTTTTGTGGGTCTGCATTTTGTCGTTTTGACATTTTGACAAAATAGCCTTGTTTTCCTTACATTTATTCAATGTGTTATGAAAAGAAATAAAAGGCTGACATTGTGTAAAACAAAAAAGGGCTTGCCTGATTTGCCAGACAATCCCTTTTATATATGAATTTTAGTTCAGTGTCAGATACCCAATGATGCTTTAATGGCTTCAATCTTTTCGGCAGCAGCTTTTTCAGCAGCAGGAAGTTCTTCGAGGCTCTTTACTTTGGAGTGAACTTCACAATAGAACTTAATCTTGGGTTCTGTGCCGGAAGGACGGATAGAAACTTTCGTATTGTCTTCCGTGAAGTATTGGAGCACGTTGGAAGTTGTAGGCATATCCAATGTCAATGTCTCATTTTCGGCATAGTCAAAGCCTTTCAATGAAGCATAATCGTAGAAGTAAGCCACTTTTGAACCGGCGATTTCCTGTAATGGATTTTCGCGGAACTTTTTCATCATCGCTTCAATTTCTTCTGCACCGCTCTTACCTTTCTTAACTACGGAGATACCTTTTTCTTTAGAGAAACCGTATTGTACATAGATTTTCTGCAACAACTGGTACATTGTCATGCCCTGGTCTTTTGCCCATGCTGCGATTTCTGCAAGGATGGCACAAGCTGAAACGGCATCTTTATCGCGAACGAAGTCTTCGCAGAGGAAGCCATAGCTTTCTTCACCACCACCGATATAGCTTTTCTTGCCTTCGTTCTTTTTCATTACATCGGCAATCCATTTGAAACCGGTATATACATCGTATAACTCTACTCCGTTCTGTTCTGCGATAGTACGGATTAGCTCTGTTGTTACGATAGTTTTTACGATATATTCCTTTCCTTTTACTTTTCCGAGTTCTTTCCAGCGGGTAATCAGATAATAAACGAACATTAATGCTGTTTGATTACCGTTCAGCAGTACCCATTCACCTTCATTATTCTTAACTGCCGCACCTACACGGTCTGCATCAGGGTCGGAAGCCAATACCAGTTCTGCATCAGTTTCTTTTGCCTTTTCCACAGCCATGAATAGAGCGGCCGGTTCTTCCGGATTCGGAGAAATAACAGTAGGGAAGTCTCCGCTTACAACATCCTGTTCAGGAACGTGGATAATGTTTGTGAAGCCGAAAGCTTTCAAAGTAGGAGGAATTACAGTGACACCTGTACCATGGATAGGGGTATAAACGATTTTCATGTCATGGTGACGGGCAATGGATTCCGGAGACAAAGAAATCGTTGTCAATTCCTTTATATATTGTTCATCAATTTCTTTACCGATGATTTCGATCAGTTCCTTATTGCCTTTGAACTTGATATCGCTTGCATTACGGATTTTGTTTACTTCGGCAATCGTATTACGGTCGTGTGGAGCAATCATCTGAGCACCATCATCCCAATAAGCCTTGTAACCATTATATTCTTTCGGGTTATGGGAAGCTGTCAGGATAATACCGCTCTGACATCCCATTTTACGGATTGTATAAGACATTTCCGGGGTTGGGCGAAGGTCTTCAAATAAGTAAACCTTAATGCCGTTGGCTGAGAAAATATCAGCTGATATTTCAGCAAACTTACGACTGTTGTTACGGCAGTCATGACCTATAACCACCTTAATCTGGTCTAATTCTGCGAATTCTTGTTTCAGATAATTAGATAAGCCTTGTGTAGCAGCACCTACCGTATAAATATTCATGCGGTTGGTTCCAACTCCCATGATGCCTCTCAACCCGCCGGTTCCGAACTCCAGATCTTTATAAAAAGATTCGATTAACTCTGTAGGGTCTTCATTGTCCAACAAAGCTTGTACCTGAGCGCGAGTTTCAGCGTCATAACTTTTAGTAAGCCATGTTTGGGCTTTACTTCTTACCATTTCTAACAGTTCGTTGTTTTCCATGAATATGCTTTATATTTAGTTGTTTTACAAACTTATTAACGAAAACAAAAATATACGAATAAATTGTTTAATGCAAATTTATAAGCTTCATATTTTCAAAATAGTTGTCTTACCAGACAAATGGATAAGTATAATGGGAACGGTTTCCTGCAGCGTCTTTGACCTCGAGTGTAAGTGTATGTTCACCCTTTTTTAACCGTTCGCTATCAAATTTATACGTAATGACCGATTTATTGTTCATTTCAAAAAGAATAAATTTGCCATCAACCTCTCCACGATAAGTCTGGACCCCACTTAAATTATCGCTTAAACGGAATACAAAGGCCTTTTTATTAACCCATGTAGCAGGATTGATTGGAGTGATAACAGGCGGTATGGTATCTTGGACTATCGTATAACTTCCTAATTCTTTGATATCTGCATCTATCCAACCATTACGGTATTTGCCGCCAATCCATGAGTACCGGCCGTTCTGTACACGTACAATGCCATATAATTGTTTGTTTTCCAGAGAATCCTGTTGAAGGCGGATGGATAATTGTGCCGATTTGTGGATTGCCACGGGGGTGTTATGTAAAATATGGATTGCCGCCAATGCTTGTTCGTTTTCTTTTACGGTATAACGGAAATAAAGGTCATTGTACAAATTCCCCTGGGGAATGGTAAGGCGGATACCTTTTGCTCCGAAACGGTTTTCGCTTCCCCAATGGAATAGTTCGGTTCCTGTAGTATCCGGATGAGGTATATCCTGCTCCTTTCCATCAATCCAGACTGAGAGTTTTGTCGTATTGCCGAAAGCGTCGGCAAGTGTATAAACCAAATGGTAAGTACGTTCCTTATCGATATGAAGAATGCCTTTGTTTACACTTTCTATAAAACGCAGGCGGTTACCTGGTTCAACAAAGCTTCTGATATAAAAAGAGCGATGGTCTTTCCACTCTTCATAATCGGTGAAACTGTTTAGATAGCGTGTTTCATCAAAAGCATACTGGTTCAGGCTGCTGCGAAAAATAACCTGACTGTCGGCCGTTAATGTAATATCTTTTACACCGTAGATATTGGCTGTATTATCCATATGGTCATATGTCTTTACGGCAAGTCCTATATCTCCCCATGCTTCTATTTTTCCGGTGAGAACATGTTTGCCGTCTTTGGCTGTTACCGGTTTTAATTCCAATTTCTTTGCTTTCCCGTTTACAACGCCATACCCTTCTATGGGAACAATCAGGATTCCTTGTATCTTAGGAGGGCGGGTATCAGTGATACGGTCCATGAAATAATTTAGCGGGTCCATAACCTCTTCGCTTTCCGTGTCTCGTACTTCAAAGTGTAAATGAGGACCTCCGGAACTTCCGGTATTACCGCTAAGGGCTACAACTTCTCCTTTTTCTACAGGCAGGGTATCCGGTGGCAGGATAAGGTTTACATTGAAACTTTCTTGTGCATATTGTTGCTCTTTTACGTAAGCTGCAATTTTTTTTGAGAATTTTTGTAGATGGCCATATACGGTTGTCGTTCCGTCCGGATGGGTTATGTATAGTCCATTACCATATCCCCAGGGACTTACGGATACACGTGAAACATAACCTTCCTGTACGGCATGGACGGGTTTTCCTTCAACGCCTTGTGTTTTGAAGTCGATGCCGGAATGGAAATGGTTGCTTCTTAATTCTCCAAAGTTTCCGCTTAACAGGATAGGGAAGTCGAACGGATTGCGAAGTTGCTGAGCTTGCGATTGATAAGAGCCTGTACAAAGCAACAGAGCGGCTAAAAAAATATGTTTAATACTCATTGATCTCATTTTTATGATAACAAATGTACGGAAAAAATAAATACCGGAAATTATTTAACATGAATCGTGAAATCCAGAAGTAATGGCAAATGGTCGCTATATCCACCTTCATATTTGAATCCGTAATAGGTGCGGAAAGGGCGTTCTCCTCGCCAGGTTTTATCTTTTATCAATAGGAAAGAAGGCGCATAGACGCGGAAACTGTTGGGTTTTGTGTGCATGGCGGCAGTGCTGTCGGTTAATGAGGAGGAAATGATAATCTGGTCTATCTTGCTCCATTCGCCTTGGTATTTGTGACTTCCCGGAGGGGATACGGGGCGGTATCCGGAATACATATTATAAAGAGTAAGGGATGAAGAGCCGGGTAGGGGTTCTTCTCCTATTAATTTTTTTCGGATACTTTCATTTTCCGGGGTATCATTAAAATCACCCATAATCAGGATTAGGGGATGTTTCCGTATTTGTTGGAGAGAGTCGCAGACTGTACGCAAAGTCAGGGCTGCATCAAATCTGTCTGTTTCACTTTCTTTTTCCCCTCCGTAACGGGAGGGAAAATGACAGACAAAAACATCTAATGTATCTCCGGAAAGAACCTTACCCCACACATGCAGGATATTCCGAGTATGTTTATGTTTTTTACGGCTAAAGCGTACCGGATATTCCGTGTTTCCTAGATAGCCGAATTTGTCTTGTTGATAAAGTAGAGCCACATTGATGCCACGGATATCATTTCCATGTGTCATGCAATAGTGGTAATTTTGTAGTCTTAAAGGTGTGCGATGCAACAGGTGGGTTAATACGGTATCATTTTCAACTTCGCACAATCCGACTAAAGCAGGAGTGTCCCATTCTCCTGTTGCAATAATTACTTTGGCTATTTGCTGTAATTTGTGATAATACCGTTTGTTCGTCCAATGCCGGTTACCGGAAGAAAGAAAATCATTATCTTCTTTTTGAGGATTGTCTGTGGTATCGAACAGGTTTTCTACGTTGTAACTCATTACCCTGAAATCCTGTTGTTGTGCAGGTGTCCATAGAGGAAACAGAGTAAGGAAGAAAAACATAGTTAAGGTTTGGTTCATATTTGTTGTTTATCAATTATTTTGCAGGAATACTCTTTAATAATTCCAGTAGATGTGTCCACCATAAACCAACCGTATCAATCTGTATGCGTTCGTTTGGTGAATGGACATCACGTAGTGTCGGACCGAAAGAAATCATGTCCAGATGCGGATATTTCTCAAGGAATAAACCACACTCCAATCCGGCATGGATGGCCATGATTTTAGCTTCTTTATTAAATAAACGTTTGTAAGTTTCCTGGGCAA
This sequence comes from Parabacteroides sp., assembly GCA_019417325.1. Taxonomy (GTDB): domain Bacteria; phylum Bacteroidota; class Bacteroidia; order Bacteroidales; family Tannerellaceae; genus Parabacteroides. The sequence goes on along the minus strand of DXVO01000008.1, from coordinate 71,109 downwards.
CTTCCAGTATTTGTGAATCCGGATTAGGTGCCCAGCCCGGATAACCATCGCCATGGGTTACAACAGCACCTGCCAATTTAAATACAGATGCCACTTGGTTTGCAATCATGTTCTTGTAAGATTCGATTGAACTGCGCTGGCTTGTTCCTACAACAATCATATGATCTTTACCTTCCGCATCGGATTTCATCTTAACAGAAGCCAGGTTTGTTGATGTTTCAACCAGACCTTCGATGTCATGACTCATTCCGATTACACCATGCGGGCAGGCATGAAGAGCCCAGATTAGTTTCTCTGCTTCAGTATTGCTTAAGCAGGTTGCCGGACGATCTGTTGATTCCATGGAAATCCGTACATTCGGGTCAACGTGCTTTAGTTCGTTTTCAACATCTGCTGTGTAATTATTTAATAAGATACGGGCTTTTTCTTTGTCTTCAGAATATAACCCAATAACCGCATGAGCTTCACGGGCAATGGCATTACGTAGGTTCCCCCCGTCGATGGAGCATAGAGCGAAATCAGCTTCTTTAGCTAATAGATAAAGGTAACGAACCAGTATTTTGTTTGCATTACCCAAACCTTTATGTATTTCACCACCTGAATGCCCTCCATTTAAACCTTTGATATTGATAGTGAAATATTGCATATCCGGGTTGGTTTTGCGAGGCATGTAATGGAATACGGCCTGTGTGTCTTTACCTCCGGCACAACCCATGAAAATTTCTCCTTCGTCTTCACTGTCCAGATTCAAGAGGATTTCACCTGTCATAAATCCTTTTTCAATTGCTTTAGCTCCGGTCAGGCCTGTTTCTTCATCTACAGTGAATAAACATTCAATAGGACCATGTTCGATGTCGTTGGATGCGAGAACTGCTAATTCTGCAGCAACACCGATGCCGTTGTCGGCTCCTAATGTAGTTCCGTTCGCGCGCAACCAGTTACCGTCTACGATAGTTTCGATCGGATCGTTGTCGAAATCGTGTTTGGTATCATTGTTTTTTTCGCAAACCATATCCATATGCGACTGTAAAATAACTACCGGCAGATTTTCTTTTCCAGGGGTTGCCGGCTTCGACATCAAAATATTTCCTACGGCGTCTTTTTTAAGGGCTATATGATACTCTTTTGCGAATGATTCTAGAAATTCAATCATTTTCCCTTCCTTCTTAGAAGGACGTGGTACTTGTGTAATCTGATGGAAAAACTTCCATACGATTTCTGGCTTTAAATCTGTAATCTTCATAATGTTACAATATATTATTGATACTACTTATATAGTTAATTATATTCCTTCAAAAGGAGTCGTATATGAAAAAAAGTAGAATTAAATATCAAAAAGGTACTTTCTATTCACTTAAACTCTTATATTTGCGTTCACAAATATAGAAAAAATGCTTACAACGTTATTGATTACAGCTATAATTCTTGTTATTTGCGTTGTGTTACTGTCTGTAAAAGTTTTGTTTAAAAAGGGAGGGAGGTTTCCTAATACACATATAGAAGGTAACAAAGCGCTGGGTAAGAAAGGTATTTATTGTGCTAAAACCCAGGACAAGTTGGATAGCAGGCAGAAAAATCTATATGATAAACTGAATGAAATAGAAAAATAAAAAATAAAAAGAGATTTAATTTACACTTTATGAAGAACATTAACTACGTTATTAATGGTGTGCTGGCAGTCGCTGTCGTGATCTTGTTTGTTATGCAGTTTTCCACAAAAAAGGAAGCTTCTGTCGCTCCGGCATTTGCTGCAAATGGTGATTCAACTAGTTTGCTTCCGATCGCTTATGTCAATGTAGATTCTTTGTTACAGAATTACAATTATGCAAAAGACCTGAACGAACGGATTGTAAAGAAACAGGAAGATTATCGTGCAAATATTAATCAGAAGATGAAAACTTTGCGTGCAGAAGCTGCAGATTTCCAGCGAAAACTTGAAAATAACGCATTTTTGACTCGTGCAAGAGCTGAAGAAGAGAATCAGCGTCTGATGAACAAGCAGCAGGAACTTCAGGAGAGCGCTGCTAAGCAGGAACAGGAATTAGCTGCAGAACAGTTGAAGTTGAATGAACAACTTCGTGATACAATTGTAGCTCAGTTGACTGTTTATAATAAAGATAAAGGTTATCAGTTTATCTTTAGTAACACAATGGGTGACAATATCCTGCTGGCTAACCCGGCTTATGATATTACCGCTGAGTTGTTGGAGATTCTGAATAAGAACTATTCATCTTCTTCTAAATAAGGATAAGTAAACAATTTATTATTATATAGAACCGGTATCCTGTCAGAAGGGTACCGGTTTTTTTATGCGATGGTTGCTATATATAAGGTTGCCCTCTATACTGTAATTTGATTACGTACTTTTAAAAAATCGACGCGTACTTTCACTGAAAAGTACGCGTCGATTTTTTCTTTTGACATCTATCAAAAGAAAGAAACACTTATATGGAACTTATTAATTATAATTGTCAAAAGAAAAAACAACAACGGTCGAAAGTATTTTTCGTCGGTTTGAAATCCTCAAAAATAGGCGTCGAATTTAAAAAAGAACCTGTTGTTTTGTGGATTTTATTTCTTTGGAGAAACAAATGCTGTGTAAAGTTGTAAAATAGCAGAGATGGTCAGGCAGATAATCCATTCTTTTCTTTGACTGAACATAAGTGCAGATGCTACTAATCCAAGAAAACCTGCCATAATATTAGAACGATGTAAGCGTTTCGTCCGGAAATCCATGTCTTTGGTTGGAATCGTTAAGTAGTAAATAGCAATACCAGCAGTACCTACGGCAAACAGGTAGGGAGCTACAGTTTGAAACTTCAGGTTTAGAATGGCACCTGCCAGTACGAGAATTGCGGAAATATTAAAAATAGTCGCTTTTATTTTTTCGTTCATTTATTTATTTCTTGATGATATATACGTCTTCATTCGGTTTCTTCATGTAGTATTCTTCGCGGGCAAAGCGTTCAAGGCCTTCTTTGTCTGTGTGAAGGTCATTTAATTTCTTGCTGTTTATTTCGATTTCTTTCTGGTAATGTTTGATTTCCTTTTCCAGGCTACGGATTTTTTCGTCGTATGTGTAACGCTTGTACAGATTACTGTCGCCCACGGTAAAAGTAAGCGCAAGAAAACCAATGGTTACCAGCCAATAGGCGTTAATCCTGGATAAATACTTGTTGTAAAACTCTTTTATGCGTGACATCGTAACATCATTTTTGCAAAGGTAAATGAATTATTTTGTATATCTTTGTATTGTCAATAAAAAAGCAGAGAATGGATAATTATATTGTTTCAGCAAGGAAATACCGTCCTTCTACTTTTCGTAGTGTGGTAGGGCAGAAGTCCTTGACAACTACACTGAAAAATGCAATACAAAACAACAAGCTGGCTCATGCATACCTGTTCTGCGGTCCCCGTGGAGTAGGAAAGACTTCTTGTGCCCGCATCTTTGCAAAGACAATTAACTGCCTTAATCCGACAACTGACGGGGAAGCTTGCAACGAATGTGAGTCCTGTAAAGCTTTTAATGAGCAACGTTCATATAATATCCATGAACTGGATGCTGCTTCCAATAACTCGGTGGAAGATATACGTGCTTTGATAGACCAGGTCCGTATCCCGCCTCCAATCGGAAAATATAAGGTATTCATAATAGATGAGGTGCATATGCTGAGTTCTGCAGCTTTCAACGCTTTTTTGAAAACATTGGAAGAGCCTCCTCATCATGCACTTTTTATTCTGGCTACGACAGAGAAGCATAAAGTATTGCCTACTATTCTGTCCCGTTGCCAGATTTATGATTTCTCCCGTATCTCGATAGCGGATATGGTAGAACATTTGCAATATGTATCTTCATCCGAAGAGGTGACGGCTGAGCCGGAAGCTTTGAATGTAATAGCTCAGAAAGCGGATGGCGGTATGCGTGATGCCCTGTCGATTTTAGACCAGGTAGTAAGTTTTACCAATGGGAACATTACCTATCAGGCTGTAATCGATAATCTGAATGTACTCGATTACGAATATTATTTCCGTTTGACGGATGCTATGTTATCCGGGAATGTCAGGAGTGCTTTGCTTATTTTAAATGAAATATTGAGTAAAGGCTTTGACGGACAAAATATTATTACCGGATTGGCTTCCCATTTCCGTGATTTATTAGTTTGCAGAGATGAATCGACCCTTGTTTTATTTGAGGTTGGGGCATCTATACGCGAGCGTTATAAAGAAATGGCAAAACGTTGTTCGGAACAATTGCTGTTTAAAGCAATAGAATTGGCAAATAGTTGTGACTTGAATTATCGTGCCAGCCGAAATAAACGTTTGTTATTAGAGTTGACACTCATACAGCTTTGTCAGTTAAGTATGTCCGGACAAGCGATGGAGGATAAAAAAAAAGGACTGATTGAGCCTCTCTCTTCAGGAGGACAAGCAAATCAAGTACCTCAGTCCGCAGGTGCAACGCAGGCTACAACTTTTCAGTCTGCACCACCTTTACAGCAACCGGTCTCTTCTTTCCAACATACGGCTCCGGCTCCACCTCAGCAATCAATGAATGGAGGAGCATCTACGGTTCATAATTTGGTTCCGCAGGGGTCTCCTCCGGAAGCACGCATAAAACGTCCGGCACGTCCGCCGCAGTTTGGAACGTCAATTAAAGATATAGGAGCGAAACGCCCGGAAGTTCAGGCCACTACACAGACGGCAACAGTAACACAGGATGTCGTTTCTCCTTTTTCTCAGGATGATTTGCTCCGTTGTTGGGAGGCTTATGCTTCTTCAATCGATAAGAAGGTCTATCTTAAAAATACAATGATAAATTGTAAGCCTACGTTGCAAGAGAACTTTATGTTTGAAGTTGGCGTCCATAATCCGGGGCAACAGGATGAATTGACAAATGGTTGTATTGATATTTTAGGTTATTTGCGTACTCAATTGAAAAATACCCGTATCCAGATGAGAGTTCGTATCATCGAGTCGAATGAAAAGCATTTGGCTTATACTTCGACCGAAAAATATGAACATCTGTTAGAGATTAATCCTGTATTGGGAAAATTAAAAGAAGAGTTTAATTTGTCATTAGACTGATATCTCGGATTTATATCATTGATAGAAATAAGAAATGCGAATAATACGGATGATTCTATTCCGCGTTATTCGCATTTTTATTTATGTATTATTTATTAGAGTTCTCTTAACCAGATGTTACGAAAACTAATCGGTTCGCTTGGATCTCCATGCGACTGCAAGATGATAGGACCTGCATCATGTTTTTCTATTTTTGGGAAACCGATATATTCAGTTGTACCTAAAATCGTTGTATTGTTTTGCAGTACAATACCATTTTGTATAACCGTTACACGGGGGGGGACGCGGTAAGTACCGTCTTCCTTAAAGATAGGAGCGCTATAGATAATATCGTATACGTTCCATTCACCCGGTTTACGCATAGCGTTGGCCAATGGAGGGGTTTGTTTATATACACTACCCGTCTGACCGTTTACGTATGTTTCGTTATTATAGCAATCCAATATCTGGATTTCATATTTCCCTTGCATAAAAACTCCACTGTTTCCACGCGCTTGGCTGGTCCCTGAAATTTTTTCAGGAACACACCATTCAATGTGCAACTGGTAGTTGTTGAATTTTTGTTTGGTTTGGATATCACCCGTTTTTTTATCAACGGTAAATACTCCATTATGTACGTTCCATTTAGCCGGTCCTCCGTTTACACTTTCCCAGGCTGATAAATCTTTACCATCGAAAAGTACGATTGCATCAGATGGTGCCGAATTTGTTTTAATATCCCCGGGAGTAACAATCTTTGGTTGAGGCGTCCAGTATTCAGACATACCGGGTGTCATTTTTTCGGGTTGGGGATACTGTTTTTGCGCGGATAAGGTACCGGCACATGCCGTACAAGCCAAAACTGCCAATGCAGTCTTCATTGTAAGATTTTTTTTCTTCATGGCCTAAATTTTATTAGATTTATAAATTCTGATTGCAAATGTACAAAAAAACAGAGATGTTGGTAACAGGATGTTGTTTTTTTAAGGCAGAGACTAAAAAGTTAACTCTGCCTTTTAATTACATGTCTTTATGCGTAAAAAGTCTTTGTTCTGCCAGTTGCTCGTATTTTGTACCCGGGCGGCCATAGTTACAATACGGATAGATACTGATACCGCCACGAGGGGTAAAGATTCCGGTTACCTCTATGTATTTGGGATTCATTAGAGCAATCAGGTCTTTCATGATGATATTGATACAATCTTCATGGAAAGCTCCGTGACTTCGGAAACTGAACAGATAGAGTTTGAGGCTTTTGCTTTCAACCATTTTAATATCCGGGATGTAATCGATGTGGATTGTAGCAAAATCCGGTTGACCTGTAATGGGACAAAGACTGGTAAATTCCGGACAATTAAAGCGTACCCAGTAATCGTTTTCCGGGTGTTTGTTAGTAAACGCTTCCAAAACTTCCGGTGCATAATCTTGCTTGTATACAGTGGAACTGCCTAATAAATGCAATTCGTTTTCGTCTTTTCTTGTATCCATATTTTTTAGTTGACAATGGTCTGTCTATTTTATTAATCTATTTATTTTATCTCTTAAAGCTGTCAACTGTCACTTGTCAACTGTCAATTGTTTCAAATATTTTTCTAATCCTTCCCTGCGAAGTTTGCAAGCAGGGCAATGTCCGCAGCCTTCTGCCAGAATGCCGTTATAGCAGGTTAATGTTTGCGTACGTACAAGATCGAATACACCTAATTCGTCGGATAATTGCCATACTTCACTTTTGTCTCGATCCATTAATGGGGTATGGATTACGAATTGTTCGTCCATGGCCAGGTTTAATGTGACATTCAGCGAACGGACGAAAGTATCACGGCAATCCGGGTATCCGCTGAAATCGGCTTCTGATACACCTGTTACCAAGTTGAAGATTCCTTTACTCCGTGCCATGATAGCGGCAAAGGTAAGGAATACCATATTCCTGCCGGGAACGAATGTATTTGGATAACTATCTTCCGGTTTTTCCTGATCCATCTCAATTGCATTATTTGTAAGTGAGCAATTCGGATCTAACTGACTAATCAGGGATACGTCCAGAAGATGGAACGGAACGTTGGCATCTGTAGCGATTTTTTGTGCAACTTCTATTTCGAGAGAATGCTTTTGTCCGTAAGTAAAACAAACGGCTTCAACATGTTTAAAATGCTTCTTCGCCCAAAACAGGCAGGTCGTGGAATCTTGTCCACCGGAGAAGCAAACCAAAGCGGCTTCTTGATGTTTCATATATATTCTTGTTTTTAATACGTGGTTTAGCAAGCACACGGAAAAGAAAATATTCCTTTTCGATGCAAATATACGGATTTCTCTTCAATAATTTTTTAGGGTGAGGCTTGAATGAATGGAGCTGACTTTATATTAATTGCACAATATTACTGTATGTGTGCTGCACATTTGTGTGATAATTGTGCAATATTAAAGAAAAGTATCTTATCTTTGCCCACGTTTTTGCGTCTTGGGAAGGCGTAAGAGAATAAGTATTAACTAATTAAATTTTTATGAAAAAAGTTATCGCATTAGCGTGTTTATCTATGTTACCTATGACTTATGCAGCGGCAGAAGGTTATCAGGTAAATGCACAAAGTACGAAACAAGCTGGTATGGGACATGTCGGGGCTGCCATGAAGTTGGGAGCGGAGAGTATGCATTTCAATCCGGCCGGATTAGTATTTATGGATAAGAATGTAGATTTGTCGGCTGGTATAACAGGTGTGTTTGCAAATGCAAAGTTTACAAATGGTGACTATACTGCAAAAACAGATAATAAAGCCAGTACTCCTTTATATGTATATGCAGGTTTCAAAATTTATGATAATCTGGCTGCCGGTATCAGTTTGAATACTCCTTATGGAAGTTCTATTAACTGGGGAGAGGATTGGAAAGGAGCTCATTTGGTTCAAAGTATTTCTTTAAAAGCATTTAATATTCAGCCTACAGTATCCTGGAAGATTATGGATCGTCTGAGTATCGGTGCCGGTTTGATGATGGAATTCGGTAATATCTCTCTGGATCGTGCTTTGATGGGACCGGGTGCCATGACTAATATGGCCGGTGCAATGGTAAAACAGATTGTTGCTGCTCATCCTGAGTTGGCACCTGTTATTTCCGGAATGGTAGGCCCGATACAGCAGCAAATGGCTAAATATGATGACGCATCGGCAGCTTCAGTCCAGTTGAATGGTGATGCCGGCGTTCGTTTAGGATTTAATGTGGGTGCGATGTTCGATATTAATGAAAAATGGACGGTTGGTGTTTCTTATCGCTCGAAAGTAACAGCTCGTGTAAAAGAAGGTAATATCGGCTTATCGTATGCTAACCAGGATGATTTGAATAATATTTTGGGACAGGTACGTGGTTTGATTGGGAAAATGGAAGCAATGGGCATTAAATCTCCTATACCAGCCGACCAGTTGCAGGTTCCGCCGTTGGAAAAAGGAACATTCTCTGCTGAACTGCCTTTACCTGATAACTGGAATGTAGGTGTAACTTATAAACCGACAAACCGTTGGACTGTATCCGGTGAAGTTCAGTTTGTAGGTTGGGGTGCTTATAAATCATTGGATGTAGAGTTCTCTCCGTCGAGCTTGTCCCAATATAATATCAAAGCTGAAAAGAACTATCATAATAGCCGCATTTACCGTGTAGGTGCACAGTTTGCTGCTACAAAACGTTTTGATGTTCGTTTCGGTGCTTATTATGATGAGTCTCCGGTAAAATCAACATTCTTGAATCCGGAAACACCGAGTATGGATAAATTAGGTATTACAGCCGGTTTGAGTTTCCGTCCGGTAAATAATCTGTCTGTAGATTTTGCATTCTCTTATGTAACCGGTTTTGGTCGTGATGGCTCTTATACGGATAAAGATATCTTTACGAAGATGGACCGTACTTTCGGAGGACATTATAATGTATATGCTCTGATGCCGTCCATCGGTTTGTCTTATGCTTTTTAAGGATTTGATATCCTGATCTTTTAGTCTATAGATCAACTTATATCAGTAGCCGCTTGGGATAGTTTATCCCGGGCGGCTTTTTTATTGAATTATATGAGATTTGCTATCATATTATATTTAGCTTGTGCTTAATTCGTAATTATGGATTGAGATGCTAAAAAAATAAAATGAGATACCGACAAGCAAGCGGCTGCCGTCCCAATCCGGCTGCCGGAGACTGAGAAAGTGACGGGGATAAACCAACGCAACTGCAAATCTGGTGACAGTTGGGTAGGCTTCTGGTGATAAACAGGAGAAGTTGTGAGCTTGTATTGGTCGTAAGTAACAAAAAAAGACAGTCTCGTGATGAAACTGTCTCTTTTTTAATTATTTAGAAGTGATGTAATTAATTCTGAATCCAACGAACATACGCGAAGTCCATACGATGAGGCAATTCTTTATTTACAGGATAAACGCGGAAACCTACTTTGTGGATACCAGCTTCACTTGGTGTTGTTGTAAGTTCAAAGAATAATTTAGAACCTTCTTCTTTTTTCAGCTTGAACGGTTCTACAGATAGTATTTCCAACTGATGTTTTTCGTTTTCTTTAGTTACAACCATTTCCACGCCTAACATACCTTGTAGTTCGTGACGGTCGATCACTAAATTGAACTTGTAATCCTGTCCTACAACCGGCCCGTCTGCATTGAAGTCCATATTGCTGGTGAATGATTCAACCTGGAAGCTATCCCAATGTTCTGCAACTTCTTCTTTCCATGTAGCAATTTCTTTAGCTATTGCAAAGCCGTTTTCCGATAAATGTGCAGAACGGGTTGCCAACTTATTGTAGAAACGGCTAACATAGTCGTCCAACATACGTTTCATTGTATAATCCGGTGCAATCTGAGACATTGAGTTCTTGATGTATTGAACCCATTCAGGAGAATATCCTTTACTGTTCTTTGCATAATACAACGGAATAATTTCTGTTTCCAATGTATGGTAGATAGTAGCGGCATCCAACTGGTCCTGATATTGCTGGTTCTCATAAGTACGCTTGTCGGTCAAAGCCCAACCAGCTCCTTCTTTGTAACCTTCATACCACCATCCGTCTAATACGGAGAAGTTCAATACACCGTTCATTTCTGCTTTTTCGCCGGATGTTCCGGAAGCTTCCAATGGACGTGTCGGAGTATTTAACCAAACATCGACGCCTGCAATCAGGTGACGTGCCAAACGCATATCGTAGTTTTCAAGGAAGATAATCTTACCTAAGAATTCCGGACGGCGTGAAATTTCAACAATGTGTTTAATCAATCCCTGTCCGCCACCGTCTGCCGGGTGAGCTTTACCAGTAAATACAAACTGGATTGGATATTGTTCGTTGTTTACAATCTTAGCCAGACGTTCCAGGTCTGTAAATAATAAGTGAGCACGTTTATATGTTGCAAAACGACGTCCGAAACCGATCATTAATGCATTCGGATTGATCTTGTCGAGAACGGATACAACTTTGGCAGGATCACCTTGGTTTTTCAACCAATTCGCCTTGTACTCACTCTTGATATATGAAATGAGCTTGTCTTTCAATGTTCTGCGGATAGCCCAAATATCATCGTCGGCTATATTTTGTATAGCTTCCCAGTATTTTTTGTTAGACTGGTCTTTGAAGAACTTCTTGTCAAGACGTTCGGCAAAGAAACGTTTCCATTCGGTGGATGCCCAAGTTGGCATATGTACACCGTTAGTTACATAACCTACATGTAATTCGCTGGGGAAATAACCCTTCCAAACCGGAGCAAACATGTGTTGTGATACTTTTCCGTGCAGCCAGCTTACGCCGTTTGCTTCTTGACACGTATTCAAAGCAAATACGCTCATGGAGAATTTCTCGTTTGAACCGGGGTTTTCACGTCCCATATCAATGAATTCCTGCCAGCTGATTCCTAACTTGCCTGGGAATTCTCCCATGTAGCGACCGAACAGACCTTCATCAAAATAGTCGTGTCCGGCAGGAACCGGAGTGTGAACTGTGTAAAGGGCAGAAGCACGAACAACTTCCAATGCCTGGTTGAATGCCAGACCGTCGTTTTGGATATAATCAACCAAACGCTGTGCGTTGATAAGGGCTGCATGTCCTTCGTTACAGTGATAGATTTGTTTTTTGATGCCTAATTTATTTAACATCAGGATACCACCGATACCTAACAGGTATTCCTGTTTCATACGGTTTTCCCAGTCGCCACCATATAATTGGTGTGTAATGGAACGGTCCCATTCACTGTTCTGAGGAATGTCCGTATCCATTAAATATAAAGGAACACGTCCTACACTTACTTTCCAGATATGAGCGTAAACGATACGTCCGGGATAAGGTACTTCCAAAACCATCGGCTCGCCATTTGACTGTAAAACCTGTGTAAGAGGCAGTGCATTGAAATTCTGCGCTTCGTAGTTGGCAATCTGTTGTCCATCCATAGACAAAGACTGAGTGAAATAACCGTAACGATATAAGAAACCGACAGCTGTCAGGTCAATGTTGCTATCGCTGGCTTCTTTCAAATAATCCCCTGCTAATACACCTAAACCTCCAGAATAGATTTTCAGAATGTTGGTTAAACCATATTCCATACTGAAATAAGCTACAGACGGTTTAGTTTTATCCGGTTTTGCATCAACGTAATCTCTGAAGATTGAATAAACGGCTTTGATTTCAGACATTAATACGTCGTCAGCCATAATTTCTTCAATACGTTTGTAAGACAGACTTTGTAACAGAAGCACAGGGTTTCCCTGTGTTGATACCCAAAGTTCTGCATCAATCTTACCGAACAATTTAGCACCTTCATGATTCCATACCCACCAAAGGTTAGTTGCCATCTCGTAAAGAGGGCGTAGAGGTTCAGGAAGCATGGAGTGAGAATAAACATCCTTCCAAATCGGGCTGTTTGCGTTATTCGCTTTAATTTTCATTATCGTGAAGTTTAAAATGTTTCAATAAATATAAAAACTTAGTTCTCTTTTTGTCTAAAAGTGGTGCAAAGATAGTATTATCTCGCTAATTATGAGAGTATTTTAATTATTTCTTTCTTTTGATTTTGCCAATGCCATATTGAAAGCTTCTTCATAATAAACAATGAATTTGCTCCATTCGGCTTTGCTTGCCAGCTCGAAACTCCTTGTACGGATATTATCTATTTCCTTTTCATCTTTGCCTACGAGGGTCAGAATAGAGTCGGTGATGGCATCTGCTACTTCGAAATAATTAAAATCGTTACGGTTGATAACAGTAACGCCTTCGCTTATGTTATTCCCGGATACGCTTTTCTTTGCCCAAAGGCCGAAGCCTGCTAAGTCCGTCGTAATGGTAGGTATGCCAAATGCAATACTTTCCAAGGGAGTATATCCCCACGGTTCATAGTAGGAAGGATAAACTGTTGCATCCATACCGATTAATATGTCATAATAGGGCTTATTCAGAATGCCATCGTGTCCATCCAGGTAACAGGGAACAAATATGATTTTAAGCTTATCGGAGGCTGAATTGGTAAAGCCTACGTGTGAGATATGATTCAGTACTTTGTCCTGTTCCATCATGTTCAGCCAATGTGTTATGAATGGCATTTGCATGGGGGATGTAGTCCGGTAATTTTCTTTTATGGCTTCTTTGAGGTCACTCCGGGCATCGCGAACCCAAGCTGGGACCATAATGAAAGCCACCACTTCCCGTTGCAGCTTTCCGGAAGTACGTATCCGGTTCATGGCTTCGATGAAGACATCTATACCTTTATTCCTGTACTCATAACGTCCACTGGTTGATACGAGAAATGCATCAGGTGAGATCGAGCATCCTAATAGTTTCTCTGCCATATTGAGTAATGCACGGCGTGCTTCGGTACGTTTGGCCGGATATTCTTTTTTATTGGGTACAAAATTACGTTCAAAACCGTTTGGAGTGACAATGTCGGGAGCCTTATCCAGCAATTGCTGGCATTCACGTGCTGTGATATCACTTACAGTAGTAAAACAGTCCACGTAATATGCTGCTTTCTTTTCCAGAGAATGTTTGGCTTCCATGTTCAACTCGTGTGCCATCTGGTCGCCGTTATAGCCGTTCATGTAGGCATATAAAGCTTTATTGTTTCCAGCAATGGAGCGTCCGATAGAAGTTGCGTGGGTGGTAAACAGGGTTGCAATCGCCGGTATTTGTTTCCGGATATATAAAGCACCCATACCCAGCATCCATTCGTTGAATAGGGCTGCTACTTTTTTATTTTCCAGTTTATGATAATAGTAAAAACTTTCGATCACTTTTCCTACCGCATAGGCAAAAATACAAGACTCGTCGTAATCTCCGTATGCGTGTATGGAGTCTACCTGGAAATTTTCCCATATAGAATAAAAGAAAGCATCTCTTTCTTTAAAAAACGGTTTAAAATCCACGAGTACAACAGGAGGTGTTCCCGGTACATTCCATCGGCCTACTTTTATCTTTAAACTGTCTGTGGTTTTTGCATAAGCTTTCCACTCTGCGAACAGAACATCGTCTTCGATAAAATCAGCGGGAAGAGAGTTATTCCATACATCCGGTCCTATAAAGATTAATTTATCTTTAAAGTGTTGTTGTAATGTATGAGCTTTGGTTGAAAGGACCGTATAAATGCCCCCAACTTTGTTACACACTTCCCAACTGCTTTCAAAAAGATATTCTGGCGTTGATATTACGTTATTCATAAACGATTTTGTTTATAATCAGATGATTCAGGGCGCAAAGATACGTCTTTTTTATCTTTTTTTCCAACTGTAGATGTTATTTAATAAATGAAATACGTAGATTTGTAGATATTTTAAATTAATCAACTATGGCAAAGAGAAGAATTTTGAAGAAAGATATCGGTTGTGTAGCCGGAGATTTATTCTTGGAAGTATTGGTTTGTAAGCTGTATATTCCAGGTGTAGATCTGGAAAAAGCAGATGTACTGTTGTCCCGGATTTTGGATATGCAGGATAATTTTATTTCGCGTGCAAACCATACTGACGGAAAAGACAATAAGAAGTTGGTAAAAGATTATTATCGTAAGCTTCGTGCTGATTTGCAGGAAGAAGTAAACGCTATCGGAGCGGAAATAGGAGAGCTAAGTAAAGAAAAATAAAGAATGAAGAAAGCTATTTGTAAGGCACTTCTTCGATTGGTTGGCTGGAAACTCGGTCCATTAATCGAAGATGTGCCTAAATGTGTTATATGTGTTGCTCCGCACACCAGTAATTGGGATTTTATTGTCGGGAAACTTTTTTATACTTCCATAGGGCGTAATGCCAGTTTCTTGATTAAGAAAGAGTGGTTTTTCTTTCCATTTAATTTATTGTTTAATTGGCTGGGAGGGGTTCCGGTAGACCGCCATAAGCGGACTTCTGTTACAGACCAGATGGTAGAACAATTTAATACCCGGAATGAGTTTCAATTGGCAGTGACACCAGAAGGGACTCGTAAGCGGGTGGATGAATGGAAGAAAGGTTTTTATTATATTGCTCAGAAGGCAAATGTCCCTATCTTAATGGCTTATTTTGATTATAAGAAGAAGGAAGCCGGTTTCAAAGGTGTATTTTATCCTACGGGTGATGCAGAAAAGGATATTCATGCAATTCGTGAAAAATATAGAGATGTAACGGCTTGCCACCCGGAAAATTTCGTCCAAATTTAAATCTTATGACAGAGAATTTGCGTATCAGCATGCTCCAGTCCCATATTGCTTGGGAAGATCTGAATAAAAATCTTGAACATTATGAGAGCTTGCTTTGCCGTGTCGGCGGGAAGACCGATGTTGCTGTTTTGCCTGAGACGTTCACTACGGGTTTTTCTATGCAGGTGGAAAAAAATGCAGATGCGGCAAATGGTGTAACTGTTGCAACTTTGGAAGGATGGGCTTTAAAATATAAACTGGCAGTAGTTGGTAGTTTTATAGCAAAAGAAGAAGGAAAGTATTTTAACCGTGCCTTTTTTATAACTCCCGAAGGGGAGTCGTCCTTTTATGATAAGCGGCATTTATTCCGGATGGCTGGTGAGGATAAACATTTTACTCCCGGGAATAAACGGACTGTTATTAGGTATAAAGGCTGGAACATTTGCCTGCAAGTCTGTTATGATCTTCGTTTTCCGGTGTGGAGTAGGAATGTTGGCAATGAATATGATGTATTGATTTACGTTGCCAACTGGCCGGAAGCACGTAGAGTTGCCTGGATATCCTTATTGCAAGCCCGAGCTATAGAGAATGTAGCTTATGTATGTGGTGTAAACCGTGTTGGGATAGACGGAAAAGGTTTTCTCTATAGTGGTGACTCGATGGTAATTTCTCCCAAAGGGAAGAAATTGGCTGATGTAGGCAAACGCGATGCGGCAACTCGTACATGTATACTGTCTAAAAGTGACCTTGAAAGTTTCCGTCAAAAATTTCCGGTCTGGAAAGATGCAGATCTTTTTGTTTTGGGAGATATGTAGTAATAGTAAAGGAATAATGCCGTAAACCTTTAAGTCCGTATTTCAGGTGGGGGTTGATGTTATTCTTTGTCTATGGCATAAAAAAAGCGATTGTTGGATTTAATCCGGCAATCGCTTTTTTATCTTATGTGGGAGAAGTCTATGTTATTTTACTTCCTCAAAATCTACATCTGTTACACCACCGTCTTGTTTATTGTTTCCGGCGTTACCTCCAGTTTGCTGTCCGCCGAAGTCCGGTCCTGGTTGTGCACCACCCTGTGCATTCTGAGCATTATACATTTCCTGACTTGCAGCCTGGAATACACTATTTAGTTCTGCCATAGCAGCATCGACACCTGCGATATCCTGAGCTTTATGAGCTTCTTTCAGCTTATTCAAAGCTGCTTCGATAGGAGCTTTCTTATCAGCCGGAAGTTTGTCTCCCAGGTCTTTCAACTGTTTTTCAGTTTGGAAAATCATACTGTCAGCCTGGTTCAGCTTGTCGATACGTTCTTTTTCTTTTTTGTCTGCTTCAGCATTGGCAGCAGCTTCTTCTTTCATACGTTTAACTTCGTCATCGCTCAAACCGCTGGAAGCTTCGATACGGATACTCTGTACTTTACCGGTTCCTTTATCTTTTGCAGAAACATTCAGAATACCATTTGCATCAATATCGAAAGTTACTTCAATTTGAGGTATACCACGTTGTGCAGCAGGAATTCCATCGAGGTGGAAGCGACCGATTGATTTATTGTCCTTAGCTAAAGAACGTTCTCCCTGTAAGATATGGATTTCTACAGATGGCTGGTTGTCAACAGCAGTTGTGAATACTTCAGATTTCTTAGTCGGAATAGTTGTGTTAGACTCGATTAATTTAGTCATCACACCACCCATTGTTTCGATACCTAATGACAGCGGAGTAACATCCAGCAATAATACATCTTTCACTTCACCTGTCAATACACCACCTTGGATTGCTGCACCAACAGCAACAACTTCATCCGGGTTAACACCTTTTGACGGAGCTTTACCAAAGAATTTTTCAACGATTGCCTGTATTGCAGGAATACGTGTTGAACCACCAACCAGGATTACTTCGTCAATGTCCGAGGTGCTCATGTTGGCATCTTTCAGTGCTTGACGGCATGGTTCGATACAAGCTTGAATCAAGCTGTCTGCCAACTGTTCGAATCGAGCACGAGTCAATGTCTTTACAAGGTGTTTAGGCACACCGTTTACCGGCATGATATACGGTAAATTGATTTCTGTGCTTGTTGTGCTTGACAATTCGATTTTTGCTTTTTCTGCAGCTTCTTTCAAACGTTGCAAAGCCATCGGATCTTTACGTAAGTCAACACCTTCTTCGCGCTGGAATTCTTCAGCTAGCCAGTCGATGATTACGTGGTCGAAGTCATCACCACCTAGGTGAGTGTCACCATTTGTGGATTTTACTTCGAATACACCATCTCCTAATTCCAGGATAGAGATATCAAATGTACCGCCACCCAAGTCAAATACAGCAATTTTCATATCTTTATTGCTCTTATCCAAACCGTAAGCTAAAGAAGCGGCAGTCGGTTCGTTTACAATACGGCGAACATTCAATCCTGCAATTTCGCCAGCTTCTTTAGTCGCTTGACGTTGTGCATCGCTAAAGTAAGCAGGAACAGTGATAACAGCATCTGTTACCTCTTGTCCCAGATAATCTTCTGCAGTTTTCTTCATTTTCTGAAGAACCATTGCTGATATTTCCTGTGGAGTATATAAACGACCATCGATATCTACGCGTGGAGTATTATTGTCACCACGTACTACCTTATAAGGTACACGGGATATTTCTTTTTGGACCTGGTCGTAAGTTTCACCCATGAAACGTTTAATAGAGAATATTGTCTTTTCAGGGTTTGTAATAGCCTGGCGTTTTGCCGGATCACCAACCTTACGTTCGCCACCTTCAACAAATGCGACAACAGATGGAGTAGTTCTTTTACCTTCGCTGTTTGCAATAACAACAGGTTCGTTACCTTCCAATACTGCAACGCAGGAGTTCGTTGTTCCTAAGTCAATACCTATAATCTTTCCCATAATTGATAAATATTTTAATTGTTATTATTTCCTTTATAATTGCTACTCTAATCGAGTTGCACAAATTGTTGTACAAATCATATGCCAAAGTAACAACGGAAGGATTGGAAAAGTTCTCTTGTCATAAATCATGACAATACGGCAGAAGTTGTCAACGATAGTTATTTACAGCATGGTCTATCTTTAGATGGCGGGGTGGAAGATTTGGTTAAGTTTTTGTTTTTAGCTGATTTATTGGCATTTATTTCTTTCTTTAGGTTACATCCCCGGCAACCGCAACAAGGATTGTTTTTAGTTGTGGGGCGTGTCAGAAATTTGTATATTTTAAAGCCGATGTTGACAACGACAAAAATACCGATAATGATGATTGCTATATCCTGCCACATAATTGTTATCCGTTAAACAAGTTAATTAGTAAACTTCCAGTCTGGAATACAATAAATGAAACAATCCAAGCAAGAACACATGTATAAACTATGACAAATATTCCCCATTTCCAGGAACCAGCTTCATGTACGATTGCAGATATGGTAGCAATACATGGGAAATAAATTAGAACAAACAGCATCAGGCTAAGCGCAATAAGAGGTGTGAATACCAGTTGTCCTTCTGCATTTTTGTCCTGCTTCAGTCGTTCGGACAGGGCTTGGCTGTCGTCTGCCTCTCCTGTATATAGTACACTAAGAGTGCTGACAACTACTTCTTTAGCTGCCATTCCTGTTAGCAGGCTGACACTCATTTTCCAGTCGAATCCTAATGGGGCCAATACAGGCTGAACCGTTTGACCGATGCGCCCGATATAAGAATTTTGCTGATGTTCTATTTTTTTCAGATGTTGTAATTCTGTTAATGTTTCGGTTTTTGTTTCCGAATTGGTTTCTGATTGTTCTATTTCTGCTATTTGCTTGTCATAAATGTCTCCTTTTTCAGTGTGACGTGGAAAATAGCCGAGAAACCATATTATAATAGAAGCAATCAGTATGACTCCTCCCATTTTATGCAAGTATTGGCGTGCTTTTTCCCACATGTGAATGAGGATGGATTTACCGGTAGGCATTCGGTATGGGGGTAATTCCATAACAAAAGGCACTTCTTCTTCCTTAAATAAGGTACGTTTGAATATACGTGCCATTATTACTGCCAGTAGAATACCGGTTACATATAATGAGAGTAAAATAACACTTGCATTATGGGGAAAAAACGCTCCGACAAGTAATACGTATACCGGCAGGCGGGCACTGCAACTCATTAATGGGTTGACAAGCATGGTTATCATCCGGCTATTGCGGCTTTCAATGGTACGGGATGCCATAATAGCCGGGACATTACAACCGAATCCCATTACCAATGGGATAAATGATTTTCCATGTAATCCCATTTTATGCATGATTTTATCCATGATAAATGCAGCACGTGCCATGTATCCTGAATCTTCCATAAATGAAATGAACAGATAAAGTATAAGGATGTTCGGTAAGAATACGATAACGCCTCCTACTCCCCCAATAATACCATCAACCAAAAGGTCTTTGAGCGGTCCCTCATTCATATGGTTACGAACAAAATCTCCGATTACGCCAACCAGCGATTCTATCCACTCTTTCGGATATTCTCCTAAACGGAAAGTGGCTTCAAACATAATCCACATGAACAGGATGAAGATGGGGAAACCTAATACCTTATGAGTGACAAACAGGTCGATAATTTGTGTGCTGGTAGCTTCCTTTATTTTATTTTGCTCAAAGGTCTCCCGCAAAGCTCCGGATATGAAACCGTAGCGAGCATCGGTAAAAGCTGTTTCACAATCTTCGTTCAGCAGTTTCTCTATTTCGCTGGCTGCATGATCCCGTTCGAGGATAACAGAATCCGAATCAGGTAAAGCTTTTACAAAAGCATCTATTTTAGGGTCACCTTCCAGTAACTTAATGGCAAGATAGCGCTTTGACAAACTCTTTCCGACATTTCCGTTTTGCTTTAATTCATGCCTTACGTTGTATATCGCTTTTTCCAGCACTTCACCGTAATTAATATGAATATGGCGGAGTACAGGATCTTCTTCTTCGTATACTTTGATTACCCGGTTGAATAAATCTTCAATACCAAACCCTGTTTTACTGATAGTCGGAACAATTGGAGTTCCAATCATACGGGATAAGGATTCGTGGTCGAATTTGTCACCGTGTTCTTGTAGTTCATCATACATGTTGAGGGCGATAACCATACGGACATCCATATCGATTAATTGGCATGTCAAATACAGATTTCGTTCCAGATTGGATGCATCTACAACATTGATTACTACATCAGGATGTTCTTCATTCAGGTGTTTGCGGACATAAAGTTCTTCAGGAGTGTAGGCAGACAGGGAATAAGTTCCTGGTAAGTCTACTATTTTAAAGGTATATCCGTTTTGGTGGAAAGTCCCTTCTTTTGCATCAACAGTGACACCACTATAGTTTCCTACATGTTCGTGTGCCCCGGAAGCGAAATTGAATAAAGATGTTTTTCCGCAATTTGGATTCCCGACTAAGGCTATATTTATTGTTTTACCTTTACGAAGAGCCATTGCCTGAAGGTTCTCTCCTGAAGATATTGTATATGAATTGGCTGTATGGTTCTCCGGCTCTTGTCGAAGTACTTCATTTTCTAAGTCGACAGTACTGACAACTTCGATCATTGCTGCATCGTTTCGGCGTAGGGAAACATCATAACCCATAACGCGATAATGGATGGGGTCCTTTAATGGTGCATTCTGGATGACATCCACTTCTTTACCTCTGATAAATCCCATTTCGATAATGCGTTTACGGAAAGCACCGCGTCCCATCACCTTTACTATAATCCCTTTTTCGCCTGTACGAAGTTCTGATAGTCTCATCTTTAACTAAAATCTCATGCAAAGGTACTATGAAATGATTTGGCAGACAATACCTACTAGTCGGTATTTTTTTTAGTTTTGTGGCAGTAAAAAGAATGGAATGATGGAGTTGGATTTATTGAATAAAATTATTTTGAGTTTGGGTGCCAATAGTAACAGTGAAATAAATATTGCGGCAGCCGACGATTTATTACGTAGCAACTTTGTTTCTATTTATTTTTCCGAGCCGGTTTATACAGAGCCTATAGGGGATATAAAAACGGGTTTGTTCCTGAATCAGGTTGCTATTGCATATACTTCCAACTATCCGGATGAAATAAATAAGATATTAAAACAGGTGGAACGTACACTTGGGCGTACTCCTGAGAGTAAAGTACAAGGGAGTATTCCTATAGACATTGATTTGCTCCAATGGAATGAGCAAGTATTAAAACCTGATGATCTACAAAGGGATTATGTCCGTTCACTTCTTCGTACTCTTTCTGTTTTCTAAATTAAGTATAATACGAAAAAACAGCGCGAAACAAGCTATTTTATTGCTTTGCTACGCGCTGTTTTATATGAGAGCTTACGAATACGATTATTTCAATTTTTCAAAAATCAAAGCAGATAATTCTTCTGCCAGTTCAGGATTGTCGGCAACACATTGTTTTGCTGCATCGCGTCCCTGGCCTAATTTTGTATCGTTATAGCTGTACCATGAACCGCTTTTTTTAATGATATTCAGTTCTGTTCCTAAATCTATAATTTCTCCGGAGCGGGAAATCCCTACGCCAAACATGATATCAAATTCCGCTTTGCGGAAAGGAGGGGCAACCTTGTTTTTTACAACTTTAACGCGAGCCTGATTTCCTTTAACTTCATCTCCGTCTTTTAGTTGTCCGATACGACGGATATCCAAACGTACGGAAGCATAGAATTTCAGAGCATTACCACCAGTTGTTGTTTCCGGGTTACCAAACATAACGCCGATCTTATCACGCAACTGATTGATAAAGATACAAGTGGTATTTGTTTTATTGATAGCTGCAGTCAGTTTACGAAGTGCCTGAGACATCAAACGAGCTTGTAGTCCCATTTTACTATCACCCATATCACCTTCCAGTTCAGCTTTTGGTGTCAGGGCTGCAACAGAGTCAATAACTACAATGTCAACAGCTGATGAACGAATTAACTGGTCTGCAATTTCCAGAGCCTGCTCTCCATTATCCGGTTGTGAAATCCAGAGATTTTCCACATCGACACCTAACTTTTCTGCATAAAAGCGGTCGAAAGCATGTTCTGCATCGATAAAAGCAGCAATACCTCCCATTTTCTGAGCTTCAGCAATCGCATGGATTGCCAAAGTAGTTTTACCGGAAGATTCCGGACCGTATATTTCGATGATACGTCCTTTGGGGTAACCTCCTACGCCTAATGCCGCATTCAGTCCTATTGATCCGGTAGGAATGACTTCTATGTTTTCAATATTTTCATCACCTAATTTCATAATGGACCCTTTGCCGAAATCTTTTTCGATTTTATCCATTGCAGCACGTAGCGCTTTCAGTTTGTCTGCGTTTACAGCAGCTTTTCCAGCAGCTGGTTGCTTACCTTCTTCAAATAAATTATCTTCTTTTGCCATTATCTTAGTTGTTATAGTTTAAGGATTTGATTTGCATGGTCTTTAGTCTTTACCTCTTTGGAACTAATGATATGAGTTACAATGCCTTCTTCATTAATAATAAAGGTCGTACGGAGAGTTCCCATGTATGAGCGTCCGTACATTTTCTTTTCAGCCCATACCCCGAACTCTTGCTGCAAAGCAGTGTCAGTGTCAGCAATAAGGCTGAAAGGTAAATTTTGTTTTTCGATAAATCCCTGATGAGACTTGGCACTATCCTTGCTTACACCTATCACTTCATAGCCGGCAGCTCTCAATTCTTCATAGCCGTCACGTAGACTACAAGCTTCGGCTGTACAACCACTGGTGTTATCTTTCGGGTAGAAATAAAGTGCCAGCTTTTTCCCTTTGAAATCGCTTAATTTTATTTCTTTTCCGTTTTGGTCAAGCCCAAGTACCTCAGGAGCTTTATCTCCTATTTGTATTGCCATATATTTTTTATTTTTGCTTGATATTATAATTCAATATTAACATCGAACTGCTCATGCCAAGGCAGGCCTTGTTCGTTTAGTTCCTTCATGAATGGATCCGGATCGAATTCTTCAACGTTCCAGACGCCTGCTTTTTTCCAAAGTCCCTTCATGAAGAGTTTCGCACCAATCATAGCAGGAACACCTGTGGTGTAGCTAACAGCTTGTGCTCCGGTTTCCTTGTAAGCTGCTTCATGGCTACAGTTATTATACACGTAATAAGTACGATCTTTTCCTTCCTTATCAATGCCACGGATACGGCATCCGATAGATGTTTCTCCAGTATAATTTTCCCCTAAATCTCCCGGATTAGGAAGTACTGCTTTCAGGAACTGTATCGGAACAATTTCTTGTCCGTTGTACATAACGGGGTCTATGCGAGACATACCGATATTTTGGATTACACGTAAGTGAGTCAGATATTCCTGTCCGAATGTCATCCAGAAACGGGCACGTTTGATCGTTGGGAAATTTTTTGTCAGACTTTCCAACTCTTCATGATACATTAAATAGGATTCGCGTGGACCTATATTCGGATAGATTAGTGGCTGATGTACAGATAACGGCTCTGTTTCAATCCATTTTCCGTGTTCAAAATATTTACCATGTTGTGTAATTTCGCGGATATTTATCTCTGGATTGAAGTTGGTTGCAAAAGCTTTGTGATGGTCGCCTGCATTACAATCTACAATATCCAGATATTGAATTTCTTTAAAATGGTGTTTAGCTGCATAAGCAGTATATACACCTGTTACTCCCGGGTCGAAACCACATCCCAGAATAGCAGTCAGTCCTGCTTTCTCAAAACGGTCTTTGTAAGCCCATTGCCAGCTGTATTCATATTTAGCTTCATCCAGCGGCTCATAGTTAGCTGTATCCAGATAGCTAACACCATAAGCTAAACAGGCGTCCATGATGGAGAGGTCCTGGTACGGCAAAGCGAGGTTTACAACCAAATCTGGTTTGAAGGAGTTGAACAAAGTAACGAGTTCGTCTACATTGTCAGCATTTACCTGAGCTGTCTGTATCTTTACATTTGTAATATCTGCAGCAATTTTATCGCACTTGCTTTTTGTACGACTGGCCACCATAATATCGGTAAAGACATCTGCATTCATTGCAATCTTCTTAACAGCAACGGTACTTACCCCTCCTGCACCAATAACTAATACTCTTCCCATTTACAAATAGAATTAATCTTGTTAATATACAATTTACAAGGTTTTAAACCTAACGACAAAAATACGATGAATATTTTAATAATACTACATCGTACCCTAAAATAAGTAACTTTCGATTACATCCTTATTATTAGCATATTAAGCTCTATAATATTCTGATAGCGGACTTCATTACTTATATTTTAACTATGTAGATATCTATGTTGGATACTTTGTCTTCCAATCCCTCCTGTTGCAAATATATCAGAGGGTTAAATATTTTACCATTATACCGGACTCTGAGAATGATGTCATTATCTTTTTTGATAAGTATTTTAACATCAATAAACATGTTAGAAAACACAGCTATAGAAAATGTGTTTTTGTTAAAATCTTATTTATCAAGAAGATTAAGATTTTTGATTATTGTGAATTCTAAATAAATATGAAAGGGAATTTGTTTTTTTATTTTTTAAGTAATACATTTGGTCTTGATATACTATCAATTTTATAGTTATAGTTTTAAATCGTAAACTTAAAACCAAATATACATATGAGTTATCTTAAATTTGACAAGACCGTGATGATAAACCTGGAGGAGTCGTTAGCTCGTGAGGTACTCCGTACCAATCGGAAAGGGGCTTATCATTGTACAACTGTCGTTGATTGTAATACAAGAAAATACCACGGATTGCTGGTTATGCCTGTTCCGGAGTTGGATGATGAGAACCATGTGTTGTTGTCATCTTTTGACGAAACGGTGATACAGCACGGTGCGGAATTTAATCTTGGATTACATAAGTACCAGGGAAATAATTATAGTCCAAAAGGACATAAATATATCCGGGAATATAGTTGCGATACGGTACCCCGTACTGTATACAGAGTGGGAGGTGTTATTTTCTCAAAAGAAAAGGTTTTTTCTTTAGCTGAGAATCGTATTATGATTAAGTATACATTGGAAGATGCCCATTCTGCCACAACCTTGAGATTTCGTCCGTTTTTGGCATTTCGCAGTGTGAAAGAATTAACTCATGCAAATGGAAATGTGAACCAATCTTATACGGAAGTTACCAATGGTATAAAAACCTGCATGTATCAGGGGTATCCTGAGTTATATATGCAATTTAGTAAAAAGGTGAAGTTCGTATATGAACCCTATTGGTACAATGGTATTGAATATCCAAAAGAGCAGGAGAGAGGTTATCCTTATAAGGAAGACTTGTACGTTCCCGGATATTTCGAAGTCCCGATTAAAAAAGGTGAATCTATTTTCTTTAGTGCCGGTGATAGTGCAGTTGCTACTACCCGTCTGAAAAGCCTGTATGAAACAGAAGTAGATGTACGTACACCACGTACAAGTTTTTTCAACTGTTTGAAGAATTCAGCACAACAACTTTATTTCCGTCCGAAAGATGATGATGCCTATCTGCTGGCTGGTTATCCTTGGTTTAAAGTAAGAGCGAGGGATTTATTTATTGCTCTTCCTGGATGTACATTATCTATAGACGATCCCGTTCGGTTTGAGAAGATTATGCATACAGCAATACCTGCTTTGAAAGCATTTATGGAGCATAATCGGTTTGATTCAGTCATTCGTGAGATTGAACATCCAGATGTGGGTTTATGGGCTATTTGGGCCATCCAGCAATATGCAAAGAGTGTAGGTTTGGAACGTGCACGTGAATTGTATGCAGATATTATTTATCAAATTATCGAATATATTTCCGGTCAGAAACATCCGGATATGAAATTGATGGATAATGGTTTATTATTTGCTAATGGACGTGATAAAGCCATAACCTGGATGAATTCTACAATTAATGGTAAACCGGTTGTACCACGTTCTGGTTATATTGTAGAGTTTAATGCTCTTTGGTATAATGCACTTTGTTTTTATACTGAACTGACAGGTGGAGCGCCTATCGAGAAATATGATAAGATTATCAAAGCTGTGGATGTTTCTTTCCCCGAAACATTTATCAACGGATGTAACTATTTGTTCGACTCAGTGAATGGTTCTATGGTTGACTGGAGTGTACGTCCGAATATGATATTTGCAGTCGCTTTATCTTATTCTCCATTGACCCGTCTGCAGAAGCGTGCAGTAGTTGATATTGTTACTAAAGAGTTGCTGACTCCGAAAGGATTGCGTTCTTTGAGCCCGAAAAGTGAGGGGTATAAACCTTATTATGTCGGACCGCAGTATGAGCGGGATTTATCATATCACCAGGGAACTGCGTGGCCGTGGTTGCTGGGTGCCTATCTGGAGGCTTATCTCCGTGTATTCGGAAAAGGTGGAGTTCCATTTGCCGAACGTATGCTGATAAGTATGGAAGAGGAAATGTCATTACATTGTATCGGAACAATACCGGAATTGTTTGACGGAAATCCTCCGTTTATAGGCAGAGGAGCCATTTCATTTGGAATGAATGTGGCAGCTATTCTCCGTGTAGTAGATTTGTTGAAGAAGTATAACGCCGAATAAAACAATACCATATGAAAGCATTGATGTTTGGATGGGAATTCCCTCCTCATATTTTAGGAGGTTTAGGTACAGCAAGTTTTGGTCTTACACGAGGTATGGCCATGCAGCCTGATATGGATATAACTTTTTGTATTCCGAAACCTTGGGGGGATGAAGACCAGAGTTTTCTGAAAATAATAGGAATGTGTAATGTTCCGATAGTGTGGCGTGATGTGAATATGGATTACGTGAAGGAACGTCTGTCCAAATATATGGATCCGCAGAAATATTATGATTTGCGGGATCATATTTACGCCGACTTCAGCTACAGGAAGGTGAATGATTTGGGATGTATGGAGTTTTCCGGACGTTATCCTGATAATTTGCTGGAAGAGATTAATAACTATTCTATTGTGGCAGGAGTTGTGGCACGGACAGAGCAGTACGATATTATTCATGCTCATGACTGGCTGACTTATCCGGCTGGTATTCACGCTAAAAATGTAAGTGGGAAACCATTAGTTATCCATGTACATGCAACCGATTACGACCGTAGTCGTGGAAATGTGAACCCGGATGTATATGCAATAGAAAAGAATGGAATGGACAATGCCGATCATATTATGACTGTTAGTAATCTGACACGCCAGACTGTGATTGAGAAATATCATCAGGATCCAGCGAAAGTAACGACCGTCCATAATGCCGTGGAACCGATGAGTCCGGAAATTCTGGCCATACAAGATAAAAAAGGGGTGAAAGACAAAGTGATTACTTTCCTTGGGCGTATCACTATGCAAAAAGGACCTGAATATTTTGTAGAAGCTGCAGCAAAGGTATTGGCTAAAGCTCCGCATGCACGTTTTGTTATGGCAGGAAGCGGTGATATGATGGACCAAATGATTCGTTTGGCTGCTGCTCGTAATATTTCGGATCGTTTTCATTTTACCGGTTTTATGAAAGGAAAACAGGTTTATGAAGTGTTGAAGGCTAGTGATGTGTACGTGATGCCTTCGGTTTCCGAGCCGTTTGGTATTTCTCCTTTGGAAGCCATGCAGTGTGGCGTGCCGTCTATTATATCCAAACAATCCGGTTGTGCTGAAATCCTGGATTATGCAGTAAAAGTGGATTACTGGGATATAGAAGCATTGGCAGATGCCATGTATGCAATTATTACTTATCCGGCTATGCATGAATTCCTGAAAGTGGAAGGAAAGAGAGAAGTGGATAATATTAAATGGGAATATGCCGGACAGAAGGTTCGCCGTATATACGACCAGGTGATTAATAAATAGAATAGATAAAAATTAAAACAAGATATTATGAAGACGATCTGCTTTTATTTTCAGATACATCAACCGTTCCGCCTGAAAAGATACCGTTTCTTTGATATAGGAAACGACCACTATTATTATGATGATTTCCAGAATGAAGAAATTATCCGCCGTATTACCGAACGTTGTTATCTTCCAGCCAATAAGGTGATTTTGGATATGATAAAAACAAGTGGCGGAAAGTTTAAAGTGGCATTTTCTATTTCCGGTATGGCTTTGGAACAGATGGAAATTTATGCTCCCGAAGTAATTGATAGCTTTAAAGAACTTGCCGCTACAGGAAATGTAGAATTTTTGGCTGAGACTTATGCACATTCTCTTTCCTCTTTAGGTGATCCTGCTGAATTCCAGCATCAGGTGAAGAAGCAGGAAGATAAGATTAAGAGTCTGTTTGGTGTCAAACCGAAAGTATTCCGTAATACTGAATTGATTTATTCTGACGAAATTTCGGAAATGGTTTATCAGATGGGATATAAGGGCATGTTAACAGAAGGAGCTAAGCACATTCTGGGATGGAAAAGTCCGAACTATGTATATTCATCTTGTGTAGAGCCTAAGCTAAAATTATTGTTGAAGAATGACCGTTTCAGTGAAGATTTGTCAGAACGTTTCAGCAATTATAGCTGGAATGAATATCCTTTGACTGCAGATAAGTTTATGTCATGGATTGCTGAGACTCCGGAGTCTGAACAGATTATCAATTTGTTCATGAACTATGAAGTATTAGGCTCGCTGCATCCGGCAGAAACAGGTATTTTTGAGTTCTTCAAAGCATTGCCTCGTTTTGCAGCAGATAAAGGAATCGGATTCTCTACCCCTTCTGAGGTATTTAACCTGATTAAACCGGTAGACTGTATTTCCGTACCTTATCCTATGTCATGGGTTGATGAAGAAAGAGATTGTAGCTCATGGTTAGGTAATGTATTGCAGCAGGAAGCTTTCCATAAGTTGAATGAAATAGGCGAACGTGTTCGTTTGAGCCAAACCCGCCGTATTCGTCAGGACTGGTATTATCTACAGAGTAGTGACCATTTCTACTATATGAGTACTAAGCATATGGGTACAGGTTTCAGTCCATACGATAACCCATATGATGCATTCAATAATTACATGAATGTGTTATCTGATTTCATAGTCCGTGTGAATGCTGAATTCCCTGAAACGATTGAGAATGAAGAATTAAATTCTCTTCTGACTACAATTAAAAATCAGGGAGAGGAAATTGAAGGTTTACAGCAAGAAGTAGATAAGCTGAAGAAGAAGTTAGCAAAGAAGTAATATAATAATGCTTTTAATAAGGAGGATATACCAACAGCATATCCTCCTTTTTTATTTGATTCTTAGAATTCAAGTAAAGTTCCTTAAACAAAAGAAGCACCTGTTTTTTGGTTGAAACAGGTGCTTCTTTATTATTATATCGATTTATTCTATTCTTTATACTTTATGCTCACCACTCTGATTTCCATAGCATCTTTGTCAATGCGAAGTTTAACTCCGGCAGGTCTCAGAAAGTTACTAATTGCAGAAGTATATTCTGTAGATGATCCGTAATAGTCACTTGAAGTGGATGTTTTACGTTCTACAGGAATAACACTCAGGACTAAATCTTTTTCAGGAGCTTTCTCGATATGGTCTTTTAGTAAATTCGAGATATTACCGAATGTATAAGTACGTGTTGAAGTTGTATATTGCCCACGATATGAAGTCTTGTTATTTTCGACCTTACTTTCCTTAAAGAAAGTGTCTACCGAATCTTTAGGCAATAGTAACAGATTGTCTGGTGCTTTGAATGCAAAATCCCATTTTTCTTGAGGTTCAGCCTTCAGGTTGAATGATAGGTTGCTTAAAATACGGCCCTTTATAATCGGGGCAATTTCTTTTGCCGGGATAGTTAGCTCCGTGTATACGCCTGATGGACTTTTTATATAAGCAAACTCGTCACTTGGTTTGAGTAATTCGTCTAAATTCTCATTTTGGATACGATTTAATTGGACAACTTCCGAAGTCACACTAAAAGATTCGTTTGTTTTGACAATTGAATCTTGTCCGGCAGACCCTTTGACTATATACTTATAGTAGATAGACATAATGGAAGCATCAATATTCAAGATATTTCCTGTACCCATTGTAGTTGTAACATAGATACCGGGAAAGAATTCGTTGAAGGCCTCTTGATTTTTAAATGATGCCGGATTATTTTGTGTTTGATCGTAAAAACGCTGACCTATTTCCAAAGGCATTTTAATTTTTACACTGGGTTGGAATGTATAATTACCATTAGAGTCTACCGCTTTTCTGACAGAGTCAGGAACAGTTACATCATAAGCAGTATAGGACTTTACTCCAAAATTAGAGTTGGGATTGTAATAATCCTTTGGATCTGCATTTGTGTAAAAATATCTGGGAAGTGCTTTGTTTACTTCGTATAATTGGACGGTCATCGGAGCAAGTGAGTCACCCACCCAGCTACTATATAATATTCTGAATTCAACAGAATCAACCTTGCCGTTTATTGGAGTCTTTTTGAAACTGAAATTTTCCGGGCAGTAAAACTGACAGAGGTAGTCAGACTTTAGATTGCCATATAATGGATCATAAATTTCTCCCAATGAACCGTAAATAGTTCTTGCATATACAGAATCTGTTTTAACTGTTCTGCCCTTGATGTAGAAAGTGTCAGCATAGACAATCACCCCATCTGATTCAGGCATGGTATTCATCCCTACCTGATGCAGCGTATCATCACAACCACTTAAGATTGATAATCCTAAGCTTAATCCAAGTAACACATGCTTGATTTTCATCTCTAAATTATTTTGAGGCTAATATGACATCATAAAATTCATTGAATTTGTCCATATAAATATCTGGAGATTGATAGGGGAGGAATTTAATATTTTTCTTGGTCTCTATATAATCCAGAATATCCTGATTAATAGTTTCACTGCCTTGTATTATACCGTCAGACATGTCGATCGCAAGTTTGCTTAGTCCAACAAAACTTGTATCGTTTTTAATACTTTTCAGGTCACTATCTTTTGCTCCGTCATCCTTCAGTTTGTTTATAAATTCTTTTCTGAACGGAGTTGTAAAGTCATCGTTATAAATAGAATATACTATTTTTGCATTTCGAAGACATGGATCGTCAGCATACAATCTTTTGATGTAGAGGGCGGTTAATGCTGACATCCATCCATGACAATGGATTACATCCGGAATCCAACGAAGCTTTTTTACAGTCTCCAAAACTCCTCTTACATAGAAGATAGAACGATCGTCATTATCTTCGTATTCATTATCATTTTCATCTTTTATCGTGTGTTTTCTTTGGAAGAAATCATCATTGTCGATGAAATAGATTTGCATACGAGCAGCTTGAATGGACGCTACCTTGATGATAAGCGGATGGTCTGTGTCATCAATGATGAGATTCATACCAGAAAGGCGGATCACTTCATGCAACTGATTGCGTCGTTCGTTAATGCTACCGAATTTCGGCATGAATGTTCTGATTTCACGACCACGCTCTTGTATGCCTTGCGGCAAATTTCTGCATATCGTTGCAATCTCTGATTCTGGAAGGTAGGGTGTTATTTCTTGGGCTATAAACAAGATTTTTTTTGCATCCATTCTGTAAATTAGTTTTATAAAGTCGGCACAAAGATAATAAAATTCTTTCATTTACGGTAATTATTTAGTTGCTTTGCACCGTCAATAAGCATCTAAGCGATGAAAATAGTAAGCAGTATCAAAGAATTAAAAAGTTATCTTGCTATAGAAAAGCAGAATAACAAGAGAATTGGTCTTGTCCCGACTATGGGAGCATTGCATAACGGACACCTCAGCCTGGTAAGGCGTTGTGCGGAGGAAAATGATATATGTGTGGTGAGTGTATTTGTTAATCCGACTCAGTTTAACGATAAAAATGACTTGGTTACTTATCCTCGCACATTGGATAAAGATTGTGCTCTTTTGGAACCGGCAGGTTGTGATTATGTCTTTGCCCCTTCTGAAACAGAGATGTATCCGGAGCCGGATACCCGCACATTCGATTTTGGTACAGTCTCAGCAGTGATGGAAGGTGCGCGCCGTCCGGGGCACTTCAATGGTGTAGCCCAGGTTGTCAGCCGGTTATTCTATATCGTAGAACCAGACAATGCCTATTTCGGAGAAAAAGATTTCCAGCAGATTGCTGTGATTCGTGCAATGGTCAAACAGTTGAATATCCCTGTAACAATCAATGACTGCCCGATTATTCGCGAAGCGGATGGGTTGGCTTTGAGTAGCCGGAATGTTCGTTTAACCCCCGAACAGCGTCAAAAAGCGCCGCTGATTGCTCGTACCTTAAAAGAAAGTACTAACTTTGCAGCCGGAAAAAGTGTACAGGAGGTAATTGATTATGTTGTAAATACGATAAATGCCGACCCCGTAATGCGTGTTGAATACTTTGAAATAGTAGACGGGAATACAATGGAGTCTATCCATAACTGGTCGGATACGACTTATCCGGTGGGTTGTATTACCGTATATTGTGGAGAAGTTCGTTTAATCGATAACATAAAGTACTAAAAAACTGACGTTGCTACTTTTTCCTTAAATAGCAGAGTGGAAATCAATTTATAGAAAAGACGATGTTAATAGAAGTAGTTAAATCGAAGATTCACCGTGTTACGGTGACAGAAGCAAACCTGAATTATATTGGCAGTATCACTGTTGATGAGGATTTGCTGGATGCCGCAAACTTGATCGCCAACGAGAAGGTCGCTATTGTAAACAACAATAACGGAGAGCGTTTTGAAACTTATATCATAAAAGGGGAACGTGGCTCTGGTGTCGTTTGTTTAAATGGTGCAGCTGCCCGTAAAGCCCAGCCGGGTGATATTATAATCATAATGTCATATGCATTGATGGATTTTGAAGAGGCTAAAACATTCAAACCATCCGTGGTATTTCCTGATACGGCAACAAATAAATTGATATAAGCATCGATAGCAAAAATTAGTGCAATATAGCAACAATGGAAAGCCCGTCCGATGCGACGGGCTTTTTTTATGAGTAAAATTTACCTAATTCTTATTTTTATGGTATATACCAATAAGCAAATTTGGAATGTAAGTTATCCAATTTTTTTAAGCCTTCTGGCACAAAATATTATTAATGTTACAGATACTGCTTTTTTAGGTAGGGTCGGAGAAGTAGAATTAGGCGCCGCAGCGATGGGTGGCTTATATTATATCTGTGCTTTTACGATAGCGTTTGGATTCAGTACCGGTTCTCAGATTGTAATGGCACGGCGCAATGGGGAAAGAAACTATAGAGAAGTCGGTCCGGTAATGATACAGGGAGTCTTTTTTCTATTGGTTCTGGCAGCTACATTGTTTATCTTATCCCGTCTCTTTGCTGCAGATATATTACGCGTATTGATTTCATCAGATACGATTTTACATGCAACGGAGGAGTTTTTGGATTGGCGTATATTTGGATTCTTTTTCTCTTTTGTTAATGTCATGTTTCGTGCTCTATTTATCGGTATAACGCGAACAAAAGTGTTGACAATTAATGCAATCCTGATGGCGGTAACCAATATTATACTGGACTATCTGTTAATTTTCGGTTATGGCGGTTTTCCTCAGATGGGAATAAAGGGTGCTGCGATTGCTTCGGTTATTGCGGAAGCTGTTTCCATTTTGTTTTTCCTGGTTTATACGCGTTTTACGGTCGACAAGCGTAAATATGGCTTGGATAAGATAACGTCATTTGATTTAAACTTGCTAAAACGGGTATTAAGTATTTCAATATTTATGATGTTGCAATATTTTATATCAATGAGTACCTGGTTTATGTTCTTTGTTGCAGTAGAGCGGTTAGGACAGCGTGAACTTGCTATTGCCAATATTGTACGTAGTGTCTATATCGTGATGCTGATACCTATTAATTCCCTCTCAACTACAACAAATACATTCGTAAGTAATGCGATTGGAGCGGGACACATCAACCAGGTGATTCCTATTATTTCAAAGATATCTAAATTATCGTTGGGGATTATGGCATTGTTTGTTGCCATTGTCTGTATTTCTCCGGAAACTATACTGTCCATTTATACAAATGAAGTACGGTTGTTGGAAGATTCAGTCTCGTCGGTCTATGTTATATCTGTAGCCCTGCTGGTTGCCGCAGTTAGCAATGTCGTGTTTAATGGCGTTTCGGGAACAGGAAACACTCGTTCAGCCTTGTGGATAGAGATTGTTACACTTGTTTTTTATTGTTTATATGTTTATGTGGTCGGAATGCGCCTGCAGGAACCTGTTTATATTTGTTTTACGGTAGAAGCAATCTATTATACAGGATTGTTATTATTGTGTATGATTTATTTGAAAAAAGGTAATTGGCAGAATAAAAAGATTTAGAGGTTTACATCCTTTTTTGTACCTTTGCGCCTTATTCATAGAATTGAAGATAAAATAAATACATATACGAATTATGTTTGAAAATTTAAGCGAAAGGTTAGACAGGTCGTTTAAACTGTTGAAAGGTGAAGGAAAGATTACTGAGATTAATGTTGCGGAAACATTAAAGGATGTGCGCAGAGCTTTACTCGATGCCGACGTAAATTATAAAGTGGCAAAAAGCTTTACTGATACAGTAAAGGATAAAGCTTTAGGGCAGAATGTGCTTACTTCTGTAAAGCCCAGTCAATTAATGGTGAAGATCGTTCATGATGAACTTGCCACTTTGATGGGAGGAACTGCAACAGATGTAAATCTGGAAGGGAATCCGGCTATTATTTTAATGTCAGGTCTTCAAGGTTCCGGTAAAACAACATTCACAGGTAAGCTGGCCAATTTGCTGAAGACGAAAAAAAGTAAGAAGCCGTTATTAGTAGCTTGTGATGTTTACCGTCCGGCTGCTATTGAGCAGTTGCGTGTTGTTGGCGAACAGGTAGGTGTACCTGTTTATATGGAACTCGAAAATAAAAATCCGGTAGAAATAGCCATGAATGCTATCCGTGAGGCACGTGCCAAAGGGAATGATGTGGTAATTGTGGATACGGCAGGTCGTCTTGCTATTGATGAGCAAATGATGAAAGAGATAGCTGCTATAAAGAGTGCTATCCAACCGGATGAAACTTTGTTTGTTGTGGATGCCATGACCGGACAAGATGCAGTGAATACGGCTAAGGAATTTAACGAACGTCTGGATTTCGATGGTGTTGTTCTGACAAAGCTCGATGGTGATACCCGTGGTGGTGCAGCCCTTTCTATCCGTACTGTAGTGGATAAACCAATCAAGTTTGTCGGTACAGGCGAAAAGATGGATGCTCTGGATATCTTCCATCCCGAACGTATGGCAGACCGTATCCTGGGTATGGGTGATATTGTTTCTTTGGTAGAACGTGCACAGGAACAGTATGATGAAGAAGAAGCTAAACGTTTACAGAAGAAGATTGCAAAGAATCAGTTTGATTTTAATGACTTCATCTCCCAAATTCAGCAAATTAAGAAAATGGGTAACCTGAAAGAACTGGCATCCATGATCCCGGGTGTTGGTAAAGCATTGAAGGATATTGATATCGACGATAATGCCTTTAAGAGCATAGAAGCAATTATTTATTCCATGACTCCGGTAGAACGTACAAATCCTGCAATTTTAAACGGTTCACGCCGTCAGCGTATAGCTAAAGGTAGCGGTACCTCTATTCAGGAAGTGAATAAGCTGATTAAGCAGTTCGATGAAACCCGTAAGATGATGCGTATGCTTACTACGGCAAAACCGGGTGGAAAGAAATTCCCTTCACTTAAAAGATAAAACCCAAAAGATATATGGAAGAACAACATTATCAATTATTGGACGGAAAAGCTGTTTCAGCTCAGATGAAGCAGGAAATGGCAGAAGAGGTAGCACAGATTAAAGCTGCCGGTGGTAAAGTTCCTCATTTGGCTGCTATCCTGGTAGGGCATGATGGTGGTAGCGAAACATATGTGGCAAGCAAGGTGAAGACTTGTGGAGAAATAGGTTTTAAATCTACTTTGATTCGTTATGAAGACGATGTGACGGAAGAAGAACTTCTCCGTAAAGTAGATGAACTGAATAATGACCCGGATGTAGATGGTTTTATTGTGCAGTTGCCGCTTCCTAAGCATATTTCCGAACAGAAGATAATCGAGGCAATTGATTATCGTAAAGATGTGGATGGCTTCCATCCTATTAATGTGGGACGTATGTCTATAGGTCTTCCTTGTTTTGTATCGGCAACACCGGCAGGTATTCTGGAATTGCTTCGCCGTTATGAAATATCTACACAGGGTAAACATTGTGTGGTATTAGGCCGTAGCAATATTGTCGGTAAACCGATGGCGACTTTGATGATGCAGAAAGCATATCCGGGAGATTGTACGGTAACCGTTTGCCACAGCCGTTCCGAGAACCTGAAAGAAATGTGCCTGAGTGCAGATATTATTATTGTAGCGTTGGGTGTTCCTGAATTCTTGAAAGCTGATATGGTGAAACAAGGAGCTGTGATTGTTGATGTGGGTACGACCCGTATGCCGAGCAGCGTAACTAAGAGTGGTTTCAAGCTGACTGGTGATGTGAAGTTTGATGAAGTGGCTCCTAAATGCTCATACATTACTCCGGTTCCGGGTGGTGTTGGTCCTATGACTATCATCTCTTTGATGCGTAATACCCTTCTTGCTGGTAAAAAAGCAATCTATAAATAAAATCTGATTTTTAATAACGGAAGTAATGGTTTTCTTATAAAGTAGGGAAATAGTTACTTCCGTTATTTGTAATAATCGATAACCTTTCTTCTCTTACTTTATGATGAAGTACATCTATTCTTCCCTGTTACTTCTCTTTTTCTCTTTCAGCTTATCCGCACAAGATAGTTTGACTGTTATTTTTGCCGGAGATGCCATGATGCATCAGGTACAGATAGACAATACATGGGATAATAAATCTTTTGATTTGGACGGGTATTTCCGGAATATTGCAAAAGAGGTAAAAACTGCTGATGTATCAGTGGTTAATCTGGAAGTTCCTTTAGGTGGCGAACCTTACAGTGGCTATCCTGCATTTAGTGCTCCGGACGAATTTGCTGTGGTATTACAGGAGGCTGGTTTCAATTTCTTCTTATTGGCAAATAATCATTGTTTGGATAGAGGAGCGAAAGGGTTGGCCCGTACGATTCATATACTGGATTCTTTGGGGATACATTCGACTGGAATATTTCTGGATAACGAGCAGCGTATTCGTTCTTATCCGATGCTACTCCGTAAAAATGGTTTTCGTATCATTATGCTGAATTATACATATGATACAAACGGGATACGTGTTAAAACTCCCTATATCGTTAATTATATAGATAAGAAAGTTATAACAGCGGATATTGCGGAGGCTAAACTTTTTAATCCTGATTTTATCATAGCCAATCTGCATTGGGGTATAGAGTATAACCAATTACCATCGAAGGAGCAGAAAGAATTGACCGATTGGCTCTTTGCCCAAGGTGTGGATTTGGTAGTTGGCAGCCATCCCCATGTTGTGCAGCCTATGGAATTAAGAAAAGGGGAGGGAGGATTATATAAACAACTTGTTGTTTATTCTTTAGGTAATTTTATTTCCAATATGGGGAGAGAAAATACCCGGGTTGGAGCTATGGTAAAAGTCGTGCTGTGTCGTAGAAGATTGGAACGTTATATTTCTTCCGCCCGCTACATTTTGGTGTATTCTGAGCATTATAGAAATGAACGAGGAAAAGAAAGTATTCGAGTTATTCCGTCTCTTCCCCCCGTTGAAATGGATAGTGGCGATTTATTTTTTGAAAATACAATCATAAATCAACAAATGAAGAGTATTCGTACGTTGTTGGAAATTAACAATATAGATGTGGAAGAGTATTTTGTTGAATAAAATTGAGTAAAAAATATGTGCGAAATATTTGCAGATTAAAACAAAATACATATCTTTGCACCGTCTTAAAGAAAACAAATTGATAAGACTTACATGGTGATTGTAGCTCAGTTGGTTAGAGCATTGGATTGTGGTTCCAAGGGTCGTGGGTTCGAGCCCCATCTTTCACCCTTCTCATTGTACAAAACAAAAAGACTATCTCTTTAAAGAGATAGTCTTTTTGTTTTGTGGAAACAGGTACGCTCCCTACTATTCTGGGAGGTATATTGACTTAGTTTGAAATAACGTATACTGATTGTTCTCCAATGGAAATATTAATTTACTTAAACGATAAGGACTTATCTGAGAAAGAGCGAAAAAGGAAACATCTTCAATCCAAATGGTTCTTTTCCTGATTGATTTATTGTTCCTGAGTGGATAGGAATTGTGTCCAGATATTTAAATAGACATATATTTTTTATATTAACAATTTCTATTCTCCCCATAGACTAAGGTATCCCCCACGTCAAAAGTT
This sequence comes from Parabacteroides sp., assembly GCA_019417325.1. Lineage (GTDB taxonomy): Bacteria > Bacteroidota > Bacteroidia > Bacteroidales > Tannerellaceae > Parabacteroides. Next base: position 33,154 of record DXVO01000008.1, on the reverse strand, counting down.
AAGAAAGTAGATTAAGTATTGATATGTTTGTCTAAAATATTCATTGAAAATTAGGAAAACATTTTTGTATGGCTATCTTTGCATGACCATAGTAAGATATAAAGACTTACCGGAGCTCTACATGGATAGTTTAAAGGAGATTGGATTTAATAAATTTTATACGACATATTATAAAAGGTGTTTTCTGTTTGCTAAATCATATGTACACGATGATTGGGTAGCAGAAGATATATCCTCAGGGGCCTTGGTTAAGCTATGGGAAATGTCGCAGGAAAATGCAATCGATAATCCTACATTCATATTGTTTACTATACTTCGGAACAGAGCTTTGGATTACCTGAAACATCAAAGCATCAAAGAAAATGTATTATCCAATCTTTCCGAATATGGACGGCGGGAATTGGAAATTCGTATCTCTACCCTGGAAATCACCAATCCTGATAAAATATTTGCAGAAGATATTCAACGTATTGTGCGGGAAACACTGGAAAAATTACCGGAACAGACACGGGTAATTTTTGAAATGAACCGTTTTCAAAATCTTTCTAAAAAAGAAATTGCTGAAAAACTGGGTATCAGCATAAAAGGTATAGACTACCATATCTCCAAAGCATTGAAATGCCTGCGGGAAAATCTGCAGGATTATTTTCCAATTATCTTCTTTTTGTTTTTTTAACGTAGGTCTTTCCTAGTAGCTGTCTTAGCTGAATCGTTTTATTTATGGAGGCATGAAAACAACTTTCATATAAGGTACTATTATGGATAAAGAAATTTTACAGCAATACATAGAAGGAAAACTGGATCAGCAACAAAAAGAAGAGGTTGCCAGATGGTTGGATGCTGATGAGAAAAACATGGAGGAGTTCCGGGTGCTTCGTGGCATTTATGATGCTATTCTTTGGAACGAACCGGAACAGAAGTCTTTTCAGCTTCCGGCTAAACGATTCAGGTTATTTCAGGAGTTTTTGAAGATTGCAGCCATTTTTATTCTGGCATTTGGCAGTTTTTACTTTTTAGTTCCGAGAAATGAAACAATTATCGAACCGGAAATCGAAATGCAAACAGTATATGTGCCTGAAGGGCAACGGGCGGAAATATTTCTGGCAGACGGAACCAAAGTCTGGTTGAATGCAAAAACCTCCCTTTCTTTTCCCAACAGGTTTACCGGTGGAGAGCGCAGAGTGGAGTTGGACGGTGAGGCTTATTTCGATGTTGAAAAAGATACTTCCCGGCAATTTATAGTTTCCTGCAAAGACTACCGGGTAAAGGTTTTAGGAACGGAATTTAATATAAAAGCTTACCGGCAGAATGACTATTTTGAGACTGCCCTGATGAGAGGATCGGTTGAGGTTGAATCCGCTTTGAACCATGAGAAAGTATTATTGACCCCCAAAAGATATGTTTATACAAAAGAAGGGAAACTGATGCTGGCAGACTTAAAAAGTATAGACCAGTTTTTGTGGAGAGAAGGAATTATTGCATTTGAAAATGAGAATGTAAAAAGTATTTTCAGTAAGCTGGAACTATATTATGATGTGAAGATTGAAGTGGAGAATACGAGAATACTGAATTATCCCTATACCGGGAAGTTCCGTACAAAAGACGGCGTGGAACATGTATTAAAGGTATTGCAACTCCGGCATAAATTTACTTATACAAGAGATAGCGCTGCAAATACGATTGTGATCAAATAATAGTCTGTTAACCTCAAAAAGAATAATGCCTATGTAACACAATTTATCAATCTACAAAAAATAGCCGGAAAGTGGTTGCAACACTCCCCGGCTGTTAAAGTCAACACTTGACAAGCTAATTAATTCTTTAAGTATTAACTTTATTAACGTTACAAATGTATGGAAAAAAAAACATTTGGAGAAATTTCTTTATTCTTAAAACCACAAAGAAAAGTCCTACGCAGAATGAAAGCAACTACCATCTTTCTTATATTCTTCGCTACAGGTTTATTCGCAACGGAAATCCATTCGCAAGTCTCTAAAGTAAGTTTAGATGTCACGAATGCAAACGTTAGGGATGTATTGCGGGAAATAGAAAAACAAACAGATTATCTTTTCGTTTTTAATCCCAATGAAGTAGATCTCAACCGGAAAACATCTCTGCAAATCGAAGATAAAATGGTTGCAGAAGTTTTATCCGGCATTTTCAAGTCGACAGATGTAATCTATGCGATAGAAGGTAATAACATCATGCTAATGAAGCGGCCTGATTTACTTCAACAGAATAAGAAGCAAATTACCGGAACTGTCACCGATGAACACGGCGATCCTATTATCGGAGCTAATATCGTTGAAAAAGGAACTACGAATGGCATAATTACGGATTTGAACGGAAACTTTTCCCTGTCCATAGCCAAGAATGCTCTGATACTGATATCTTATATTGGATATCATTCCCAGGAAATTAGAATAACGAATCAGCAAAACCTGAAAATTACATTGGTGGAAGATGCCAAAGCGCTCGAGGAAGTAGTCGTTATCGGCTATGGTACACAGAAGAAAGCAGACCTTACCGGCTCTGTAGCTAATATAAGTGCGGAGAAACTCACTACGCAAAGTAATGTAAATATCGGAATGGCATTGCAGGGAAAAATACCCGGAGTAGATATCGTGTCGCAGGGAGGATCTCCCGGATCCGGGACCAAAGTAATGATTAGAGGTATCGGTACTTTAAACAATGCCAGTCCGTTATATATTGTCGATGGCATGTATATGGACAATATCGATCATATTAACCCCAACGATATATCCAGTATCGATGTATTGAAAGATGCTTCGTCTGCTGCTATTTATGGCTCCCGTGCCGCAAATGGTGTAGTTATCATTACGACCAAGGAAGGTGTAAATACGGAAGGTAAGCCAATCATAGATGTTTCAGCTAACTGGACTGTCCAGGCTCCGAATAAATATCTGGATATGCTTAATGCCGCCGAATGGGCGGAAGTTACGACAGTTGCCCGGCAGGCAATAAACAAAGCTCCATTGGAAATGGCACAAGACCTGGTGAATAAACCGGATAACGACTGGCAGAAAATTATGTATCGTTCTGCTTTAATGCAAAACTATAACGCGTCTATTAAAGGAGGTGGCAATACATATACTTATTATACCGGACTTGGCTATACAAATCAGGACGGTATTGTAGTAGGAACAGAATATGAACGGTTTAATGTCCAGTTCAAATCAAACTATAAAAAAGGTATTTTTTCAGCCGGAAATAATATTGTCATGTCACATAGCTCTCATAGACCTGAACATTATGAGTCGAGGGGAGGACTGATTGGCACTGTTTTACAAAGTGTGCCCACATTGGAGATATACGATGAAACCCGGAAAGGAGGATATGGTGGTATTTATGGTGACGTGGTAAATCTGTCGCATCCATTAGGTGTTATGGACAGAAAAATTTGGGACAGATACAGTGAAACAACCAGGGCTTACATTAATTTATATGCGCAATTGGAATTTATTCCCGGATTGAAGTATAAAATAAATATGACTCCGGATTTTCAGTTCGACAGAAATATGGAATATCAGGGAGTATTCCAATTTGGTACAGGAGCGCCTAATGTTCCTAATGTCTCCGAAGGACAAGGCCGATCACGAAATATGTTGGTTGAAAACCTTTTGTCTTATGATAAAACCTTTGGGGATCATAAAGTGTCGGGACTGTTTGGTTATTCCTATCAGGATTATCGTTACCGTTATTTGGGTGCGAAAGGAAAAGGAATGACTGAAGGGTTGAAAGAAATAGATGCGGCAACTTTAGACAGAACCAATAGTGGGTATTCAAAAAGAAGCGTGCTTACGTCTATTATTGCCCGTGCTTTTTATTCTTACAAGAACCGCTATCTCATTACGGCTACATTACGTCGCGATGGTTCATCAAAGTTTGCCAAGGCGAACCGGTATGGAAATTTTCCATCGGCATCAGTCGGTTGGAATATTGCAGAAGAAAATTTTATGAAGCATGTCGGATGGGTGAACCAACTGAAATTGCGTGTAGGTTACGGTGTTCTTGGGAATCAGGAAATCGATAATTATCAATATACCTCTACTATTACAACTGGTATCAATTACCCTGATGGTAAAGGTGGTTTATTACAAGGTGCATTTCCGAAAGACTTTGCCAACCCGACGATTAAGTGGGAAGAAACGGCTATGACTAATGTGGGTATTGACTTCATTGCTCTGGATAATCGTTTGTCATTAACTGCCGACTATTATGTGAAGAACACAAAAGATATTTTATTAGCTGTTCCCATCCCTATATCTTCGGGAGGAGCAAATGACCCGGTGCGTAATGCCGGCGAGATTCAGAATAAAGGATTTGAGTTTAATTTAGGCTGGACAGACAGCCCCAATAAAGACCTGTTCTACGGCGTGAATTTTATCGGCAATATCATGAGAAATGAAGTAACCAAAATGGGAACAGGCAATCAGGTGATCTGGGCCGGTAGTACGCAACAAGGTATCAGTACCTGTAAAACATTGGTTGGCTACCCGATTGGCGGGTATTGGTTGATACCGTATGACGGTATATTCCGGAACCAGCAGGAACTCGATGCATATCGAAAAGACGGCAAACTGATCCAGCCAGGAGCAAAACCCGGAGATGTACGATTTAAAGATACAAACAACGATGGAATGATCAACGATGATGACCGGGTGTATTGTGGAAGTCCTTTCCCTGATTTTACCATGTCGGTCAACGGAAATATCAAATACAAAAATTTTGATGCCCTGATTGGAATACAAGCCGTTTTCGGTAATAAAATCTATAATGCAACCCGCCAGACATTGGAAGATGTTACCAAAGGTTCGAACTTTCTGCATACTGTAATGGATTATTGGACTCCTGAAAATACAGATGCAACATTCCCCCGCCTGATTTGGGATGACCCGAACCGTAATGGACGTGCGGAATCCGATCGTTATCTGGAAAGTGGATCTTATATTCGTTTACGAAATATTCAGGTGGGATATACTTTTTCTCCCCGTTTATTTAATAATCTGATCCAGAAAGCCAGAATATATGTGAATGCGGAAAACTTATTTACAATATCGAATTACACCGGTTATTCACCGGATGTGAATTCCGAAGGAAATACTTCTCGTGGATTTGATAATTTCATGTATCCGACCACCCGGGGATATACGTTAGGTTTGAATGTTACATTTTAAATAAGAAGTCAAATGAAAACATATTATAAAATAATCGTATCGTTATTTACAGTTTTATTGTTAATCTCCTGTGACAGTCAACTTGATCAGGTAAACCCTAATCAGGCAACGGAAGCAACTTTCTGGCAAACGGAAGAAGATTTTAAACTGGCACTTACTTCCTGTTATACTCCTTTGAAAAATGCATTGAACGGAGGATATTACGGTACACGTGGAGTGATGCTGCGTATAGCCCGGGCGGATGAGGTAGAGTTCAGAAATGATATTTCCGAGGTATATACGGTTCACCGTTTTACAAACAGTAATACCAATGGACTGGTACAGGGAATGTTTTATCAGTTATATAATGCCTTGTACCGGACAAACTCGATTATGCAAGAATTGGGAAAGAAAAATTTCTCTGCAGAGTTTAATAATGAAGTAAGAGGAGAAGCATTGTTCATCAGAGGTTATTATCTGTTTGTGCTGGGCAAAGAGTTCAAAGATGTACCTCTACGCCTGACTGCATCTCAGGATCCTGCGACATTCCCATTGGCAAAATCCTCTCAGAAAGAAGTTTATGAACAGGCTATTAAGGATTTGACCGAAGCAGCTTCACTTTTACCCATGACTAATATTCCGGGCAAACCCACCAAAGGCTCTGCATATGGTTTTCTGGGAAAAATATATCTGTATATGGAAAATTGGCAACAGGCAAAAAATATGTTGGAGCCTTTAACCAAATCTCCTTATGCATATAAATTGGTGGAAGATTTTAACTGGAATTTCGATGAAGAACACGAAAATAACGAAGAAAGTCTGTTCGAACTTTTAATAGAAGATTTAGGAGGTGATGATATTTGGGGAAACGGAGAAAATGTAAATTCAACCCAATCGAATACCCGTCCCGTAGAATATGCCGCAGCAGAAGTGGGTGGCTGGTTTGAAGCAAATCCGACTCAGCAGATGATGGATATTTTCCTGAAAGAGAAAGATAAAGATGGCAATGTTGATTACCGGGCACGGATGTCGGTTGCATGGAATTATAAAGGATGTACCTATTATATGAAACCTTTCCAGACTGTGTTTAAAGAAAAATTGGATACCTATTGGATATTAAAGTATCAGAATTGGCAAACTCAGGAAATCGAATCAAACATGCTCAAGTCGTTTATCAACGAAAGAGCCTTACGATATGCTGATATTCTCTTGATGTTGGCAGAAGCCGAACTGGAATTAGGAAACATATCTGAAGCTGTCGGTTATATCAATCAGATACGTTCCCGCGCAAACCTGAATCCGTATAACGGGAAACTAACAAAAGAAGCAGTAAAAGAAGATCTGATCCACCAGCGGGCAATTGAATTCTTTGTGGAAGGAGAACGTTTCTACGACCTTCGTCGCTGGGGATTATTGGATAAATATATCCAATCTCAGGATCCCGGCAGATATGCCAACCTCAGTTCCAAATTCTATTATTTTCCAATTCCGGCTAAGGAATTACAAACCAACGAGCTTTGTACACCGAGTGAAGGCTGGTAATCAGAAAAGAAAAACATAGTTGTAAACAATGTGAATCCGTGGTAAAGGAGTTAAGGAGAAGATGCGTATTTTACTTATCTTCTCACTCCCTTGCTACTGATCTATATAAATATCGATAAAATGAAAAATAAAACGAATTCAATAAACATACTCTCTGCTGTTTTAATACTGCAGATAATCTTTTGGGCTGCTCCTTGCTATGCACAAAAAAATAAAGTGCAGATACATGTTGATCCTTCCCATGTTAATCATACACTAAGAGGCGGAATGGGTGCTTCCTGGCATGCTATCAGTAAAGATATTACGAAAATACTGCCTGTTGAGAATCAAAAATATATTTATCCGGCAAGAGAAGACGCCCCTCGTGGTAGTGCCCATGGTGGTAATCCTCCTGTTTCTCATACTGATGCCTGGCAACAAATAAAAGACCATGCCTCATGGCTGGGAATGGATTTTGTCAGAGTAGAGATAAGCATGCGCATGTATGAACCTGGTTATCGCCTGTTTGACTGGGATAATGAAGAAATGCAGGCTTTATATAATATCCTCGACTGGTGTGAAAAGAACCAGGCTGACGTTTTTCTGCAACAAATGTGGAGTTACGTCGATTGGAACAATTACCCGGGAGTCCATCCTTTATTCAGTGCCCCGCGCAATCTGGATGAATTCGCTTACGGTATTGCTACGCTGTTGGAATATCTGACAAATGAAAGAGGGTACACCTGTATCAAATACTTTTGTATGACCAATGAACCTGCCGGAGGTGGTGTATGGGGCGATTGGTGGTCGTTTGGCAACAGTAATGAAAAACATAATACAACATATGATGCCTGGAAAAGATTGAAAGAAGAATTTGATGGTCGTGGAATAACTATTCCTATTGCAGGACCTGATTGGACCCACATGGCAAAATTTGACAGGAAACATCTTAGCTTTGCTCCCTATCTGGGTGCTTTTGACATCCATTCTTACCAGGGAGTAACACCTGAAGGAGAGGCCAACCTGAAACAATGGGCAGATTGGGCTCATGCTCAAAATAAACCATTCTTCCTGACAGAATATGGTAATATGCAGTATGGTTATGGCGGTGAACATCCGGGTTTGAAATCTTTTGAATCTGCTCTGTCGAATACTGAAGATGTGATGAGAGCTTTCCGTTCCGGAACAGATGGCGTAAATCGCTGGAGTTTCACAAACCGGGGTGATCTGGATGGTCAATTCCAGCTTATAGCAACTTTTGACAGGCAGAATAAAACATACCTCACGGAAATATTACCGGAAAACGGTACATACTATGGTTTTGCAATGGTGTCACGTTTCCTGTCAAAGTACTCATCGGTAGTTTCCTGTTCGACCAACCTGCCGGATAGTGCCCTGATGTCTCTGGCAGTGTTAAGCCCCCAAGGCGAACTGAGTGTTTTTATATTGAATCTGAGTAATGAAACTATAGAAACCGACCTGAATATCACATCCCTGCCCAAAAAACAAATGAATGTCTATCAGGTTACGAAGGAATTGGTAAGTCAACCTGTATTTGAACTTAACCCGATTCAAAGTTTCAATTCCAAGAAAAAGCAGTTGACACTCCCGCCTAAAAGTATTACCACGGTAAGCAGCTACTATTTAGAAAACAGAGATAAAGGCGTTACTTTTAAATAGAATCTACTATGTTACGAAATATACTAATAAGCATATTCATAATATCCTTTTCAAATATCCTGTGTGCACAAGATGCTTATAAAAGTTGGATGATCGGTCCGTTTGAAAAAGCACCCATTGGCATTAATCCGGTGTTGGGCCCTAATTTCGACAGTAAATTTTATTGTCCTATGACTGATAAGGAAGTAAGATGGGAATCAAGAGCTATTATCGGAGGAGGGGTGGTCGTTAAAGATAATAAAGTTTGTATGATCTATCAGGCTGAAGACGATACTCAAGGATATTATTTGCACACAACTGCAAGCCCCGGAATAATGCGGATGGGGCTTGCGGAAAGTTGTGACGGGTTTGATTTTATAAGACGAGGTCCCTTTTTATATCCGCAGAAAGATCAGTTTGCAGATTGGGAAAAAATGGGTGGTTGTGAAATACCTCGTCTGATAGAATCGCCGGAAGGAGGATATGTGTTGATATATAATGGATGGAATAAGTCTATGGCAAGGTTGATGGTCGCTACGTCCGGAGATTTAATCAATTGGAAAAAACACGGTTCTCCCTTTTCTAAAATTCATGGGGAAAAGTATGAACGGTTATGGTCGAAATCCGCAGCCGTGATTACAGAATTGAAAAATGGAAAATTGGTTGCTGCAAAGATTAACGGTAAATACTGGATGTATTGGGGAGAAAACGGTTTATATATGGCTACTTCTGATAATCTGATAGACTGGGAGCTTGCGGAGAATCCGGATGGGACACTAAAAACTTTACTGTCCCAGCGTCCGGGTAAGTTTGACGACCGGGTCATCGAAGGAGGTATGGCTGTCAAAACGGATAAAGGAATTGTTATCATATACAACACCTTTCGTTTCAAAAAAGAAGAAGAGGAGGGAGAGCATGTGCTTGGCTCCGGATTAGGTCAGGCGCTTGTTGATATCGATGATCCTACTAAATTATTAGATCGTTCCGAGATTCCATTCCTTGTCCCTGATAGAGAATATGAAATCCAGGGCTCTGTCAATAATGTCGTGTTTGCTACGGGGCTTGCTTACTTTAAAGGCAAATGGCTATTATACCATAATGGGGGAGATCGTATGATGTGTGTTGCGGTATGCAATGAATAAATACAAAATCTTTAAAAACATTCAGAATCACATGAAATTAAAGGTATTATTTTTATTACTCTGTTTTCCGGTTGTGTGCAATGCACAACAACAATTTATTGACAAAGCTTTTTTTTTAGGGCGGGATTATTATGTATTACGAAGTGGACGGGCAAAAATGGTGCTTCAGGCAGACAAAAGTAATTTAGGTCCAGCCTTTACATATACGCTTTTTGATGCTGAAAATACAACTCAGACCCATCATAAAAGAAAGGCATTTAATTATACGCAAGAAGGAGGATTTGCACATTCTGCATTAGAGGTTGTTTTAGCCAATTACCCTTTGACAGCATTGGGTACACAATTGGTCACAAGCTGGATAGTGGAAGATCATATTCCATCCGTTCAAGCAGATTGGTGGGCAAGCGGTGTAAAAGTTAGGGAAGTGATCCGACCGGCAACATTAAATGGCGTATTTAAGCGAACGATAACTCTTGATCCGGTCGGTCTTATGGGGATTGATACTGCATATATCCGCCTCTCTTTACCGGAAAAGGGTACTTTTAATGATGAACATACTGTATTGTGGATGGATGACAGAGCCGGTATGGCGATTTCTTCCGCCTCTGTTTCGGAATTTAAAGTATCTACAGCAAATGGTAAACTGGAAATTGGTCCTATTGTTCTTGTGCCGGGAGAGAAGAAAGAGATAGCTACTTATTTGTTGCTCGATGTCTTTGGGAAAAGTCCGCAAACTTTATTAGCAGAAGCTTCTTTTATTAAGAATAGAATGAATAAAGAACATCAACAGTTGGTTGACCGTTGGCGGAATTCAAATACGATTGAAACGAAAGATATTTTAGTACAACATACACATGATGTAGCTCGCTATATACTACCGGCTTACGTATCTGATGGAGGGCAATTGGATGCAAGTCTTTTCGAATATGGTGCTCAATGGGTACGCGATGCTTCTAATACTGCTTTAGGAATGATTCATATAGGAGAATTTGAACTTGCTCGTGTAATGCTCGATTTCATGCTTAAAAAGATGATTAATGAGGAAGGCGTTACGATGATAGGGAATACATATGATGACCCTGACCGGGAACAATTTGATCAGATGGGAGAATTTCTACACGTAATGAAATGTTATTTAGATTGGACGGGAGATTCTTCTTTACTTACCCAAAATAAGCAGAAATTAATAACGATGATTGAACGTCCGTTACATCCATCTTTCCGGGATGAAACAGGAATGGTACATAACCGACGTGAGTTTTGGGAAAGGACTTTTGATGATGCCTATGAGTTGGCCTATCAAACCTGGGTGATTATCGGACTGCGGTGTGGTGCAGACGTAGCAAAGTATCTGGGAGCAGAAAAGAAAGCAGGGACCTGGCGGTCAGAAGCAGATAGAATACAGTATGCTATGCTGGCACATCCGACAAAACGTTTGATTGATAAAGGTCATTTAATAAAACGGCGTAATACGAATGGTGAGATTGTTTCTTTAGTTGATTATGTAGGTAGCGGTTATCCGGATTCTCCTGTTGCATTGGAAAAATATCATAGTATAATGCCGGACGCTACTATGGCTTCACCTATTTCATTACGGGTGGTCGACCCTTCTTCCGAATTAGCTAAAAACACACTTGACAAACTGGAAGAGTTATGGAATAGCCGGTGGTCGTTCGGTGGATACGAACGCTATAATTCCAGTTCCCAACTTGACCAGCCGGGACCCTGGACATTTGCTACGACATTCATTATGCGCGCTCAACATGAGGCAGGATTATTGGAGCGGAGCCGGCGTTCGCTCGATTGGCTGGCAAAAATTGACGGAGGACATACCGGTGCCTGGAGGGAAGCTATACCCATTATCAGGAACGAGGGGCTACCCGCTGGTCTGATTGCATGGACAACATCTGAAGTATCCTATTTTATGATTCATCATATGTTGGGTATTTCATTTGAAGGAAATACCATGATAATTAAACCTGTTTTGTTTTCTGAAAGTGTTCCTTTAAAGGCAGATCTTCGTTATCGGGATAGCCGCTTTCAATTAGACATAGATGGAGCCGGTACTATATCTCACGCTTTAATTAACGGGAAGAAAGTATTACCGGATAAATTGGGGCGTATTATAGTTCCTGTAAGTTTTATTTCCGGAAAGATTCAGATTATTACAAATAAATAAGTCATCGGAATTTTTATCGCGAGCTATAAGTCTGGAAAAAATCAAAAATCAACGATGTGGACGTGACGTATTTCACTCCTTTTTGGGAAGAGGTAGTAGAGCAGATTTCTGCGCGTTTTTTATTTCGTCAGTAGCTGCCGTCACGTTTGCAACTGAATATATACAGCGTTTTGCCTGTTCTTTTATCTGGAAGGTTGTAAACAGGCTTCCACCAGCTACCGCTTTTTCTTTTTGTGTCATATCCTCTAGACTTTGTATCCATGAATGATAGCAGGGCGTAACCGGTGTTTTACATACATAAATCCTTTTCTTACTGAGTATGAACAATGGTGTGCTTCCAAATAGGAAGCAATTTGTTTTTTGTCATTTCGTTTATGATATGTACAAATTGCGAAATGTAAATTTGTGGCTTCATTAAATAGTTGTTCAGCTCCTTCCAGTGCTTCACATTCAGCCCCTTCTATATCCATTTTTATAAATAGATTATCTTTCGGTTTATCTTTGAAGAAATCATTTAAAGATACGCTAATTTGTGTACTTGATTTTCCTACGTATTTATCTACGATAAGAACCTTATTTGCCCAAGGTTTGAAAGTGGCTTGCAAGGCTTCTATCCAATCCTGTTCAAATTCAAAGAGATAGGCGAATTTAATTTTCTCGATGCCATCTAATGATGTGAATCCTTCAGCAGAACCGATATCTAAAAGTATTTTGCCTTCCAACTCATCAAATGAGTCAACGTAGTGATGAGGATGATTTATGTCCTGCTCGATTAATAAAGCTCTATAATTCTTTTCGATAGCAGCTTTTGTGTATTTGCGAGGATAGTATAGTCTTTTGTCTCCTCCACGATGCTTTACATAAAAAAGTCCGTTTGTTTCATCTTTTTCTATTTCAACAGGTATACATAGATATTTTTCAGCAAATTCATAAGGATAATGAGTATATCCGTTTTCTTTTAAATATCTATAGTAGTTTAACAGAGGAGATTGCGGTTTAAATATTTTATACCAGGTATAAGGAATATTTCCATAAATAAATTTCTTCAGTGTTTTTCCCAAAGTTGTTGTCATGTTTGTTTTTTAGAGTTGTTATTCAAATAGGTTATAACTGAAAGACTAAATAGGTAATCCAATGTCGTCATAAAATGATAACTGACAGATAGAGTGATTCAATCCATTGTTCAAATATCCTCTAGCTGTCACTTACCATTTGTAAGGTTATTACTTAATTTTGTAGTTAATCGTGCCTGTTGCTTGATTTGTAGGCATTACCAATACTTCTGCAATCTGTACATGGGCAGGAGCGGATGCTGCATAATAAACAACTTCTGCAATATCATCACCATTCAAAGGATGGATGCCTTTATAGAAATCATCAGCCCGTTCTTTATCACCACGGTAACGTACTACTGTGAAATTAGTTTCAACCATACCGGGTTTGATGTTTGTTACGCGCAACGGAGTATCAACCAAATCAATGCGTAAACCATCCGATAGGGCTTTGACTGCAGCTTTTGTTGCACAATATACGCTGCCACCCGGATAAGCGGCATCTCCAGCAATGGAACCGATATTAATAATATGGCCACATTCACGTTCCACCATTCCCGGGACAATCATGCGAGTCATTGATAATAAAGCCCGGATGTTGGTATCGAGCATAATATCCCATTCGTCTAAATTTCCTTCAAACTCTTTATCGACGCCTATAACTAATCCTGCATTATTTATTAAAACATCTATATTTTTCCATTTACCTTGCAGAGACTCTACTGCAGAGCGCATGGCAGAACGGTCGCGTACATCAAACGGCAGTGTTAACACATTGGTCCCCTTTGCAGTGAGTTCTGTTTTCAGTGCATTCAGCTTTTCTATATTTCTGCCATTCAATATTAAATCAGAGCCCATTGCTGCAAATTTGCGTGCACAGCCTTCGCCAATACCGCTGGTTGCTCCTGTGATGAAAATGATTTTATTTTTCATGCTAATTATTTATTATGAAACGATAACGCAAAAATAAGAATATATTTACTTTCAAGTCAGGTAATAGGAAAAATTTGATGATGTATACGCTGGATGTACTATTTTTTATCGAATAAGATGATAATTGTTTATATTAATAATTGTATCTATGATTATAAAATAATTAATTATATTTGCCATGTATTTTAAAATAATAGATGTTATACTTGGTAATAATGAATGCTAGTTATGAAAAAAAGACACAAAAGAACTAAAGCAAGTGTTTTAAATCTGGAAAAACTGATTTTGGCATTAATTTGCTTCTGCCTGTTTACGGGGTGTAAAATGAAAGAACCTGTTTATTGTGTTGCTCCGGCAGATAATAATTTGGTTCGTTTGTTAGAAAAAGAAAACATACCTTTTATTAATTATCCATCCGTTCAATCGGCAATAGAATCTGTACCGGAAGGTAAAGCACTTCTCTTATTAGCCTCCGATAAACCAGAAAAAATAACGAATATCACCCAAACAGATATTGAAGCAATCACATCGAAAAAATTGAGAGTTTATATTGAGTATGCGGCGATAGGAGTGGATACGGTTCCGGTATCCAAAGTGCTGGATTTAGAGAGAGTTGTCGTATCTGACAGCCTGTTTTTTAAAAATTTGCCTTATATGTCTCTGCTTACGGTGAATGCCTGTCCTGTACTATTGGCGGATACCAAACAGCCTCCCTTATTGGTCGTGGCAAAAGTAGCGGGATTTAATAAAGCTGAATACGGGTTGGAGAATACGCCTTCGTTGCCGCTGTTGTATTTCTATAACGAATATATTTTAGCTGCAACTACTCCGCTAAGCTGTTTTGCTACAGCCCGGTTTATGCCTGAACGTTCATGGCAAACGGTCTGGGAAGCTATTTTAACCCATCTGACAGGTACTCTCTATCAGTTTTCTTCCTGGTTGACTTTTGTTTCGCCATCCTTTGGTGAAACAGAAAAACTACCGGCTTATGCAAGGAAACAATCTGTGGAAAAAGGGATCGAATGGTTTTTCAACGGTTGTTTTCTTATCCATGACTCCTGGAAAAAAGATTGGGTGGACAAATATATGGGAGACGGCTCTATGCCTATAGGCCCGGAATTACCATATGGTTTGGATAATGGAGATGGAACACAAGGAGTTCTTGAAGGGCATTGTTCGTATATTTATCCGGATGGAAAACAAAAATACCGTTATTGGCTGCGTAATGATGTGCAAGGTGAATCGTCGATGGCTTTTGCACTTTCAGGAAAATTGTTAGAGAATGAGAAGTATAATCAAATAGCAAGAAACTTAAATGATTTTTCTTTTTCCCGTTTCAGAGAAGGCCCGCGGAATAATCCGGATAGTGCTTCTTTTGGCTTATTAAGTTGGTCGGTTACAAATCCCGGGGTTTATTATGGAGATGATAATGCACGCTCTGTCATAGGAAGCCTTGTTACGGCCTCTGTTTTGGGAGATAATAAATGGACAGGAAAAATTCTGGAAACGATTATCGGTAATTTTCGTACTACTGGAAAGAATGGTTTCAGGGGTGAACGTCTGGAGGAGAAAGACCTCCAGGCTCATGGTTGGAAATATTATTGGGAGGGAGATAAGATAAATCCGCATCCTCATTTTGAGGCGTGGCCGTGGGCGTCTTATCTTTGGTTATATGCCAAAACCGGCTATAAACCCCTGTTGGAACGGACTAAAACAGCTATCCGCATAACAATGGAGGTATATCCCCGGAAATGGGGATGGACAAACGGGATACAACAGGAGCGGGCACGTATGCTTTTGCCTCTTGCCTGGCTTGTCCGTATAGAGCCAACGGAAGAGCATAAAAAATGGTTGGATTTTATGGTAGAGGAATTATTGAAGAATCAGGTTCCATGCGGAGCCATTCGTGAAGAACTGGGAGATCCTTCAACCGGAATGTTTGGCAAAGCCAAATCGAATGAGGCTTACGGCAAACATGAAGCTCCGCTGATATTTAATAACGGCGATCCTATTGCCGATATGTTGTATACGAATAATTTTGCTTTTATCGGTTTAAATGAAGCGGTTAAAGCAACAGGCAATCCCAAATATGCTGCTGCATTACAAAGCATGTCTGACTTTTTAACCCGGATTCAAGTAAAAAGCGATCATTTTAAAAATGTAGATGGAGCCTGGTTCCGTGCATTCAATTTTCAGAACTGGGATTATTGGGCATCAAATGCGGACGCCGGATGGGGAGCCTGGTCTACACTGACAGGGTGGATTCAAAGTTGGATAATTGCTACTCAGGCATTCATAGAGCTGGATACTTCTATTTGGGAGGTGACAGAAGATTTGCCGGTCCAACCGATGGGGACAGATGTAATCAAGGTAATGATAACGGAATGATAAATAATAAGTTGGGTGTACAAATAAAATCTGTTTAAAGATGAAAAATTCTTCTAAGTATTGGTTTTCCTGCTTTATAACGTTTATATTTGTACACCCTTCTGTTTGTTTATTGAAATTATAGATTCATTCGAGTTATCCTCAAAAATAAATTCAATAGCGATTAAACTTGCTTTTAATATATATATGAATTGTTTTTGATAATTATCATTTATTATTCTGATAGTTGTCAAAATGAAATTTCTACGTATAGAAATCCGGAAAAGAAGCCGTCGATTTTAAAAAAGAAGCTAATCAATTCGACGGTTCTTTTCGTCTGTTTTTAGCATCCTCCTCCTAATGCCCGGTATAACATGATTTTCTTATGGCATAAATCCGTTACAATGTTAATCCGTTCCAGTTCACTATCCAGATACCGTTCTTCAGCAGAAAGCACTTCGAGGAATCCTGTATAATTCAGTTGGAAAAGTTCGCTGGCATTGTTTACCGACCGTTGATGGGCAACTGTTTCCACATCTTTCAGGCGCACACGTTCCATCTGGCTTTTGCCGGCATAAAACAAATCCAATACTTCCGTGTAGGCATTTAATGCTGTTTCATGATATTGAGACAGGGCGATGCGCTGGGATGCTTTCGCTTCATTCCACATAGAGCGGATTTCATTCCTGCGGAATATGGGTACAGTAATACCCGCAGCCAAGTCATAGATTAAGGATGCAGGAGATTGAAACCATTTTCCGATGTCGAAAGCATTGAATCCTCCGCTTGCACCCAATACCAACGAAGGATAGAAGGCTGCTTTGGCAGCCATTGCATCGGCTTTTGTCGCGATTAGTTCCATTTCGGCGGCCCGCACGTCCGGACGTAAAGTCAATAAATTAGCGGGAATACCTTCGGCTAAAGGGAATGGGAGCTTTTGCAGTTCGTCAAATGACATCCGGGAAATCTTAGAAGGAAATACGCCCAGTAAACAGGAGATTACCCTTTCTTTTTCACCAATCATCTGCCTGTTTTCCAATAGCATGCTTTCGATTGCCAGGACACGTACCTGAAACTGGTCTACTGCCAGTTGTGTTTCCGCTCCTTCCTTTTTTAGCTGTTGCGTCAGGTCATGGGAACGACGGGCACTGTTCAAGGCATTTTGTAATACCTCTTCCCGTTTATCCAGACTAATCAATTCATAGTATTGTGTTGCCAGATCGGATATTAACAGGGATTGGGCAAAGCGGGTGGCTTCGACGGATGCCATCCACCGGGCTGCAGCTGCTTGTTTTTTTCTGGTCAGTTTACCCCATATATCCGCCTCCCACTGGAAATTGAGCGACAAAGCGAAGTTCTGGTAAGGATCGGGAATATGTTTTTCCTTAGGAAGAGAAGGAACGTTTGTTTCACTGTTTCCGACACCGTCCATTGTATATTCGCCAAAACGGTTGACAGACGCGTTAATGCCGATACCTATTTCCGGTAGTAGTAAACCTTTGGCGCGTTGCAAGCTTGCCCGGCTCATGTTGATACGTTCTATACTTTGCCGGAAGGAAAGGTTGTTTTGCAAAGCAGCCTGAATATATCCCTGTAAAATAGTGTCTTGCAGGAAGACATCCCATGCCAGTGGTTCGACAAAAGTCGTATCGTGTACTTCCCCGCTGTTCCGGGGAAGTGAAATACGTTCATCCTGTGTCAGTTCCGGTGTTTTGCAACTGATAATGCCCGACAGCATCAGCAGGTAAATACCGATATATTTTATCTTAATATACATATTCTTCTTCTTCTTTTGATTGTTCTCTTTTTTTCTTTAGATAGGTTGCCAGTGATTCGAATATCACATAGAGTCCCGGAATCAGGAAGATGCCGACAAAGGTTCCGATGAACATACCGCCTGCGGCAGCCGTACCGATAGAACGGTTACCCAAAGCACCCGCTCCACTGGCAATAGCCAAGGGGATCAAACCGCTAATGAAAGCGAACGATGTCATCAGGATCGGACGGAGACGGCTGGTTGCCCCTTGTATGGCGGCTCCCATAATGCTGACGCCTTCTTTCCGGCACTGGTTGGCTACTTCGATAATCAGAATGGCATTCTTTCCTAACAAACCGATTAGCATCACCAATGCCACCTGTGCATAAATATTATTTTCCAGTCCGATAGCATAGAGCATGAAGAAAGAACCGAATACCCCCGCCGGGAGTGAGAGAATAACAGGAAGAGGCAGGAACAGGCTTTCATACTGTGCGGCAAGTAGCAGATATACGAAAATCAGACAGATAGCGAAGATAGCCAGTGCTTGTCCGCCGGACTCCTTCTCTTCCCTTGCTACTCCGGACCATTCGATATCGTATCCGCGAGGCAGGACTTCTGCAGCGATTTCCTCTACAGCCGTTAGTGCTTCTCCCGAACTGATTCCCGGAGCCGGTTCCCCTGTAATCATGGCTGAGGTGAACAGGTTATAACGGGTTATCTGGCTGGGGCCGTATACACGCTCCATCGTCATGAAATTAGAATAAGGAACCATATTGCCTTCCTTGTTTTTCGCATACAGGTTGAATAAGTCTTCCGGATTCATACGATATTCCGGTGCTGCCTGAAGCATCACTTTATACATCTGGCCGAAACGGACGAAGTTAGATGAATAGAAACTGCCGACATACGATTGCAGTGTCTCCATCGATTCATTCACATCGATACCTAATTTTGCCGCTTTAGCCAGGTCGACACGTAGCAGGTACTGGGGAAAGTTCGGGTTAAAGCCCGAAACAACCCCTGTCAGCCGTGGGTCGGCATTCAGTTTGTCGATAAAGGCTTTTGCCACTTCATCCAGTTCGGCAAAGGTCCCTGCCGTTTTGTCCTGCAAACGAAGTTCGAAACCGCTGGCATTACCGAAGCCCGGAACTGTAGGAGGGAGGAAGAACTGAATGTCGGCATCTTTGATGTGTGAGACACGTTCGGCATATACACGCATCAGTTCTTCGGCTGTCTGTTCGCGTTCGTTCCAGGGTTTCAGGTTAATCATACCCATACCGAAGCTGGCGCCTTCCGTTTCTGTCATCAGACTGTACCCGGCAAGGGTGGAGATGGTTTCCACCTCTTCCAATGGTAATAAGGCGGCCTGTACCTTGTTGAGGGCGGCTTCCGAGCGTTCCAAAGTAGCCCCGGGAGGTGCATCTACATTTACATAAATCATCCCCTGGTCTTCATTCGGAATAAAACCGGAAGGCAAGACGAATGTCATTCCCCATGTGGCAAGGCAAAAAATGAGTAAAGTCGCATAAGTCAGTACCCTGCGGTTCAGGAATAATCGCAGGTTCACTTTATAGCGGCGTTCCAGTTTGTCGTACCGTTTGTTAAATCCGGAGAAGAAACGTTCGAGAAGGTTCTTTTTCTTCTTATTGTAGGAAACCGGCTTTAATAACAGGGCACATAGTGCCGGTGAAAGTGTCAACGCATTTACTCCGGAGATAACAATCGCCACGGCAAGTGTAAGGGAGAACTGGCGGTAGAAGATACCGACCGTACCGGACATAAACCCTACCGGGATAAATACGGCAGACATTACCAGGGTAATAGCAATAATTGCACCCCCGATTTCACGAATCGCCTTTTCCGTAGCCTTCACCGGCGGCAGTTTCTCATTGTGCATTTTTACATGCACAGCTTCGACTACGACAATGGCGTTATCCACTACGATACCGATTGCAAGCACCAGAGCGAAAAGAGTAAGCATGTTGATGGAGAATCCCAGCATCTGCATAAAGAAGAATGTACCGATTAGCGATACCGGTACTGCGATTGCCGGGATTAATGTAGAGCGGAAGTCTTGCAGGAACAGGTATACAACGATGAATACCAGTAAGAAGGCTTCCAGCAAAGTACGGAGTACCACAGAGATAGAAGCATCGAGGAAGCGGGATACGTCATACGAGATATTATAATCCATACCCGGTGCAAAACTACTTTCCTTGATTTCTTCCATTTTGACTTTGATGTTCTGAATGACTTCGCGTGCGTTGGAACCCGGACGCTGTTTAATCATGATGGATGCAGACGGTTTACCGTCGGTCATGGATATCATGTTATAGTCTTCCGAGTCAAATTCGATGGTAGCAACATCTTTCAGGCGGAGGACAGAACCGTCAGGCAATGCTTTCAGTACAATCTGACCGTATTCTTCCGGTGTACTGAACTTTCCGCTATATTGAAGAACATACTGTAACTGTTGGGGGAGTTTGTCGGAACTGATACCTGTTTTTCCCGGTGCAGCTTCGATATTTTGAGAACGGATAGCTGCCGTTACTTCCTGGGGTGACATGTTATAAGCGGCAAGCCTGTTGGGATTCAGCCAGACACGCATTGCATAGTCTCGGCTACCCATGATTTCAACAAAACCGACCCCGTCGATACGTTTCAGTTCCCGCAGGATATTGATATCGGCAAAGTTGTAAACGAATTTTTCCGTATGCGTGGTGTCCGAACTCATAATATTCAGGTACATCAACATACTGTTTACTTCTTTTTCGGTAATTACACCGGCACGGATAACTTCTTCCGGCAGCTCGTCCAATACGGTAGTCACACGGTTCTGGACGTTTACGGAAGCCACATCCGGGTCAGTTCCGACCTTGAAGTAGATCGTGGTAAGCGACATACCATCGTTAGTACAAACGGATGTCATGTAAGTCATCCCCGGAACCCCGTTGATTGCACGTTCCAATGGGGTAGCTACCGTTTTAGCCATAACATCGGCATTCGCACCTGTATAACGGGCTGTTACGGTAACGGATGGTGGAACGATGTCCGGGAACTGTGTAATTGGCAACGAATTGATTGCCAATAAGCCTAACAGGGTGATGACAACAGAAATCACACCTGCCAGAATAGGACGTCTGATAAATATTCCGAACATACTGTTTATTTATTGTTTTCTGGGTTATTTGATAATTCTGTTTTCTCACGGACTGTTTGAGTATTTACCATTTCCGGAACGATAGTCATGCCATCGCTTACTGTCTGTACACCTTCATATACAATGGTAGTCTGGTCTGGTAAATCTTTCGTTACGTAATAGGAACCGTGACGGGCAAGAGGTTCGAAGCTACGGACACTCACTTTACCTTCTTCATCTACCGTATAAACATAGGTGAAATCCTGAATTTCAAAAGTGGATTGTTGAGGTACCAGAATCACATTCTCCATTTGGGTAAGCATACGGATCTTGCCGGATACCCCGTGTCTTAATAGCCGTTCGGGATTGGCAAAACGAGCACGGAACGCAATAGAACCGGTACCGCGTTCAAAATCTCCTTCTACAGTTTCTACGGTTCCTTTGTAGGGATAAGTGGTCTGGTCGGATAAAACCAGTTCGAGGTTGTCGTATTCCGACTGGTCTGCTCCGCTCAACTGGGTTCGTTTGTATTCCAGATATTCCTGTTCGTTTATTTTAAAATAAGCAAACATTTCCGATACATCCGTCAGAGAGGTTAGCAAACTGGTAGGGGTAACTAAACTTCCTGCCTTAAACGGAATACGGTCTACATATCCATCGAAAGGAGAGGTTATCGTTGTATAGGAGTAGTTTGTTTCTGCACGTTGCAACCTTGATTTTGCCTGTTGCACTTTCAGGTGGGCTACGTCTATTTCCGTGTTTGCCAGTTCAAGGCGGATGGGAGAGATGATATCTTTATCGACAAGCCGTTTTATCCGGTCGGCTTCCACCTCTGCCATTTTCAACTCGGCTTGTACCTGCTTATAATTGGCTTGTGCCTCTTTTACCTCTTCATAGAGTTCGGCAGACGAGAGCTTAAACAGTATCTGCCCTTTCTTTACATGTTCTCCTTCATCTACAAAAACAGATTCGACAAAGCCTTCTACTTTGGGTTTTATTTCTACAAACTGTACGGCTTGTACATCAGCCACATACGACTGGGGAATTTCAATCGAAGTACTTGTTAATTTCATTACGGGAATAGGATCTTTCCCTTTTGATTTTTTTTCCTGACTTCCGCTACATGCAGTCAGGATGGAGATTGTAAATAATAAGGATAGTTTGGCGGAAAATAATCTTTTCGTCATAAACCTTTCTGATTAAATTATTTGATTATGTACAAATGATTACAGTTTCGTTTCCGGTCAAGAAAACGAAAATATAATCGGTTAATTATATGAATAATAGGGAGTCTGTAAATAATACAGACCGATACGTAGGTGGTTACTGATATTTAAACCACTACGGGATAGAATAAAAAGAAATGTCTAAAGCAGAAATGTGCTGAACCAAATAAAGTTGTCAGCTTTGTGAAGATTGTGGAATAAGGGAAGTGAAGAACAGATACGCAACTCCAACGATTGGATTAGTCCATGTAAATCCGTACATGTGAACCAATCGGAAATTAAATCGATTTCAAATGCTTGTAGCTGTATGTCTTCCTGACGAATGGTACGCAGGGTAGCATGATCGTCGAAGTCCAGTACTTCCGGGTTATTCTGATTAATGGATATAATAGAAGTTTGACGGAATGTTTCCGGGAAAAAATCGCTACCGAAAGAATAAAATTGCAAAAGCACTAACATAATCACCAAAGTGATACGTTGATGTACTTTAAATATATGATTGATTATCTTTGGTAACATATCTTTCTACCTGAAAAACTTGTTGCAAAGATAATCAATCTTTCTTTATTACAAAAGGAATGTTAATTTAACATTGTCGGAAGAGGTCTCTTTGCTCGCAAAGACCCATGGGCTTTATTTATTACAAAAATAAGGAGCAAGTCTGTTCTTCTTTTGCATCCGGCAAAGTTATAATAGTTGTTTCCGGTGATTCTTTTTGCAGGTATTGGGCCAGATATTCTATGGTGTTGGCTTCGATTAATGGGTCGGCTTTTGGAAAAAGATTATATACGAGCGCTTTTACCGGAATACCGTATTGTTTGCAGGCATACAAACTGAGCAGGGTATGGTTGATACTGCCTAATTTACCGGAAGTAACCAGGATAACAGGGTATCCCTGCTCTTTAATATAATCGATAGTCAATGAGTCAAAATCATTCGGAACCATTAACCCGCCGGCACCTTCCAGTAATACGTATTCATATTTTTCCTGAAGTTGCCGTGTTGCTGCAGTGATGACAGAGAGGTCGATATTCCGTTTATCTTTTGCTGCAGCCATATGGGGAGAACACGGATAAGTAAATATGTAGGGGCAGGTTAGTCCCTGTTTGTCTTCTTCCGTAAAAGGAATACCTTGCAGTTTCCGGTGCATTTCAATATCTTCCGATATTTCTTCGCATCCGGTTTGAATCATTTTCTGGGTGATAACTGTTTTTCCCTGTCCTGCCAATGTACGGGCAAGAATGCCGGTAGCATAAGTTTTACCGATATTCGTATCGATACCTGTGATGAATAATACTTTACCTTTCATATGGATTGTTATTTTCTTTTTACCGCCAGTATGTATAAAGGACGGTATGTTAATTTGACTTGATTATCAGTTGTGTGGAACATCCTGGTGTAGCGTATGCAGAAATCTTCTTGCATGCTGCGAGTCCAGATGCCACTTCCGGTAGCGGTAACTCCGGTTGCTTTTAGGTGACGTAATACATCCATAGGAGTGGGGAAATTGAGCGTAATTTCTTCTTCTTCACTATGAAGTACATGGAAATCAGAGGATAACCATTGAGATAATTGTCCTACGTCCGGATAGTTGAGCCCTCGTCCTGTTAACTCTTTTATTTCATAAAGGTTGCCGGGGGCAAAGGTGCTGAATAGTAAAATCCCTTTATCTGCCAGTAAACCGGATAATCTATGCAAGAATTTTTCCGGATGTTTCATCCATTGAAATACGGAGGCAGAGGCTATCAGGTCGTATTTGCCCGGGAATAGAAGTTGTTCTGCATCACCGGAAATGAATGTGTAGGATTCCTCTTGTAGAATCCGGTTGATTATTTCTTTACAATCTTCACAAAGGTCGTTGATTGTCCATTCATTTATATGGCATTGTTCTTTCAGTTGTTTGGTAAAACCTCCGGTTCCACAACCTATTTCAAGTATGCGACTGTAGTCAGTGCCGGCATGACGGATGAGTAGTGATATCAATTCTTTGCATATGATATGCTGGGCATTGGCATGACGGTCATAACTTTGCAAGGCACGGGTAAAACGATTTGCGATATGCCAGGTGTCTATTGTTTCCATAGCTCGTTCCATTGTTTCCATCGATAAAAAGGATAATGAGGTGCTTCTATTTCCGTAACCGGGCAACGTCCGTACCAGTAGTTCCGTAAGTTTTGTATGGGGAAAATCAGATCGTTTACCGATAAGATACTGCATGTCCAGAGATTGGTTTCCACCGGTTTGTAGGCTTGGTAGATGGCATGCAACTCTTCCTTGATTTCTTCTATTGGGCGGGAAGGTATCGTTTCATATTGTTGCAGTATATCCTTGTTTCCGCACATCCGCCGGTTGAAGCGGTACATGCCAGCCGGAGTAATATTATCCAATGTTCCCCGGAAAATAGCTTCCGGTATGCCGTATGTATCATGGATTGGATAGGGCGTTCCGTTGATGGCTATGGCTCCGGTTATGGGGAAGGATGCTTGTTGCTTATCCAATACGGTGGATGCTGCCCATACTCCGAGCGACCAGGCAATGATACGTATTTCCTGGTAGCCGGACAAATCTTCCGTAAAAGAAAGAGCCTGATAGTTATAGCATATCCATATATCCGTATCTTCATCAGCCTCTATCCCTTTAAAAAGTAGGGGAGGTGCTGACCATCCGGAGAAGATAAGGAGTAACTTATCCTTTTTATTAGCTGTTTGTTTGTATATATTCATTTTATCTGTCGTTTATGAGCATTTCTTTTTTTATCCCCAGAAATTTTTAGTTTCATGCCTTGGAACTTTTAGTTTCATCGGGTGAAACTTTTTGTTTCATCAGCATGAAACTTTTTCTCAACGTTATGAATTTGTCTGAGAAAGCATATCTTTTTGATATATATGGGTTTATCGGTCCAATTTTGAATTAGGTTAAAAGGGATAAGTTTTTGATATCTTCCGTATTGATGGAAGCTGTCAGTGAGAAGCGTATACGTGCTGTTCCTTGTGGAACTGTAGGGGGACGGAC
Source organism: Parabacteroides sp. (assembly GCA_019417325.1). Lineage (GTDB taxonomy): Bacteria > Bacteroidota > Bacteroidia > Bacteroidales > Tannerellaceae > Parabacteroides. The sequence goes on along the minus strand of DXVO01000008.1, from coordinate 7,988 downwards.
TGGCAGGCAGTAAAACCCTTTTCGTTGCAATTGAAGGGCTTTTTGTATACAAGCCTCATTTTCTCCAATGATAAAGGGGATGATATGGCTGTTGCTTATTTCACCACCTTTTCCTTGTAAAGCTGTTGCTAATAACCGGCTGGTTTGAGAAAGTTGCTGACGTTCTGCGGTAAATTCGGGTAAGCGGTCGAACAGGAAGCACGTCCAGGCTATTTGTGCGGGAGGTAACGCCGTACTAAAAATGAGGGGACGCATCGTGTTGACCAGATATTCCCGGATCGTTTTACTGCATAACAGGTAAGCTCCCATGGAGGCCAATGCTTTTCCGAATGTTCCTACCAAAAAATCTATATCTCCGATACAATTTTGTTCTTCTGCAATACCGAGGCCATTTTCACCGCGGACTCCGATAGCATGGGCTTCATCAACGTAAAGCATGACATCGGGATAGTTCTTTTTTAAACGGACTAATTGTTGCAGGTCGGCTATATCACCATCCATGCTGAATATGCTTTCCGTTACGATGATTGTCTGTTCATACTGTCCGCTGGTTTTGGATAATAACTGTTCCAGATGTTCATAGTTATTATGTTTGTATCGCTGAAATGGCGCTCCACTCAGTAAAATACCGTCTATGATGCTGGCATGTACCAGCTTGTCGGCAAGGATTAACGTCCGTTTATCTGCCAGCGCAGGCAATATGCCGGTATTGGCATGGTAACCGCTATTGAACAGAAGGGTGGCTTCGCGACCGAAGGCTTTGCACATTTGTTGTTCAAGTTCTTCGTAAATGGAAAAGTTTCCCGTTAGGAGACGGGAGGAACTTGATGATAAGGGCAGGTCTGTTTCCTGCAACCGGGCAAGGAATGAATCCCTTAAGTCTATACGGGAGGCGAGTCCCAGATAATCATTGGAAGAGAGGTTCAGCATTTTTTTCCCTTCTTTCTCAATCCATTTCCCTTGATGGCGGACTTCCGGTAACCTCCGGAGATTTCCGGCGGCTTCCAAGGTATTTAATAACTTGGTATAATTTTTCATATTATATACTATGAAGCGTGATTGTCTACAGATAGTATTTCTAGCAATCCGCTTGTTAGTTTGGATAACTCTTCTTTGGTGATGATGAACGGGGGCATCAGGTAAACCAATTTACCGAAAGGACGTACCCAGATTCCTTTTTCTACAAAACGGCGTTGAAGTATAGCCATATTGACCGGCTCTTTCATTTCCAGAACGCCGATGGCTCCTAAAACCCTGACCTCTTCCACGTTCTGGAATGCGGATGCGGGTGCCAGTTCTTCTTTGAGTTGGCTTTCTATTGCATGGACTTTCTCTTGCCAGTGGCTATCCAATAGTAAGGAAACGGAAGCGGAAGCAATGGCACATGCCAACGGGTTCCCCATAAAAGTCGGACCGTGCATAAAACAGCCTGCTTCACCGGAACAAATGGTATCGGCTATATGCTTTTGGGTAATGGTAGCGGATAAAGTCAGGTATCCCCCGGTCAGCGCCTTTCCTATGCACATAATATCTGCAATCACGCCGGCATGTTCCCAGGCAAATAGTTTTCCGGTACGTCCGAAACCGGTTGCTATCTCATCGAAAATAAGCAGAACATTGTAATGGTTGCAAAGTTCCCTTGCTTTAATAAGAAATCCCGGTGAATAAAAGTACATACCTCCGGCTCCCTGGACTATCGGTTCGAGTATTAGAGCTGCTATTTCCCGGTGATGTTTTTCCAATAGGTCTTTTAATGGATGAATAGCCTCTTCTTTCCATTCTTCATGGAATTTAACGGAAGGTTGAGGAATAAAGTATTGGACAGGAAGACTGCCTGAAAAAATGCCGTGCATACCGGTTACCGGGTCGCATACGGACATGGCATGCCATGTATCGCCATGATAACCGCTTCGGATGGTGGCAAACTTGCATTTTTGTGGGCTACCGGATGATTGCCAGTATTGGATAGCCATTTTCATGGCCACTTCTACGGCAACAGAACCACTGTCTGCAAAGAATATTTTATCCATTCCGGGCGGAAGTAATGGTAGGAGTTTATTAGCCAGTTCGACAGCCGGTTCATGGGTAAAACCTCCGAACATGATATGGCTCATTTTTTCGAGTTGCTTTTTGGCAGCCTCGTTCAGAACCGGATGATTGTATCCGTGTACGGCTGCCCACCAGGATGACATGCCGTCTATCAGTTTTCTGCCATCTTTCAATGTAATGGTGACGCCATCTGCACGGTCTACCTGATAAACCGGAAGCGGGTCGATGGTGGATGTATAGGGGTGCCAGATATGGTCCCTGTCGAATTGTAAAAGTGTATCTGTTATCATTTCTCCCAGTCTGTATTTTCGGTTAATGAATAGTTTTCCGATGTAAATAATACTTTGTCTTCTGCCACTTTGCTCCCTATGGTTGTTAGCAAGTCGCCAATAATAGCCGAATTTATTCCTATATAGAGGGCTTTTCTTTGGGTGGCTTCGCTTAATTGTGCACGGCCTCCGGAGAAACGTAAATAGGCATTCGGATTGATGAAGCGGAACAAAGCGATGGTGGTCAGGAATTCTTCATCGGAAAGGGGAAGGATTTTGCCTAACGGAGTGCCGGGTATCGGTTGCAACATGTTTAAAGGAATGGACAGGATGCCTTCTTTTTGTAAAAACAGTGCCATTTCTATCCGCTGTTCAACCGTTTCCCCCATGCCGATGATTCCTCCTGAACAGATGCGGAAACCTATCTCACGTGCGGTCCGGATGGTTTCAAGCTTTTGCTCCATGGTGTGGGTGGTACATAAGGAACTGAAATAGGAGGGTGCTGTCTCAATGTTGCAATGATAGTTTTCCGTTCCGCTATCATAAAGTGCTTGTAGCTGTTCCCGGCTGAGTAAACCCATAGATGCACAGCATTTGATTTTGCATGTCTGTTTGATTTGCCGGATAGTCGCGGTTATCTTTTCCATGTCTTTGTCGGAAACCCGCTTTCCACTGGTGACTAATGCGAATCGTCCTATTCCTTGTTTGGCATTGTATACGGCATGACGAACGCATTCCTCCGCCGGAAGTAAGGGATATAAGGTGACTTTTGTTTTGTAATGTCCGGATTGTGCACACCATTTGCAATCTTCGCTGCAATTGCCGCTTTTGGCATTGATGATGGAGCATGTATCGAATTTGTTTCCCATAAAGTGGCGGGTGATTTCATGGGCTGCCTGGTATAGAGCCTCTTTATCCGGAGAGCCGGCTAAAGCTAAAGCCTGCGCTTCATCAATCGTTTTACCGGATAGCACCTGTTGTTTGATTGTTTCTATCATTCTATTAATTATTTAAATTCATTTGGGTATAAACGTAAAAAAGCGGGAAGTTCCAGCCCGTAGACTGAACTTCCCGCTTTTTCGGAATATTTTAATTGTATTAAGGTATAGACAAGGGCAGACTCAATCTGCTGTATGTTTGCCTGTACAAATAGTAATGCTATTAATAACCGGAACTCATTTATTGTATCCCATAAATTCTTCAGCGAACATTCTTCCGTATCGTTTCCTTTTTCTTCTACAGTTTGTAGGCGGGATAAAACAGAAGTGTGTACTGTTCCATTTTTAATTTGAAATCGTTCGGATACATTTGCTCTAAGTTGCCCGATTGTTACCGCCCGTTGTACACTGATAAATGCAGCATATCCCTTCCGGCTCCATCTTTTGAAACGGATGGCGGCTGCAGTGGACAGTTGACTGTGGGCTGTTTGTTTCATTACTTCAAGAATAACCGGATGTTATTTTGCAACTTTTTCCAATCTCTTCATGATAGAGAAGATGAACAGTGCCGATAGCAGACAGCATACGATCAATACACTCCATACCATCCAAAGTTGCATGCCACCCCATAGATAACCGATAGTTGCTACCAGATAGTTACCAATGGCAGTTGCAACGAACCATCCACCCATCATCATACCTTTGTATTTTGGAGGTGCTACTTTAGAAACGAAGGATATACCCATCGGGGAAAGTAACAATTCTGCAAATGTTAATACCAGGTAAGTGGAAATCAACCAGTTCGGAGAAACTAATGCATCCGCGGAAATACCATTTGCTTCTACATCAGCCGGAGTAGGCAATCCTAATGAACCTAATGCCATGATAAGGAAACCGCAAGCTGCAATCACCATACCGATACCGATTTTGCGAGGAGCGGAAGGTTCTTTTGATTTCTTAGCCAAATATCCGAATACAGCCAATGATACCGGAGTCAGGACAATTACAAAGAAAGGATTGAACTGCTGGAATATCTGAGGAAGGATGTTAACGCTCGGATCCATAGAACTGTAGTTCAGGGCTAACAGTGCTAAAGAAATTAGAAGGACAACTCCGGAAATTCCTTTTCCTTTTCCTGTTTTTGACTGGAATACAGAGAATGCAGAATAAACAACAACCAGTAAACATGTCAGGTTTACGATATTGAAACCTAAACGGTCAAGACCTGTGATTGATTGTGCCGTATAGTCACGTGCAAAGAATGTCAGTGTCAAACCATTCTGGTGGAATGCCATCCAGAAGAAAATAACAACAGCAAATACCAACAATAAAGCCTGGATACGGTCTTTTGTCTGTTGCGGAGTCAGTTCTTCTTCTTGTACGTTTGCCGGTTTTGCCTGCTTAGAGTTGTAATCGGCATGTTTGAATGTAGGACGGAATACAATATAGATAACCATTGATATAATTAATGAGATACATGCAATGGCAAATCCATAATTGTAGGCTTCTGATAATTTGTCAATATAAGTATTACAGAATGCTGCAGTATCTCCAACGAAATTTTGTGAAGCCTGTAAGCTTGCTAATGTAGCAGAACCTTCGGTTGTAATGGTTCCATTCAAAAACTGATGTGCTAATGACGGGATTTGAGGTACATAAGTAAATCCGTTTTTGCCTAACATATAGTTAGTAATCATTGTAGCAGCTGTGGGAGCATACATGGCACCGATATTGATTGCCATATAGAAAATGCTGAAAGCAGTATCTCGTTTAGCTTTGTATTCGGGGGCATCGTAAAGGTTGCCTACCATTACTTGCAGGTTTCCTTTGAAAAGGCCTGTACCACATGCAATTAAGGCGAGAGCACCGAACATTAAAACTTTTCCGGAACTTGCAGCAGTCGGGATAGAAAGCAATACATATCCGATAAACATAATGACAATACCGGTTGTAACCATTTTACCGTATCCGAACTTATCGGCTAAGATACCCCCAATAAGCGGCATAAAATAAACAGCGGCCAGGAATGAACCGAAAATAGTAGATGTCTCTGCTGCTGAAAATCCGAATTTTGCTTGCAGGAATAAAGTAAAAATAGCGAGCATGGTGTAATAACCGAAACGCTCACCAGTATTCGCTAAGGCTAACGCGTATAACCCTTTAGGTTGTCCTTCGAACATAAAATTTAAGTGTTTAGATGATTAGATAATACTTATTGAATTATTTGTTTTATAGAGCCTGTTTCCGGATAGAAATAAACTTTTACCGGAGCTTTTTTGTCTTCGAACATAACAGGAGCCAGACCTTCGCGAGTTCCGAATTGAGTAATCTGGGCTTCTCCCTTATATAATGTTTTTTTGTTTAGGCTGATTTCAATGGTCGCTTTACCCGGAATATTATAAATAATTCCTTTTAATGACTTTTCTTTCTTTGCTGCTTCTTTGGCGTCTAAAACCGGGGCACGTTCGGTTGCTTTTAAATTCAGATATACCGGAGCGCCTCCTAAATCATCGGCATCCACAACTCCTAATTGTTCGGAAAAACGGAATAGAACATCTCTTTCCAAATCATCTATAGGATCGACTGTTACGGAATAACTGGATGTATCTTTGGTACGTACACCTGTAAACAGATTGGTAAGTGCTTTTTCTTGTTCTTCCAGTTGTTGAATAACAAGTTTCATAGCTTCGCCATCGGGGGGCAAATTGTCTGCTTCGCCGGTTAATATGTTTAGACGGCTTTCGCGTATACGATAGATTTGCTTAGCTGCAACTTCAGCTTGTTTGGCAGTTGAACCAGCCATAAGTAATTCTTCTGAAAAGACAGAAGTATCTGTCGGTTTTATAGGAGATGTGTTTTTTTTCCCGGCAGCGTTTTGTGCTGTTTCATCCGGTGTATATTCGGCATTAATAGAGCAAAGTAGCCCTTCCTCTGTCAGATAAGCATAAGGAGCGACAGTTCCACTTTTGAATTCTACGATATATGTATTTTCCGGATCGGGGATTCCTTTGTTTATCAGTTTGATTTTACCTAATTCATAATAAATTTTGTCTTCGGTAATCGCATCTTTTACTCCAAGGTATTTCTCTGCATATTTATAGTAGGGACCTGCTTTGCAGGATACTTTAATTACTTCAGCATCAACTATTAGTGCTGTTTTTGGAAGTGAATAAGTGATGCCAAAATTATTAGCTTTGACTGCATTTTTTTTGACAACCTTTGTTTGGGCTGTAACGGATAAGCTAAGAAACAAGCTTATGACTAAAAGAATTGAATTCTTCATATTCTAATCTTAGGTTTAATCTTCTAAAACAAATGATTGTACAAAACTATGAAATATTTTGTTAGAAACCAACGGGGAAATGTCTCTTTTGCATGCTAAGAGTGGGGAATAGGGAAGAAAAAGGGCTAGATTGAGAGAAAAATCACAACAGTCCACAGGTGGCGGAAAAGGAGATCGAGATATCAGGTTTGGTTAATATTAACCACCTGGGACTGTTCCTGCCATAAACGTGTACAAGGAGCACACACGCCATAGCATCTACTTTATGACAAACGTACCAATTAAATATCCTAATTTATGTGTCATTGTCAATGTATAATTACCATTTTCTGCATCTAAGCTAACAGGGAGGCTTTCTAATCCAGTAGATGAAATACAATCTTCATATACAACAACACCTGTTTCGTTATCCGTAACAGTAACTGTTAAATCTGATAATGGGGTTGTAAATTGAATCGTTAGAATTTTACCATCGATAGATGCTGTAGGAGGAGCAGGAGGAATAGATCTAACATCTTCAGGTCCCCATTCACCTTTAGTCGGAATTGTGTCACAGAATACGAATTGTGTGCAAAAAATGCAGCAAACAGTAAGAATTAAAGTTGAAATTAAATGTCTCATAATACTAAATATAAAATTATGGTGAAAAATTGTATTAGCTTTGAGACAAAAGTAGTTTACACTCAATGTTCGCTTGAGTGAAAACTGATGACAAAAAAATGACAACTTATATCTATTTAGAAATCAGCAATAAATTTGGTGAAATTCTCGGCGTTGGCAGGTTCGTTAGTGAATTTTTTGTATAATCTTCGACGGCATTGGGAAACACCGGAACTGGTGATATGTACGATTGTTGCTATCTTTTTAACAGGTACGTCCATTTTGGAGAGATAGCAAATGCGTATTTCTTCCTGGGATATTTTAGGATAGAGTTTGATTAGTCTGTTTGTAAAATCCGAATAGGTTGCATCTATAAGTTGGCGCAGTTCAAACCACTCTGTAGAATTTAACTGAACTTCTTCTTCGCGGTGGATTTTTAGATATAGAGAGGCACTATGAAAATCTTGTTCTAAAACTTCAATAGCTCCTTGTTTTTCAATAATAGTCCTGTTTTCCATTTGGAGCATGACTTTTCTGGCTTCATATAACTGTCTTTGTACTTCGGTCATTTGAGCTTTTTCTGAAGATAAGATTTTTTCTAATTGAGCAATTTGCTTTTTGTTATCTTCTATATATTGTTGGCTACGTTTGTATTGCTGTTCTTTTTGTTCTAATAGCCGTTTCTTTTTATTTTGTTCCCGTTTATAAATGTATATACCTACAGCTAAGATGATAACAAAAAGGATTACAATCTGATAAACTAATATAAGTCTGTCGGTTGCCTCTTTTTCAAATTGTATTTATAACCATAGAACAACCAAAACTAATCAGAAATATCCGAGTGTAAAT
>DXVO01000007.1 GCA_019417325.1 Parabacteroides sp. | reverse complement strand
ACTTAGTCTTTAGTGAACTACTTACTATTTATTCTATCGCACTTGACCATTACAGCACAATAAACACCCGACAAATGCGTTTATATGTAAAAATCAACTATGATGGATATAACAAAAGTCGGTATTATACAGCTTCTCAGTTTATGTATACTATGTGCTACCTCAAAGGCAGAAGAAATAGATAAAACCAGGTTTACCCCGCTCAACACGGCAGTCCCTTCCTTATCGATAGCCCCCGATGCACGCGGGGGAGCTATGGGAGACAACGGCACCTCTACCTTGCCGGATATAAACTCGCAGTATTGGAACGCTTCAAAATATCTGTTTATGCACAGCAAGGCAGGTATATCCCTCTCCTATACCCCCTGGCTGCATAAGCTGATTAACGACATCGCATTGATAAACCTCTCCGGCTACTACCAAACCGGCAAGTATGAAGACCAAGCGATAGGCGCATCCCTCCGGTACTTCTCTTTGGGCAGCGTGCCTGCATATGATGGCGACATCCCCCTGTCCGTCCATCCCTATGAGATGGCTTTCGATTTCAGCTATAGCCGCAAGCTATCCCAATCCTATTCCATGGCTGTTGCCTTACGCTATATCCGTTCCGATATGGGGACAGCCCCACAGGAAGCGCCGTATGCCGGAAATGCTTTCTCTGCCGACATATCCGGCTATCTCTACAAATACCTGAGGATGCAAACAAAAGACGTATTGTGGACACTCGGGTTCAATCTTTCCAATATCGGGACACGGATTTCTTACGATGAGGGTAACAGTTACCACTTCCTGCCTGCCAAACTTGCCATCGGCTCCGGCCTGTCCTACCCATTGAATACGAGCAGCCGCCTCAGCCTGCATCTGGATGTGAGCAAATATCTTGTACCCACCGAACCTGTCCGGGGTACAAGCGAAAATGAAGCCGATTTCATCAAAAGGCAAGGGAACTATCGCTCTATGTCGAGTATTGTTGGTATCTTTGAATCGTTTGGAGATTCTCCAGACGGATTTGCCGGGGAATTACGCGAAATAATGATTTCATTTGGAGCTGAATACAGCTACAAGGAACAGTTTTTCATCCGTAGCGGTTACTTTTACGAAAACAAACAAATAGGAAACCGCCAGTATTTCTCTGTAGGGGCTGGTTTCCGGATAAGGGCTTTTCAAATAGATGCCGCTTATCTGGTTAGTACCCTCCGCAACAATCCGTTAGACCAGACTCTCCGTTTCACATTATCATTGGATTTTGAAAGTATTAAAACTCTATTTAATTAAACAGAACACATGGAGGCTCCTGTAAAAAAATCATCCCGTATCGAAGTGGTCGATGCCTTGCGAGGTTTTGCCGTAATGGCAATTATTTTAGTTCATAATCTGGAACATTTTATTTTCCCGGTCTACCCGGCCGATTCACCCAATTGGTTGCATATTCTGGACCTGGGCGTGTTTAATGCCACATTTGCCCTGTTTGCCGGCAAATCGTATGCTATCTTCGCCTTATTGTTCGGATTTACATTCTATATCCAAAGCAATAACCAGAAGGTGCAGGGGAAAGACTTCGGCTACCGTTTTTTATGGAGGTTGGTTCTGTTGGTGGGATTTGCCACATTAAATGCCGCCTTCTTCCCGGCAGGCGACGTTTTACTCTTATTTGCCGTGGTCGGATTGGTCTTGTTTATTGTCCGCAACTGGAGCGACAAGGCTATATTGATAACGGCTATCCTGTTCCTGTTGCAGCCGGTCGAGTGGTTCCATTACATTGCGAGCCTCGTTAACCCGTCTTACCAACTGCCGGACTTAGGCGTAGGCGCCATGTATGGCAGAGTGGCGGAATATACCAAAGCCGGGGATTTCGGCACATTTATCTTAGAGAATATCACTTACGGGCAGAAAGCCAGCCTGCTGTGGGCTATCGGGGCAGGTCGCTACCTGCAAACAGCCGGCCTGTTCCTGCTGGGACTCTATATCGGAAGAAAGGAACTTTTTGTAACAACCGAAAAGAATACGGCTTTTTGGGTAAAAGCGCTTATTATCGGTGCTGTTGCTTTCGCACCGTTATACCAGTTGAAAGAACTGGTTATGAATAATGACGCACTTATTCAAAACACGGTCGGAACGGTATTCGATATGTGGCAGAAACTGGCATTTACCTTTGTCCTGGTCGCTTCATTCGTCTTGCTGTATCAAAGGGAGGCTTTCCGCAAAGCGGTATCCAATTTACGTTTCTACGGAAAGATGAGCCTTACCAACTATATCACGCAGTCTATTTTCGGGGCCCTCATTTATTTCCCGTTCGGGCTTTATCTGGCGCCTTATTGCGGTTATACTCTCAGTTTGCTTATCGGTTTTGCATCTTTCTTCCTGCAAATACTGTTCTGTAAATGGTGGCTCGGCAAACACAAACAAGGTCCGTTGGAAAGCATCTGGCACAAATGGACCTGGATGGGCACAACGAAATAAGATAACGATTAAATAGAAAAGCGATGAAAATACGAGTTGGCTTCGGTTATGATGTACATGCCTTGGTTTCGGACCGCGACCTGTGGCTGGGTGGCATAAAGATTGAACATACAATGGGCTTGCAAGGGCATAGTGATGCGGATGTATTAATCCATGCTATTTGCGATGCGCTGTTGGGAGCGGCTAATATGCGGGATATAGGTTATCATTTCCCTGATACCGCCGGCGAATATAAGGATATAGACAGTAAAATCCTTTTATTCGATACCATGGAGCTATTGCGGGATGCAGGATATACACTGAGCAATATCGATGCAACGATTGCAGCCGAACGTCCGAAACTGAATCCTCATATTCCTGAGATGAAACGGGTGCTGGCAGATGTACTACAAGTGGATGCCGATGATATTTCCATTAAAGCGACAACGACTGAAAAACTTGGATTTACCGGACGGCAGGAAGGTATCTCTGCCTATGCCGTCGTTCTGATACAGAAATAAACAGGGCTTACTCTGCCGGAGATGAGGTATCTTTTGTCTCCGGCAATGAGCCATAGACTTCACAGGGGATGGTAAACCAGAAGGTACTGCCTTCCCCTTCTTTCGATTCCACTCCGATTTCTCCTTTCAGGCATTCGATAATCATCTGGCAGATAGACAAGCCCAACCCGGAACCTTGGATAAAGGCGTCAAACTTGGCGAACCGTTCAAATACGTGAGGGACGTTTTCTTCGGCTATTCCTTTTCCCGTATCGGTTACATAAAAGCGCAATCCTCCTTCTATTTCTTCATACCCCATTGTAATAGAGCCTTCATTGGTGAACTTGCAGGCATTTGTCAGGAAATTTGTAATTACCTGCATCAAACGGTTCCTCTCGGAATAGATGAAACAGGGCTTTGCCGGAACATTACATTTCAGAGCTACATCGGGTTTTACCTTATCGCCGAATACATGGAACAGACGGTTCAACATCTCCGTCACATCCACATAACTAAAGGTAAAGTCCAGTTTGCCCGCCTCAATCTTGGAGAGGTCGAGAATATCATTAATAAGTTGCAACAACAATTCATTATTTGTCTCTATTATTTTACGGAACTCATCCCGTTCCTCGGCGGGACTATCCTCCTGAGCTATCAAATTGGAGAAACCGACGATGGCATTCAGCGGTGTCCGTATCTCATGGCTCATATTGGCAAGGAATGCAGATTTCAGGCGGTTGGCTTCTTCTATCTTCTCTTTCTCCCGTAACTCCTCCTCCATTTTCTTCCGGTCGGAAATGACAACTGAACTTCCTACCAACATGCTAACGGCAGCCTCCGGCCCTCTTTCTCCTACAATGGCATAACATTCCAGCCAGTCGTACAAACCTGTATCCGGGCGGAAAAAGCGGAATTCCTCATGCATTATATCCGTCTTTTCCATTATGAGTTGATGGTAGGCCCTCCGTATCTTAAATATGTCATCCGGATGTATCATCCTAAAAAAGTCGTCTTCTTCCACGGTATACCGCCCGTTTTTATACATAGTTTCCGAAGCGAAGGACTCCTGGTCACAATAAATCTGCCTTTTATGTACATCCCATACCCATGCCGTAGTTCTACTTGCTTTCAGTATCAGGCGGTATTTCCGGTTCAATTCTTCGGTACGTTTCGCTGCAAGATATTCTTTCTCATTCTCACGCTGTTTCAAAATTAGGAGACGCATGCGAAGGAATATGATTGAAAGTAAAAGAAAAAAGATAACGACTCCGCCGATAATAGGAATCTTATACTTCTCCATAAATGTGGGAGGCTCGTCAAAATAGACCGCATTACCGGGATAATTAGAGGGGGTAATGCCATGTGTATATAAATGCTGGTAGTTCAGATAGGTCTTTGGGGTTCCTGCTATCAGGTCACTGCAAACACACGGGTTCCCTTGCAACTTTTTTTTCATAGTAGCCACTACGGTTTCATTAAAATCGTCGACAGAGATATAATGCCCGCCAGCAAAGTTCCCATTCTCCAAGCCTAAATCGACAACAAGGTAGACCGGAGGGTTCGAGAAACTGTTTGTCATCTTCTGCACATTATCCACCAGATAATGGTTCTCTTCCTTTTGGGGAGTGGCATACCAGGAGTAATAAATGATGCCTGTATTTTTATTGCTGTATGTAGTAAGCGTATCCAGCAAATTCTCGGTGGAAAGCTCCGGCCATGAAAGTACATCCAGTTGTATCCCGGGAAATTCTTGTTCCAATACAGACTGCAATTCCTGCCGGGTCAGGATGCTGATATAGCGGTTGTCGGCGATAAATGCCACCTTATTTAATCCGGGTTGCAACTTTTGCATCGTTTCGATTGTCTCGCGGATATACAGAGGCTGCCGAAGGGTACATACGTTATAACCTTCGACAATCGTCGACGTGGGCACCATTGTTTTATCGGGGTCCAGTTTGCGCTCCACCATATCTTTTGTATTCCGTGGCACCATCCCTCGTGAATAACAGATAAGGATGGGGACATCTTTCCATTCGTCATCGAACAGCGGACGGATAAGAAGCCATGCCGGATCGCCAATACAAACAACGATTTTGGGCGGAACAGCATATTCCTCCCGCAAATAGGCCAGTTTATCCATAATCTCGGTGGTATCCTTGATCGCCGGAATTTGTAATTCTTCTCCCCTTACCAGATACCCTTCCGCTGTAAATGTAGTGCGGATCGTCTCAAAAGTCTCATGGGTCCAGGTTTCATTAAAATTGATGGAATGGAATACAAGAATATAATCTTTGGGAGTATGCTGCTGGGCAAACAACGCCTGGCAACAACAAAATAAATGTATTAATAAGATAAATATATAACCGGACTTCCTCATACCCTATCAGATAAAACAACAAAGTTCCTTGAAAATCATACTGTTTCCGCAAATATAGGCAATATTGTCTGTAATATTGTTTATCCCGCCGTTAATTTGTAGATTTGAACCCATAAAGAATGAAGAATATATGAAGAATAATGACTGGAAAGACCGTCTGGGTGTAATGTATTCTACCAACCCGGATTTTCAATATAATATAGGAGACGAAGAGGAAGAAGATACCCTTCCAAAAGAAAAACAGCAATTACGTATTTCCCTCGATAAACGGAACAGAGGCGGAAAAGCCGTTACTCTGGTTACCGGTTTCCGCGGAACAACTACAGACCTGGAAGCATTGGGAAAAATGCTGAAAGTAAAATGCGGAGTGGGCGGTTCCGCCAAAGATGGTGAAATTATCGTACAAGGCGACCTTCGCCCGAAAGTATTGGAAATCCTGCAAAAAGAAGGTTATACCAAAAGCCGTATTATCTAATCGTTTATTATGCTGACTGTTTACAGAGCTTCTGCCGGAGCCGGGAAGACCCATAAGTTGACCGGCGAATATTTGACCCTGTTGTTCAACGGACCGGGAGCATTCCGCCGTATCCTTGCCGTAACTTTTACCAACAAGGCTACAGATGAGATGAAAAGCCGTATCGTAAGCGAACTTTACAACTTGGCTTCCGGGAAAAAGTCCGATTATGTGGGTTTACTGCAATCCGCTTATTCCCTCACGGAAGAACAGGTAAGAAAACAAGCGGCAAAAATACTGATTGATATTCTACATGACTATTCGGCTTTTAATATCAGCACAATAGACCGCTTTTTCCAGCAGACCATGCGCGCCTTCACCCGGGAAATCGGCTTGCAGGGTGGATATGGCATCGAGATGGACCAAGAGTTAGTCCTTACCGCCGCCATCGACAGTTTGCTGGGCGACCTGGAAAAGCCTGAAAGTAAAGAACTATTGGGTTGGTTACTCCGTTTCGCAGAAGATAAGATTGAGAATGGTGGGGAATGGAATCTCCGTAAAGACATCATGGCACTCAGCCGGGAAGTTTTCAAAGAAAGCTACAAAACATTCAGCGAGCAGGTAAACCGGGATATTTCCGATAAGAAAGCACTGGAAACCTATAAAAACGATTTATACGGCATTATCCGTTCGGTCGAGGCTAACGCAAAAGAATTAGGAGAACGCGGCTTAGCCATCATGAACAAATACGGGCTGAAACAGGAAGACTTCTCCAGAGGTAATATCACCGTTTCCCTCTTTGCCAAGCTGGCACAGGGAGAAATGAAAACTCCGAATGCCACGTTTTGCAATATGGCGGACAATATCGAGGCCTGTTTCAAAAAAACAACGCCGATAGGAACCCGCCAGATTATAGGATGTGCTTTTGATGACGGACTGAACGACTGCATCAAAGGTATCATTGCCCTTTTCGGCAATCTAACGGCATACAATACGGCACGTGAAATTGTCCGTTATTACTATACCTTAGGAATCTTGACGGATGTTTCCCGCCAGATTGCAGCCTACCGGGAAGAAAAGAATATCATGCTGATAGCCGATACGACCGAACTGCTGAACAAAGTAATCGGTGGTAGCGACACTCCCTTCGTTTACGAGAAGACAGGAACGCATGTAGACCATTACATGATAGACGAGTTTCAGGACACCAGCGGCATGCAATGGAATAATTTCCGTCCGCTGATAGAGGAAAGCCTTTCCCATGCCCGCGCCAACCTGATTGTAGGAGATGTGAAACAAAGTATTTACCGCTTCCGTAACTCGGATTGGAAACTGTTGGATAAGCAGGTTAAGGCAGATTTCTCTGCGGAACAATTACGGGAGGATACTTTAAAAGACAACTGGCGAAGCTGCCGACATATTGTGGAATTTAACAATGCCCTCTTTACTACTATCCCGGGGGTACTACAGGTTTTCTATAACGAAACCCTCTCTGCTTCCTCTCTGAATGAAGAGCAACAAGCGGAATACTTCACCAAAATCATGTCTGCCTACGATAAGAGTTATCAGCAGGTGCCACTGCCTTTCCAGAAAAAAGACGGGCATGTGCGAATTGAATTTTTATCCGGCGACGAAGATAAAGACTGGAGAGATGAAGCGATGGAACGTATACCCGGAATCCTGCAACAACTACAGGACAATGGTTACGCTCTGAAAGATATTGCCATTCTGGTACGGACGAACCAGGAAGGAGCAAAGGTTGCCGATACCTTGCTGAGTTATAAAGAAGAACATCCGTCCGAACAGTACCATTACGATATTATATCGGACGACGCACTGTTCATCAGTAGTTCAGCCGCCGTACGTTTTATTATCTCGGTATTGCGTTATCTGAGAAATCCGGAAGATATGATAAATGGGCGGATCGCTCTATACTCTTATCAGGTGCTCACCGGCATATTCGGGACGGAAGAGACTTCTTTCCCTCCGGAAATAATCCGTTCGTTGCACGCATTATCCCGTCAATCGCTATACGAAATTACTGAAGGATTATTCCGTCTGTTCTCTGTAAACTTCCCGGAAAACGAACAGGTATTCGTACAGGCATTCCTGGATATGGTTTCGGAATACGGGCAGAAAGAAAGTGCCGACCTCGGACGTTTCCTTAAATGGTGGGACGAAACCGGCTATAAAAAGACAATCGCAACGCCCGATGCACAGAACGCTATCCGGATTATGACTGTTCACAAATCGAAAGGACTCGGATTCAAAGCGGTTATCATTCCTTTCGGAGATTGGGAAATAGACCATAAACCGACCAAACCTGTCATTCTCTGGTGCCATCCGGAAGAAAAACCATTCGACCGTCTTCATCTGGTTCCTGTTCGCTACGGGCAAGGACTGGCGAACACCATTTTTGCAGAAGATTATTTCCGGGAACGGCTGCATGCTTTTATCGATAACCTGAATACATTATATGTCGCATTTACACGTGCTAAGGAAGAGCTTATCGTTTTCTCCCCACGCCCCAAAAAGATAAAAGAAGAAACCGGAGACGTTGAACGTATTTCCACACTGACTGATGCACTCTGGGCTGGCTTACATACAACTGCCGGTACTACCCGTGACGGTGAACCGCTTATCTCTTTACCCGGCTCGTTCAATCTTGCCGACGGAGTATTCGAACTGGGCAACTGGTGGCATCCTGTATCCCAAAAAGAGAGTGGTGAAACAGAAGAAATCGAGATGACAAATCTGAAATCCATTTCACCGGATGACCGGTTACGGCTTCGTTTACATGGCAAAGGCTTTTTCTTTGATAATGAGCGCAGAAAGCATGGTACACTGATGCACGAAGTACTAAGCCACATCCATACCCGAAAAGATATTCCCGTTTCCGTAGAAACTTATCGCCTCTCAGGTGTTATTAATAAAGAAGAGGCTGCCGAACTGAAACAGAAACTCGGCAATCTGCTGAATAACCCGGAAGTCGCACCCTGGTATAATGGCGAAGCACGCATATTAAATGAAGTGGACATCCTGTTCGGAAACGGTTTATCGAAACGTCCCGACCGAGTAATGATTACCGGAGACCGGGTCATTGTGGTTGATTATAAATTCGGAGAACATCCGGATAAACGTTACCACAGCCAGGTAAGAAATTATCTGAAACTCATCCGTCAGATGGGATACGAACAAGTGGAAGGATACCTCTGGTACGTCGAATTAGACCAAATAGAAGCGGTGAAAGGGTGATATATTTTTGTTATTCGGTAAAAATGAATATTTTTGCAAATTCTTATATTAAACATAGCAGATAAATTAAAGAATGAAAGTACATAAGGAAGGAACAGGTCTGTTGTTAACTTTATTCACAATATTCTTCATTGTGAATGTTACACTGTACCACACAATTGGTAAAAGCTGGGTATTCTATACTGTAGCTTCCATTACCACTGCCCTGTTTTTATTGGTACTTAACTTTTTCCGCAGTCCGTTCCGCCGTTTCCCTTACGACTCGGAAGGATTGGTTATTGCACCCGCCGATGGTACGATTGTAGCTATTGAAGAAGTGATGGAAAACGAAATACTGCACAAGAAATGCTTGCAGGTTTCTATTTTTATGTCTGTTTTCAACGTACATGCCAACTGGTTTCCTGTTAACGGAACCGTAAAGCATGTTTCACACCAGAACGGTCGTTTCATGGCGGCATATTTACCTAAAAGTAGTACTGAGAACGAACGTTCGGCAGTAGTTATTACTACCAAGAATGGAGTAGACGTGTTGGCACGCCAGATTGCCGGTGCCATGGCACGCCGTATCGTAACCTATGCAAAAGTCGGAGAGAAATGCCATGTTGACGAACAAATGGGTTTCATTAAGTTCGGTTCGCGAGTCGACGTATATCTACCGGTAGGAACAGAAGTATTGGTTGAAATGGATCAGAAAGTTACCGGCAACCAAACACCGATAGCCCGTTTAAACAAATAACAAAAAGACGATGATTAGAAAGAGTATTCCAAATTTCATAACTTGCCTGAACCTGGTATCCGGATGTATTGCATGTGTAATGGCACTAAAAGGCGACCTTCCTCTGGCTACCTTATGGATTATTCTTGCTGCTATATTTGATTTCTTTGACGGTTTTGCCGCTCGTATGCTAAAGGCTTATTCTCCGATAGGGAAAGAGCTGGACTCATTGGCAGACGTTGTCAGCTTTGGTGTGGCACCGGGTATGATTGTCTACAGCTTGCTGGAACAGGCATGCTTATCAGCATCAATGGGCAGTATAGGAAGTTATATTCCTTACCTGGCTTTTGTTATACCTGCTTTATCAGGTTTACGGCTCGCCAAGTTTAATATCGATGAACGACAGACTACTTCATTTATCGGCCTGCCGGTACCGGCACATGCCTTATTCTGGGCTTCCTTAGGATATTCGGTCGCTCCGTTTATTCCATCCCATGAATATTTATTTATTGCTATCACTGTTGTTTTGTCTGTCCTGACTTCTTTATTGTTGGTATCGGAAATCCCGATGTTCTCTTTGAAAATCAAATCCCTGAAATGGAAAGGCAACGAACTCCGCTATATATTAGTGACATGTGCAGTCCTTTTCTTCGCCTTGTTCGGAGTATTAGGAATTGCAGGGACCATTTTACTCTATATTCTCTTGTCTATTTTTAACAGAAGAGGATAAACAAGATTTGATATCTTTGTGTTTGGTAATTGAAACTTCAAAGTAAAGAGTTATGTTTAAATTTTTGTTTGTCATGTTTTTCTTCTTTATCCTGTTAGTATTCCTAATGGGCTTCTCTATCTTACGGGCTTTTAAAAATATCTTATTCGGCAGTGGCGGTAACACCAGAAAAAAGAGTGAAGGACATCACAGACAAACCAGCAATAACAACTACTCGGAACAGCAGAATAGCAAAGAGTATTCCCAGGCATCCTCACGTAAAAAGATTTTTACCAAAGATGAAGGCGAATATGTGGATTATGAAGAAGTGAAATAATACTTTGAGAAAATATTCTCATCCCGATGAGAAAAAAATTTCATCGTGAAGAGAAAAAAGTTTCATCAGCTTAAAACAAAAGAAAGTCGCTATATAATTTAACGCCGCTGCCTGAAGAAAGTTTGCATCTCCTGCATACATTCCGTTTCCATCACGCCTTGTTTTATCACAGCTTTAGGATGCATGGCCTTAGGGGCAAACTGCTGAAAACCTCTTTTCTCATCAGAGGCGCCATATACAATCGTACTAACCTGCGCCCATCCGATAGCTCCGGCACACATCACACAGGGTTCCACCGTCACATAAAGACTGCATCCCGTTAAATATTTGGCCCCCAAAACACCGACTGCTGCCGTAATTGCCAACATTTCCGCATGTGCTGTCGGGTCGTTCAGCCGCTCCGTCTGGTTATGGGCACGGGCAATAATCCGGTTATTACATACTACTACCGCACCGACAGGCACTTCACCTTCAGCGGCGGCGGCACGCGCTTCCACCAGCGCTTGCTTCATAAAATACTCGTCATCGAAAGGATTTATCATCGTCTCATTTCATTTTCATTGAAGAGGGTAGGATAATCCTCTTCGAGCGTTTTCAGTATATGCGACAGGATGGTTTCACGATACCAACGTGACTTATTAATGATTTTATATCTGGAGAGATAACGTGTCACGGCTTTATGCTCATCGTCATTAAGCATAAATGTAACCTTGTGCACTCGCGGGTGATTAGGTTGCTGTGCCGAATATTTACGTTTTATTTTCATATGCGTGCAAATGTACAAGTGAAAGGGCAAATAAAAAAGAAAAACCTTATATTTGTGCATATTAAATAGGGATGGCTAAACGAAACGACACTGGAAAAGAAGGCGAAAACATCGCCCGCGAATATCTGAAAAAACGGGGATACGTTGTTTCACATACCAACTGGCATTGGCATCATTATGAGCTGGATATAGTAGCGATAGCAGAAGGCGAACTGGTGATTGTAGAAGTAAAAACCCGCTCCGAAAATTACCTGCTGGCACCGGAAGATGCTGTCGATAATGCAAAGATTCGCCGTATCGTAGTTGCCGCAGACGCTTACGCCCGTCTTTTCAGCATCGGATTGCCTGTACGTTTCGACATCATTACCCTAATAAAGAAAAAGGAAGGATACGAAATAGAACACATTGAAGATGCGTTTTATGCCCCCTGCCGTTAATCTTTTAAATGGAATAAACGATGAATATAGAAGAAGTCCGCGAATATTGCCTGTCGTTGAAGAACACAACAGAGTGTTTTCCTTTCGACGATGTATCGCTTGTTTTCAAGGTTGAAGGAAAAATGTACCTGCTCCTTCCTCTCGATGCCATAGAACCTCATTTATCATTAAAATGCAATACCGATTACACGGAAGACCTGCGGGAGCGCTACAATGCCGTGGAAGGCGCTTTCCATTTCAACAAGAAATACTGGAATACCATTTATCTGGAACGGGATATGCCTGACAATGAGATACGCCATTGGATTCATCATTCCTACCGGGAAGTTATCGCCAAATTACCCCGTAAAATAAGAGATACATACAATGAATAACGATACACCACGGATTATCCGTTTGCAGGAAACAGACTCTACCAATAACTACCTGCGTGAACTATCCCGTCATGAGACATTGCCGGAAGGCAGCCTGGCCATCGCCGATTTCCAGACCTGTGGAAAAGGACAGCCTGGCAACTCTTGGGAATCAGAGGCAGGAAAGAATTTAATGTTCAGCATATTGCTTTATCCGGATTTTCTTCCGGCAAACCGCCAGTTCCTTATCTCCCAGATTGCCGCATTAAGCGTCAAAGAGACTTTAGATGCTTATACGGACGGAGTTTCCGTCAAGTGGCCGAACGATATTTACCGGAAAGATAAAAAGATATGCGGCATGCTTATCGAGAACGATTTATCCGGCCAGCACCTGTATTGTTCCGTAATTGGTATCGGTATCAACATCAACCAACAGCTATTCCGCAGCAATGCCCCCAATCCGGTATCTTTATACCAAATTACTGGAAAAGAACAGGACCGGGAAGAAGTGTTAAAGCGTTTCCTCCGCATCTTCTCCAACTATTACCTTGCCCTTCTGCAAGAGAAAGAGGACGAAATACGTACAGCCTATATGAAAGCACTCTTCCGCAATGACGGTTTCTATCCGTACCGGGATGAACAAGGCGAGTTCGAGGCTCGTATCCATGCAATCGAACCGACCGGTCACCTGCTCCTCCAACTCCATGACGGAAGCATACGGCGGTATGCGTTTAAAGAAGTTTCCCACCTGTTATAAATTATAATTCAGCCCATTATCACTCACATTTATTATTTAATACTATAGAATTGTTAGATAACTGAGAAATATCCCCACTTTTAGGTATTGCCCGACAGATACAGGAACTCTATTTTTGTCCGAAAGAATAAAGCTCATGCAAACCTCAAAAGACTACATTAAAGCCCGTATTCTGAAAGAAGCGACAAAATTGTTTCTTACCAAAGGATATATGAAGGTATCAATGCGCCAGATTGCAACCAAGGCAGAGGTAAGTCTGAGCAATATCTATAATTATTATCACGGAAAAAATGAACTTTTCCTGGAAGCGGTCAAACCGGTAATAAACGAATTTGAGCAAATGCTCCATAAACATCATGGGCATTGTGGGAAAGATATCATGCTAATGCAGTCCGAATCCTATTTGAGGGAAGTTATAGACGAGTATATTACTATCATTCAAAAACACCGTACACGGTTAAAATTACTCTTCTTCCATGCACAAGGCAGTTCGCTTGAAAACTTCAAAGAAGATTTTACCGAACGTTCTACCGCATTAGTCAAAGAGTATTTCAATCATATGAAACAAATACATCCCGATTTGAACATCAATGTGTCCGACTTCTTTATTCATCTACACACAGTATGGATGTTCACTCTTTTCGAAGAGTTGATTATGCATCGGATAAAGCCGGATAGGATAGAACAAATCATAAAAGAGTACCTCACTTTCGAGGTTACCGGATGGAGAGAGCTTATGAAAATATAAGCTCTCTCTTTTTTTGAACGATTTTGAATATCGTTCTTTTTTGAGAGGACTGAACCATTTAATAAATATAAAATAATGAAACAGAAGTTTGAATTTAAAAGTATAGTAGCGGAAACACTACTGATACCGCTCTACATGAGAGCAAAAGAAAGCCGTCGCCGAAACGACGCTATCCTGCACGACCAGCTGGCGGAACAATTGGTGGACAATATCGAGTACGACTATTCAAAATTTGACGGAGCAAAATTGAGTGCCATAGGATGTGTGGTACGTGGATGGTATTTCGACGATGCCATTCGCCGCTTTATTGCATCCCATAAACATCCGGTAGTTGTAAATGTGGGATGCGGGCTGGATACTCGCTACCAACGTATCGAAGCACATAACAAGGCGATGTTTTATGAACTGGACTTACCGGAAGTCATCGAACTGCGTAACAAACTTATACCTGAGCCCAAAAGAGATAAATATATCCCGGCATCATTACTTGAAACAGAATGGATGGATGAACTGCGCAGCAAACATCCGGACAGTGATTTCATTTTTGTTGTAGAAGGAGTATTCATGTATTTCTACGAGAAACAGGTACGGCAAGTACTCCGCCATCTGGCAGACCGTTTTGCTGGTGGTGAGTTATGGTTCGACGCATGCGGTACAATCATGTCCAGACATGGTCTCAAACCGGATTCTCTACGAGACCACAAAGCACAAATCCGTTCCGGAATCAGCGACGGGCATGAAGTGGAACGTTGGGAACCCCGGTTGCAACTTATTAAACAGGGCATTTATCAAAGATACTTCCCCAAAAGATGGGGATTGGGAGGCAGATTGCTGGGACTATTCCCCCGTTTCAGTTGTAAGTTCAGCTCCTTGTTAGGATACCATATACTTAATTCTGCAAAATAACAACTCATGGATACAACAAAAAAGAAAGAAGGGCTGGCCCGCCTTTTCCAAATAGCCGGTCAGCGAAAAGGATTGTTGGTGCTGGCAGGCATATTATCGGCAGCCAGTGCCCTCTGCATGCTCGTACCTTACTGGTCTGTGTACAAAGTATTGAACGAACTGCTGGCAAAAGCTGGCAATCCTGCGAATGTGGATGGAGATTCACTCATCCGGTACGGCTGGATAGCTTTCGGAGGACTTGTTGCCGGATTAATTCTATTATATTGCGCCCTGATGTCATCACATGTTGCAGCATTCCGTATTCTTTACGGGTTGAGAGTTCATCTGTCCGAGCATATCGGACGTCTCCCATTGGGATTTTTAAGCAGTACCTCAACCGGGGCCATTAAGAAAACCATGGAACAAAACATTGAAAAGGTAGAAACCTTTATTGCCCACACTATCCCGGATATGGTAAATGTAATCGCAACGGTCGTCTTTATGTTTATTATCTTTTTCTCGCTCAACGGGTGGCTCGCTACAGTGTGTTTGTTCTGTATCGCGGTAAGCATCGTCCTGCAATATACCAACTTTATGGGGAAAACTGCACGGGAATTTACAGCGACCTATTTCGATACCCAGGAACAGATGAGTGCTTCGGCAGTCCAATACATACGCGGCATGCCTGTTGTAAAGATATTTGGACAAAGTGTTCGTTCTTTCCGGCATTTCCACAACGAAATACAGGATTATAAAAAATGGGCGCTTAAATGTTGCGATACCTATGAAACAGGGATGGTGGCATTTACCGTACTGTTAAATTCTATCGTAACATTCATTATCCCTGTCGGATTGCTGCTTATCAGTTACCAACCCCACAATATCGCTCTTGCTGCCGTTTGGCTGTTCTTTATTATTATGGGCCCCGGAGTTACCTCTCCGGTTTACAAATTGATGTTTTTGGGAGGAGGTACCCGTGAAATAGATGAAGGGGTAAAACGGTTAGATAAAATTCTCAACGAACAGCCTGTACCCGAAACGACTTCCCCTCAAATACCTGAATCTTACGACATCGAATTCCACCATGTAAGTTTCTCTTACGAAAATAAAGAGCAGGCTACACGGACAGAGGCATTGCATAATATCACATTTAAAGCCCCACAAGGAAGAATCACGGCTTTAGTCGGTCCTTCCGGTTCGGGAAAAAGTACAGCAGTCAGCCTTATCCCCCGTTTCTGGGATGTGGATAAAGGAAGTATCTGTATCGGAGGAGTCGATATAAGAACGATTCCGACCGAAACACTGATGAACCTTGTTTCTTTCGTTTTTCAGGATACATTCCTTTTCTATGACACTTTATATGAAAACATAGCAGTCGGTTGCCCCAATGCCACCTACGAACAAGTCATTGCAGCCGCCCGGGCGGCACAATGCCATGATTTTATCGAAAGCCTGCCAGACAAATACAATACTCGCATCGGCGACAAAGGGGTCTACCTTTCCGGAGGAGAGGCACAACGTATTTGTGTTGCACGTGCCATCCTGAAAAACGCACCTATCCTTGTCCTCGACGAAGCGACAGCTTTCGCCGATGCCGAAAACGAATATAAAATGCAACAGGCCTTGCAACAGCTTATCAAAGACAAAACAGTTATTATCATTGCCCATCGCCTGTCCTCCATTATTTCAGCACAACAAATCGTGGTCTTAAAAGAAGGGCAGGTCGTCCAAACCGGCACACATGCACAATTAAGTTCCATCCCAGGCGTTTATCAACACATGTGGAAAGCCTATACGGATGCGTTCGATTGGGAGTTAAACACTAAAAAGAAGGAGAAATAAAAAATGAATGCTATACAAAATATTACCATTGGCCAGACCAACCGGCTGAAAAAACCTGTAGGATATACCATCCTTGCCAATCTGGTAAATATCGTACCTTTCTGCCTATCCATAGAAGCCATCAACCTCATATTCCAGGCTTTCGACGGTAGCGGCACTCCACTCGATACCGCTCGCTTATGGATGATATTCGGAATACTTATTGCCTATATGACGGTTATGATTCTTGCTGAGCGGGCATCTTACCGTGCCAATTTCCGTGGAGCCTATACCATGAGTGCAGACGGGCGTATTGCACTTGCCGAACACCTGCGGAAATTATCTCTGGGATTCCTGTCACGCCGTGACCCGGGTGACCTCTCTTCGATGATGATCACTGATTTTACAATGGCAGAGACCGGTATATCACATCATTTACCCCAATTAATGGGAGCACTTGTTATGCCAGTCCTCGCATTTCTTAGTTTACTTTGGATAGACTGGCGCATGTCGGTTGCGATGTTTATCGCCTTGCCACTCGCCATGCTGGTATTATGGCTAAGCAGCAGCGTACAACGAAGTCTCAGCGGACGACAGATAGAGGCTAAAATCAATGCAGGTAACCGGCTGGAAGAATACCTCCAAGGTATCCGTATAATGAAAGCCTATAACCTTGTAGGTGAACGGTTCGTCCGCCTACGTAACGCTTTCGCCGACTTACGGCGTGCCTGTATCCGTCAGGAGGCTTTGTTGGGTCCTTTCGTCCTGCTATCCATTACATTGGTTCGGGGCGGACTGACCTTGATGATTCTTTGTGGTACCTATTTGCTTATTGGGGGCGCTCTTTCATTAAGCACCTTTGTTTTATTCCTTGTTGTCGGCTCACGTGTGTTCGACCCGTTAACCTCAACTCTCACTAACTTTGCAGAATTCCGTTACTACTCAATTGCCGGAGGACGGATATTGAATTTGCTGCATGAGCCGGAAATGGAAGGGAATGAGGAAGCCCCCACCGGAGGAAATATCGAATTCCATAATGTATCTTTTGCCTACCAAGATAAAGAAGCGTTGCATGGCATCAACCTCATTTTACGGAAAGGAGAACTCACCGCATTAGTAGGTCCTTCGGGAAGTGGAAAAAGCACATTAATGAAGTTGTGCGCCCGTTTTTACGACCCGACTCAAGGTTCGATTACACTGGGAGGAACGGATATTGCGACTGTGGAACCGGAATCCCTTATGCAACATATATCCATGGTGTTTCAGGATGTTTATCTTTTCCAGGACACTATCCGCAACAATATCCGGTTTGGTAAAAACGATGCTACTGACGAGGAAATCATTCAAGCTGCCCAAAAAGCACAATGCCACAATTTTATTATGCGGTTACCCAAAGGATATGACACAATGGTCGGCGAAGGCGGTTGTACCCTTTCCGGTGGAGAGAAACAACGCATATCCATAGCCCGTGCCATGCTGAAAGATACGCAAATTGTACTCCTTGACGAAGCTACAGCCTCTCTCGACCCGGAGAATGAAGTGGAAGTGCAGCGTGCTATCAATACATTAATAGCAGGGCGTACTGTTATAGTCATTGCCCATCGCCTGAAAACGATTCGTAATGCAGATAAGATTGTCGTCCTTGAAAAGGGTTCTATCCGGGAACAGGGAACCCATGACGAATTAATAAAAAATCAGGGATTATATGCCCGGTTATGGGATATCCAGGTAAAAACTTCCGGATGGAAATTATAAGAGACATGCTTATAAAAATACGACAGTCCGTTCTTTCCACTGAAAGGGGGACTGTCGCAAAAGTCAGGAATAAAGTCTCGGTTAATCTTTCGTGCCTTCAAAATAAGCAGAACTAATTCTTTTTGTCGGACAAAAATAGATGCTCCATATTACAACCGTATGACATTTCTTATACATTTAGAGTTTACTCCCGATTATTTTTAAACCACTAAATTGATTGAGGCTATTGCCAACTAACCTAAATACTGTATTTTTGCGTGAACAACAATCTATTTAACAAATTAAGGTGATATGGCTCAATACAAACGTATCCTGTTGAAATTAAGCGGTGAGTCGCTTATGGGTGGTAAACAATATGGTATAGACGAAGTCCGTCTGAATGAATATGCTGCACAAATCAAGGAAATTGCCGAGATGGGTGTACAAATCGGTATCGTGATTGGCGGCGGTAATATATTCCGTGGTTTAAGCGGTGCATCCAAAGGATTCGACCGTGTAAAAGGCGACCAGATGGGAATGCTGGCAACGGTTATCAACAGTTTGGCATTAAGCTCCGCTCTTGTTGCACAGGGAATAAAAGCAAAAGTCCTGACAGCTATTCGTATGGAACCGATCGGAGAGTTTTATAATAAATGGCATGCTATTGAATTGCTTGAACAAGGGAATGTCGTAATCATGTCCGGTGGTACAGGAAACCCGTTTTTTACAACAGATACAGGCTCATCTTTACGGGGTATCGAAATTGAAGCAGACGTCATGTTAAAAGGAACCCGTGTAGACGGTATCTATACGGCTGACCCGGAAAAGGACCCGACAGCTACGAAATTTAGCGATATTACCTACGATGAAATCTACACCCGAGGTCTAAAGGTGATGGACCTTACAGCAACTACGATGTGTAAAGAAAACAATCTCCCCATTATTGTATTCGATATGGATACAAACGGAAACCTGAAAAAGGTGATGAGTGGAGAAAATATCGGTACTTACGTTCATAATTAGCATGTGAAATACAAACTGTCCATATTCCTTTTGCTGTTTCTACTGCTGGGATGTTCCGGAGGCGGGAAAGAGAAGAAATATGTGATAGGTATATCCCAATGTATGCTGGATGATGATTGGAGGCAGGAGATGATACGCGAAGTAGGCATCGAAGCCTCCAATTATGATAATCTGGATGTCATTATTAAAGATGCCAACAGTAACAATAATGAGCAAATCCGCCAAATCCGCGAACTTATCGACCAGAAAGTAGATGTGCTTGTTATCTCTCCCTTGGAATCTTCCCCTATTTCCAATATTACCGAAGAAGCTTACCGCGCCGGTATCCCGACCATCATTACCGACCGGAAAGTAAACACCAACCAGTACACGACTTTTATTGGAGCCAACAACTATAACATTGGTTTTGCAGCCGGAGAATACGCCGCCCGACACTTGCCACCGAATGCCACCATTCTCGAAATATGGGGTGCCATGGGCTCTTCCCCGGCACAGGAACGCCATAATGGATTTAAAGATGCCCTGCAAAACCGAGAAGATTTAACCTTCCTTACGATTGCCGGGGAATGGCGGTATGATACGGCACAAAAACAATTGAAAGGAACAGATTTTTCCCATCCCATCGATTTAGTATATGCTCATAACGACATGATGGCTATTGCCGCAAGGGAACACTTTTTATCTGCCGATTCTATACGTGGTAAAGAGTTATGTATTATAGGCATGGATGCCGTCTCCCGGAAAGGGTTGGAAGCAATTGCCGACGGACGTATCGATGTTTCTTTCCTTTATCCGACCGGAGGCGACCAGGTAATACGTACTGCCATGCAACTGCTTGAAGGGAAACCTGTGGAAAAATTTATCTCGCTGCATAGCGGCATGGTCGATAAGGAAGCAGCACAAACCCTGTTATTCCAATCCGAACGTATGAATAACTATCAGGAACGTATCGAAAAACAGCGTAGCCGTATGGACGACCTGCTAAACCGTTTTCTATTCCTGCAAAACTCTTTATGGGTGATTTCCTTGTTGATGATCGGGTTCATATCCCTTTCTGTCTACGTATTCTTTATCAACCGCAAAATACGGAACACCAACCGGGAACTGCGGGCTATCAATAAGAAAGAAGAGGAACAGCGCCGTAAACTGATAGCTCTGAATGCTGAAATAGAGGAAGTGACAGCCTCCAAGCTCCAATTCTTCACGAACATATCCCATGAAGTACGAACTCCGCTAACATTGATACTGGGTCCGCTGGAACGTTTACAGACTCTGATGCACGCCTCCCCTTTCCTGCCTGATTTGGAACTGATCCATAAGAATGCCTCCCGCCTGCTACGCGTTATTAATCAGATTCTGGATTTCCGTAAAGTTGAAAACAAACAGGAAAAGCTTAAAATACGGGAAACGGACATTGTTACTTTTGCTTCTGAAGTCAAGTCCTATTTCAACAGTATGGCGGAGGTCCGTTCCATCCATTATACCTTTACTTCCGATACGAAGAATTGCCGCATCTGGTTCGATCCGGATATGCTGGAAAAAGTGTTGGTGAACCTCCTTTCCAATGCCTTCAAGTTTACAGTAGAAGGTGGAGAAATCAGTCTCATACTAGCTACTTCCGACGAATGGGTGACTCTTAGTGTAAAAGACAACGGTTCTGGCATCAGTCCCGAAAATATTCCTTACCTGTTCAACCGCTTCTATTCGGAAAACAGCCGTACCGGAACAGGTATAGGACTTCATCTGGCAAATGAATACATCCGGATGCACAGTGGAAAAATCACGGTAGAAAGCATTTTAGGCAAAGGAAGTACTTTTACCGTACAGCTTCATCGGGATAAAACGAAACTGAAAGGTGAATATATTACCGAATTTCCGGTTTCACACCTGGCTTACGATGCCGCTAATCTGGATGATACGGAAGAGAAAACGTTACTCGCCAAGCAGTATCCCTATACCATCCTGATTGTAGAAGACGACGATGATGTACGTTCATTTCTCGCCCGGGAGTTGAAAACCAATTTCACCATACAGACAGCCATAAATGGAAAAGAAGCAGTATCCCTATTGCAAAAAGAAACCATTTCATTAGTGCTTACAGATGTGATGATGCCGGAGATGAACGGTTTCGAACTTTGCAAAGCGATTAAGACGAACCTTATAACCAGCCATATTCCTGTAATTCTGCTTACCGCCCTTTCCGATGAACGGCAACGCATGTATGGCATATCCGGAGGCGCAAATGGTTACATACAGAAACCTTTTCAGGTTAATTTCGTAAAGATCCGCATCATACGTATCCTGGAAGAACAGAAACATCTACGTGAAAACCTGCTTAAAAAATTGCAGGATAATAATCTTTTGATGACACAACCGGAGAAAGTGGAAAGTATGGACGATCTATTCCTCCGTAAATTCCTCTCCCGCATAGAAGAGGTGTATGCCGACCCTGAGTTTACTATTGAAAAACTAAGCGACACTCTCGGACTTTCCCGCGGACATCTCCATCGTAAGATAAAAGAACTTACCGGAATTTCTCCGGTAGATTTTCTCCGCAACTATCGGATGAAAAAAGCGGCAACTTTACTTAAACAAAAACAATATACCGTCAGCGAAATTGCTTACCAGAGCGGATTCTCTTCTTCCGCTTATTTCGCTAAATGCTTTAAGGCAGAATTTAAGATGACACCGAGCGAATACCAGAATCAGGAGACAAGTGAGAGTTGACTGTTGGGGGGGACGTTGGTATGGATGAATAATAGCGTTGGGTATCGACGCCGAGCGGTGCGGGATATCGACGTAACCTCACAATTAAAAAAAAGAGCAGATGTGACATTTGTTATAACATCTGTCTTTTTTGTTATCACCTGTTTTATAGCGTGTTTTTACTTTTGCTTCTACAAAAACATTACCATAGTGCAATGGTTAATACTTGTAATTTGTATAAATTGGGGTTGTAACATACAGCCCTAATGCTTAGATTTGTTTATCATTATTATGAATTCAATAAAAATCATATCATGAAAAAAGAAAGACCAATTGTAGCCGGCATCGGCGAATTATTGTGGGACGTGTTACCCACAGGAAAAAGAGCAGGCGGTGCACCTATCAATTTTGTATATCATGCAACACAACAGGGAGCGGAAGGCTATGCTATCAGTGCAGTAGGGAATGATTTATCCGGTACGGAAATCGTACAGGAACTGGATAAAAGCAATATCGGGCATTGCCTGGGAACTGTAAATTATCCGACAGGCAGTGTGATGGTTGAACTGAAAAACGGCATACCCGATTATACCATTATAGAAGGTGTGGCATGGGACCATATTCCACTTACACAGGATGCTATCGACCTGATGAAAAAAGCGGATGCTGTTTGCTATGGAACTTTGGCGTTACGTTTCCCGGAATCAAGGTCTACTATCCTGACTTTATTAGACTACGTCTCCAAAGATGCCATTCGCTTTTTTGATATTAATATCCGCCAACATTATTATTCAAAAGAATTAATAGAGGATTTGCTTGCCCTGGCTAATATCTTCAAAATTAATGATGAAGAGCTGGAATTGCTCCGTCCGATGTTCGGTCTGGAGGGAGATACAGAAACTTGCTGCCATTGGTTTATCGAAAAATATAACCTTCGTTATCTGGTGCTTACGGCAGGAAGTGCATTCAGTACCATTTATACGGCAACCGAATCGTCGACTATCGACACACCTAAAGTAAAAGTTGAAGATACTGTAGGTGCCGGCGATTCTTTCTCCGGAGCATTTATCTATTCCATATTGACCGGTAAATCTTTACGCGAAGCCCATCAGAAAGCAGTTGAAACGGCAGCTTTCGTTTGTACAAAAAAAGGGGCATGGCCTGCTTATCCTAAAAAAGACTGAATATGAAAGAAAAAACTCTCTATATGAAATTAATCCCAGTGATGTTGGTATACTTTACCATGGGATTCGTGGATTTGGTAGGTATTGCCTCCAATTATGTAAAACTGGATTTGAACCTGACCGACTCGGAAGCGAATATCTTTCCTTCGCTTGTATTCTTCTGGTTCCTGATTTTCTCCGTTCCCACCGGAATGATGATGAACCGGATCGGACGTAAAAAGACAGTTTTATTGAGTTTGGTTGTAACATTCGTATCTCTGCTACTCCCTATATTCGGTGGCGAATATACGCTGATGCTGGTATCCTTCTCCTTGTTGGGAATCGGAAATGCGTTGATGCAAACCTCACTCAATCCATTATTATCCAATATCATTACCGGAGACAAACTGGCAAGTAGCCTGACTTTTGGGCAGTTTGTCAAAGCAATAGCCTCCTTCCTTGCCCCCTACATCGCTATGTGGGGAGCAACGGCAGCGATCCCTTCACTCGGACTTGGTTGGCGTATATTATTCCCTATTTATATGGTAATCGCCATTATTGCCATCTTTTTATTAGGAACGACTTCTATTGAGGAAGAAAAACAGGAAGAGAAACCGTCCACCTATGCCGAATGCCTGTCTTTATTAGGAAAACCGTTTATCCTGTTGATGTTTATCGGTATCATGTGCCATGTCGGAATTGATGTGGGGACAAACACTACCGCACCCAAAATTCTTATGGAACGGTTGGGCATGACAATCCATGAGGCGTCTTTCGCAACAAGTCTTTACTTTATTTTCCGTACCATCGGATGTCTGACCGGCTCATTTATCCTTGCACATTGGGCGTCTAAGAAATTCTTTATTGTGAGTGTTGCCTGTATGCTTCTTTCTATGACGGGTTTCTTCCTGTTCGATAGCAAACTGCTTATCTACGCCTGCATTGCATTAGTAGGATTCGGAAACTCGAATGTATTTTCCATCCTGTTCTCGCAGGCATTACTATCGAGACCACAACAGCAAAACGAAGTATCCGGATTGATGATTATGGGACTTTTCGGAGGAACGATATTTCCTTTGCTCATGGGATTTGCCTCGGATGCTGTCCAATCACAAACAGGCGCCTTATTCATATTGACAATAGGTGTTTTATATCTACTTGTTTTATCACTCAAATTAAAACATTAATATATCTACATTTTATAAACATACATACATGAAAAGCAAATCTGTTTTAATTCTTACCAGTGCCTTGTTAACCTGTTTTTCCGCCGTGGATGCGCAGGACATAACAATGAAAATAACAAAGAAGTACTTAAACCTTCCGGTTTCCCAGCAGACAGACCGTGCCGTGATGACTTTCGATGTAAAAGGAAAGCAGGAACGAGCATTTAATATCCGTCTGGCACCGGACAAACCGGACTATTGGGTATTTTGCGACATGTCGGCTCTCAAAAATAAAGAAATCAAAATCTCCTATAAAGGGGATAAAACCGGACTCGACAAGATTTACCAGGCGGATGAAATAGCCGGGCAAGATAGCATGTACAAAGAATGTAACCGTCCGCAAATACATTATACACAACGCCGGGGATGGAACAACGACCCCAACGGACTACTTTATTATGATGGGGAATATCATCTGTTTTACCAACATAATCCATATGAACGGGAATGGGAAAACATGCATTGGGGACATGCCGTAAGTAAAGACCTTATTCATTGGGAAGAGCTACCGGACGCTCTCTATCCGGATGAACATGGTACAATGTTTTCCGGCTCTGCTGTAATTGATTATAAAAATACCTCCGGATTCGGAAAAGGGAATACGCCTCCAATGGTTGCCATCTACACCGCCGATAATCCGGAAAAACAAATTCAATGTATTGCCTATAGCCTGGATAAGGGACGTACATGGACAAAGTATGCCGGAAACCCGGTAATCGACTCCAAAGCAAAATGGAACAGCAAGGATACGCGCGACCCGAAAGTGTTTTGGCATCAGCCTTCCAATAAATGGGTGTTGGTTCTTAATGAACGTGACGGACATTCCATTTATAATTCCGATAACCTGAAAGACTGGACGTTTGAAAGTCATATTACCGGCTTTTGGGAATGCCCGGAATTGTTTGAATTGCCGGTCGACGGGGATAAGAATAACACCAAGTGGGTGATGTACGGTGCATCCGGTACATATATGATTGGTAGCTTCGACGGAAAGAAATTTACGCCGGAAGCAGGTAAATACTATTATTCCACAGGCTCTATCTATGCTGCCCAGACATTTACTAACATCCCTGAATCCGACGGACGGCGCATACAAATGGGCTGGGGACGTATCTCACATCCGGGAATGCCTTTCAATGGAATGATGTTATTTCCGACAGAGTTATCTCTACACAAGACGAAAGATGGCATACGTCTATTCAGTAAGCCAATCAAAGAGTTGGAAATGTTGCAGACAAAGGTCGGTGAATGGAGTGCATTGTCGGCCGAAGAAGCCAGCCACAAACTCCAAGCTTACAACAATAACGGAACACTTCGCATACGCACTACTATTAAACTGTCTCATGCAACAGGAGCCGGATTAAACCTTTTCGGACAATCTCTTTTGAACTATGATATGAATTCCAACCTTGTTAACGGAGTGTTCTATTCCCCGGAAGATATGACCAGCATGGAAATTACAGCGGACATCCTTATAGACAAAACGTCTGTTGAGGTTTACATCGATAATGGTGCTTACTCCTACTCTATGGAAAGAAGACCCGATATTAAAAATAAAGAAGGCTTCCATTTCTGGGGCAATGCTATTGAAGTGAAAAATCTGGAAGTATATACGCTGAAATCTATCTGGAAATAAACAAGCTCCAGCATAAAAACAAAAAGTCGGCGTGACATATTTTATTCCTGTACGAGTAGAATATTTATCACGCCGCTTTTATTTACCAACCAACAAATTATAACTAAAGCCCAAATATGTTTTTCCCAATTCATAACTATGTTTTTTGAAAATCATAGTTATGAATTGACAAAACCATAAGTATGATATTCCTTCCCATTCTCATCAGAATCTATCTCTATTAGGAAAATTAAAAACAAAGTTTTGTTAAGACTGCGTCAAGCACAACAAATATATAAAGATATTATCACATATTGATGGTATAACACTTTGATTTTTAATAGCTTTCACGACACGATGTTTTTTAATTTATCCTAATAATTAACACAGTCGTCTTGACAGAACTACAGTATCTATTTTTAATAAGATATTCGGTTAAATAGTTCTTAGACACGAATTCTTTTTTAACGCGGTAAAGATAAGAGGAATAGGATAATAACAAATACGAACGATAATATATGAAGGTGAAAACAAAACTACAAGGCTTATCTTCCTTTTTTAGAATGATACTGGTACTTGCCGCACTGGATGTAGCCGATTGGGATGACGGTGATAATCTGGACGACTACTATCCGAATGAAGGCGGGAATACATCAAGTATGACATTCTCAACTCCAGATGCTTATAAAGAGAAAAACACTTATAATGCAGGTATACGTACTGTTCCCATAGCTGTGGAAACTGGCAGATACACACAGTAACCATGTTCAAACCTGACCAGGAAATATAATAAGAGACTTTTTGTTATCTTTATTTTTTATCTATCTTTGCATGAAGGTTATTTGGTTATAATACATGATTATACCTGAAACGAACCCGAATAATTCATATTTTTGTACACAAATAAAATAGAAATAAATATACAATCTTATGGCAGATACTAAACAACAGGTAAAAGCTGCGGAAGAAAAAATGACGTTCGCTATTGAGTATCTTGACGAACAGTTAGCTCACATCCGCGCAGGTAAAGCTAATCCGAAAATTCTGGATGGCATAAAGGTTATGTACTATGGTAGTCCGGTTCCTCTTACCAATGTTGCATCAGTAAATACTCCGGATGCGAAAACGATTATTATCACTCCGTGGGAAAAGCCGTTAATCAAGGATATTGAAAAGGCAATCATGAACTCGGAAATCGGTATTACTCCGGAAAATAACGGAGAAATTATCCGTCTGGGTATTCCTCCACTAACAGAAGACCGTCGACGTACGCTGGCTAAACAGTCCAAGCAGGAAGCCGAAACAGCAAAAGTTAGTATCCGCAATGCACGCCGCGATGCAATCGAAGCCTTGAAAAAGATGATTAAAACAGACAATGTCCCGGAGGATGTTGAAAAAGATGCAGAAGCTGAAGTTCAAAAAGTACATGATAAGTTTATCAAGAAAGTAGACGAACTTTTCGCTGCAAAAGAAAAAGAAATAATGACAGTTTAAAATAATTAGAAATTGGAAGATTGAGAATTGGTTATTACCTGATTCTCAATTTTTCAATTATATCATTTCGCCATAGATATGAAAGGATTGGTTGTTAAAAACACAGGTAGTTGGTATACAGTCCGCACGGATGAAGGGCAGGATGTTGAAAGTAAGATAAAAGGTAATTTTCGCCTGAAAGAAATACGCACAACCAACCCTGTGGCAGTAGGCGACCGGGTAAATATAGAAATAAATGCAGAAGGAACTGCCTTTATCACGGAAATAGAAGATCGCAAAAATTATATCATCCGCCGTGCTTCCAACCTTTCCAAACAATCCCATATTATTGCGGCCAATCTGGATCAGGCAATGCTGATTGTCACAGTCAATTTCCCCATTACAACAACCATATTTATCGACCGTTTTCTTGCTACAGCCGAGGCCTACCGCGTTCCGGTAAAACTAGTATTCAATAAAACCGACCGCTATCACGATGCAGAAAATGAGTTGATGGAAGCACTGATTAACTTATATACAACGATTGGTTATCCATGCTCCAAACTCAGTGCCCGTTATGAAAACGGACTTGATGAATTAAAAGCAGACCTGAAAGATAAAATCACTCTTCTATCCGGACATTCCGGAGTAGGGAAATCTACCATTATCAATAAATTAGTACCGGGAGCAACTCTCCGCACCGGCGATATATCCGAATATCACAATAAAGGGACACATACGACAACTTTTTCTGAAATGATTTCTCTGCCGGAAGGTGGATACCTGATTGATACCCCAGGTATAAAAGGATTCGGTACGATTGAAATGGAGGAAGCGGAAATCAGCCACTATTTCCCGGAAATATTCAAATTTTCCTCCGATTGTAAGTTCAGCAACTGTACACACAGGCATGAACCGGGTTGCGCTGTATTACATGCTCTGGAAGAGCATTACATAAGCGAATCCCGGTATAAAAGTTACCTGAGTATTCTCGCGGATAAACAGGAAAGCAAATATAGAGAAGAATATTAAACAGCAGGCAAACTCATACCTGTTATTTTGCGATATAGATCGAGGGCATATACATCCGTCATTCCGGATATATAATCCAATACACATTGTAACTTACCGTAAACAGTCGGAGCATTCGTATCATATTGCTCCGGAATACGTTGCAAAAGCAGCTTGCTATAAGCATGTCCCTGATTCATCACGGCCTCTGTCAGGCTATCTATCAGATGGCTGAAAATATGGTAACCTGCCAATTCTATATCCAAAACCTCTTTTGCCTTATATATCTTCTTATAGGCTGTTTCGGAACAAATGGCATAGGCATTTCTTGCCTGCTCACAGATATTATTAATTAAAGGAGAATTATAAGTGCCGTCTAAAATTCCTGTTTCATTCTCCAGAAATACCCTTGAACATTCGTCAACCAACAAACCAATGATGCAGGAACGCAGGTAGGCGATTTGCTCGTTGGTATCATCTACCATCTTCATTACACGGGTTATATGATCGAGGCGGTCGCCTTCAAAGAAATTCAGAAGAAGCCGGATCGCCTCCTCTGTAGTCAGGATATGCAATTTACAAGCATCCTCGATATCCATAATCTGATAACAAATATCGTCGGCAGCTTCAACCAAATAAACCAGTGGGTAACGGATAAATTTATTATTGTCCTCAGGATTACGTCCAATACCTAATTCTTCGGCTATACTTAAATAAGCCTGTTCTTCGGATTGAAAGAAACCGAATTTTCCTTTCCTTCCTGCGTAAACGGAGGCATAAGGATATTTTACAATAGAAGCCAGTGTACTGTAAGTTAGTGCAAATCCCCCCTTCCGACGTCCTACAAACTGGTGTGTAAGCAAACGCATCGCATTGGCATTACCTTCAAAATGACGGAAATCGCTAAACCGGCCTCCTTCTTTCAAAATCTGTTCTTCCAGATTCTTTCCGTTTCCTTCTGAAAAATAAGCGGAGATAGCGCGTTCGCCGGAATGTCCGAAAGGAGGATTCCCCATATCATGAGCCAGGCAAGCTGCCGAAACAATAGAACCTATCTCAGGAAAGTTTATGCTTCCATCCGGATACCTCTTCATTAATTCCTTTGCGACATTATTTCCTAAAGAACGTCCTACGCAGGAAACTTCCAGGCTATGTGTCAAACGATTATGTACAAAAATACTCCCCGGTAGCGGAAATACCTGTGTTTTGTTTTGTAACCGGCGAAAAGGTGATGAAAAAATGAGGCGATCGTAATCACGTTGGAAATCAGTCCGCTCATGTTTGCGTTCGTGATATTCTTCCATGCCGAAGCGCTTACCGGATAATAGTTGGGTCCAGTTCATAGCTTATACATTATATTATATGCGAATGTAGGAAAAAATAAATTAGGGAAAGAAAATAACCAAGGAAAACTTCTATTGCATCAAATGCTTACAGACTTTACGACTTTTTAAAAAAAACATGTGCTTTATTAGAACCAAAACACATTAACAATTGTTACAATTGAAGAGCACAATTACACCCTTTAAAATGAAAACAATCATATTATGAAAATAAAAAGATATTCCACGTTCTTCTTCTCATTGTACTTTTACAGTAGAAACCACAATACACATAGTTTTTAACACTTCATACCCTAAATATATTATTTAACACCTAAGAACTTAACTTTAAGCAGAATATGGACCATAAGACAGTTCCTGTTTTGTCTAAAAAATCTAAATTCATGAGAAAGAGTTTATTACTGTTTGTACTGATAGGTCTCGCGACATGTACAAATGTGCTATGGGCACAAAAAAAAGTGAATGGCATCGTAATGGACAAAGATGTCAATATGCCATTAATTGGCTGTAATGTTGTTGAAAAAGGAACAACAAACGGAACTGTTACCGATTTAGATGGTAAGTATGAACTGGAAGTAGGAGAAAATGCAACCCTGCAATTTTCTTATTTAGGCATGACAACGAAAGAAGAACCGGTGAACGGCCACACAGTAATCAACATAGATATGTCTTCCGATACACAGAAAATCGAAGAAGTCGTAGTTACTGCCATGGGTATTCAGCGCAAGGCCAAATCGTTAACCTACGCAACCCAACAAGTCGGGAACCAGGAGCTGACCCGTGCCAAAGATGCTAATATGATCAATTCTTTGCAAGGAAAAACAGCAGGTTTAGTTATTACTCCTAATGCAACTGGTGCCGGAGGTTCTTCAAAAATTGTTCTTCGCGGTAATAAATCAGCTTATGGAAACAACCAACCGCTTATCGTAATCGATGGTGTTCCTATGAACAACCCGAAAACAACACAACTTACCGGCGAATATGAAGGACGTGACGGTGGTGATGCTCTTTCCAACCTGAATCCGGACGATATTTCCAGTATGAATGTACTAAAAGGAGCTTCTGCAGCCGCACTATATGGTAGTATGGCCGCAAACGGAGTTATTATGATTACGACAAAGAAAGGTAGAGAAGGAGCAGCTCGTGTAGATTTCTCTTCAAACATCACAATAGAAACTCCGCTGACAGCACCGCAGCTACAAGGACGTTACGGAGCTATCCAGTCCGGTGACCAGCTAAATGCCAAGAGCTGGGGAGAACGAATAAACAATAACGACAAAGATGCAAGAAAACGCTTGAATGATTTCTTCCGTACCGGCTCCACCTATATCAACTCTGTTACTATCAATGGAGGTACGGAAAAAGTACAAAGTTTTTTATCCTATGCTAATACAACAGCCATAGGCATGATGCCGACAAATGATTTTGAACGCCATAATATGACAGCACGTGAATCATTCAAATTATTCAAAGAGCGTCTGACAATTGATGCATCCCTGTCCTATATCACACAGAAAGCTACGAACCGTCCCAGCGGCGGTACGTACTCAAATCCATTGACCGGTGCTTATACATTTCCTGTAAATGGCGACTGGGGATATTACAAAGATAACTACGAGGTTTATAATGCAGGACGTAATTTAATGGGACAGAACTGGTATACAGCCCTGGACGACTTCACGGTCAATCCTTACTGGGCTTTAAACCGCATGAAAACAACTGAAAAACGGAATCGCATAATGGCTTCTGCAACAGCCAAACTGAAAATTACCGATTATCTGAACATCCAGGGGCGTTTAAGCATCGATAACACTTTCGATAAATTTGAACGCAAATGGCATGCCACAACTGTTGAAACATGGGCGCCCGGAGGCAATGGACGCTATCGCCAGGAACGTTTCGAAGCACAACAATTTTATGGGGATGTAATGATTAATTTCAACAAAACATGGAATGAAAAATGGGAATTAAATGCATCTTTAGGCTCCAGCTTCATGGACACCAAAGTTGAAAACCAACTCCTGGATAGTGATAAATATGGTTTGGTATTACCAAACTTCTTTGTTCCTGAAAATATCATCGGCAATGGGAACCAGAAAACAGACAACCCGAGAAAGCGTCTGAACTCCGTATTCGGAACGGTGCAGTTTGGC
Organism: Parabacteroides sp.; assembly: GCA_019417325.1. Classification (GTDB taxonomy): domain Bacteria; phylum Bacteroidota; class Bacteroidia; order Bacteroidales; family Tannerellaceae; genus Parabacteroides. The sequence goes on along the minus strand of DXVO01000007.1, from coordinate 128,468 downwards.
TATAACAATATGATTTATCTGGATATTACCGGACGTAATGATTGGTCTTCGGCCTTGGCTTATACTCGAAACGTCTCCTATTTTTATCCGTCTTTCGGTTTGACAGGTTTATTAAACGAAATGATTCCGATGACAGAGAAAATTAACCTGTTAAAAGTTCGTGGTTCTTATTCTATTGTAGGTAATGATGTACCAGCTTATATAACTTATCCGATGGACGGGTTTAATTTCGGGCAGTTAGAACCGAATACAAAAGCTCCGTTTACCGAAATGAAACCGGAAAAGATGCATTCTATGGAATTCGGTTTGGATTTGGCGATGTTCAACAACCGGTTCAATTTTGACTTTACATATTACAAGACAAACAACAAAAATCAATACTTTACGATTGATGCACCTCCAGGATCCGGTTATGAAAGTTATTACATCAATGCCGGAAATATACAGAACCAGGGATTCGAAACCTCTGCAAGTTACCGGTTTGACTTTGCCAAGGATTGGAGTTGGAAAACCGATTTCAACGCATCTTATAATAATAATAAAATTAAGGAATTGGATGAACGCTTGAAAGACGGTGTACAAATCGGCAGTGGAGCCGGTTTTCGGTTTATGCTGAAAGAAGGCGGTTCCTTCGGCGACATCTATGGTAAAGATGTAAAACGCAATGATGACGGTTCCATGGTAATCGAAAAAGACGCACCCGTATTAGGAGATGAACAATACTTAGGTAACGTAAACTCCAAGTGGCAATTAGGATGGGGAAACACTTTCACTTATAAAGATTTCTCTTTATATTTCTTGTTCGACGGAAAAATCGGAGGACACACTGTCGGCATGACACAAAGTTATCTGGATAGCTATGGCGTAACAAAAGCAACAGCCGATGCCCGTGATAACGGTGGTGTAAACGTTGGCAACGGTGTAATTATTGATGCTCAGAAATATTACGAAGCAGTAGCTGGCAAGGACAAAGCAGGTGGACAATATGTCTATTCCGCCACAAACTTCCGAATGCGTGAACTGTCTCTCGGATATACTTTCCGTAATTTAATAGGTGCATCTAAGAATCTTAGTCTGGCATTTATTGCCCGCAACTTATTCTTCCTTTATAAAGATTCTCCACACGACCCGGATATGTCTGTATCTACAGACAATGCCTGGCAAGGATTTGAAACTTTCGGTCTGCCTGCATCCCGAAGCTATGGAATCAATCTGAAAGTAACCTTTTAACAAATTAGCCAATCATGAAAAAAAATATATTTAACCCAAGAAAAACAACATTATATGTTGGAGCCATAACGTTACTAACAGGAGCAATCTCTTGTACCGGTAATTTTGAATCAATCAATACCAATCCGAATGGGATTAAATCGGAAGAAGTATCACTGGAGGCTCGTTTTTCCCAACCTATCACATCCATCTATCTGAACTATCAGAATAGAAACTTTGAATTCCAGTTACAGCAGAATCTAAATGCCGACCTATATTCCGGTTATATGGCAAACCCGACTCCGTTTGGTGGAAACTTCAATAATTCGACTTATAATATGAATGAAGGCTGGAACGAGATGGCATTCAAAGTTGGAGAGTTATATGTTATGAAGCCTATCAGTATTATTCTGGAATCAACCAAAGAAGCTGACTTTACGTCTATTGCCAAAATTATCCGGGTGGAAGCCATGCACCGTGTTGCCGATACTTACGGTCCGATACCTTATACTAAAGCAATGCAAGGTGGGACAAGCGTTCCTTATGATGACTTGGCCACTATCTATAAAACATTCCTGAAAGAACTGGAAGAAAGCGTAAACAATTTGACAGCCTTCGTAGAAGCAGGTTCCGCTGACCCGACACGTTTGTCCAAATTCGACATTGTATGTGGTGCCGATCATGTACAATGGATACGTTTTGCGAACTCTTTGCGTCTACGCTTGGCAATGCGTATTGTAAAAGTCGAACCGCAATTAGCGAAAGAAACAGCAGAAGCTGCCGTTAACCATAAATATGGCGTACTGGTTGCCGGAAATAAAAACGTGGAGGTAACAGATGCTACATTACAAAATCCGTTGAATGAAATCAATTACGCATATGGAGATATTCGTATTGGTGCTTCTTTGGTTAGTTTACTGAATGGATACAAAGACCCCCGTTTACAAATTTATGTAAGACCGATTGGATGGTTTAAAGATAAAGATGCACCGCAGGATATTAAAGACAAAAATGGGAACGTAACTAATAATATAGGCAACTATATAGGCATCCGCCAAGGCATTATCATTCCTGATAAAACAAATTACCAAATGTACTCGACCATCAATATGCCGAGTGAGAACAAATACACAAACCAAGTTGGTAATAATAGCATATCCAATGCGTTGCCCTGGATGAAAGTCGCGGAAGTATATTTCTTGCGTGCAGAAGGAGCCTTAAGAGGTTGGAATATGGGAGGAACCGCTCAACAATTTTATGAAGACGGTATTAAAGTTTCATTTGATGAATATGGTATTTCTGCAGATAAATATACCAACTATATTAACAATGCAACCGAAGTTGCCACAGACTGCAAAGATCCGTTCAATCCGGAAAATAATATTTCAGGACTTGACAAAGCTACAGTGAAATGGGATGAAAGTGCTTCTAATGAAGATAAACTGCATAAAATTATTAACCAAAAATGGATTGCCATGTTCCCGGAAGGACAGGAAGCATGGAGTGAATTCCGCCGGACAGGTTATCCTAAGTTATTCCCGGTCAAAACAAATTACAGTGCAAATGTTGATGGTGGCATCGCTGACGGTGATTTTGTAAAGCGTCTTCGTTTCCCTCGTAACGACCGGAACTCCAATGCGGCAGAAGTTGAAAAGGCGAAAGCTTATCTAAACGGCCCAGACAACGAAGCTACACGTTTGTGGTGGGATGTTGCTGGTGGCAATTTCTAACAAATAGAATTTCATATAATATCTTTTCAGGCATGGATTACACGAGACTCGTGAAATCCATGCCTGAGTTATTTTATAAAGATAACCAATGCCTATATTTTATAACCAGAGAAAAAGAGAAGAAAAAACAAATTGGTAAAAAAATAATTGAGTAAAACTTCTATTGTATCAAACACTTACCAAATTTTAAAATAATCAAACAAAAGAACACAAAATAAATATATAAGTCTTACTAGAACTAAATCACATTAACTACTGTTATATATAGAAAATAGAATAATGTATTACAAAGTGTTAACGATAACACCTGAAAAATATGAATAACAAGCCATTTTATTGACACTTTTACTTGATTTTATAGCTATTTTGTATACATTTGCCGGATAATAACTAAAGAACAGACATAGTTCTAGTAAGACAACGTCAAATATATTACTTAATTTTTACTAAATCAACTCTAAGTAAAATATGAACTGTTTTAAATTTATTAATTTGCCTAAACAATCTAAATTCATGAAAAAGAGTTTATTACTGTTTGTACTGTTATGTATAGGAACATGTACAAATGTGCTGTGGGCACAAAAGAAAGTGAACGGCGTCGTAATGGATAAAGATGCCAACATGCCATTAATTGGCTGTAATGTTGTTGAAAAAGGAACTACCAATGGTACAGTTACCGACTTAGACGGTAAATACGAACTGGAAGTAGGTAACAACGCTATCCTACAATTTTCTTTTTTGGGTATGACTACAATAGAAGAGCCACTGGATGGTCGTACCGTAATTAACGTAGACATGTCTTCCGATACAAAGAAAATCGAGGAAGTCGTAGTTACTGCCATGGGTATCCAACGTAAAGCAAAATCGTTGACTTATGCGACCCAACAAGTGGGAAACCAGGAACTGACCCGCGCTAAAGACGCAAACATGATTAATGCTTTGCAAGGTAAAGCCGCAGGTTTGGTTATCACCCCTAATGCTACGGGAGCCGGTGGTTCTTCAAAAATCGTCCTCCGTGGTAACAAATCTGCTTATGGGAACAACCAACCGCTTATCGTTATAGATGGCGTTCCTATGAACAACCCGAAAACAACACAACTTTCCGGCGAATATGAAGGACGTGACGGTGGTGATGCACTCTCCAACTTAAACCCGGACGATATCGCTAGCATGAACGTACTGAAAGGTGCTTCTGCTGCTGCTTTATATGGTAGTATGGCTGCAAACGGCGTTATCATGATTACAACAAAAAAAGGTCGTGAAGGTGCTGCACGTGTAGACTTTTCTTCCAATATCACATTAGAAACTCCGCTGACAGCGCCTAAATTGCAAGGACGTTACGGAGCAATCCTAACCGGCGACCAGCTTAGTGCCAAAAGTTGGGGGGAAAGAGTTAACAACAACGACAAAGAGGCAAAAAAACGCTTGAATGATTTCTACCGTACTGGCTCCACTTATATCAACTCTGTTACCATCAATGGTGGTACGGAAAAAGTACAGAGTTTCTTGTCTTATGCAAACACATCTGCCGTAGGCATGATGCCAACGAATGATTTTCAACGCCATAACATGACAGCACGTGAATCATTCAAATTATTCAAAGAACGCCTGACTATCGATGCATCTTTGTCATATATCACTCAAAAAGCAAATAACCGCCCTCACGGTGGTACTTATATTAACCCGTTGACAGGAGCTTACACATTCCCTGTAAATGGTGATTGGAAATATTACAAAGATAATTACGAAGTCTACAATGCAGGTCGTAACTTAATGGCTCAAAACTGGTATACAACTCTGGATGACTTTACAGCAAATCCATATTGGGTATTGAATCGCATCAAAGCAACAGAAAAACGTAACCGCATCATGGCTTCTGCAACAGCCAAACTGAAAATAACAGATTATCTGAATATTCAGGGACGTTTAAGCATCGATAATACATTCGATAAGTTCGAACGTAAATGGCATGCAACAACCGTTGAAACTTGGGCTCCTAATGGCAACGGCCGTTATCGCCAGGAACGTTTCGAAGCACAACAGTTTTATGGTGACGTAATGGTTAACTTTAATAAAACATGGAATGAGAAATGGGAATTAAACGCTTCTTTAGGTTCCAGCTTTATGGATACCAAAGTTGAAAACCTGATTCTCGACAGCGATAAATTAGGTTTGGTATTACCGAACTTCTTCGTTCCCGAAAATATCGCCGGTAATGGAAACCAGAAAACAGACAATCCTAAAAAACGCCTGAACTCAGTATTTGGGACTGTTCAGTTTGGTTTCAACAATATGATTTACCTGGATATTACCGGACGTAATGACTGGGCTTCCGCCTTAGCTTATACACATAACTTCTCTTATTTCTATCCTTCTTTTGGTTTGACGGCTTTGTTGAACGAAATGATCCCGATGACAGAAAAGATTAACCTGTTAAAAATCCGTGGTTCTTATTCTATCGTGGGTAACGACGTTCCTGCTTATATCACTTATCCGATGGATGGATTTAACTTGGGCCAATTGGAACCGAATACAAAAGCTCCGTTTACAGAAATGAAACCGGAAAAGATGCATTCTATGGAATTCGGTTTGGATTTGGCGATGTTCAACAATCGTTTAAATTTCGACGTTACTTATTATAAGACAAACAATAAGAACCAATACTTTACAATCGATGCACCGTTAGGTTCAGGTTATGAAAGCTATTATATCAATGCTGGTAATATTCAGAACCAGGGATTTGAAGCTTCTGCTAGTTACCGCTTCGACTTTGCTAAAGATTGGAGCTGGAAGACAGAATTCAATATTTCTTACAATGATAATAAAATCAAAGAATTAGATGCTCGTTTGAAAGATGGTGTACAGATAGGTAGTGGTGCCGGTTTCCGTTTTATGCTGAAAGAAGGCGGTTCATTTGGAGATATCTACGGTAAGGATGTAAAACGTAATGCCGATGGTTCCTTAGCAATAGAAAAGGGTGCTCCGGTTTTAGGTGACGAAGAATATTTAGGTAATGTAAACTCAAACTGGCAGTTAGGTTGGGGTAATACATTCACTTATAAAGATTTCACTTTATACTTCTTATTTGATGGCAAGATTGGTGGTAATACAATCGGCATGACACAGAGCTACCTGGATAGCTACGGTGTAACAAAAGAAACAGCCGATGCACGTGATAACGGTGGTGTAGATGTAGGTAACGGGGTAATTGTTGACGCACAGAAATATTATGAAGCTGTAGCAGGTAAGGATAAGGCAGGTGGACAATATGTTTATTCTGCAACAAATTTCCGTCTGCGTGAGCTGTCTGTCGGATATACATTCCGTAATTTGATCGGAGCTTCCAAAAACCTGAGTTTATCATTCATTGCTCGTAACCTATTCTTCCTTTATAAGGATTCACCTCATGACCCGGATATGTCTGTATCTACCGACAACGCTTGGCAGGGCTTTGAAACCTTTGGTTTGCCCGCAACTCGTAGCTATGGTATCAATTTGAAAGTAACATTCTAACAACTTATGTCAATTATGAAAAAGAATATATTTAATCAAATAAAAAGGACTTTGCCTCTTGGCGCTATAGCCATGTTAATGGGTACTGTTTCTTGTACCAGTGACTTTGAATCAATCAATACAAATCCCAACGGGATGAAGCCGGAGGATGTATCACTGGAAGCACGCTTCTCACAACCTATCACTTCTGTTTATCTGAACTATCAGAATAGAAACTACGAATATCAATTGCAACAGAACCTGAATGCAGACTTATATTCCGGTTATATGGCAAACCCGACTCCGTTTGGTGGCAACTTCAATAACTCGACCTACAATATGAATGAAGGCTGGAATGAGACTCCATTCAAGGCGGGTGAATTGTATGTAATGAAACCAATCAGTGTTATTCTGGAATCAACAAAGGAACTTGACTTTACTTCTATCGCCAAGATTATCCGGGTGGAAGCTATGCACCGTGTTGCAGATATTTATGGTCCGATACCTTACACCAAAGCAATGCAGGGTGGAACAAGCGTACCTTATGACGATTTGGCTACTGTATATAAGACATTCCTGAAAGAACTGGAAGAAAGCGTAAACGATTTGACAACATTCGTAGATGCAGGTTCTGCAGATCCGAAACGTCTATCCAAATTCGATATCGTATGTGGAGCCGACCATAAACAGTGGATTCGCTTTGCCAACTCCCTACGTTTACGTTTAGCTATGCGTATTGTAAAAGTTGAACCGCAATTGGCAAAAGAAACAGCCGAAGCTGCCGTTAATCATAAATATGGCGTATTGAAAGATGGCGATAAGAATGTAGAAGTAGTAGATCCGACTTTGCAGAACCCATTGAATGAAATCAATTATGCATATGGAGATATCCGTATCGGTGCTTCGCTGGTTAGTTTATTGGATGGATACAAAGACCCTCGTTTACAAGTTTATGTAAGACCTGTTGGTTGGTTCGTAGAAAAAAATGCGACTCAAGACATTAAAGATAAAAATGGAAAAGCTACCAACAACATTGGTAATTATATAGGTATTCGTCAAGGTATCATTATTCCTGATAAAGCAAACTACCAGATGTATTCTACAATCAATATGCCGGACGGCAGCAAATTTACAGACCAGGTTGGAAACAAGAGTATCTCCAATGCACTGCCTTGGATGAAAGTTGCAGAAGTATACTTCCTGCGTGCAGAAGGTGCTTTAAGAGGCTGGAATATGGGTAGCACAGCACAGGAATTGTATGAAGAAGGAATCAGGGTATCATTTAAAGAACATGGTATTACGGATACAGATGTTTACAACAAATACATTAATGATGATACTAAAGTAGCCTCTGATTATAAAGACCCGTTCAATCCGGAAAATAATATTTCAGGCCTTGACAAGGCTACTGTAAAATGGAACGAAGGCGCTTCTAAAGAAGACAAGTTACATAAGATTATCAATCAAAAATGGATTGCAATGTTCCCAGAGGGACAGGAAGCATGGAGCGAATTCCGTCGTACAGGCTATCCTAAATTATTCCCGGTTCAAACAAACTATAGTGCAAATGTAAATGGAGGTATTGCTGACGGTGATTTCGTAAAACGTTTGCGTTTCCCACGTAACGACAGTAATTCCAATGGCGCTGAAGTTGAAAAAGCGAAAGCTTATTTGAACGGCCCGGACAATGAAGCAACACGTCTGTGGTGGGATGTTGCCGGAGGTAATTTCTAACGAATGTGTGTGTGCTATGACAATAATGTTTAAACCGGCTTTTATACAGCCGGTTTACTACATTCCTTCAGGCATGGATTACACGGCCCCCGTGAAATCTGTGCCTGAACTATATTATAAAAAATCAATTGTTTTACTCCTGTTATTTTTTTATCGTAACTTAGGGGAACTAAATATTCATATTATGAAAAACAGATGTATTTATATACTTTGTTGGCTAACCATGTTTTATTGGATAGCTCCGGTAATCGCTCAGGAAAAGAACATGTTGGTAATTCCCGAACCGGGAGAAAAAACAGTAATCGACACAGACTGGTTTGCCCGTAGAGCAAATGAAGTAAAAGTAGACGGAAATCAATTAAGCGAAACACCTCCGGAAACCGTAGGATGGATGCCTGCACGTGTACCCGGGACCGTATTGACCACCCTCTTGGAAAATCAGCAATATCCGGCACCGGAATTCGGACTGAACAACAACCTGATTCCTGATATACATGAAACGGGAAATGATTTCTATACTTTTTGGTTTATCCGCAAATTCGATACTCCAGAAATACAGGAAGGACGGAATGTTTGGCTAAACTTTCGCGGCATTAACTACAAAGCTGAAATATTCCTGAACGGCAAGCGGGTTAATAATAGTACCCACGAAGGCATGTTCTTAAGAAAGAGTTTCAATATTACTCCCTGGCTAAGAACTGATGCTCCTAATACACTGGCAGTCTTAGTATATCCTCCCACGCATGCTGGGAATCCGAACGGTGGACAAGGAGGAGACGGACAAATTGCCCGCAACAATACGATGCAATATACACCTGGTTGGGACTGGATACAGCCTGTTCGCGACAGAAATACAGGGATATGGGATGAAGTCTCTATAACAACTACAGGTTCCATCAAATTAAACTCACCTTATGTCGTTACCAAAGTTCCAGGTATACGTATTCCTAATGCAAAAACTCAAAAAGATGCTTTTATAAATACATCTGTCGAGATAGAAAATATCTCAGACAAGCCAGTAAAAGGTATGTTGGTTTGCGAAACAAACGGAAAACATTTAACCCAACAAGTATCTATCTCTCCGAATGAAAAAAAAGAAATAAAATTTACCACTTTAGCCGTTAATAATCCCCGTTTATGGTGGCCAAATGGTATCGGCAAACAACCGCTATATGATATGTCCATTTCGTTCAAGGTTAATAATGAAATCAGTGACTGCAAACAAATCCATTATGGCATCAGGGAAATAACAACGGATAAATGTCCGGATAATGGCGGGCGCCGCTTTTTTGTAAACGGCCAGAAAATATATATCACCGGAGGAAATTATATTAACTCAGACTGGTTGCTCCGTCTTTCACCTGAACGCTACCGGGATGAAGTGCGTTTCCATGCAGAAATGAATTTACGGATGATTCGCGTTTGGGGAGGTGCACTGGTAGAACGTCCCGAATTTTATAAGGCTTGTGATGAATATGGCATTCTGGTATTTCAGGACTTATGGGGAAGCGGCGACTGTAACGGTGCTTGGGAAGATGCGACTAAACTGGACTCCCGGGAACGTCGTTGGGAATATCCCGACAATCATGATCTATTTATCGCCTCGGTAGAAGACCAGATAAAGATGATTCGTAATCACCCGAGCCTATGTTTCTGGTGCGGAGCAAATGAATGGCCTTTAGCAAAAGATATTGATAAAAAATTAAAGAAAGAAGTTTTTCCAAAACTGGACCCTGAACGTCTTTTCGCAAGTTTCTCTACCGACACAATATTTACCCGCAACCTTTTAGGGGACAACGGGGATGGTCCTTACGGTATTCAGGAACCTGAATGGTTTTTCACATTCCGTTCCCATCCGTTTAATCCGGAAGCCGGTTCTGTAGGCTCACCGGAAATAGAAAGTATGCGGGAAATGATGTCGGAACAAGACCTTGCCGGTTTTCCAAAGAATGGTATCACCCGTAATGCCACATGGAAATACCATAAAGATTTAGGATATCGCGACCATCTGGAACGCTTCGGAGAAGTAAAAGATATTGAAACCTACTGTAAATATGCACAGATTGTAAACTACGATCAATACCGTAGTTTCATGGAAGGTTGGGCTTCGCATATGTGGGATTGGTATACAGGCATTTTAATCTGGAAAACCCAGAACCCATGGACTTCTTTACGGGGGCAAATGTACGACTGGTATCTGGATGTAAACGCATCCCTTTATGGAACCCGGAAAGGATGTGAACCTTTGCATGCATTTTATAACCCTGTAACCCAGAAAGCCGGATTACTGAATACAACACTAAATAATTATGAAGAATTGTCCGTTACTGCCCGTATTTACAATCTCGAAGGCAAAATTCTTTGGGAAAAAGAAATCAAGACAGACTGTAAAGGGAATACGGTACAGGAACTATTAGATATTCAGGTTCCGGAAGGAATAAAAGGAGTCTATTTTCTGCAATTATCTTTAAAAGACACCTCAAGTACACCTAATATTTATTGGCTGACCACGGAACCGAAGGACTATACCAGCCTCTCTCAGCTTCCACTGTCCAGTCCGATTCTAAAAACAACATTATATAAGGAAAATACGAATTATTCAGGAAAGGTTATTATAAAAGCGGATTCACATATCTCTTTCTTTAATCGAATCAAAGTGTTGGATAAAAAGACCGGTAAACGCATTCTCCCCGTTCATTATTCGGATAATTATATTACTTTGATGCCGGGCGAACAGCGGGAAATAGATATACAATTTCCTTCCGCCCTGCCTAAAGAACGGATACAAATTATAGTCGACAGCTGGACTGCCGACCGAATCATTGCTATGGAAAATTAATTAAAGAGAAAGTTCACCTTTTCCCTGGCGCAGAATTTCAAACTCATCCGTCGTACAATCTACGACGGTTGAGGCTTCCGTGCCACCATATCCACCATCGATCACGAGATCTACCAATTCTTCATATTTTTCGTGAATCAATTCAGGATCGGTAGTATATTCTATTACTTCATCCTCATCCCGTATGGACATCGTAAGGATCGGATTGCCTAAAGCCTGTACCAATGTACGGATGATATTGTTGTCCGGCACACGTATACCCACCTCTTTACGATTCTTATAGATTTTCGGAAGCTCACTGCTTGTAGGCAAAATAAAAGTAAAGGGACCGGGCAGGTGTTTCTTCATCAACTTAAAGGCAGCATTACTCACCTTTGCGTATTCACTCAGATTAGATAAGTCGTAACAAATAATAGAAAGGTTACTTTTTTGAGGATTCACGCCTTTCATCTGGCATATTTTCTCAACTGCACGCACATTCAAGGCATCACAACCGATTGCATACACCGTATCAGTCGGATAAATGACAAGGCCGCCATCCCGGAGGACATTGACGACCTTGTCTATTTCTTTTTGATTCGGATTTTCCGGATAAATCTTTACAAGCATATATTAACCGTAAATTATATGACCGTTTTCGTCAGTATATTCCTCCAAACCTTTACTGTACTGATTCATTGCACGGAGACTCATCCCCATGCTTGAAAAACCTCCATCATGGAACAGGTTCTGCATTGTCACCTTACGGGTGAAATCTGAGAACATCATCACACAATAGTCGGCGCATTCATCTGCAGAGGCATTCCCCAGAGGGCTCATCTTTTCCGCAAAATCCATCAAATGATCCATACCCTTCACACCGCTACCGGCTGTTGTTAATGTGGGTGACTGAGATATTGTATTGATACGTACTCCCTTTTCACGTCCATAGATATAACCGAAACTACGTGCAATAGATTCCAGCAGACTCTTAGCATCTGCCATATCATTATATCCGAAGAATGTACGCTGTGCGGCTACATAAGACAATGCAACAACAGAACCACCTTCGGAAATAGCATCCTGCCTTTTGGCAACCTGCAACATTTTATGGAAAGAAACTGCCGAAATATCCAATGTTTTGCTCAACATTTCATAGTCCAAGTCATCATAAGTACGTTTTTTACGTACGTTCGGACTCATTCCTATAGAATGTAAAACAAAATCAATCTTACCACCCAATATTTCTACTGATTTAGAGAATACAGTTTCCAGATCTTCTACACTGGTAGCGTCCGCAGGAATAACTTGCGCATGCAACTTCTCCGCCAAAGCATCCACTTGCCCCATACGTACCGCAATAGGAGTATTACTCAGCGTGATTGTCGCACCTTCCTCAACGGCTTTTTCCGCTACCTTCCAGGCGATAGACATATCATTCAGCGCACCGAAAATAATGCCTCGCTTGCCTTTCAATAAATTGTGACTCATACCTTTTATTTTAACTTATCGGCACAAAGATACGGATTTTGTGCAACATGACCAATTATTCTCTGTAATACACCCTTTTTACACGTGGCGATACAGAAGTTAGAATTTCATATGGTATCGTTTTTAGCTTATCAGACAACTCACTGACAGGCAACTCATCGCCGAAAATGATAACCGGATCGCCCTCCTGAGCATCGATATCCGTTACATCTATCATACAAGCATCCATACATATGTTACCGATAATCGGACAACGATGACCATTTACAAGGACTTCACCTCCCCCATTGCTGAAATGACGGTCCAATCCGTCTGCATAACCGATTGGAATAATCGCTATGCGGGAATCCCGTTTCACGTAACTCATACGGCTATATCCGATAGAATCCCCCTCCGGCACATTTTGAATCTGCAAAATCGTCGTTTTCAGTGTACTTACATTCCGCAGACCTTTTTGTCCGGAAGCACTTACCCCATAAAGACCAATACCCAAACGTACCATATCCATCTGGTAATCTGTAAAACGCTCGATACCTGCAGAGTTCAGGATATGTTTAATTACTTTATATTCCAATCCGGATTCCAGGACCGATGCAACCTCGGTAAACGTATCCAACTGCTTATGTGTAAACTCATCAAAGATATACGAATCGCTACCAACCAAATGGGAAAAGACAGAGCGTACCACAACACCGCTCTGTTCTTTCAGGCGCTCGCAAACAGCCGGAACATCCGACGGCTGAAAACCTAGACGGTGCATACCTGTGTCAATCTTTATATGTATAGGATATGAAGTGATTCCCCTGCGCTCTGTTTCTTTTATCATAGCATCCAACAAACGGAAACTATACACCTCCGGTTCCAGTTGGTTTTCAAATAAAACATTAAAACTGCTGAATTCCGGATTCATTACAATCAGAGGAATAGAGATACCTTCCTTACGCAATTCCGCACCCTCATCGGCAACAGCAACAGCCAGATAGTCGCAACGGTGTTCCTGTAACGTTTTTGCCAATTCATATGAACCGGCTCCATATCCGAAAGCTTTCACCATACAAACCATCTTAGTTTCCGGTTTGAGTTTGGAGCGATAATAATTAAAGTTGTGAACAATGGCATCCAGATTCACTTCCAATATCGTTTCATGCACTTTCTTTTCAAGCAGTTCCGATATCTGTTCAAAATGGAAACGGCGGGAACCCTTTATGAGAATTAATTCATTATTAAATTTCTTAAATGAAGGCGACTGGATAAATTCCTTTGTTGTCAAATAGAATTCTTTTTCCATTTCAAAGACTCCACCATATTCTTTCAGGTCGCGCCCTATTCCGATAATCCGGTCTATTTTTTTACGCCGTACCAAATCTGCCACTTTCTTATATAAAGATTTGGGCAATGTTCCGGACTGTAATATGTCAGACAGAATCAATGTACATTTCAGGTTATTTCCCATACGGCGGCTTTGTTGGAAATCCAGCGCTATATCCAATGAGTTTATATCTGAATTATAGGTATCATTTATTAACAGGCAATTATTAATACCCTGCTTTACATCCAGCCGCATAGCAACAGGCTCCAATTGTTTGAATTTCTCCACATCATTCACGCTGGTAGGTTTCAGATAGAGCATAACCGCCATGCAATGAATAACATTTTCAATAGAAGCATCATCGGTAAAAGGAATCGAATAAACCCTGTCCAGACCGAGCAGAGTACAATGGATAATTGTTTCCTTTTCTTTCTTCTCTATCGATTCTATATAAAGTGGAGCATCCGAGTCCGTGCGGCTCCATGTGATTGCTTTATGAGATAAACAAGCAGCCTCTATACAATTCGCAATAAAGGCATTATCCCCATCATAAATAATCGCTTCACAATCATTAAACAAACCCAGCTTTTCCATGCATTTCTGGGTGGAAGAAATAAAATTCTCCTGATGGGCTTCTCCTATATTTGTAATAACGCCGATAGTCGGGACAATAATCGGTTGCAAACGTTCCATTTCGTCCGGTTGTGAAATACCAGCCTCAAAAATACCCAGTGTATTCTTTTCTGTCATCTGCCAGACAGAAAGAGGAACTCCCAATTGTGAATTATAACTACGTGGAGAACGTACAATATTAAATTCGTTATGCAACAATTGGTATAAAAATTCCTTTACAATCGTTTTACCATTACTACCGGTAATTCCGATCACAGGTATATTAAATTGTTTGCGATGGCAAGCGGCCAGTTTCTGCAAAGCTTTCAAAGTATCTTTCACTACCAGGAAACAAGCATCATCCAATGCTTCAAACTCCGGGCGAAACTCACTCACCACAAAATTGCGGACTCTGAGTTTATATAATTCAGAAATATAACTATGTCCATCATTTGTTTTTGTTTTCAAAGCGAAAAAAAGGCTTTGTTCCGGAAATGAAAGACGACGACTATCGGTAAGTAAAATACTGATTTTATCATCGTGCATATTTTTAGCGTTCGCTCCGATAATTTCGGCTATATCTTTAACTGAATATTCCATTCTTTGTATTGTTTAAGACTTCTTTCGTATCGTTTCTATATCATTTGTAATATCAAAGTAAGGGAATTTATCGTTAAGTCGTTCCATCTTTAACAAAGTTTGCGAGATGAAGCGTTTATACCCCTCACTTTGAGGTTGAAAAGGCTTATGGTTAAGAGCCTTTTGTATTTCATTCCACTCTTTAAAAATCTCCAGGGCTTCTTTCGAGAACAAGTTTTCCCGGAAGCATTCCCAAATATATTCCACTGCCTGAACCGAAGGATGCAACATGTCGTCTGCATAAAAACGGTAGTCTCTCAATTCATCCATCATAATCTCATAAGCTGGGAAATAAGAAACTTGTTCCGGATATTCTTTTTGCAGGTAATCCACTGCCAATAGCAATGTTGCTTTACTCAGTTGGTTGGCGTGTGCCCCGTCTTTCCAGTGACGAATAGGACTTACGGTAAAAAGAACTTTCAGATCCGGATTCTGCTCCCACAATGCGAGCAAGGTATTTTTCCACTCATCCGTTATTTCCTGAATGGAAAGCATTTCCCTTTCAAACATCTTCTCCGGAAGCTTATGACAATTAGATACGATCTGCCCGGTAGCTTTCAGTTTGTAAACATAGGCTGTTCCCAACGTAATAATCAAATGTTTCGCTTCACGTATGATTTGAGAAGAAGAAAACAGCCGTTGATTGATAGAATTCAAACACTCCACTGCTTGCGGAGACGAAAAGCGGCTATGATGGTAAAAGCTGTGATATACTCCTTCATGTTGAAACAAATCGTGGTCTTCAAACCGTTCCGGATGCAACAACATTCGGATAGCCACTGCAATGGAAGCCGGATTATAAAGTGTTCCAAACGGATTTATATCTGTCCGGAACCTGCTTTCTTCTAATTTCCGTCCTATATTCTCCGCAAAGCAAGAACCCAAAAGCACTATTTGCTCCTTATATGACAAAGGATGTATTCCTTTGGGAATAGAAATCTGTGTATAAAACTCCATTAACGATAAACTATTAGTGGTTCGCGAAATGCAATATTATAGAAATCCCCGAAATAAAACAAATAAAGGTCTTCCCGGGATAAAACAAAACTCCGAAAGTTCAATACTCCCGGAGTCTGTTTCTCTGCGCCCATCCTTCACAAGATTACTGGCAGACGTACTTTTAATTTCATTATTTTAGTATTTAAATATAAATCGGATGCTTGTTCACCCTCCCGGGATACTTAGGTGGTAATTACCTAAGAAATCACCAAACCCACACAAACCGTAAAATTGTTTTTATCTTAATATCTTTAAAAGAACGAAATCACATATAGAACTCGTCCTTTGATTATACTCATTTAAGCGTAAAATGGGAAATATCCTCAGTTACTACTACAAAAATAGATAATCCTTCGGAACTCGCATGATTTTTTGGATAAATATCCTTATATTATAGGTTTTTTATAAAGTAGAGAGCAGAATTAAACATTTATACTTAATTTTTAACTCTCAAATAACCTAAATCTGCTTCTTTCTAAAATTACCGGACAAAAAAATCCAATAACTTTTCATTACCTATATAACCTTGTAACTGGTCACCGATCTTAACCGGTCCGACACCTACCGGAGTACCGGTATAAATCAAGTCGCCAATTTTCAAAGTGAAAAAGCGACTAACATAAGCGATTATCTTATCAATAGAAAAAAGCATATCCCTTGTATTACCTTCCTGCACTTTATTTCCGTTTATATCCAGATGGAAAGGAATCGCATCCATATCTTCCACTCTACTTACCGGAATAAAATCGCCTATGGCCGCCGAATTATCGAACGCCTTGCTTATTTCCCAAGGCAAGCCATTGGTTCGAAGTTTATTTTGCAAATCTCTTGCAGTAAAATCTATCCCCACAGTTATCTCATTATAGTAACGATAGGCAAAACGTTCCGCTATATTCTTCCCCAAACGGTCTATTTTTACTACAATCTCCGTTTCATAATGTATTTCAGAGGAAAAATCCGGAATAAAAAATGGTTTGCCATCCTTCAACAAGGAAGAGTCCGGCTTCATAAAAATGGTCGGTTCGGATAGTTCCAACGCATGGTGCAACTCTTTGTTGTGAGCTGCATAATTCATTCCTACTGCAATAATTTTCATATCAGTGACTTATTGAATTCAAGCGGTTGAACATAACCGCCAGATGAGCATACATAGACGTATTTTGCACAACTATATGTTCTGGCACACGTATACGGAATGGAGTAAAATTCCAAAGTGCCTTGATTCCACCAGCAATAATATGGTCTGTGACATCCTGGGCCTTCTCAACCGGAACGGTTATTACTCCGATTGTTGCCCCGTATTTCTTCTGCATAGCAGGAAAATCATCCATATGATAAACAGGAATACCATTGATAACAGAACCAGCCAAATCCTTACGAACATCAAAACCGGCTACAATCTCAAGACCATACTGGTTCAAACCTGAGTCTTGCAACAATGCAGCTCCCAGGCTTCCCACACCAAATAGAAAAGCTTTATGCTGGGAAGTGAAACCTAAGAAGTCTTCCAATACATCTACCAACGTATCCACTTCATAGCCTACACGCGTTTTCCCTGTAATATTTACAAACGATAAATCTTTCGCCACCTGGCTGGAATCCACATTTATCTCCTTGGCTATCTGGGTAGATGATACAAAAGCCTCACCTCTCCCCTTCATTAATTTCAAAAAGGCAAGATACCACGGTAACCTTCTAAGAGTCGGTTCCGGAACTTTCCAGATTTGCTTCATTTCATCATTAGCCATCGTTCCATACATTACATGCAGGGCACAAAAGTAGTATTTTTTGTCGGAAATCATTCTTATTTACAGACGTTTTCCATTTTCTTCTACTTGGTTTTTTTACTTGCACCACCCGTTATGGGAAATCATGCTACGTTTTGGCTCGCCTTTTATGATGGTCATAACCGGATGGAAAAACGTTGAAGACAATGTCTTAATCGGAGAGTTTGGATATCTCTTCCGAGGACAAACCGGTACATTGAGTGATTACTTCTACCGGAATACCTTGTCTCTTTAACTTGGCAGCTATCTCACGTTTGCCTTCCGCTAATCCCTCCGCTCTACCTTCTGCCTTACCTTCTGCCTTACCTTCCACCAAACCGTCGGCACGGCCTTCTATCCAGCCGGTTTTGATAACGCTACGCTGGTAACGGATTGCTTCCATATCGGAATAATACTGCTGCTTATCACTCGGACTTAGCTGGTCGATACGCAGGCGTTCGCTGGCTTCCTGTAAACCGGGGGCTGTACTGTCATGTTCGATTTCACCGGTTTTAAGGAACTTTATCCACTCGTCGAGAGGTGTTTTCGCCTGGTCGTTAAAACCATCCACACGCAACACATAATATTCGGGGAAGATGTCACCCGCCTCGTGACGGACGAATTGTTCACGCTGGCGTACAGAGAGTTGAAGTATATCGTTATAATGAATGCCACGAAAGGTGGTATAACCATGATAAACATAATCCTTGCCCTGCCCCAACTCGAAATAGACGATGTTTACGGAATAGACCTTACGGATAATTCCATATTCCTGGCCTTCGTTGATATAATCGGTAACGGCTTTGGAGGCGCCATATAACATGCGATGGAAATAATCCAGCTCGCGGTTGTTCTGGACTTCGATAATGATTAACTCCCCCTTGCTGTCCTCGGCAAGCATATCCACACGATTGAATTTATCATCCCGTGTATCCTTGTTGCCTTCGCTTTCGAGCAAACGCACAATCGTTATCTTCTCTTCAAGCAGGGTGGAGAGGAATCCTTCTAGAATAACAAAATTGGATTTGTTACGCAAAAGTCTCTTCACGGCCCAATCAAAACGAACTAATGCTGACTTATTTTCCATAGTTATTTTGTTTAATATGAACATATTGTCACAAAGATAACATTCTTTATCTCACTCCAATGCTTTTGATTCAAGTTTTTTGATTATTCTTCGAAGCAGGTATCGGAAACTGAAATAGACCTGCTTGTCATAACCGGATGGGGAAAAACATTGAAGGCATAATGTCAGCATTTTGTTTTATGTAGTTTCATTTTTACAGAATAAAGCCCTTCCCGGTGACACAGCCTATTAACTGAAAAGTCTTTCCAGAGAACTTCAGGCTCTTTTTTCCGGCAAAAAGGATGTTTTTGCGCACTACCCGGAGCCTTTTTCCTGTTTTCCCGGAGGATATTTCCAACAGACTCTGCAACTAATTCCAATTATTTCTGCAACTAAATACAACTATCCGCGCAGATAAACACATATGTTTCGATTTTAAAGCATATATGTTTTGAAATCAAAGCATAGATATCTTATTTTTTGATGCTATAGAACAGAGAGGCAATGCTATAATGGTTGTAAAATCAGAGCTGATTCAAATATCAAATCGATTTATATACCCCTATAAGTATAACAATATGTTTAGGCGCGGATTCACGAATTACACGGATTAATACATTTTATATCTTTATTCATCCGTGTAATTCGTATAATTCCACGCCTAATAAATCAATTTATATAAAATATCAATTAGTAAATATTCCAACAACTATACAAACAAAATAACAAAGACAAACCTCACGAAAGTAGCATATTTGCAATCTCTCCCGTATCTTTATCCATACAGGTCACTGAGAAGAGGTTATTTTATCAAAGTGTCAAAATGAAAGAATACCGGCTGAAGAACAGAAAAGTGAACTCGATAGAAAACATCTTATTCCATAACCTGCCAATAACAAAGCGATCCCCTTACCTGTTGAAAACTTTTTGTTACTTTTCTCTTATATTTCTTGGCGGTTAAAAAAGGAAATGCGTACTTTTACCCTCCAATAGAGCAATGCTTAGTAAATCAGACAACTATATTGCTTTATTTTAAGGAACAGTTTAACAGAATAGCGAATAAATGGAAGAAAAAGAGGTTTGCTATCATGTACCGGTAATGCTTCAGGAAAGTATAGAGGGATTAAGTATTCACCCTTCAGGAATATATGTAGATGTGACATTTGGAGGAGGAGGACATTCGCGTGAAATCCTGAGCCGGCTAGATAACAAGGGGAGACTTTATGGATTTGACCAAGATGCCGATGCCGAAAGTAATATACCGGAGGACGATCGTTTTGTTTTTGTCCGCAGTAACTTCCGTTATTTATATAATTTTATGCAGTACCACAACGCCGCAGGCAATGTGGATGGCTTACTGGCAGACTTGGGCGTTTCTTCCCATCATTTTGATGACAGGGAGCGAGGTTTCTCTTTCCGTTTTGAAGGAGCCCTGGATATGCGTATGAATACACGTGCCGGACGAACTGCCGCCGATATTGTAAATACATATCCGGAAGAAGAACTGGCCAACTTATTTTACCTGTACGGTGAGTTGAAAGTTTCCCGTAAACTGGCTTCATTGCTGGTCCGTAGCCGGGAAACAAAAAAAATAGAAACAATCGGAGATTTTCTGGAAGTTATCAAGCCTTTTACTGGGAAAGACAAGGAAAAAAAATTTCTTGCCCAGGTTTTTCAGGCACTTCGCATAGAAGTAAACGATGAGATGAAGGCCCTGAGAGATATGCTTAAACAAACAATGGAGGTCTTAAAACCGGGAGGCAGACTGGTAGTTATCACCTATCATTCTCTGGAAGACCGCATGGTTAAAAACTTCCTGAAGACAGGTAATTTCGAAGGGAAAATAGAGCAGGACTTCTTTGGAAATATCAAATCGCCGTTCCGGTTGGTCAACAATAAAGTAATGGTTCCTTCCAACGAGGAAATAGAAAAGAATCCCCGTTCAAGAAGTGCCAAACTAAGGATAGCGGAGAAATTGGATATTGAAAATTAAGTAATCGGTTTTCAATACAAAAACGGAGTTTGTTATATGGAGCAACGAAAGAAAAAGAAAAAAGAAAGACGGCTTTCCTTTCTATACATCATAGGCGGAGGTATTTTAAAAGAAGATTTCATTGTTAAGCACACAAAGATGATAGTCCTTGTGGTTGTATTGGTTTTCTTCTTCATCGGTAACCGGTACACCTGTATGCAAAAGCTACGGGAGATAGACCACCTCCAGCGGCAACTTCGGGATATTCGTTTCGAAGCTTTATCCATTTCCTCCGAGTTGACGGGAAACAGTCGTCAGTCGCAAATAGAATTATTGATTGAAGAACAAGGTATAGAACTTGAAGCGGCTCAAAATCCGCCTTATGAATTATACAAATAAATATGGCTGAAGAAATCGAACCAAATGAAGTAACCCCGAAAAGTAACCGGATTTTATTCTGTTACTTTATTGTCGTGCTATTCCTCGGATTAGTGGCAATCGGTGTCTTGGTGAGGGCATTCGATACGGCTTTTATAGAAAAAGAAAAATGGGTAAAAGTTGCAGAAAGCCAGAAACGCCCGAATTTGCTGGTTGCACCCGGACGTGGAAATATCTATTCTGTTGATGGGAAATTAATGGCAACCAGTGTCCCCCGGTATTATACATATATCGACTTCAAAGCGGAAGGGCTGAATGTAGACTCATTCCTCCATTCCAAACGAAACGGAGTGGATTCGCTGTCGTTCTATCTCTCCAAAAAATTTAAGAACCGGACACCGGCAGGATACAAAGCACATTTGTTGCGGGGACTGAACATGAAAAAGAATAACAGGCAATATCCTTTGATTGAAGGACGTATCTCCTACTCCGACTTGAAAGAAATAAAAAAATATCCGTTTCTCCGGTTAAATCGCAACAAAAGCGGATTCTACACTAAAGAAATGGTCCAACGCCAGAAACCTTTCGGAACACTGGCTTCGCGTACCATCGGGGATATTTACGGGGAAATAGACCCTACCACAGGGCTGACAAAAGGTAAAAACGGTCTGGAGCTGCAATACGACAGTCTATTACGAGGAGAGGCTGGGTTAAGCTCTGTTCGCCGTGTTGGCGGTGCCTGGACAAACGTTACGGAAATAGAACCGGTAGATGGCATGGACATCCGTACAACCATTGACATCAACATTCAGGACATTACAGAAAAATCGCTGGTCGACATGTTGAAAAAGATCGACGCAGCTTCAGGTACGGCTGTGGTAATGGAAGTGGAAACCGGGGAAATAAAGGCAATTACCAATATGGGACGTATACGCGAAGGGGTATACGGTGAAGAAAAGAATCATGCAGTTGCCGATGAGACAGAACCAGGTTCTACCTTTAAAGTGGCATCCATTATGGTAGCTCTTGAAGACGGAATCTGTCACCCCAGTGATACAGTGGACGTAGGTAACGGTATATATATGTATAAGGGAGCACGCATGACCGACCATAATAATAATAAAGGAGGTTACGGACGTATCTCTGTAGAACAAGCAATCTGGTACTCTTCCAATATCGGGGTGGCAAAAACAATCCTGAAAGGATATGAGAAAAATCCGACAAGATTTGTTGAAGGCTTATATAAAATCGGTTTGAATAAAGACCTGAAACTGGAAATACCAGGAGCCGGACGTGCTAAAATCAGAATGCCGAATGATACGGCACATTATTGGTCGAAAACTGCATTACCCTGGATGTCTTTCGGTTATGAAACCCAGATACCGCCTATTTATACGCTGGCATTTTTCAATGCCATAGCTAACAATGGGAAAATGGTTCGTCCTATATTCACCAGAGAAATCTCCCACAACGGGAAAACTATTCAGAGTTTTTCTACAGAAGTTGTCAATTCATCTATCTGTTCAAGCAAAACACTGGATATTATTAAGGATATGTTGCTTGGTGTTGTTGAAAAGGGTACAGGCAAGGCTGTTCATTCCAATATTGTCCGGATAGCAGGTAAAACAGGTACGGCACAAATCGCATCCGGCGGTGTATACCGGAGAAGCGGACACCAAGTCGCTTTCTGTGGATATTTCCCCGCAGATGCACCGAAATATTCCTGTATCGTAGTTATCCGCCAACCCCGCATCGGTTATCCTTCGGGAGGAACCATGTCCGGAGGTGTGGTTAAATCAATTGCCGAGAAAATATATGCCGCCTATATGCCTATCGACATAAAGAAGATGGATACCGATTCCACTGCGGTTCTTATGCCCCAACCTAAAGCCGGAGAATTAGACCCGCTAAAATATGTACTGAATAAACTGGATATAGATGCAAATACAGACAGTATCGAAACCAGATGGGTAACAGCCAAAAAGGATGATGAAGAAAAAGAAATTATCTTGAAGGATGTTCCTATCCGCGAAAACCTCGTACCGAATGTAGTCGGAATGGGGGCTAAAGATGCAGTCTATCTATTGGAAAGTAAAGGTCTGCAAGTAACGTTGAGCGGAATGGGAAAAGTGGTATCACAATCCATATCCCCCGGTTCACGTGCATCCAAAGGTCAAACCGTTTCATTAACATTAAGATAAAGCATGGAACTAAAAAAACTTATTCAATCATTGAATGTACTTGAAATTAAAGGTGATATTCATAAAGAAATTTCAGGTATCCAGTCTGATTCCCGTAAAGTGGAAGATAATTATCTTTTTGTCGCAGTACGGGGAACGGTTGTAGATGGTCATACATATATAAATGGAGCAATAGAAAAAGGAGCGACAGCAATTATATGCGAAGAAATACCGTCTGTCCCCGAAGCACTTATAGTTGAAAAAAATCCGGTTTTTATCCTTGTCAAAGATTCGGCCGAAGCCTTGGGATTGGCACTCTCCACATGGTATGACAATCCTTCGGAAAAACTGATCTTAGTTGGCGTAACAGGAACAAACGGAAAAACAACTATCGCAACCTTGCTTTATGAAATGTTCCGTAAAATGGGACATAAGGCAGGATTATTATCCACCGTTTGTAACTATATCGATGGAGAAGCTATTCCGACAGAGCATACGACACCGGACCCTATCACCTTGCACAACCTTATATACAAGATGGTTCAGGCTGGTTGTGAATATGCATTCATGGAAGTAAGTTCACACTCCATCGACCAGAAACGTATCAGCGGACTATTTTTTGACGGTGGCATCTTCACTAATCTGACACGGGATCATATGGATTACCATAAGACAGTGGAGAACTATCTGAAAGCAAAAAAGAAATTCTTCGATGACCTGCCCTCCACTGCATTCGCCATCACGAATGCAGACGATAAAGCTGGGCTTGTCATGTTACAAAATACGGCTGCACAGAAACTGACCTATTCGCTTCGTACACTGGCTGATTTTAAAGGTAAAATACTGGAATCCCATTTTGAAGGGACCGAACTTCTGATAAACAACCGGGAAGTTACCGTACAGTTTGTAGGACGTTTCAACGCTTACAACCTGTTAGCCGTATATGGTGCAGCTGTTTCCTTAGGGAAAGATCCGGAAGAGACGCTGATTGTACTGAGTAGCTTGCATTCGGTATCAGGACGGTTCCAAACCATCCAATCTCTTGAAGGATATACTGCGATTGTAGACTATGCCCACACACCGGATGCTTTGGTTAATGTGCTGAACAGTATCCACGAAGTGCTGGATGGCAACGGACGTGTAATTACAGTAGTAGGCTGCGGAGGAAACAGGGACAAAGGCAAACGCCCTATTATGGCAAAAGAAGCTGCCAAATCGAGCGACCAACTGATTATAACTTCCGACAATCCTCGTTTTGAAGAACCTCAGGACATTATCAACGATATGCTGGCAGGATTGGACAATAATGATAAAAAGAAAACATTGAGTATTGCCGACCGCAAAGAGGCAATACGTACGGCTTGCATGCTGGCAAAAAAAGGGGATGTTATCCTGGTTGCAGGAAAAGGGCACGAGAATTACCAGGAAATCAAAGGAATAAAACATCATTTCGATGATACAGAAATTTTAAAAGATATTTTTTCATTGACTGTTTGACGGTTTTGCCGGATAAACCAGTCCAACGTAGATACAACTATGCTATATTATCTGTTTGAATGGCTGCATAAGCTCAATTTTCCCGGTGCGGGAATGTTCGGATACACATCTTTCCGCGCATTGATGGCTGTTATCCTGGCATTGCTGATTTCAAGTATGTGGGGAGATAAATTCATTAATTTACTGAAACGAAAACAAATTACCGAAACACAACGCGACGCTAAAATCGACCCATTCGGAGTTGATAAAGTAGGTGTACCCAGTATGGGAGGTGTCATTATCATTGTTGCGATTCTGATTCCTTGCTTATTATTGGGCAAACTGCACAATATTTATATGATATTGATGCTTATCACTACAATATGGTTAGGCTCACTGGGGTTTGCTGACGATTATATCAAAATTTTCAAAAAAGATAAAGAAGGGCTACACGGCAAATTTAAAATTATCGGGCAGGTCGGCCTCGGGTTAATCGTAGGATTAACCTTATATTTAAGTCCGGATGTAGTAATCCGTGAGAATTTCGAGGTTCAAAAGTCAGAACATGAAATCGAAGTGATACATGGCACGCATGACTTGAAATCCACTCAAACGACGATTCCTTTCTTCAAAAGTAATAACCTTGATTACGCCGATTTAGTGGGATTTATGGGTGAATATGCCCAGACTGCCGGCTGGATATTGTTTGTTATCGTTACCATATTTGTAGTAACCGCTGTATCCAATGGTGCCAACCTCAATGATGGAATGGATGGCATGGCGGCTGGTAATTCCGCCATTATCGGACTTACATTGGGAATACTTGCCTATGTGTCGAGCCATATCGAATTTGCCAGCTACTTGAATATCATGTATATCCCCGGAAGTGAGGAGCTGGTTATATTTATCTGTGCTTTTATAGGTGCGCTTATCGGATTCCTCTGGTACAACGCTTATCCGGCACAGGTTTTTATGGGAGATACGGGAAGCCTTACTATTGGCGGTATCATTGCTGTTTTCGCTATTATTATCCACAAAGAATTGCTGATACCCATTCTTTGCGGGGTATTTCTGGTAGAAAACCTGTCGGTGATTTTACAACGGTTTTATTATAAAGCAGGAAAGAAGAAAGGGGTGAAACAACGGCTCTTTAAACGGGCGCCGATCCATGACCACTTCCGGACTTCAATGAGCCTGATTGAACCCGGATGCAGCGTAATGTTCACAAAACCGGATAAACTATTCCATGAATCAAAGATAACGGTTCGTTTTTGGATTGTAACCATTGTGTTGGCAGCTATCACGATTATCACACTTAAGATAAGATAAAGAGATGAAAAGAATTGTAGTATTAGGGGCTGGTGAAAGCGGGACAGGAGCCGCCATACTGGCAAAGGCGAAAGGTTTCGATGTTTTCGTATCCGATTTTTCGTCTATCAAACCTAAATATAAGGATATGCTGGATGCTCATTCCATTCATTGGGAAGAGAAACTGCATACCGAAGCCGACATTCTTAATGCCGACGAAATAATCAAAAGTCCGGGTATTCCCGACAAGGCCCCGATTATTCAAAAACTGAAAGAAAAAGGTACGCATATCATCTCCGAAATAGAATTCGCCGGACGATATACAAACTCTAAAATGATTTGTATCACAGGCAGCAACGGAAAGACTACCACTACCATGTTGACCTACCATATCCTGAAACAAGCAGGTATGGATGTTGGGCTGGCGGGTAATGTAGGAAACAGCCTTGCTTTGCAGGTGGCAGAAGATCCTCATGCTGTTTATGTTATCGAACTGAGTAGTTTTCAGCTTGATAATATGTATGACTTCAAGGCTGATATTGCTATTCTCCTGAACATAACCCCCGACCATCTGGATCGTTATAATTATGAAATGCAGAATTATATTGATGCAAAATTTCGTATCTTGCAGAACCAAACAGCAAAAGATGCTTTTATATATTGGAACGATGACCCGATCATTGCCCGTGAGATAGCCAAGCGCCATCCGGAGGCAACTCTTTACTCTTTTGCGGAAACACATGAAACAGGAACAAAGGGATATACGGAAAACGATAAGATAATAATTGAAACTCCAAACGGAACGTTTACAATGGATCAAGATTTATTAGCATTAACAGGGACACATAATCTGTACAATTCGCTTGCCTCAGGTATTGCCTCCAAGGTGGTAGATATCCAGGATGAAAAAATACGTGCCTCATTAAGCGACTTTACCGGTGTAGAACACCGTCTTGAAAAAGTGGCTCGCGTACGCGGTGTTGATTACATCAATGACTCAAAAGCAACAAACGTCAATTCATGCTGGTATGCGTTACAGAGCATGACCACGAAGCTGGTTCTCATTTTAGGAGGAACAGATAAAGGAAACGACTACACAGAAATAGAAGAGTTAGTAAAACAAAAAGTCCGCTCCTTAATTTTTCTGGGAGTGGATAATAGTAAATTACATAAATTCTTCGATGGCAAAGTTGCAACAATCGAAGATGCCCGTTCGATGGAAGAAGCTGTTTCCAAGGCTTATAAGCTGGCAGAAAAAGGAGATACAGTACTTTTATCACCTTGCTGTGCAAGTTTCGACCTTTTCAAAAGCTATGAAGATCGTGGCGAACAATTTAAAGCATGCGTACGTAATTTGTAATTAATAGTATGGATCTGGCGAGTAAACTCTTTAAAGGTGACCGTGTAATATGGGTTATATTCATGTTCCTCTGCCTTATTTCGGCAGTGGAAGTCTTTAGTGCGACAAGTACAATCGCCTATAAGAATGTGAATCAATGGGCACCCATCATGCGTCATGCAACTTTCCTGCTCGGCGGCTTTGTGGTGGTATTGTTGTTACACAATGTTCCATGCAAATTCTTTTCGGTATTCATTCTTTTACTGCCTGTATCGGTTTTGATGCTGATTGTCACGCCGTTTATAGGGGTAAATGCGAATGATGCACATCGCTGGCTGGATTTATTCGGTGTACAGTTTCAACCATCGGAGTTTGCAAAACTTGCCTCTGTCGTCTATATAGCTTTTTTGCTTAGCAAACGAAGTAAATATTCTGAAAATCAAATATTCAAATACATTCTGATAGGCGTCGGAACCGCTTGTGTATTAATTTTACCTGAGAACTTCTCCACAGCATTTATGTTGTTCGGGGTAACCTTCCTGATGATGTTTATTGGGCAACTTCCTTTTTCAAAGTTGGCTAAACTCGGAGGAATATTACTTATCGCCTTGCTCCTGTTCCTGTCTTTGTTAAAATTCATGCCTGCCGGTATAAGCCAATACCTGCCAGACCGTTTTGCCACTTGGCAAGCTCGTGTGGAACGCTTCTCCGAGCCTAAAGACACTGAATTTGACGAGAATGGAATTTATAAAATTACAGACGATAATTATCAGGTATCCCATGCTAAAATAGCGATTGCACAGGGTGGTGTCTTCGGTCAGATGCCGGGACACGGACAACAACGAGATTTCCTGCCACAGGCTTATTCCGACTTTATTTATGCGATTATTATAGAGGAACTCGGAATTGTAGGGGGAGTGTTCGTACTGCTCCTTTACATTATGTTATTAGTTCGCGTAGGAATGATTGCCCGAAGATGTGACAAACTATTCCCTAAATTCCTGGTATTGGGATGTGGTTTGCTGGTTGTGGTACAAGCTCTTGCCAATATGGCTGTTGCAGTAAACCTGATACCGGTTACCGGACAACCGATGCCTCTCGTAAGCCGTGGAGGTACATCAACTGTTATTTCCTGCATTTATTTCGGAATCATTCTTAGCGTAAGCCGTTTCGGAGCGGGCATGGGAAATGAGGAAGAAACAGAGAACTCCGAGGAAGATATTGAGGATACAACAACTGAAAATATACAGGCTCCGGATGTCGAAAGTCCGGTTGGTAACTCCAGCCCATTATCGGCTGTCGCATCTTTAGAAGAGATAGACAAAGAAACAAAAATATAATACCCGCCTGAGGATAGATATAATTATCCTACAGACGAAATGATATAAAACTATGAAGCAATACCGGATTATCATAAGCGGCGGAGGAACCGGAGGACATATCTTTCCGGCTATCTCAATAGCTAATACCTTCCGAAATCGTTTTCCGGAGGCAGAAATATTATTTGTCGGAGCAGAAGACCGTATGGAAATGGAAAAAGTTCCGGCTGCCGGTTACCGGATTATCGGTTTACCGGTAAGTGGTTTCGACCGTGCACATGTATTCAACAACATAAAAGTTCTTCGCCGCTTGATAAAATCTCTCAAACTGGCCAAAAGGACTATCAAGGAATTTAAACCGGATATTGCGGTAGGAGTCGGCGGATATGCCAGTGGTCCCACATTATGGATGGCGGCATCGGAAGGTATCCCGACTTTAATCCAGGAACAGAACTCATATGCCGGAGTAACCAATAAATTATTGGCAAAGAAGGCAGAAAAGATATGCGTGGCATATGAAGGCATGGAGAAATTCTTTCCGGCAGACCGGGTTGTCATAACAGGAAATCCTGTTCGCAAGGATTTGGAAGAAGCTTTGGAAAAACGTGAAGAAGCATTATCTTTCTTCGGGCTTTCTCCCGAAAAGAGAACAATCCTTGTTGTTGGAGGAAGCTTGGGAGCACGCACCATCAACCGGAGTATCCAGGGAGACTTGGATAAATTATTTGCTTCCGGTATACAGGTCATTTGGCAAACCGGACGCTACTATCAGGAAGATGCAATAAAACATCTGAAAGCCTACCGGGGGATGCCTGTCTGGTGTTCCGACTTTATCACCCGTATGGATTATGCTTATTCAGCAGCAGACATTGTTATTTCGCGCGCAGGAGCAAGTTCTATTTCAGAGCTTTGTCTGTTGAAAAAACCTGTTATCCTGGTACCTTCACCGAATGTGGCAGAAGACCATCAGACAAAAAATGCCATGGCTTTGGTAAACAAGGAAGCTGCAATCATGGTTTCAGATAAGGATGCTGGGCAACTATTAGTGCCCAAAGCGCTGGAAGTCATTCAAAATGACAAACTCCTGCAACAATTGGCACAAAATATAGGGACACTGGCTCAACATCAAAGTGCAGAACGTATTGTGGATGAAATAGTAAAAATTATAGAAGGGAAGTAAATAGTTTGAAGTAGTAAAATAGCACTTTATAATATTATCTTTGTAGTGCTATAAGAATAAAGACAATCATGGATATTAACAATATAACATCTGTATATTTTGTAGGAGCCGGAGGCATTGGAATGAGTGCCTTAATCCGCTACTTTTTGTCAAGAGGGAAAAAAGTAGCTGGTTATGATAAAACACCTTCCGGTCTGACAGAACAATTAAATTATGAAGGTGCAGCCATTCATTATGAAGATAATGTAATGTTGATACCGGATGATTTTACAGATCCGGCAAAGACTCTGGTTGTATATACACCAGCCGTACCGGATTCCCATACGGAATTATCTTATTTCCGGGATAATGAATTTGAAATTATGAAACGGGCACGTGTGCTGGGAGAAATAACCAACTGTACACGAGGTTTATGTATAGCCGGCACACACGGAAAAACAACAACCTCATCAATGGTTGCCCACCTGTTGAAACAGTCTCATGTGGATTGCAATGCCTTTCTTGGAGGAATCCTGAAAAATTATGACAGTAACCTGATGCTTTCCGAACATAGTGACCTGACCGTCATTGAAGCAGACGAATTCGACCGTTCTTTCCACTGGCTGAAACCTTACATGGCAGTTATTACAGCCGCCGACCCAGACCATTTGGATATTTATGGGACTCCGGAAGCTTACCGTGAAAGTTTTGAACATTTTACATCACTCATTCGACCGGGTGGTTGTCTGATTATGAAGAAAGGGATAAATGTAGCCCCAATCCTTCAACAGGATGTCTCACTTTTTTCCTATTCAGCTACAGAAGAAGCAGATTTTTATGCAACTAATATCCGGATAGGAAATGGCGAGATTGTTTTTGATTTTGTCGGCCCCACTATCACTATCTCCGATATACAATTAGGAGTTCCGGTAAAAGTGAATGTCGAAAACGGAGTTGCAGCTATTGCCCTGGCATGGTTAAACGGAGTAACTCCCGATGAAATACGGAAAGGCATGGCAAGTTTCGCTGGTCCGAAACGCCGTTTTGATTTCCATTTAAAGAAAGAAAATATTGTATTGATAGATGATTATGCACATCATCCGGCTGAATTAAAAGCCAGTATACAGTCTGTAAAGGAATTGTATGCCGGGCGTAAAATCACGGGGGTTTTCCAACCTCATCTATATACCCGCACACGTGATTTTGCTACTGATTTTGCTGAAAGTTTATCTTTACTTGACGAGTTAATCCTGTTGGATATTTATCCGGCACGCGAGGAACCGATACCGGGTGTTACTTCTCAAATTATTTTTGATGCGGTAACTATCCCCAACAAGAAAATGGTTCGCAAAGAAGATTTACTGAACCGGATTGCTGCCGAAGTTAATAACCTTGAGGTTGTATTAATGGTTGGAGCCGGTAATATTGAGCAACTGGTAGAACCTGTCAAACACATATTGGATAAAAAAGAATAGCTTGTGATCCGTATCGTATCCATAATAGCTGCGACGTTGTTATTTTGTTACATCGTGTTTGTCTCTTTCTTTTTTCGGGAAATGAGACAGGATAGTCAATGCCGTGACCTTCAGGTTATCGTTGTAGACAGCCTGGATAAACATTTTATAAGCGACAAGGATTTGACTTATATCTTGAGAAATGCCAACCTGGACCCTCTCAAGAAACCGATGAATGAAATTAACACAGACAAGATAGAAGAAGAACTGCTGAAAAATGAGATGATAGCCAATGTGGAAGCTTATAAAACACCTTCCGGCATCATAAAACTCGAAGTTGAGCAAAAAATTCCTATCTTGCGGATAATAAGTCCGCGTGGAAATTATTACGTGGATAACCGGGGAACAAAAATGCCGGTAAGCCGCCGTTATGTAGCCCACGTTCCTGTTGCAAGCGGATACGTGGAAAAAGAGTTGGCAATAACCGACTTATACAAATTTGCATTATTTTTGCAGGAGAATGATTTCTGGAATAATCAAATCGAACAAATTTATGTTCATCCGGATAACGAAGTGGAACTGATCCCCCGGGTAGGTAACCACAGAATTGTACTTGGAACTTTTGCCGATTTTGAAGAGAAGCTCGATAACTTGCGCCTCTTCTATGAGAAGGCAATCCCTAAAGTAGGATGGGAAAAGTACAGTATCATTAATTTAAAATACAAAGATCAGATTGTTTGCACTAAAAGATAGAATGTAATATGGCATACACAGACTTTATAGCAGCCATCGACCTCGGCTCTTCCCGCATGGTCGGTATGGTAGGGACGAAAGGGCCTTCGGGAGCACTTTCTATTTTGGCCTACGAAGTTGAAAACTCCGAAACCTGTATACGAAGAGGATGTGTATATAATGTTGAAGGGACTGCTTTTAAAATCAAACGTCTTATCCAGAAGCTGGAAACCAAATTGCATGGTTCCAAAATCGGGAAAGTATACGTTGGTATCGGAGGACAATCACTTCGTACCATAGACCATACGGTCCCTAAAATATTAGGTACGGAGGGAGTAGTTACAGAAGAAATCATCCAGACCCTTTACCGTGAATGCCAGGATTACCATCCGGATATGCTGGATGTATTGTCTATCGTATCCCCGGTCTATTATCTGGACGACAAAGTGGAACCGGATCCGGTAGGTATTCCCTGTAGCCGGATTGAGGCACGCTACAAGCTGGTAGTAGGACGTCCTTCTCTTCGTCGCTATGTGAGCAACAGTATTGCAGACCGGGCGAAAGTTGAAATCGCTGATATTGTCGTATCTCCATTGGCTTTGGCTGATGTCATACTGACCGACAACGAAAAAGATTTAGGTTGTGCATTAATCGGTTTCGGTGCCGGAGTTACTACACTTACAGTCTATAAAGGAGGCAAACTGGTAAATCTGTCCGTTATTCCTTTCGGAGGAAACCTGATAACAAGAGATATTACCAGCTTACATCTGGTAGAAGCAGAAGCAGAACGGGTAAAATTGACTTATGGTAGTGCCATCATGGACCGTGATAACGAATTTACCATCCAGGTAAGTTCTGCCGATGGTATGGGATTGCGTGAAATCAAACTGGAAGATCTCAACAATATTATAGAAGCACGCATCAAAGAGATACTCGAAAACGTATATGCCCGCCTGGAAGCAACAGGCTTGATAAACTCACTGGGAGCCGGTATTATTATTACAGGAGGCGGAGCGGCATTGAAGCATCTTCCGGACCTTATCCGGGATCGGTTGAAGATGGATGTCCGGTACTCTTCCGTGCGTAAAGGCATTGTCGAGAACGGAGAAATGATTGCCAATAATCCTGAATATGCAGTTGCAGTAGGTCTCCTGATGAAGGGAGATACAAACTGTGCCGCCTATATCCCTCCGAAAGCTCCTGAACCTCAAGTCACGGAACAGAAAGTTGAAGAGAAAAAAGAAGAACCGGTAGCTCCTCCTAAACCGTCCAAAGCAAAAACGAATAAAGGAGGTGGTTTCAATCTGTTCAAAGGATGGAAAGAAAAAGCGGAGAATTTAGGAAAAGGCCTCTTTGACGATGAAGAAGATACGAGTAACTAATCAGCAAATGTAAAAACGGAAGGCAATGGACGATACAATATTAAACTTCAACTATCCAACAGATACTCCGAAAATCATTAAAGTCATCGGTGTCGGAGGTGGTGGCGGAAATGCCGTAACACATATGTACAAAGAAGGTATACATGATGTTACTTTTGTGCTGTGTAATACCGACAACCAGGCATTAAACCGTTCCGACGTACCATGCAAAGTTCCTCTGGGGCGTAATATCACCCAGGGATTAGGAGCAGGTAACAAACCGGAACGCGCAATGATGGCTGCCGAAGAAAGCCTTGAAGACATCCGTAAGATGTTGGGAGACGGTACCAAAATGGTATTTATCACTGCCGGAATGGGTGGTGGAACCGGAACAGGAGCTGCTCCCGTAATCGCTCGCATCGCAAAAGATATGGGTATACTTACGGTGGGTATTGTTACTATTCCTTTCGTATTCGAAGGCGAACGTAAAATTATCCAGGCACTGAACGGTGTGGAAGAAATCAGTAAGAATGTGGATGCATTGCTGGTTATCAACAACGAACGGTTGCGCGAAATATACTCCGACCTCACCATGACCAATGCTTTTGGTAAAGCAGATGACACGTTGACTATTGCAGCAAAAAGTATTGCTGAAATTATTACCCTCCCGGGTATTATCAACCTTGACTTCGCCGATGTCAATACCACGATGAAGGATGGAGGTGTTGCCCTGATGAGCAATGGTTTCGGCCAAGGAGAAGGACGTGTTCGCCAAGCGATTGAAGACGCACTGAACTCCCCGCTTTTGAACAACAATGATGTGTTTAATGCGAAAAAGATATTGTTCAATGTTTCATTCGGTGAAGATGCAGAGCTTCGAATGGAAGAAATGAACGATGTACATGACTTCATGTCCCGTTTCGGTCGAGATATCGAGGTTATCTGGGGTACAGCTGTCGACAATTCATTGGGTGATAAAGTCAAGATGACAATTCTTGCTACCGGTTTCGGCATGGAAGATATTCCTCAGATAGCAGACAAGCGTCACGCTGAATCTGCACGTATGACAGAAGAAGAATTACGTATCGAAGAGGAACGTATTAAGAAAGAACAAGGAGAAAAAGAGCTTATCGATAAATATTACGGAGCATCCGGTCAACGTATGCGCCGTGTAGCAGCTCGTGCAAAAGCTGTTGTTTTGAATCAGGAAGAACTGGATGACGATGCTCTTATTGCCCTGATAGAAGATAATCCTACTTACAATCGCGATCCGAAGCTTATAGCCCGGGCACGGTCGAAAGTTTCGGTAGAAGATACTCCAACATCATCGGCCTCTTCATCAGCAGCCTCACGTTCTGATAATAATAACAATAAACCGAATACTGGAGGCAAACCGACAATCAGTTTCAGATAATTATTAATATACATCAATATGGATTTGTTTGAAAGAGTCAGCGAAGACATTAAAAACGCAATGAAGGCAAAAGACAAAGTAGCCCTCGAAACTCTAAGAAACGTAAAGAAATTTTTCCTCGAAGCTAAAACAGCCCCGGGGGCCAATGATACCCTGACGGATGCAGATGCGCTTAAGATTATGCAGAAGCTGGTTAAACAGGGCAAAGACTCTGCCGGCATCTTTGCAGAACAGGGACGCCAGGAATTGGCAGAAGCAGAGCTGGCACAAGTAGCCGTTATCGAAACCTACCTCCCCAAACAAATGAGCCCAGAAGAACTGGAAACAGAACTGAAAGCAATCATCGCCCAAGTTGGAGCAACCGGTCCTAAAGACATGGGCAAAGTGATGGGAGCCGCGACAAAAGCATTAGCGGGAAAAGCTGAAGGACGGATGATATCTGAAACCGTAAAGCGGTTGCTTAACTAAAAAAGAAATACATAAAGAGAATTGATTCAGCCGACTAAACGAAAACTAATCAATTCTCTTTTTTATTTTATACCGACAGAATCTAAGACTTTTATAACATGATTACATTTATTTGTTGCCTTATTATCCTTATTGCAGGTTACTTTATATATGGAAAATTTATAGAACGTATTTTTGGTATAGACCCGGCAAGAAAAACACCGGCATATACACTACAGGACGGTGTCGATTATCTTCCGATGCCATCTTGGAAAGCTTTCATGATACAGTTTTTGAATATAGCAGGCTTAGGTCCCATATTTGGAGCTATCATGGGGGCAAAATTTGGAACAGCTTCATTTCTATGGATTGTACTCGGAAGTATCTTCGCTGGAGCAGTACACGATTATCTGGCAGGAATGCTTTCTCTACGCCACAATGGAGAGAGCCTGCCTGAAATCATCGGTCGCTACCTCGGACATAATTTCAAGCAGTTCATGCGTGGCTTCACTGTAATCTTA
This sequence comes from Parabacteroides sp., assembly GCA_019417325.1. Lineage (GTDB taxonomy): Bacteria > Bacteroidota > Bacteroidia > Bacteroidales > Tannerellaceae > Parabacteroides. The sequence continues at coordinate 92,543 of DXVO01000007.1, read as the reverse complement.
ATGGTTCTGGTAGGTGCAGTATTCGTTGCCGGTCCTGCCGGATTATTAGCAAAGTTGACCCCGGAACATTTGAATACTACTTTCTGGATTATTGTAGTATTCATCTATTACATTTTAGCTGCATTGTTGCCAATAGATAAAATTATAGGAAAAATCTATCCGATATTTGCCATAGCCCTGTTATTCATGGCTGTAGGGATATTGGTCATGTTATTCATAAACCATCCCCCATTACCGGAAATAACAGATGGTATGCCTAATACCAACCCGGATGGACTACCGATATTCCCGATTATGTTTGTAAGTATCGCTTGTGGGGCTATTTCCGGATTTCATGCAACCCAAAGCCCTTTGATGGCACGTTGTATTGTAAACGAAAAATACGGTCGTCCTATTTTCTTCGGATCCATGATTACAGAAGGAATTGTGGCCTTAATCTGGGCCGCTGCCGCCACTTATTTCTATCATAACAATGGAATGGGAGAAAACAATGCAGCCGTAGTTGTGGACAGTATCACAAAAGAATGGCTTGGAACGGTAGGTAGTGTACTTGCTATATTAGGAGTAATTGCAGCCCCTATCACTTCAGGAGATACAGCTTTCCGCTCTGCCCGTTTGATTGTTGCCGATTTCCTGCATATGGAACAACGCAGCATTCCAAAACGTCTACTCATTTGTATCCCATTATTTCTGATAGCCATTGCCCTGCTACTCTACAGCCTGAATGATAAAGAAGGATTCGAAATGATATGGAGATATTTTGCCTGGTGCAACCAGACATTGGCTGTATTTACTCTTTGGGCACTTACCGTATATCTGGTCCGTTCAAAGAAAATATACATAATCACTCTCATTCCGGCATTATTCATGACAGCCGTTTGTTCCACCTACATATTTATTGCACCCGAAGGTTTGAACATGGATGCAGGTATCTCACAAATAATCGGATGCTGTATTACGGTATTCACCTTTATTCTTTTTATTATCTGGAAAAGAAAACTTTCAAAGCTTACCGAGGTTAAAGAATAGAAAAAGAAAGCGGGTATGCCCCAAGGACACACCCGCTTTCTTTTTCTAACAGATTCTATATCTTAAAGAACCTGGATACCTTCTTCACGAGCAGCTTCTTCCCCAGAAGGAGTGATCAGCTTATAACCTTTACCGTGGATGTTGATGATTTCGATTCCCGGATCATCTTTCAACAGCTTACGCAATTTCGTGATATACACGTCCATACTACGTGCATTGAAATAATTATCGTCTACCCAGATAGTCTTCAACGCATAATTACGTTCCAGGATCTCATTTGCATGAGCACATAACAAACTCAGAAGTTCGCATTCTTTTGTTGTCAGTTTAGTTACCTTATCACCGATAGCCAAAGTCTGTTTCTGAGTATCGAACAAGAAGTTTCCAAGTTTATAAAATGGTATATCTTTCATTTTCTTTCCTTTCACACGGCGAAGGATTGCTTCGATACGAAGCAACAATTCTTCCATGCTGAATGGTTTTGTCAGATAGTCGTCTGCACCAATCTTGAATCCTTCCAGGATATCTTCCTTCATAGTCTTAGCTGTAAGGAAGATGATTGGAATATCAGGATTGATTGAGCGGATTTCCTGTGCCAACGTAAAACCGTCTTTTTTCGGCATCATTACGTCTAATACACAAAGATCATATTTGCCTTTGGTGAAACCTTTATAACCGGCTTCTCCATCAGAAAAGAGGTCTGTTACATAACCTTTAGCCTGAAGGTATTCTCTCAACAACATACCCAGGTTTTCGTCGTCTTCGCAAAAGAAGATTTTCAATTTTTCTTCCATAACTAACTTTTTATAAGAGGTAAAGTAATAATAAATTTTGTTCCTACATTTCCGGCACCACTTTCAGCACGTATCGTGCCTTTATGGTCCTCTACTATTTTACGGACGTAAGCAAGTCCGAGACCGAACCCTTTTACATCGTGTACATTTCCCGTCGGTACGCGGAAGAAACGATCAAATACTTTCTTCTGATATTCCTTCTTGATACCGATACCATTATCTTCGATTGATATCAATAATTTGCCACTTTCATTCCAGGTGCGACACATCAGTGTGAGCGGTACTTCCGGACGGCGGTACTTGACTGCATTATCCAGCAGGTTGAACAATACGTTCGTGAGGTGCATTTCGTCCACATAAATGTCTGAGTTTTCAGCCAGCAGGTCTATATCGATTGTTCCGTCATACTTCTCTACTTTCAATGCAAAAGTATTGGCTACACTTGCCAGCAAATCGTTTGCATCCACTTCCTTTAGTTTCAATGCAGCTTTCTGACGTTCAAACAATGACATCTGCAAAACTTTTTCCACCAGGAACCCCAATCGCTTAGTTTCATCATTTATCACCCCAGAGATATGCTTGAATACTTGTGGACTCTTGGTTATGTCGGAGTCTTTCAGCATCTGTGCAGCCAAGGAGATGGTTGAAACCGGTGTTTTCAGTTCATGTGTCATATTATTGATAAAATCATTTTTCATTTCTGATAATTTCTTCTGGCGGAATACGATAAATATGGTAAATACAAATGTTACCAACAGTATCAGCGAGAAGAGTATAGACGGTACGATAAATGTTACAGAACTTGAAATATAATCACCCTTCGTAGGGAAATACACCTTCAGGATATTTTGCCTGGAAGGAGGATCATTTGGAAACAGTACCTGTGCAGTAACATCTGATACAGGAGGAATATCTCCACTCTGATATACTACCTTGCCATCTTTGTTAATAACAGAAAAGATAAACGGCAAGTTCAATGCGTTGTTAATAAATTCTGATTTTAAGTAATTATTCAGCTTTTTAAAATCTATACGTTCCTCTATTGGCCGGAGGTTTCCCGTATATAAAATGCTCAGGATAACTTCGTCAATTAATCCTTTCTGGTATTGATAGCGCCGCCGCAACGTTTTCTGTAAATCTTTGGAAGTACTTATAATACTATTAGCCGCACCTTTCTTATTCAATGATGATAACGGCTCGATCCGCTGGGATGAAATATTCCCATGAAGTTCTATATGCTGGACGTTTCCATTGGAATCCCTGAACTGATATTTACTATATTGTTCCCGGGTTATGATTTGGCTGATATTGTTCTGGTATAAATAATCATTTGCCTCATCTCTGCTCAAATCCTCTTCCAGATATTTTTTTGTTTCATCCAGTTCCAGGTTTTTAGATACCTGGTGAACGCATCGTTTGACGGTTTCGTTAAACTGTTCGCTACTTTTTTTGAGTATGATACTTACATATTTTACTTGTAAAAAGAGTAAACCGGCGAAGGCAAAGGCCATCACCACTGCAAGCAACCAAATTGTAGACTTCCTCATATATTTAAATCTCTCTTTTTAACAGAACAAATAACGCGTGTTTTAGTTTAATATTTACACAAAAAAGGTAAAAACAAGAACCCGTTTGTGTTAAAAGAGGTTTAGATAAAATTAACCTATACCACTTATCTATTTTTAAATTAGCCAATTAAATACTATTTTAAGGCATACATGCCATAATGCAACCGCTCTACAACTATAAAAAACATATTTCAGTAATAATTTGTTCTACCGGATATTTAAAAACCATTCCAGAAAGTATTTACTTTTAATTATTAACTATATCTTTGCCGGATATAAGAGTTAAATGAATGAAGGAAGATGGTATAACACGGATCGACATCAAACAGGTTTTGGAACAGAAGGCTCCTTCAGCGTCTAAGAAGATTCCAAAATTCATTGTTGATTATCTGATTCGCATTGTCCACCAGGATGAATTAAATGATATTCTTACACGTTACCATGACAAAGACGGGGTAGCATTCATGCAAGAGCTGATCAACTATTTTGATCTTACCCTTGAGCTTGTAAACGAAGAAAATATTCCTGTAGATGGACGATTCATATTTGCATCCAACCATCCACTGGGCGGTTTGGACGGAATATGCCTGTCTGCCGTGATCGGAAAACGTTTCGGAGGAAATATCCGTTACCTCGTAAATGATTTACTCCTGTATATCACCAATCTGAAATCCATATTCGTTCCTATCAACAAGCATGGCTCACAGGGAAAGCGAAACGCCCAGTTAATTGATGACGCTTATGCTTCCGACAATCAAATCATCACTTTTCCGGCAGGACTCTGTTCCCGCAAAATAAAAGGAAAGATACAAGATACGGAATGGAAAAAATCGTTTATACAAAAAGCTGTTGAATACAAACGGGATATTGTTCCTGTATATTTCGACGGACATAATTCCAATTTCTTTTACCGGCTCGCCAATATACGCAAAGCTTTAGGTATAAAGATGAATTATGAAATGATTTACCTTCCGGATGAAATGTTCCGTTGCAAACACCAAACATTCCATATCTACTTTGGAAAACCCATATCCTGGGAAACATTCGACAGTAGCAAGAAACCGGCGGAATGGGCGGAATGGATGAAAGAGATCGTTTATAACCTAAAGAAGTAAAGATTTTATTATATTATATGCAAGACATTATCAAACCGATTGACCGTGCAATACTGAAAGCTGAACTGACAAAAGAGAAAAGGCTCAGGAGTACCAACAAATCAAATAATGAAATTTATATCACAACAGCAGATGATTCACCTAATGTTATGCAGGAAATCGGACGCCTACGTGAGATTGCCTTCCGCTATTACGGAGGTGGTACCGGCAAAGCCGTCGATATTGATGAGTTCGATACCATGGAAGGTGCTTATCGCCAACTGATAGTATGGAGTCCTGAAGAAGAACAGATATTGGGCGGATACCGTTTCCTTTGTGGTTCGGACGTAAAGTTTGACGAGAACGGGAAGCCAGTACTTGCCACTTCCCACCTGTTTAACTTTTCAGAGAAATTTAATAAAGAATATCTTCCATATACGGTTGAATTAGGTCGCTCCTTCGTTACACTCGAATACCAGTCTACCCGTGGTGGTTCCAAAGGTTTGTTCGTACTGGATAATTTATGGGACGGACTGGGAGCTTTGTCGGTTGTAGACCCTACTTTGAAATATTATTTCGGCAAGGTAACCATGTACAATACATACAATCCCGAAGCCCGCAATATGATTCTATATTTTCTCGGACTGCATTTTCCGGACCCGGAAAAGTTAATTACTCCGATTTATCCGCTCAAAACGGATACGAACATAGAAAAAATGGAAGAATTATTCAAATACGATAATTTCAAAGACAACTATAAAGTATTGAACCAGGAAGTCCGGAAATTCGGTTTCAACGTTCCTCCATTGGTAAATGCTTATATGAGCCTGTCACCGAAAATGCGTGTATTCGGGACTGCCATTAATCATGAGTTCGGCGAAGTGGAAGAAACCGGTATCTTGATTAATATCGACGATATACTGGAAGAAAAGAAAAAAAGGCATATTGAAACCTACCTGAAAGAGGAAGGACAATCTGCCGAACTTATACGAAAAACAGAATAACTTTTTTATTTGTTATTCTGTTTTTCCCATTCTATGGCAACCTCTTCGAGGCTGTCATACCAATCTGTACCAAATCGCCTGATTAACGGTTCTTTCAAATACTTATAAACAGGCATTCCTATTTTTTTACCTAACACTTCCGCAGCTTTGCATATCTCCCAACGGTGGTAATTTACAGCACTAAATGTATCATATTCAGTCACGCGGATCGGATAAAGATGGCAGGATACAGGCTTATAAAAAGACAGTTTGCCAGCACGGTAAGCTTTCTCTACCGCACATTTACAAGTTCCGTCCGCATCATAGCAAGTAAAGACACAATCTTTGTTATTAACGATAGAAGTCACCAAATCTCCCTCTACATCGACGTAAGAAACGCCTTGTTTATCGATAATATCCTGCGCTTCCGGAGAAAGATCATCCCAAATAACAGGCAATGCTTTTTCCAGTTCTGCAACCTCTTCTTCCAATAAAGGAGCGCCGGAATCACCTTCTACGCAACAAATCCCCTTGCAATGGGACAGATCACATATAAATTTACTTTCCAACACATCGAGGCTGACTAATGTATCATCTATTTGTATCATCTATAGAACTTGAACTTATTTTGGATATAAGAAAATCCCCTCCTGAAAAACGTATAAAAACGAATCTCAAGAGGGGAATATATTTTCAAAAGAATTATTTAATCAAATTGCGTCCGGTCATTTCTTTCGGTTGTTCCAGCCCCATGATATGAAGGATAGAAGGAGCAACGTCTGCAAGAATACCGTTTTCAACTTTTGCATCCTTGTTTTCTGTTACATATACAAAAGGAACAGGATTCAAAGAGTGAGCTGTATTCGGAGTTCCGTCTTCATTCAAAGCATGGTCGGCATTACCGTGGTCGGCAATGATAATTACCTCATAACCGTTTGCTTTTGCAGCTTCCACTGTATCGTGCAGGCAAGCGTCAACAGCAACAACTGCTTTTTCTATGGCTTCATAAATACCGGTATGACCTACCATATCACCATTTGCATAGTTACAAACGATAAAGTCATATTTCTGTGTATTGATAGCCTCAACCAGTTTATCTTTTACTTCGTAAGCACTCATTTCCGGCTTCAGGTCATAAGTAGCTACTTTAGGAGAAGGAACCAGGATACGTTCTTCTTCTGCATACGGAGCTTCACGTCCGCCGTTAAAGAAGAATGTCACATGTGCATACTTTTCTGTTTCAGCAATATGCAACTGTGTTTTGCCTTTTGAAGCAACATATTCACCTAATGTATTTTCTACATTTTCCTTGTCAAACAGGATGTATACACCTTTAAAATTAGCATCGTACGGAGTCATACAGAAATACTGCAAACCTGGAATTGTTACCATTTCTACTTCCGGCATATCCTGCTGTGTCAGAACAACTGTAAGTTCTTTTGCACGGTCGTTACGATAGTTGAAGAAAATAACAACATCACCTTCTTCGATAGTTGCAACCGGCTTGCCGTTTTCTACATGTACAATCGGTTTGATGAATTCGTCGGTTACACCTTCAGCATAAGATTCTTCCATGGCTTTTACCATGCATTCAGCTTCTTTACCTTTACCATTTACCAGCAGGTCGTAAGCTTCTTTTACGCGTTCCCAGCGTTTGTCGCGGTCCATAGCATAATAACGTCCGATGATAGAAGCAATCTTTCCGCCAGTAGTCTTCAGGTGTTCAGACAGTTGTTCTATAAAACCTTTACCGCTTTTAGGGTCTGTATCACGACCATCCATGAAACAGTGAACGTATGCTTTGTCGATTCCGTATTCTTTTGCTATATCTGTCAGTTTGAACAAGTGTTCCAATGAGCTATGTACACCACCATCAGAAACAAGTCCCATAAAATGAATCTGCTTGCCATTTTCTTTTGCATAGCTATAAGCACGTTTGATTTCCGGGTTTTCCATAATAGAGTTATTACGACAAGCGAGGTTGATCTTTACCAAATCCTGATAAACCACGCGTCCGGCACCAATATTCAAATGGCCTACTTCCGAGTTTCCCATCTGTCCGTCAGGCAAACCAACATTTTCACCTGAAGCTTGAAGTTGAGAGTTCGGATAGTTTTTCAATAATTCATCCCAATAAGGAGTAGGAGTGTTATAAATTACATCGTCTTTTCCGCGGTCGCCAATTCCCCAGCCGTCGCAAATCAGTAATAGTGCTTTCTTGCTCATGATTCTATTTGTTTAATAATTAATTCCCTAAATCGGGTGCAAAGATAAGCAATTCTACTGTATATTCTTTGTTCATAAAGTATTACTTTTGTAAACGATATGCAAAAGAAGATACACGATAATGATTTAGGAACCATCCTTCTCCGTATTAGCCCACGGGCAACCCGCTATACGCTGAAAATATCCAAAGGGGTCATTACTGCGACAATGCCTGTCAATGGAGACGAGACGCGTATGCTTGCCTTTATCCGGGAAAATAAGAATAAATTGAAAGTTGCATTAGCCAAACATCCGGCACATCCTTTGCTGACAGATAAGACAGAAATGCAGACTGCAAGTTTCAGCATCCACATATTCTGCTCCGACCGGACGAATTTTTACATGACATTGGATAAAGAAATTTTGCATATAGCCTGTCCTGCACAAACAGATTTTACAGATGAAAGAGTCCAGAATTTATTGAAAAGTTTTTTAGAGAAAGCGCTTCGTCACGAGGCTGTCAGATTATTGCCTCAACGATTGATGCAACTTGCTTCTCTGCATAAATTTACTTGTACAGGAATAAAAATATTCAACAGTAAAACTCATTGGGGCAGTTGTACTCCGCGGAAAAGTATCAATCTATCCCTTTCATTAATGCTTCTTCCCTGGCACCTGATTGATTATGTTCTTTTACATGAACTGTGTCATACAGTGGAAATGAATCATAGCGACCGTTTCTGGAAACTCATGGATGAGGTTACAAACAATAAATCCAAAGCTTTACGGAAAGAGTTGAAAGGTTATCATATGTTTTAATAACCATCCGCTATACTAACAGCTTATTTCCTTCCCGGATATTCTGAACGGAAGGTTTCAAAACATCCCCGATCTTGCAAGGTAATATAACAAGTCTTATTATCCGGACCTCCAAAAGTAATATTTGAAGGTTGCTTACCTTTCAGCCAGATTTCACGCTGCAGCTTGCCTTTGGGGCTCAACAGAACGACGGTTCCTTTATCATAACGGCAGAGGTAGATATATCCTTTTATATCACAACACATACCGTCCATACCATACCCCTCAAAAGTATGTATCAGCCGCTTATTTTTTAATGTCCCATCTGGCTGAATATCATATGCCCAAACTTTTAACTGGGCGGATTCATTCACATAAAGCATTTTGCCATCAGGACTTACCTCTATTCCATTTGTAGTTCCCATATTACCTTCCAGCAAAGATATTTTACCTTTGGGAGTAATCAACCAAAGCTGACCTTTTTTATTCTTCCAGTCCGGGTCACTGGCATACAGATTTCCATTGGGAGCAAGAGCCATATCATTCGGCTGGTTCATCTTCGGTTCATGGGCATAGATGGATATTGCTTTAGTTTTCATATCTACTTTCAGGATATTATGCCCGGTATAATCTGCAACCAACATATTTCCTTCTTTATTAAAACAGATGCTATTTCCCGTAGAGCCTTCCGGAAGTACCACAAAACAAGCATGTGTTCCATCCGGATGGACAATGCCTATTGTTCCTTCCTTCTTATAATTTACGGCATATAAGTTCCCGGCTTCATCCGTTGCAGGCCCTTCTATTCCGGAAGTAAATGTATGTTCCGGCAATAAATCCGCAGTCTCCGGTTTTACTGTATCCCGGGCAAATCCCGGCAATAAAAAAAGACTGCCGATAAAGGTTAATAGCATCATTTGTGTTTTCATATGTGTTTTTGTTTATTGTTTCCAGAAACCAGGTAAAAGGATGGTGACTACCGTAAATATTTCCAAACGTCCTACCATCATCAACATAGCCAATACCCATTTGGAAAAATCAGGTAATCCAGAGAAATTCCCGACAGGTCCAACACTGCCAAGCCCCGGACCGGTATTACTCACAGCCGACACAGCCGAGCCCACAGCTTCCTCAAAACCCAACCCATCTACCAGCAATAATAAACATCCTAATACGATCAGGCTTATATAAATAAAAGCAAAAGACAATACACGGAACACGATCTCTGAAGATAATACATGTTCGTTCACTCTGACGGGCAATACGGCATGCGGATGCGTCCGCTTTTTAAATTCGTTCAGCAGGTTCTTAGTAAGAATCATAACACGCCCCGTTTTCAATCCCCCACTGGTTGAGCCGGCACAACCGCAAACTATCATCAAAATAATCGCGATTAACCAAAAGAATGGTCCCCAAGGTATAAAATCGGCTGTAGCAAAACCACATGTAGAGACCAAAGTGGCAACCTGAAAAGAAGCAAAACGAAATGCCGTAAGGAAATCAGGATATATACCTTTCAAAACCAGATAAACGGTAACTATCAACATCGTGACAACTACAAAAATATAAAACCAACGTGCTTCTTCATCCTTAAACAACTTGCTGAATTTTCCATTGAAAAAGAAATAAAAAAGAGTCATATTGGTAGCCCCGATGCACATAAACACCGTAATCACATAATCTATATAGGCAGAATCCCAATAAGCCACACTCGCATTTTTAGTGGAGTATCCACCTGTTGCCATAGTGGTCATCGCATGATTCACAGCATCAAAGAAACTCATTGGCCCTACCCAAAGTAGACCAATTAAAATTGCAGTAAAAAATAAATAAATACCCCAAAGCCGTTTAGCAACCTGAGCAACACGCGGACGGAAACGTTCATGTGTAATACCAGGAGTCTCCGCATCGAACATTTGCGCAGCTCCTCCACCTAAAATAGGCAATAACGCTACTGTAAAGACGATAATGCCGATACCCCCCTGCCACTGAGTCAGGCTTCGCCAAAATAATACACCATGTGGCAAAGCTTCCACATCTGTAAGAATAGTTGAACCGGTAGTCGTAAAACCGGACATCGTTTCAAAAAAAGCATCAGTTATTGTAGATATATATCCTCCCAAATAGAATGGAAGCATTCCCAGTAAGGAACAAAATATCCAGGTAAGAGTGACAACCAACATCCCTTCACGCCTACCAGCATTATATTCATTTGCACGGAAACCTATTGCATAAAACAAAAGTCCTGTTCCAAACATGATCCCGCAAGATTTCAGTAAAGGAATCAGGTCTTCCCCATTGCTAAAAAACGAAACCGCCGTAGCCGCCAACATGAAGAATGTTTCGAGGATAAATATTCCTCCCAGCATTTTCAATATAAAACGAAAATTCAGCATAACTTTAATTAAAGAAGTCTTCTAATTTGCGCATTGCCGTATCCAGGCAGAATACAACTACATGGTCGTATGCCTGTATCTGGGTATCACCTTTAATCATCATTGGAATCCCATCGCGGATTAACCCTCCTAATGTCATATCTTTCGGCAAATGTAAATCTTTCACCTGCTTTCGGGTTATCTTGGAATTCGGACGCGCAACCAACTCAGCCACGTCTGCATTTGCAAAAGTAAGGCATTTCACATTCGAAACATCCGCATCCAACAGAAACTGGTAGATATAACTTGCAGCTATCAGTTTCTTATTAATTACAGAACCGATATCCATACTTTCTCCCAAAGGGATATAATCAATATTCTCTATCTTTGCGATTGTTTTGAATACTCCATAACGTTTTGCAGCCAAGCAAGCCAGTATGTTCGTACTGGAGTTTTCCGTTAATGCAATAAAAGCCTGTGCATCCTGAATGCCTTCCTGCATCAACAAATCCGTATCTCGACCGTCACCGTTTATAATCAAAACATTGCTGGGAACTACTTCAGCAATGCGATGACTCTTTTCCTTATTGGTTTCAATAACTTTTACGCGGATATTATTAGGGAGGTACTGACAGGCACGTATGGCAATACGGCTTCCTCCCATAATTATCACTTTTTTTACTTCCGGGTCTTTTTTCCCGGCGTGCATCCGTACATCTTCCACATAGTCTTTCGTTGTAGTGAAGAAAACGATATCTCCCGACAGGATCTTATCTGTACCACGTGGTATAACAGTTTCATTCTGCCGCTTGATAGCCACTATATGATATAATTTCTGCTCATTCAGCAACTCGGAAAGAAGTTTATCGACCAATCTTGAGTTGTCTCTGACTTTCACACCTATCAGGATAAGAGCCCCCCCGAACAATTCCCAATATTGACGTGCCCACGGGCGACGTACCGCTGTCACTATTTCTTTTGCAGCCAACATTTCCGGGTAAATCATCGAATTAATCCCCATTTTTTCAAATAGTTCCTTATTCTTTGGCAGCAAATATTCATAATTATTGATACGGGTAAGCGTCTTGCGGGCCCCTAATTTGGATGCCAGAATACTGGCTGTAACATTTGTAGTCTCTTCTGGTGTCACACTAATAAACAAGTCCGCTTTCCGGATTCCTGCTTCTTCCAAATCACGTATAGATGTAGGGTTACCTACCATTGGTAATACTTCCATACTTGAATTTGTAAAATTCAAACGCTCTTCATTCGGGTCCATCAGGATAATATCCTGTTTCTCTTGTGACAACATTTTTGCTAAATGAGTCCCGACTTCACCTGCTCCGGCTATAATAATTTTCATACTTCAATAACTGACATATACCAAGCGGTTTGTCAATTTTTCTTATTCAATTTTTCATACTCAATTCTCAACAGGCCTGCGATGCTAAAAGCATCGATACCACACAACTTATATTGTTCGTTTACAGAACCGTGTTCAATAAACGAATCCGGAACACCTATCCGTTTTACATGCGTCGTATAATCATTGTCTGCCATAAATTCAAGGACAGCACTTCCCAGGCCTCCTTGTATAACCCCATTTTCCACCGTTATGATACGGGAGAACTTCTTAGCGATCTCATGCAAAAGTTCTTCATCTATCGGTTTCAAATAAATCATATCATAATGTGCGACCGAGATACTTTCTCCTTCCAACTCTTTTATCGCTTTTATTACTTCATTGCCAATCGGTCCTAACGACAGCACTGCCAGGTCATTTCCTTCACGCAGCTTCTTGCCTTTTCCTATCGGTAAAATCTGCATCGGATTACGCCAATCTTTCTTCTCTCCTTTTCCACGCGGATAGCGAATCACAAACGGACCGTCGCACGCTTTGTACCCGGTATACATTAAGTTACGCAAGTCCCATTCATTCAATGGGGATGAAATAACCAGATTAGGTACCGGGCGCAAACAAGCTAAATCAAATACGCCATGATGGGTAGCCCCATCCTCCCCTACCAATCCGGCACGGTCGAGACACATCACCATATGAAGTTTCTGAATTGCCACGTCATGAATCACCATATCATAAGCCCGCTGCATAAAAGAGGAATAAATATTACAGAACGGTATCATTCCTTCCTTTGCCAATCCGGCAGAGAATGTCACTGCATGTCCTTCTGCAATACCCACATCAAATGCACGCTGCGGAAAAGCTTTCATCATATAAGTCATGGAACAACCGGTAGGCATAGCAGGAGTAATACCCACAATACGTTCATCCTGTTCTGCCAATTCCACTAAGGTATGCCCGAAAACATCTTGGTAAAGTTGTGGTTCATCCAGTTTATGAACGATGATACGCTCTCCTGTCTCCTTGTTAAACAGTCCTGGAGCATGCCACTCCGTAGCAGATTCTTCCGCCGGTTTAAAGCCTTTTCCTTTTTTCGTTTTAATATGCAGCAACTTGGGACCCTGCATATCTTTTATATCATTCAGGACTTTCAGCAAATAATGGATATCATGCCCGTCTATCGGACCGAAATAACGGATACTGAAACCTTCAAACAAATTATGCTGCTGTGTAAGCAATGCTTTCAAGCTATTGTTAAAACGGAGGATATTCTCACGACGGTCATCATTTATCAATTTCATCTTACGCAAACCGCGATACACATCATAACGCATCTTATTGTAAGTCTGACTGGTCGTTATATCCACCAGATACTGGCTCAAACCGCCAACCGAATGGTCTATTGCCATATCATTATCATTCAATATGATCAACAGATTATTAGGATTGGCAGAAGCATTGTTCAAACCTTCAAATGCCAGACCTCCTGTCATAGCCCCATCTCCTATAACTGCAATCACATGCCTGTCTTGCTCATTCTTTAGAGCCGAAGCGACCGACATACCCATAGCTGCCGAAATAGAAGTTGATGCATGCCCTGCAATAAAAGCATCAAAAGGGCTTTCATCCGGATTCGGAAAACCGCTTATTCCACCCTGTTTACGGAGTGTATGAAAAGAGTCTCTTCGCCCGGTCAATATTTTATGTCCGTAGGCCTGATGACCTACATCCCATACAATACGGTCATAAGGAGTATTAAAAACATAATGTAATGCAACTGTTAACTCTACTGTGCCCAGGCTCGCACCTAGATGTCCCGGATTTTCGGAAAGTATATCTATTATATATTGACGCAACTCTGCACATACTTCCTCCAACCGTTTAGGATCTAATTTTCTCAGATCCTCCGGATAGTTGATTGAATTTAAGATGTGGTCATCCTTGCATTCCGCCATAATCGCTCTATTTTTTTTGTGGCAAATGTAAAGAAATAACGGGAGATAATATAGTTTTCCGGAGGCATTCTTCAATGGAAGTAGCCCTGCTAACAAAAAACCTCCTGCTTTTTGTTAGCAGGAGGTATGAAATATATATCAACCGTTAATTGTTAAATTCGAGATAAGGCAGCAACGATAAAATCCCAGATATGTTGAACAGACGCGATTCCAACCCGTTCGTCCGGAGAATGCGGATGCTCCAAATCCGGACCGATAGAAATCATATCCATATTCGGATACGTCTCCTGGATAATTCCGCATTCCAAACCGGCATGCATAACTTTTACATCCGGCTTCTTACCATACAGATCCTGCCAGGTTTGTTCCATCACTTTCAGAACCGGAGAATTGATATTGGGCTGCCAGCCGCCATAAGCACTGCCATATTCGACTTTCGCACCTGCCATCGAGAACACACTCTCCAAACTTGAGCAAACAGCCTCTTTCCGGCTATCGGAAGAACTTCTCACCAATATCTGGATTTCAATCAGTTCATTAGACGATTTTACAATTGCCAGATTAGTAGAAGACTCTACTGTCCCCGGGAAATCAACCAGCATGCTGATGACTCCATTCTGACAACCTTCTACGGCATTAATCAAATCATCCTGAATTTCTTCAGGAATTAAGGTTGCCGGCATATCCGTCATTTCAGCGACAAAACTGATATTTTCTTCTATACCTTTGTATTCTTCACGGAATATTTCCTGATAATCAGAAACAAATTCCCACAAAGCCTCCACATTATCACCAGGAATTGTCAATATAGCAAACGCTTCACGCGGAATAGCATTCCGCAACGAACCACCTTCAATAACGGATAAACGTGCGCCATAATCACGTACTGCATCTTTCAGGAAACGGAAAATTAATTTATTAGCATTGGCACGTCCCAAATGAATATCTACACCGGAGTGACCGCCCTTCAAACCAGTCAAGCTGATTTTTACCGCTACATCTCCTTCAGGAATATAAGTATCTTCTTTAAATTGCATGGATATATTCAGGTCTGCACCTCCAGCACATCCCACAAATAATTCACCTTCCTTTTCAGAATCACAATTCAATAAAATATCACCTTTCAAAAAACCGGCTTTTAAACCAAAAGCACCATCCATGCCTACTTCTTCATTTATTGTAAATAAAGCTTCCAGTGGTCCGTGTTTCAAATTCTTATCAGCAAGTGCAGCCATAGCAAAAGCGGCACCCATGCCATTATCCGCACCCAAAGTCGTTTCGCGTGCTCTTACCCAGTCGCCATCTATATAAGCATCTATCGGATCTACCAGAAAATCGTGTTTAACTGATGAATTTTTCTGAGGTACCATATCCAGATGAGATTGCAAAGTTACAGTCTTACGACCTTCCATCCCTGAAAAAGCCGGCTTACGAATCAAAACGTTTCCCACTTCGTCCTGTAAAGTTTCCAGACCTAAACTTTTTCCAAAATCTACCATAAAACGGGTTACCGCTTCCATATGTCCGGTCGGACGAGGAATTTGTGTCAGGGCATAAAAATATTCCCAAACAGGTTGCGGAGAAAGACTTTTGATTTCTGCTGACATAAATACAATTGTTTTTTACTGATAAGAACAAACTAAAAGCACTAAAAGATGCAAATAATCTGCTTTTACCAATTTGAGTTTGTAATTAGCTATTTATCATTTACGAGGAGAACAAGCTTAATTATTCACTTGTACAGCCTCGCTTTTAGCTCTGTTTTTTAATGATAATGCAACAACCCCGAACAAACCAGTTATTCCCAACCAGATAGTCTGAACAGTATGTACAACCAGAGCAAAAGCCGCCGCATCAACTTCTTTCACTCCAAAATTTACCAATGTCGCTATTACCATGAAATGCCAAGGACCAATACCTGCCTGAACAGGAACTGCCACAGCAATACTACTCATCGTAAAAGTAATCAGCCCTATCGTAATTCCCAAGTCACGGGTAAAACCAAATGCATAGAATGTTATATAAAAATAGCAGAAATAACCACACCAAAGTAGCAAGGTCTGCAGGATGAACAGTTTCTTCTGCTTCAGCAGCCAGATGCTCTTCATTCCTTCCCACACATTGGCCAATATCGAGCGAGCTTTTTTGACCAACGTAAAGTTACTCATAAATGTGAAAACAAACCAAATTCCAAGGATAAAAATTACAGCAACGACATAAATCCACATAGAATTGAACATCGAATGGAATCCTTCTATCAAAGACGGGTTCTTCGCAAAGAATCCACGAAAGAAATCAAAATTAAAAAGAACGATTGAAACAGTAATCAAACCGACCATAATCGTATCACTCAAACGGTCGACAAACAAGGTTCCCAACAGACGTGTAAAAGATATTTTATCATACCGATGGATCACTCCACACCGCCAAACCTCACCAACACGGGGAAACACCAAGTTTACTGCATAATTACCTAAAACCGCATAAACAGCATCACTTGTTTTTATCTTGTCCCCCAATGAGTTTATCAATAACTTCCAACGTAATCCACGCACAATATTGGCACCCAAACCGAACAATAAAGAAAACAGGATCACATCATAACGCACACCTTTACGAACGACATCCCATATCTCACTAAAGTTCATATTACTGTATAAATACCAGAGAAGAGCACAACCGAAACCAAGAGGAAGGACTATTTTAAGAAACGTACGGAATATTGTATTTAAACTCATTGTGCATGGATTCTTTAAATTATTTGTCGTATTTTTGTACGTCTGCAAAGATAAACATTATATTTAAATACAAACGTATCATACCAAAAAGTGGATGAGATTAGTTAAGCCCAAAAAAGCATTAGGACAGCATTTCCTGAAAGATCTGCAAATAGCAAAACGCATTGCGGATACATTATCCGACTATAAAAACCTTCCCATATTGGAAATAGGTCCGGGAATGGGTGTCCTCACCCAATTCTTATTGGAAGCAAACCATGACCTGACTGTTGTTGAACTCGACCTGGAATCTGTCGCATATCTGGAACAGAACTTTCCTGCATTGGAAGGTAAGATTCTTGCCGAAGATTTTCTACGGTTAGACCTCAGCAAATTATTTGCAGGACAATTTTGCGTTATCGGAAACTATCCTTACAATATTTCCAGCCAAATATTTTTTAAAGTGCTTGATTATAAAGAACATATTCCTTGTTGTTCGGGCATGATACAAAAAGAGGTTGCCGAGCGCTTAGCTGCAGGTCCGGGAAGTAAAACATATGGAATCTTAAGTGTACTGCTTCAGGCATGGTACGACATCGAATATCTTTTTACTGTTAGTGAAACGGTATTCAATCCCCCTCCAAAAGTAAAAAGTGCCGTTATACGCATGACACGGAACAACCGGACAGAACTGGGTTGTGACCAGTCTTTATTCAAAACTGTAGTTAAAACATCCTTTAACCAACGTAGAAAAACGCTTCGTAATTCTATGAAGCCGTTATTGGGAAAAGACTGTCCTGATTACGCTCTGCCTGTCTTTGACAAACGCCCGGAACAATTATCCGTAGAACAATTTATCGAACTGACTCTCATAACAGAGCGAAACCTGAAAACAGCAGATAACTAAATTAATTATTCCATACAAGTTCTATATCATCAAGTACTTGTATGGAAACCATCACACTATCGGTCGAAAAGGCCAATACATGCCCTCCCTCTTTTCCATCTTCCGATACATAATGAATATGATATCCAGTAGGATTTACAGCTATACAACGAGCTGGAATCCGGTATCCGACCGCTGTGCCTTTTAAGTTTTCAGGATGAAAAACAACCTGATCATGCGCAATAATATCATACAGATTCTTATACGGTTTTTCTTGTTTTGGCACGGAACGGGTTGTTAGTGAAGCATATACTCCTTTTATTTCTATCGCCAGCAGTTTCGTAGAATCATTTACCAACTCATCTATCTTTTTATAAACAGGCATCTTACCTGTATAAAGAAACATGGTATCCGGTTTAAATTTGCACATCATGGCAAAAGGCAACATTGCAGATGACGGAACTTCTACAACTTCCCCAGAAGAGATAATCCGGTATGCTTTGCCATCTCTTACATACATTTCTCCATCCAGACCATCTACCGTACCTATACCAAAGTCTGCTTTTTCAAACAAATTATTAAGCGGATAGACTCCTTCATATTTTCCGGATGCAAAATAATCAAAACTGGCAACCTGGTACATTTGGCGACTCTGAACATCATTTTCTTCCTTATTCCCGCAAGCCTGCAATAAGAACAGCAGACATAATACAAATACAACATTTCTCATTTGGTCAATTATTAATTTTGCTAGTGTAATCCTTTAAGCCAGTGCTTTATCTTTAGGCAAGAATACTACAAATATAATTAAAAACAAAATTCATGTAATTATAAAGTGTTTTTTCTCCGTTAGAATTATCTTTGCAATGCAATAATCAGGCAAAAAATCCAGAATAAACTTATAGGCAGCAAAGATGATTGAACTAACTAAAGAGTATATAGACAACCTGCAAAAATTCATTGCAGAAAAAGATGATGCTCAAATCAAGAGTATTCTCAAAGAACTTTATCCTGCAGATATAGCAGAAGCCTATAAGGAACTCGACTTGCAGGAAGCTATTTACCTTTATCTTCTAATGGACGGGGAAAAAGCGGCAGACGTATTGATGGAACTGGATGAAGAAGACCGTCATAAACTGCTGAAAGAACTTCCCAACGAATTAATTGCCAAACGCTTCGTCGACAATATGGAAACCGATGATGCCGTTGATTTGATGCGTGAGCTGGATGAAGACACCCAAGAAGAAATTCTCTCACATATCGAAGATGTCGAGCAAGCTGGAGACATCGTCGATTTGTTAAAATACGATGAAGACACCGCCGGTGGTTTGATGGGTACTGAGATGATCGTTGTCAACGAGAACTGGAGTATGCCCAAATGTATCGATGAGATGCGTAAACAAGCCGAAGACATGGACGAAATCTATTATGTATATGTCGTAGATGACGATGAACGTCTTCGCGGTGTACTTCCACTTCAAAAACTGATAACGAATCCTTCCGTTTCAAAAATAAAACATGTAATGAAGAAGGAGCCGATTTCAGTCCGCGATAGCGACAGTATTGAAGAAGTTACCCAAACAATCGAGAAATATGACTTGGTTGCACTACCTGTTGTCGATAGTATCGGACGATTGGTTGGTCGGATTACCATCGACGACGTAATGGACGAAGTACGTGAACAACATGAACGTGACTACCAGTTAGCTTCCGGTATCTCACAAGACGTTGAGACTTCCGACAATGTATTCACCCAGACTGCCGCCCGTTTGCCCTGGTTGTTAATCGGAATGATCGGGGGACTTGGAAATTCGGTCATACTTGGAAATTTTGAAAGCAGTTTTGCCATAAACCCCAAAATGGCATTATTCATTCCACTTATTGGGGGAACCGGAGGAAATGTCGGAATACAATCTTCCGCTATCATTGTACAAGGCCTTGCCAACAACACACTGAAAGGTGGCAATATAATCCCCCAGATATTAAAGGAATCCGTTGTCTCATTAATTAATGCCAGCATCATCAGTATTGTAGTATTTATCTATAATTTCTTTTTCCTGGGAGACCGCGGCATTACAGCATCTGTATCTTTAAGCCTCTTCGCAGTTGTTATGTTTGCCAGTATATTCGGCACATTAGTACCGATGACACTCGACCGTTTCAAAATAGATCCGGCACTGGCTACCGGCCCGTTTATAACGATTACAAATGATATTATAGGGATGATGATCTACATGTACATAGCCTCTGTACTTGCCTGATATCATCACTGACCCTGTTTGCCTCTTCCCCAAATTTAGTCCCATTTCAAAACAATAAGTCCCATTTGTTTCAAAATGGGACAGGGATACTTGTCTCCTTTTACTGCATCTTTTACATTTGCTCTCACTAACCCTTTTTCACTATATTTTATCAGTTCGACAGATGTCAAAAGTGACCGGTTTTTCACCATTACCTGTGTCACTTTTGGCATTCTTTTTTTACAACGTTTATAGATAGACAAAAAAAGACAGTTCCAACCGGTGTCGGAACTGCCTAAACACTAATCCTGTGTTTTGTAAGCTGTGAGGATTATAATATTTATTTGCTTAATATATCCATCGTATCGGAAGCGATCATATACTCTTCGTCTGTAGGAACGACAATGACAGTAACTTTACTGTCAGGAGTACTGATTACCATTTCTTCACCCCGCATACCTTCATTCTTTTCCACATCCAGTTTCATGCCCATATATTCCATATTCTGGCAAACTTCGCGACGGGTAGCCCATTGGTTTTCACCGACTCCACCTGTCCATACCAAAATATCGCAACCACCCATGGCGGCAGCATAAGCACCGATATATTTCTTAATACGGTAGTTATATACGTTAAGAGCCAAAATCGCTTTCTTATCACCATCGGCGACTGCAGCTTCTATTTCACGCATATCGGAAGACAGACCGGACAATCCCAGTACACCACTCTGCTTGTTAATCAGGTCAGACAATCCTTTTGCATCCAGACCTTCCCGATCCATGACAAAAGATAATGCTCCGGCATCCACATCACCGCAACGTGTACCCATCAACAAACCTTCTACCGGAGTCAATCCCATAGATGTATCGATACATTTTCCGTCTTTGATAGCAGCAACAGAACCTCCATTTCCTACGTGAGCAGTAATAATACGCTGTTTTTCATAAGGTACGCCAAGAATTTCACAAGCACGTTTAGAGACATAACGATGGCTTGTTCCATGGAAACCATAACGACGAATACCATATTTCTTATACAAAGAATAAGGCAAACCGTACATGTAAGCGTAATCCGGCATTGTCTGATGGAAAGCTGTATCAAACACACCTACCTGACGAATACCCGGAATCAATGCGCTCATAGCACGAATACCTTTCAAATTCGGTGGATTATGCAACGGAGCAAGGTCGATACACTCCACGACCTTACCGATTACTTCACTTGTAATTTCAACACTGCTGCTAAACTGTTCGCCTCCGTGTACTACGCGATGACCTACAGCATCTATTTCGTCATACGATTTAATACAGCCATATTTTTCGTCAGTCAGCACACTCAAAATAAACTGAATTGCAGCATTATGTTCCGGCAGGTCTTTTTCCAGAATCACTTTTTCACCATCAGGCAAAGTAAATTTCAAAAAAGAACCGGGTAATCCTAACTTTTCCACGCCGCCCTGTGCCAGTACTTCATGTGTGTCCATATTGAACAGTTTGTACTTAACAGAAGAGCTTCCGCAGTTTAATACTAATATCTTCATCTCTTTATTTTTTGTATCCTTTATTATTTTGACGCTTTTAAACCGATAGCCTGATTACTTGCAATAGCTACCATTTTATAGATATCATCTACTGAACAACCACGTGACAAGTCGTTAACAGGAGCTGCCATACCCTGCAAGATAGGACCAACAGCTTCCGCACCGCCTAAACGCTGCACCAGTTTATAAGCAATATTCCCGACTTCCAACGTAGGAAATACCAATACATTTGCCTGTCCGGCGATCTCACTGCCCGGAGCCTTCTGTGCACCTACTTTTTCTACCAGAGCAGCATCAGCCTGCAATTCTCCGTCAATCTTCAAATCGGGAGCCATTTCTTTTGCCAGACGGGTAGCTTCCACTACTTTATCTACCATTTCATGTGACGCACTACCTTTTGTTGAGAAACTCAACATAGCTACACGCGGTTCCATACCGACAATATCACGGGCTGTTGCAGCAGTTGCAAGAGCAATACTTGCCAATTCCTGTGCATTCGGGTTCGGCATTACAGCGCAATCGGCAAATACCAAGATACCCTCTTTTCCATACTGGGGAGTTTTAGTAAACATTATAAATGCACCTGACACACAACTCATACCCGGAGCAGTCTTAACAATCTGCAAAGCAGGACGAAGCACATCACCTGTAGTATTTTGTGCACCGGCTATTTCACCATCTGCATCACCCGATTTAATCATCAGGCAGGCTAGATATAAAGGATCTTCCACCAATACGGCGGCTTTTTCCGGCGTCATACCTTTTTTCTGGCGTAGTTGGAAAAGCAGGTCGGCATATGCTGCCTTCTTTTCATGATTCTTCGGATCGACAATTGTAGCCTGGTCAATATGGCTCAAACCATATCCGGCTGCCAATTCTTTGATTTTAGCAGGAGCACCAATCAAAATAATGTCTGCAACTCCGTCGGCCATTAAACGGTCGGCAGCTTTCAATGTTCTTTCTTCTGTGCCTTCAGGAAGAACGATACGCTGTTTGTTTGCCTGAGCACGCGCAATAATTTCTTGCATTAAATCCATAGCGGAAGATCTATTTTTATATTTTTAGTAAATGTCACTGTCTTTCGGGTACAAAATTAGGCATAATGCAACATAGAGTTTACAAAAACAGCAAAAGATTTATATGTAGACCTACCAGATTCAGAACATTTAACAATAATTCACAACTTCCCGTTCTCCGGACAGTATGCGCTGCAATTCTTCTGCCGAAACATTCACTTCCAGTTTCCCGTTATGTGCCACCGAAATCTTCCCTCGTTCTTCAGAAACAATGATAATCAAGGCATCAGTCTCCAAAGACATCCCCAATCCCGAGCGGTGCCGAAGTCCCATATCTTTTGGTAAATTGGCGTTTTGGGCTACCGGCAAAATACACCCGGCAGCCTTGATACGGTTGTCCGCTATAATCATAGCCCCATCATGCAAAGGGCTATTCTTAAAAAATATATTTTCTATCAGACGAGCGTTTACGTCTGCATTAAACATTTCTCCCGTATGCTCATAAATGGCCAAGTCCACATCTTGCTGAATACAAATCAGGGCACCGGTTTTCTTTTTAGCCATATTCATACATGCCAGAACAACCGGCGCAACAAACTTTCCTTCGTTCTCGTTTGCATCGGAACGTTTTGAAAACAGGTTTCCTAAGAACTTCCATCCGCGGTGGGAACCTAAAGCCATCAAAAAACGGCGGATTTCATCCTGGAACAAAATAACCAGAACGACAAAACCTACACTGATAAATTTATCGAGGATCGCTCCCATCAAGCGCATTTCCAACACCTGGGATACTAATATCCAAACAACGATAAACGAGACTACCCCACTAAAAATAGCCAGGGTTCCCGAACTCTTCATTAACTTATAGGTCTGATAAAGGAAAAAGGCGACCAATAAGACATCGATAAGGTCTTTTATTCCGAAATTCATCCACATACAGCTTCCCTTTTCAATTTGTCTACAATTTTCACAGCCTCGACTGCAGCCCTCACATCATGAACGCGCAGAATATCCGCACCGTTCAAAAGAGCAACCGTATTCAAAACCGTCGTTCCGTTCAAACTTTCAGACGGAGTCCCTCCAAGAAATCTATAAATCATACTCTTCCGCGATACACCGACCAGCAAAGGCAGCCCGAACTGTTCGAACTCGTGTAAGTGTCCCATCAGAAGATAATTTTGATCCAGAGTTTTACTAAAACCAAAACCCGGGTCGAGTACAATATCATTTACCCCCATCAAATTAAGTTCACGCACTTTTGCAGCAAAATATAAAAGAATATCTTCCATCATATCCTTGTAATCCGTATGCTGCTGCATGGTCTGGGGAGTTCCTCGCATATGCATCATGATATAAGGAACATTTAATGAAGCGACAGCCGGAAACATTTCCTTATCCTGTCCGCCACCGGATATATCGTTTATAATGGCTGCCCCATATTTTTCCACGGAACAGCAAGCTACATCCGCCCGGAAAGTATCGACGGAGACAGCAACCTCCGGATAATGCCGTTGCAATATGCCAAGAGCTACAGCTACACGTTTCATTTCCTCTTCCGAAGAGACTTCTACAGCATCCGGACGAGAAGAATATCCCCCGACATCAATAATCGTTCCACCCTCCGATAAAATAGCTTGAATGCGTTCTTCTATGGCTGCTTCGGTTTGCTTACGGCTGTCCGCATAAAAAGAATCAGGAGTCACATTCAGGATTCCCATCACTAAAGGAGTATCGAGTGAGGTTAGTTTTCCCTTTATATTGAGCGTTTTATGTAACATCATTATATCTTCTTTTCGACAAAGATACTGGAAAAACATTTAATTACTACATTTGCGGCAAATAACTGTAACTGAATTTACGGAGGATAAAGGATATGACCATATCAGAACTGTACGAATTATTTTTGCATCATCCCAAAGTGACAACCGACAGCCGCAATTGCCCGCGCGGTTCCATCTTTTTCGCCCTGAAAGGTGAAAAATTCGATGGCAACAAATTTGCATCCAAGGCATTGGACACCGGCTGCCAATATGCAGTAATCGATAATCCGGACTACTACATCAACGAACGTACCATCCTGGTGGACGATGTATTGAAGACCATGCAACAATTGGCACACCGCCATCGTAGAACTGTCGGCATACCTATTATTGGCATCACAGGGACTAACGGGAAAACAACAACAAAAGAACTTTTAGCTGCAGTTCTCTCTTCCAAATACAATCTGTTATATACAGAAGGCAACCTGAACAACCAGATAGGGGTTCCGCTCACACTGCTCCGTTTGACCCACGACCATGAAATGGCCGTCATCGAAATGGGAGCCAGCCACCCGGGGGATATCAAAGAGCTGGTAGATATTGTAAACCCGAACTACGGTATCATCACAAATGTGGGTCGCGCCCATCTGGAAGGATTCGGTTCTTTCGAGAATGTAGTGAAAACCAAAGGGGAACTGTACAACTACATCCGGCATTCAAAAGGGAAAATATTTATCAATGCCGATAATAAATATTTGACGGAAATAGCCCAGGGCATCGAACAAATCACCTATGGCTCAAATGAAGCCTTTTTTGCTTCGGGACACGTCATCAGTTGTAGTCCTTTCCTTACTTTCGACTGGAAGCAACAAGGAAAAATACACACCGTGGAAACCCATCTGATAGGGGCCTACAACCTGGATAATGTACTGGCAGCCGTTGCCGTAGGGCGTTACTTCAAAATCCCAGCCGAACGAATCAGCCGTGCCATAACTGCCTATGAGCCGACCAACAACCGTTCGCAACTCAAAAAGACAGAGACTAACGAATTGATTATCGATGCTTACAACGCCAACCCCAGCAGTATGAAAGCGGCTCTGGAAAACTTTTCCGCCATGCAAGTTTCCCCAAAAGCTATTATCCTTGGAGATATGCGCGAATTAGGACCTGCCAGCGACGAACTGCATGCGGAAATAATCGAACAAATAAAAAAAGCCAATTTCGATAAGGTACTTCTTTGCGGCGAACAGTTTAGCAAAGCAGGAAAAGATTTCGCCACTTTTGCCACAACGGAAGAACTGATTGCCGCATTAAAAGTAAACCCACTGGAAGGCTACCACATCCTGATAAAGGGTTCGCACAGTATGGCCCTGGAAAAGACTATCGAGGTTTTATAATATACAAGAGACATTAAACATTCCCGATGCAGAATTCCAAGACCGGCCCATTCCAACGGACCGGCCTTGGATCTTTATCTTCAATACGGCACTGCAACTCCCCGATTCATCTGGAAATCACTCCTTTATTAAAGAATTATTAACCCAAATATCTATTCTCATTTCGTCAAATCTCCTTAAATTGCCGCCATAATCCTATTAAGTATTTTCCGAATAAACAGAATAACCATGAAGAACATCAGATTTTCATCTTTTGCAACCGCCTTGCTGGTTGCTTTAGCCACAGGATTCCTTGCCACATCCTGCCAGAACAGCAATGAACCGAAAGAACTACAAAAGGCAAATGCAGACGAAACAGCCTCGATTTCATTCGACGAAGGCGAATATATCACGGCAATCAACAACACATCACGCTCCTGGATTGTGGAATTCGGAAAAGCCGAACATAGCGACCAATGGGATATGGATGGCAAAGGGACCAAGCGTTCCGGCATTATCGAGCCCGGAGGAAGAGTGGCCCTCAACTGGCAGGCGTCCAATTTTAATCCGTGGCTTCAGGAAATTAATTTCTATGATACGGACGGAACTACCCTTATCTACAGCATCACCGCGTATGGCAGAGGGAAAAAAGCAGATGTCGAAAATTTACTGGATGAATCAACCAACATCTTTATTAAAATGGGGGTAAATAAATCCGTCGACCAAACGAACTGGGCACTTGCCGGCGCATTCCACTATATGGAACCATACGCACAACCGGGATGGGGACATATGGGTTTTCTGGATATCCGGGATGCCTGGAAACCGGACGGATTTTCTTATTCCAAATGGATGACATATGTAGACGACAATAAAAAGTTCATCGACCTCGGCATGCCGGGCACACACGATTCCGGTACCTGGAACACGCTTATCACACTGGCTAAATGCCAGGACCAAGACTGGTTCGAGCAAATGAACTGGGGAGTAAGAACATTCGACCTGCGCCTCAGCGACCAGATGAAGATTTACCACGGCATCATTTATTGCCATAACTCGCTGAAAGACTTCTTGCAGGATGCCGTACGTTTCCTCAACGAAAACCCCGGCGAATTTATTGTTGCCATGGTAAAGGATGAAACCTGCGACGAACAGGACAAATATTATTTCAATAACAAGTTCAATAAATTTGTCCAGGATTACGGGCAAGGCAAAGTGGTATGCGATAAAACGTTTGCAGAAAAAAACATTGGCGAACTTCGTGGAAAAATATATATTGTAACGCGCGACCGTTCGGAAGGTTCGATGGGTTGGATTAAAGATGCCCCGCAAATTAACTGGCACGACGATACGACAGTTATTACCAATGGGGACTTCCCGTTTGAAATCTATCTGAGTGACGAATATACGAAGACACCCGAAAACAAAGTAGACGGAGTCGCCAAAGTAATGACAGCAGCCACATCAGGCTCAAACCATTGGAATATCACCTTTACTTCTGGTTACAGCACCTGGCAGAAAATCCCTAATCCTGAGTTGTATGCCGAAAATTTCAACACCGGCTTTTCTGAAATACTAGTAGGAGGCAAAGGCATGATTCGCAACTTCAAGCAATATTGGCGTGAAGCCACAATTCCTGCAACCGGAAATCTGGGTACCGTATTGATGGACTTTAGCGGCTCATACGAAACCGGGCTTATCCGCGACCAGATTATTTTCCGCAACTATCAAAAGCTTCCTGCCACTTCCAACGGAAGATAAGTACAACACTATAATAAAGGTATTTTTGCAGCGATGCACTGCCACCGGTAGCAAGAGAGTAAGGCTACGGGTAGCAGTACATCGCTGCCTGTGTTAGCAGATGAGTCAATGTTTCCGGTCGCAAGTCGGTATCTTGAGCAAGCATTTCTTCATGTCTGCCTTTCCTGTACTTTTGAGTACGAGGATTTTGTCGTTGGAGTCTTGAGTCTGCTGTTACCGTATTGTTGGCAAGCCAGCCTTTTAAAGCATTTACCATTGTAAATTTATTTTTGGATAGTCATCTTTATCGTAACCTGCTTTCACAGAAACGGCATATTGGAAACCGGAAACGGCAACCTTCGTTACTGGGGAGGGGCCATCTACCGGGTTAATCAGTTCCGTTTGATTGGCAATGCAGTAAAGACGGACAAACAGCCCTCTTTGATATTTTTATTCGTATTTCCCCGGAGAGATTACGACTTATCCGCACATTACAATACTTGCCAAATAATCTCCATATAGATTTTACTATATCTTTTCCACATCCATATCCTTCCCATCCCCCTCAAACAACACCTTCTTTAGTTTCTGATAGAGGAAAGAAAGGATTAGCAATATGACACCTAAGATAATAAAGATGATTATTTTACCCACAGTCGGCAACAGCCAGATATCCACCAGTATCAATTTAACCAGTACAATACCGAAGGTCAGCAAGCTCACCATACGCAGGAACTTCTGGTGTAGCCTCATCCCTAACGACATTTCCACGAAACCGGCAATAATCAGCGAAATAGAAAAACCAGCACTCGTTTCCCCCGAATATCCCACTTCCTTCAGAAATGTATTGACTCCTATAACCAACAACACAGTCGATAGAAGACTTAGCAACCCAGTCATTCGATTGGATACTTTCAGGTGGAAACTATAAACTGCATAGTAACTCTTTGCAAAAAGCCAGATGTGTACTGCTATGATAACAAACGAAATCCATTTCAAAGATTCCGCCAACTGCTCCTGAATATCCGGATAGGCGAACGCACAAATTCCATAAAGACAAACCGACAGGAACAGCCCGAAAGCATAGCAACCACTATAGACTGCCACAGGAAACCGCTTTTTCAGACACAGCAACAGAGCCAGCAAAGCGGCAGCCGTAAACGTTTGCGCCAGTTCCACTGAAAGATGTGAGTCTTTCACATTCAGCAAAAACTCGAGGATAAAGGCTATATACAATATGGCACATCCGTTTAACAGGGCAAATGCATTAAACGGAGAATATTTCAATACGTTTGCAACCTGAAACATCTCTTTTTCACGATTCATCAGCCAGCACCACACCAGCAAGGCAAGCCCTGTAAATATACCGGTAGCAAACATACCATTGGCAAACAAAGGAACCACGCCTCCCTCCGTAATCGCATTTTCCATATCCATCAAATAGGAAGCATTGGTCAGGAAAAGCAGGGCTATCGAAAAATACTCATAGATAACCATACGGAAACGGGTAAAGAGCCAAAGCACAATGACCAGTTCGCAAGCCCACAAAAGGGTAATGAAAGTTCCTTCCAACTGCACTGGTATCGCGATGGAAACAAATGTCAGGGCAAGCCCCGTTAAAGCTGGATAAATAATTTTATTTTCCGTCAACCTCCGGCTAACAATAAATGCAATAGCTCCATTCACTAAAGCGATCCCCAACGGGAAAAGCCCTTTCAAATCCTGTTCCGGTTGCATTTCCCTAAAAAAATACAGACAAAAGAACAGGTAAATAAAATTGTTCAATGAAACCTCAGCCAGCAACAAATGGCTTATTTTATTATTTCCCGTATTCAATATCGAAACAACCGGTAACAGGAAAGTCAGATAAAACAAGGAAGAGAACAATATCAGATGAAGCAATTGCGGACTCCGGGCAATATCCAGATCTGCCGTCCATATATAGCCGCCAAGAATAAGATAGGTTGCAGCAAAGCAGATAAGCGGCAATTCTCCCCATTTCTTATACAAGGACAACCCGAACATTCCGAGGTTCAGGATGGAAACATAAACAAACAGTACCATATAACTTCCCATTCCATCGCTTACCAGGAAAGGAGAGATAAAACCTCCAATCAGTGCGATAATAGCCAGCTCCCTCCGGTTATACAATACGGATAAGACAGTTACAAGAATAGTAAATATAATCAAAAGGATAAAAGCGGATGTCTGGCTGAACAATCCATAATAATGGTAAGCCATTGCCACCGTTACATAAAAGACAGCAAATGCACCGCCTGCCAGTAATGAACTGAAAGTCAGGTAGATCTTACGCAACTTACCGGAAATCACAAGCAACCCGATACCGGTCGCAAATCCCAGTGCCGTACGGAACACTTCGTTAATCCAATCCCTGTCTATGGCATATTTCACAAACAAGCCTACACCTATCACAAGTATCAGGATTCCTATCTTTCCGAATAAGTTTTCTCCGATATATTTCTCATAATTAATCTGGCGTGCCTTCTTCTTAGGTTTGGAAGGTGTTTTTATCTTAGGTGAAACGGGAAAAACTTCTTGTTTTTCCACGACTACTTTTTCTTCTACCGGAACAGTTTTCATAGCCTCTGCTTTCGGACGGACTGCTTCCAGTTGTTTCCGGAGCTCGGTTATTTCTTTCTTCAGGCTTTCTGTATTTGAAACGGCTTTGCCGATATAATTGTGCAAGCTAATCCAAACAACCAATATCAATAAAATAAAAAATGCTGTCTCCATAATAGTCGGGGTTAAATTTTACTCATAAATCTGTTCAAAATAGTTTTCAAGAATAAGAATCGCAAGGCAAAGTAAACCAAAATTCCGTACCTTCGCCTAAGACGGACTCCACACCTATTTCGCCTCCTAAATGCTGTATGATCGACTGGCTGATGGAAAGTCCCAACCCTGTACCTTGTACGAACGCATCAAATTTAGCAAAACGATTGAAAACATTTGGTACATTTTCCGGAGCAATTCCTTTTCCTGTATCTAAAACATAAAAACGCAGACCTCCCTCTATAGGCTTATACCCCATGCAAATAGAACCTTTGGACGTAAACTTGCAGGCATTACTCAGAAAATTGGAAATCACTTGTGTCAACCTGTTTTTCTCGGAGAGAATGAAACAATCCCCTTCCGGCAATTCACAAATCAGCTTCACTCCTTCTTTTACCCTCGAAGCATAAGTCTGCTCCAATCCCCGGAGCAGGGCAGGTATATCCACATCCGAATAATTAAAGTCCAGTTGCTCTGCTTCTATCTTCGACAAATCCAGTATGTCATTTATCAACTGCAACAGGAGTTCGTTGTTCGTCTCTATAATCTTAACATATTCAGCAATCTCGTCCGGGTCGTCTTCCTGGGCTATCAGATTGGAAAAACCGACGATTGCATTCAGCGGAGTCCGTATCTCATGGCTCATATTGGCAAGAAAAGCACTTTTTAAACGATTGGATTCTTCGGCTTTATCGCGAAGCTCTATCAATTCGTTGGTCATCTTCAAATCTGTGATATCCCGCCGCAAACCAATCAACTTGGTAGCTCTTCCTTCCTCATCCTGTCCATAAGGCACTGCGTGCATTTCAAACCAACGCGACCCTAAAATCTCTGTCTGGATACGGATCTGAACATCCATCACCCGTATACGTCCGGCAGATAGGTCCTCCAATCCTTTACGCAGTATCAGAGCATCATCTTCCTGCACAAATGTCAAATAAATATCCAGAGGGATTGTTGCCTCTCCAAAGATTGTCGACTTGGGAGAATAGAATGTCAACGTATCCACATTAAACTCCCACGAAATAATTTGAGCGGCATCCAGCGTAAAATCCAGTTTTAGTTTATTCTCTTCCTGTTCCCTTTTCCGCTGCATTTCAACCGTAATGTTTCGTTCCGTTCCGATAATCTGGATCACTTCTCCCGTTTTATCGGATTTCAGAGCGATGGCATATGTTTCATACCAGTTATACTCAGCTGTCCGTTTAAAACGGAATATTTCTTTTGACTTTTCATCCTGCCCAGAAGAAAGCCTCTCCATAAAACTACGGTACTTCGCCTCATCATCCGGATGCAATATCTGAATTGCCGCTTCATAAGACAATGATTCATTGGCAACAGTTTCCTTATATAAAGAATAAAATTCCTTCTTCTCTATATCATAACACCAAGCGGACATGGTTCCCGCATCAAGGGCTATAGACAACTCTTTACGGATATTCTCCAACTCTAATGCACTCTTACGTATTTCCGTTGTATCTACAACTGTCCCTATAATATAAGGACGTCCTTCGCCATCCAGATATTTCGTTTTTGTCACGACACTCCATCTCTGGGGTTCTCCGGTTTTCGGATCTTTATGGACAAACTCAAACGAGACAGGATTATTACTCTGCAACACCTCCAAGTCTTCTTTACTGAATAATTCGGCTGTAGGATTTCCGATTTCATAATCATTTTTACCCAGTACAATGGATGTTGAACTCCCGTTAATCTCCATCACCTTCTGATTATAAAACAGGTAACGGAACTTATTTGAGACATCTTTTACAAACAATCCTACTGGCAGATTATCTATAATGGACTGTAAGAATGTTTTCAGCTTCAAAACCTCTCTTTCCGATTTCACGTATGGAGTGACATCATGCATAAAACAAATCAGCTGATTATCTTCGAGAGGTACTGTACGCGCTTTTATATAATAGGTGAACCCACCTTTAATAAATTCATAATTGAAAACCCGGACTTCCCTTGTTTTCATGGTGTGGGCTACATTTTGCGCCAGCTCTTCCATAGCTGAATCCGACAGCGGATAAACCTCTTTTATATTCCAAACATTTACTCCGATAAGCTTTCTCCAGTCTGTTCCGAACAAAACCTGTTCCAGAGGATTTACAATGTACTTGATATTTAAATTCTCATCATAGATAATTGCCATATCCGGCATCTTGCCAAGCAGATTCATCATATGGGCATTCGCCATTTTATAATACTGCTCTTTACGTTTCCTGTAAAAAAGAGAAACAATAAGCAGCACCAACATTAGAATGATAGTAAGGCTAAACAACGAAACAGACAAAGGGTGGTCTTCCAGTAAAGAAGTCGGAGCATTATAAAACAAAACTCCTTCAGGGAGTAAATCTTCAGATATTCCCGTTTTTTGTAATACAGGATAATTAATATAGTAATGAGGTTGGGCAGGCGTTCGCTGGAATACCGCGCTGTTTTCTATTCCTTTTGTCAACACATCATAAGTAAGCAATGCCAGGTCGCGTCCCTGTTCTACACCCAAAACATAATAACCGCCTATATAATTCATATTCGCCCTGCTCTGATCCATCACCTGATAAACAGGAAAAGACTCCATCCTTGCCAATTCATTGTGCAACATGGTATAGGCATGCGGATTACACACGGCATCCGTATACCACCCGGAAGAAAGCAAGGCATAAGAATCATCCATTTTTGCAATCGAATCCAGTAATTCGGGTGTTGTAAAATCGGTTCCGGACAAATAGCATAAGTCCAACGAATCAATCTTATCGAACAATTGCTTTAAATTATTCAGATAGAACCCTTTTGCATACCGGTTATCATAGCAGAAAGCAACATGGCGTATTTGCGGCTGGAGCTGTTTTATCAATAACAGATTCTCCATTATATAATCCTTGAAAAAATATCCGGTAACTTTAAATCCATCGAAAGTATCAGAGATATAATGTATTCCATCGGAAAAGAGGACATCCGAGTCCGCATTCTTTTCATAATCCACAAAAGTCTCTTTGACATACCCTAATACAACCGGTATATCCCTCCATCCTTTTTTACATGTCATCTTATAGGAAGACCATGCCTCATTGCCAAGCAATACCACCACATCCGGCTTATCTTTATAGGCTTGGAAGAGTTGTATCATCCACTCCTGCCAAGAAGAAAAAAGCGGGTATTGTTCACTGCTCATATATTCGACCTGTACTTTTGCCGGCATTTTTTCCGACATCTGTTCTACAAATGCAGAAATCACATGATTTCCTTCTTCTCTAATCGGCGAATATGAACTGATAAGCAGAATAGTTTTCTCCGGATTATTATTAGCTCTATGCCCCCAGGTATCTAAAGTAGAGAGTAACAACAACAATAACAATATTCGTTTTAAAAGCAGATGAATTTTATGCAATTCCATTTATTGTTTTATTATTAAAAACAAAAATAGAGTTTTTTTATCTTTGGAGAGAAATTTACATGTAAATATTTAATGTATGAAAGAAAACAAGTATGATGATGCCCGTTTTTTCTCGCAATACAGCCAAATGTCCCGATCTACAGAAGGTTTGAAAGGAGCCGGAGAATGGCATATGCTAAAAAAAATGTTGCCGGATTTTACAGGTAAGCGGGTGTTAGATTTGGGATGCGGTTTCGGCTGGCATTGTCAATATGCAGTTGAACAAGGTGCATCTTTAGCCTTGGGTATCGACATCTCGGAAAAGATGTTGCATGAAGCCCGAATAAAGAATAATTCTTCCAAAATAGAATACAGGCAAATGGCTATTGAAGATTTTGAGAGCGATCCCGAAACTTTCGATATCGTAGTCAGTTCCCTTACTTTCCACTACCTGGAATCATTCGATGCTATCTGCCGGAAAATAAACCGTTGGCTAACTCAGGAAGGAGTTTTTGTCTTTTCGGTGGAACATCCCGTCTTTACCGCCTACGGAAGCCAGGACTGGTATTACGACCGGGAAGGTAATCGCCTGCATTGGCCTGTAGACCGCTATTTTACGGAGGGAAAAAGAAAAGCGAACTTCCTTGGAGAAGAAGTCACCAAATATCACAAAACATTAACGACCTATATAAACGGCCTTATACAAGGAGGTTTCGAAATCACTGGTTTAATTGAGCCGGAACCCGCAGCCGATATGCTGGATACGGTTCCCGGTATGAGAGATGAACTGAGAAGGCCGATGATGCTGCTCTTGTCGGCACGGAAAAAATAAGTTTACAGTAACTTCTCCTTCAGATATTTGCCGGTGTAGGATTCTGCACAGAGTGCCACCTCTTCCGGTGTTCCTGCACAAACCAGGTTCCCGCCGGCATTTCCTCCTTCCGGTCCCAGGTCTATCAGATAGTCCGCGCACTTTATCACATCCATATTATGCTCGATGATAACCACCGTATGCCCTTTGGCTATCAACGCATCAAAGGCTTTCAATAAGGTTTTGATATCATGAAAATGCAAGCCGGTAGTAGGTTCGTCAAACACGAAAAGTGTTGGTTCCTGTTTCTCCTGTCCCAGATAGTAAGCCAGTTTCACACGCTGGTTTTCACCACCGGAAAGAGTGGAAGAAGTTTGTCCCAGTTTGATATATCCTAACCCTACATCCTGCAATGGCTTCAACCTCCGGACAATCTTTTTCTCCTGTGTTCCGGCATGCTGTTCAAAGAATTCGATTGCCTGGTTGACGGTCATTTCCAACATATCATAGATGCTTGCTCCATGATACTCTACCTCCAAGACATCCGATTTAAAACGCTTTCCATGGCAAGCATCACATTCCAGCGTAATATCCGCCATAAACTGCATTTCGACAGTGATTTTACCTTCTCCCTTACATTCTTCACAACGTCCGCCTTCTTTATTGAAAGAGAAATAAGCAGCCGTATATCCCATTTGTTTCGATAAAGCCTGTTCGCCATACAACTTACGAATCTCATCGTAGGCGCCTATATAGGTTACCGGATTGGAACGGGAGCTCTTACCGATTGAGTTCTGGTCTACGAACTCGATACTTTTAATCAGTTGCATATCGCCGCTCAATCCCGAACAGTCAACCATCAACCTTGCAGCATCATCCAGATAATGTTTTACTCCTTCATAAAAAATATCCCGTACCAGTGAACTCTTTCCTGACCCGCTGACACCGGTTACAACGGTCATCACATTCAGCGGGAACTTCACATCCACCCCTTTCAGGTTATTTTTACGGGCGCCTTTCACTTCTATATAATTATTCCACGGACGGCGGAATGCAGGAACTTCTATCTTATCTTCCCCGGTCAGGTAACGAACCGTATAACTGTTGCTATCCGTTTTCAGGTCTTTTACATCCCCCTGATAAACCACTTCTCCGCCCAAACGTCCGGCTTTCGGACCTATATCGATAATGTAATCGGCAGCCCGGATAATTTCTTCATCATGTTCTACCACAACCACCGTATTACCTAAAGACTGCAACTGGCGGAGCACTTTTATCAATAAATCCGTATCACGGGAATGAAGTCCGATACTCGGCTCATCCAGAATATAAAGGGAACCAACCAAGCTACTACCCAACGAAGTGGCGAGATTGATACGTTGGCTTTCCCCTCCGGATAAAGTAGCAGATAAACGGTCTAACGTAAGATACCCCAGTCCTACATCCAGCAGGAATTGCAAACGTCCGGTTATCTCGGCAAGCAACCGCTTAGCGATAGCGGCATCGTTCTCATCCAATTCCAAGCGATCGAAAAAGACTTTCGCTTCGGTAACCGGCATTGTAACCAGTTCAGCTATATTCTTTCCTCCCACTTGTACATAAAGGGCTTCCGGACGCAGGCGTGAACCATGACAAACCGGACAAACCGTTTTACCCCGGTAACGTGCCTGCATCACACGATATTGTATCTTATATAAATTTTCTTCCACGAATTTGAAAAAGGCATCGATCCCGTTCACCCCTTTAGCTCCATGCCAAAGCAAATCCTTTTCTTTCTGCGTCAAGTCGTAGTAAGGGCGATGGATCGGGAAGTTGTATTTCTCACTGTCGGCTATAAACTCCCGTAGCCACTCACTCATTACTTCACCTTTCCAACAGACTACAGCTCCCTCATATACAGAAAGGCTTTTATCCGGCACAACCAGGTTTTCATCAATCCCGAGCACTTTGCCAAACCCTTCACAGGTAGGGCAGGCACCCAACGGATTATTAAAACTGAACATCATATCCGTAGGCTCGTCGAAAACCATGCCATCGGCTTCAAACCGTTTGGAGTATTCTTTCTGAATCGTACCTTCCTCTGCATAAATACGGATAATACACGTACCATGTCCTTCAAAGAATGCCGTTTCAGCAGAATCGGCGAGGCGGCTTTTCAATGTCTTATCATCCGAAACGGCAAGACGGTCTATCAACAACTCAATACCAGAAGACGCCAGTAACGTCTCGTCGGCAAGTACTTCCGTAATACGATAAACCGTATCGGCGATAGACAGACGGGCATATCCTTCTTTCTGTAAAATCTCGAGTTGTTCTTTCATCGAACGCCCTTCCGGGAGTACCACTGGTGCATAAACGGCAAAACGGGTCCCGTCCGGATAAGCCAATACCTCTTTTACAATATCGCTTACCTGATGTTTCTTTACTTCTGTTCCCGATACAGGTGATATAGTTTTTCCGATCCGGGCATACAGTAAGCGCAGGTATTCGTAGATTTCCGTAGAAGTACCGACCGTGGAACGCGGATTACGCGTATTCACTTTCTGTTCGATGGCAATAGCGGGAGGTATCCCTTTTATATAGTCGCACTCCGGTTTACCCATACGTCCCAGGAACTGGCGGGCATAGGCTGATAAACTTTCCACATAGCGGCGCTGTCCTTCCGCATACAACGTATCAAATGCAAGTGATGATTTTCCGCTTCCGGATAATCCGGTGATAACAACCAGTTTGTCGCGAGGTATCTCGACATCGATGTTTTTTAAGTTATTGACGCGAGCACCCTTTATGAATATAGAATGATTTTCAGACATAATATCTATCTTGTTGCCGGTAGAAAAACAACCGGCGGCTTATTGTTTAAATCTACTATACAAAGGTAAGGAATAAAACCGAGAGATAATACCGTATGAAAAAAGAAGACTTCCCCTTTTATATCATTTTGACAAAATGACAAAACAACTCCTTTATACGCGATTATATGGAGGATGACACGGGAAGTGTTTCAAATAGGCGACTCTCGCGAGGTTAAGGTTTATCGGTTTGTTTACATAAATAGATTTATGGATACGAAATGACAGGACGCAGATGACGCGGATTAATACAGGTATTATATTCTTAATCCGCGTTTATCCGCGTCATCCATGTCAAATCATATAGTTACGTTTTTCAGAATATAATAAACTATTTAATATCCGCATCAGGTTCGGTTTTTCAATCATTCCAGAATCGCGTCCATGCCCAATAACATCTAAAAACAGGACATATATGCTTTGAAATCGAAACATATATGCTTTGAAGTCAAAATATAGGTGTTTTGTCCGCGCAGACTATTGGATTTTGGTCCGCAAGTAGTTGGAATTAGTAGCGGTACTAATTGAAAATACCCCCAGAGTAAATGAAAAAAGGTGCCGGATAGTGCAGAAATAGTCCCTTTTTGCCTGAAAAAAAGCCCGGTTCTCCCTAAAAAGCCATTTATTCGCGTCTAACGCGTCAGTACAAGCGGCTTTATTTTGACAAAATATCACAAAATACAGCAAAACATAAACATTTTGAAAAAAAGATAGTAGTTTTAACCGGAAGGTTTATCGATGCAGGAAATATATCGATACTACCATTACAGTTCGAAATTTTAACCTCTCGGACAAAGCATGTAAACCATTTCTTCGTTTAAACCAAACTTTTGTTATATTTGCATGCATATTGTAAGAAAATACTCAAAGTTATAAAAACAACAGCACGTTCATGGTTTCAAAATATCTTCGTCTGCTTGTGGTTTTATTGTTATGCGCAGTAACATCCTGTAAAACCACTCAACAGATTCCACAACAGACGGCACAGAAAGAAGCAAAGCGGGAATTTCGCGGAGCTTGGATACAGACCGCTTTTCAGGGTGAATACAAAAACATGACACCCGCACAGATGCGGAAAGATTTTGTCCGCAAACTGAATTACCTGCAAAAATGCGGTATCAATGCGATCGTTTTCCAGGTCCGTCCGGAAGCCGATGCTTTCTATAAATCGGATATAGAACCCTGGAGCCGTTTTTATACCGGACAACAAGGTGTAGCTCCTGCCGGAAACTTCGACCTGATGGCATTCCTGATTGAAGAATGCCACAAACGGAATATGGAATTCCATGCCTGGTTGAACCCATATCGCGCCAGCACCTCCGGCAGTACCCAGTTTGCAGATAATCATATTTACAATAAACATCCAGAATGGTTCGTTACCTATAACAAGCAAATTTTGTTTGACCCGGGATTGCCGGACAGCCGTCAGTTTATCTGCCGTGTTGTACGTGACATCGTTACCCGTTACGATGTGGATGCCATTCATATGGATGATTATTTCTACCCATACCCTGCACCGGGAGTTCCTTTTCCCGACGATAAGAGTTTCCGGAAATATGGTTTAAATAAAGGATACACTGCTGCCCAACGTGGAGACTGGCGAAGAGAAAACGTAAATACCCTAATCAGGGAATTGAAGCGTACCATTCTACTGGCTAAACCGTGGGTGCGTTTCGGCATCAGCCCGTTTGGTATCTATCGTAATAAAAAAAGTACTCCCGACGGCTCGGGTAGTAATACCAACGGACTGCAAAACTATGATGATTTGTATGCCGATATTCTTTATTGGGAAGAACAGGGATGGATCGATTATAACATTCCTCAAATATATTGGGAAATAGGTCATCCTGCTGCCGATTATATCACCTTGGCTAAATGGTGGGACAAGAACTCAAAGGGTTGCCATCTTTACCTTGGTCAAAGTGTGGAACGTACCATGAAAGTTGGCGAACTGACACGTAAGATGCGCTATGAACGTGCATTGCCCAACGTAAAAGGTAACTGCTTCTGGCCTGCTAACGAAATTCTATGGAACACAAAAGGGGTAGCTGACAGCCTGAAACGAAATTACCACCGTTATCCGGCACTGATACCTGCATATACACATATGCACAACCGTGCTCCTGAAGAAGTAAAGAAATTGAAAACTGAATGGACTCCTAAAGGCTTTCTGCTACATTGGGAAGCAGAACAGAGCGCAACCAATCCGGAATTGGCAAACTATTTTGTCATTTACCGCTTCATGGACGGAGAACCTGTCAACCTGAGCGACCCGTCTAAAATCGTGGCTATCACCCGCGAATCAGGTTATCTCCTACCTTATAATAAAGGAAAGCAGAAATATCGTTATATAGTTACGGCCGTAGACCGTTTCCACAACGAAAGCAACGGAAAAAGCAAAAAAATAAAACTCTAAAACCAACCGTATGCCCGACATAGCCTGTCTGAAATACACAGATTGTGCCACCTGCCCGCATTCGCAGACACAGGTATTCAAGTACCGTTCCTTCCCTAAAGGAATCGTAGTACCGAAGTCCAAATGCTCGCAGAATACAATCTATTTCATTGTCTCAGGCAGTGTACAGGTAAAAAGCGAAGAACACCCGAACAGTATTGTACATGACGGGCAATTCATCCTGCAGCCGATAGGTTCATCCGTTGAGTTTAAGGTTCTCGAAAACCTCGAATGTATTTTATATTTGTTCGAGAAGCCGCTTAGCCTCTGCTCAGACCGCTTCAACAAAGGAAGCGAACTGGCAAAAGATATGCAGATAACTCCGACTATCATGCAGATGTGCTTCCCGCTCCGGTTGTATATCAACGGTATTAAAATGTATCTGAATGATTCTCTTATTTGCGCTGAATTCCTGAATGCCAAACGGACGGAACTTTATTACCTTCTAAACTGCTATTATCCCCTGAAAGATATGGCGGCATTTTATGCACCTATATATAGGTATAGCAAAACATTCCGCTATTTCGTAATGCAAAATTACCTGAAAGCAAAAGATGTGGAATCTTTTGCCCAACTGGGAGGGTATAGTACGCCAACATTCCGCCGCCTGTTCAAAGAAACATTCGGTGAACCGGCTTACCAGTGGATGACTAAGAAAAAATGCCAGGACATCCATAGTGACCTGACTACAACAGAAATGTCTATTTCCGATATTTGCTATAAATTCGGTTTCGAATCCCTCTCTAACTTCTCACATTATTGCCGTGCCAACTTCGGTAAATCTCCGCGTGCGATCCGTAACGATAAAGATGAAAATCCATAAAAATCAAGGACTATCGACTGTTTTTACAACTTTTTGATTAGAAAAAACAATTTTATCACTTACTATTCTCTCTACATTTGCCACGTAGCAAAACAGGAATGGACAGTATAAGTTGTATAAAAGCAGGTATCATCCTGAGTGCGTGTTGCCTTATTATTGCAACAATGATAAAATGCAGCACGGACAAGACGCCGGACAACGAGGAGCAAGGAGACATACAGTATGTCTTTCAATGGGATCAACTATTACCAGGCTATCCCGCTCCTACCCAGCTTCGGTACTGCTTTTATCCAATAGACGGAGGTTCTACCATACAGATGGACTATAACAATACGGCAAGGTTAAATTTCACATTACCACCTGCCCGGTACAGACTTCTGGTATTTAACTGTGATGCGGACAATATCGCTTTCAGGAATATGCAAAGTTTTGAGACAGCAGAAGCTTATATTCCCATAACGAAAGCTGCAAATGAAACCCAAACCGGAACGATCCCATTGTACGGGATAGCAGTAGACGAGTTAGAAATAATAGGCGGGGATAACGAATCGATCACATTTACCCCCAGACCGTTAGTCCGCAACCTGTCTATCGACATCAAAGTAGATGGAATAGAAAACGTAGCCGGTTGCAAAGGAGCGATAAGCGGGATGCCTGCCTCCATCAGCTTGAGTAAACAAGTTGTTGCAGATAACACACAAACCGACATCACTTTTGAAACCACCCCTTCAAAGGAAGGAGTAAATACAAACATACTGATATTGGGAAAACCGAAAGAAAAAGGAGAAGAGCAACCTGTTCCTACCACTCATGAGATAGTTTTAAATTTTACCTTATCCGATGGCAGCACTACTTCCTCCCAGATTGACTTAGGGACATCCCTGGACGAAACAAATGGCAACTCTATCGATGTATCTATAGAAGCGTCCGTTATCCCCGGTCCCTCCTTCACAGTAAAAATCAACCACTGGGAAGTAGCCTCCGGCGACAACCTTATAATCGAATAAACAGCAATTTATATAATAACAAACGAGAATAATATATTAACAATTAAAATTCATAATCATGAAAAATTTAGCAGTAAGTATGCTTGCCATGGCAAGCATTGCAGCTATGGTTAGCTGCTCAAGCAATAATGATCTGGTAGATGAAGTGGGTAATGGTGAAAAAGTGGAAATTAAATTGAGTGCAGGTTTAATATCAACTAAAGCTCCTATAGAAAATGGAATAGGTGATAATGCAAATTATCCTTCTGCAAATGTTCTCCTTGATATTATTGCAGCTCCGGATGCAGCTACCGCAGTTTGGACAGCAATAAACACTGTTGCATCTAAACCTAACTTAACGACTAACGGTATCGTTGATTTTTCCAGTACAACTAAATTATACTACAATGCAAACGAGACCTTAAAATCCCACATATTAGCATACAGTCCTTCTGGAGATAATACAACAGCTGGTTCCGTCACTTGGACAATTGATGGCTCAAATGATATTATAGTAGCCCAAGCTGTTTCAGGTTCAAAGAGTTCCGTTGTTGGTGCATTAACATTTGAACATCTACTCACTCAATTACAAGTTGAAGTTCAAGGAGATGCTGCAGCTATCAGTACATTTGGGAATATCACATCTATTCAAGTAAAAGATGCTTTGACAAAACCCAAAATGACATTTACTGATGACAAAGTAACCACATTAGATTGGACTAACAGTGACAAAGCAACTCTAAAGGTATTTACACCAGGCACTAATAATGCGATTTCTTCTGCATCAATAACCAACACATTTACATCTGTAGGATACATCATGTTACAACCAGCTGCTTCTTATACTCTATTAATCACTACTGAAAAAATGACAAGTAAAGAAGTCACTGTTACAATGGAAAATACAGCAGCCGCAGGAAGCGCACATAAAATACAACTTACATTTAGTGCAACAAGCATAGAACCTACAGCTACTCTTACAGGATGGAAGACAAGTACAGATAAGGGAACAGGAACAGTTGAGTAAAAATTCAATAAGGGGGTTGTCAAGCGACACCCCCTACTATACAATAATTAAATATGATAACAAGAATATACATTATCTGCTGTTTACTATTCTTATACGTTTCTTGTAATGAGAATAATCAAATACCTGATTCTTCTAGTTATCAGATTCATTTCTCCACCCATATCCTAACCCTATCCAAATCCATCATTACCGAATCCACCCTCCCCGATAACTCCCAAATCGGAGTCTTCTCATGGGGACACCATAAAGATGACGGTGATACAAACACAGCACTTCGCAAAGACCTTACCAATACGCTTTATACAAAAGAAGCAGGTAATGACGAATTAGTAACCACTGTAGAAACTCATTACCCTATTAATCCCGATACCCTCCTTAACTTCTACGCATATTATCCTTATACACCATCGGCAACCCATATGCCTGAAAGCATTCCATTCGACCTGAATCAACAAGACGATATAATGTGGGCTACTCCTGTCAAAAACCTGAATAAAACAACAAATGAAGAAATTGTTAATCTCGCATTCAATCATATCCTTTCCGCCATCACGATTAAAATACAAAAAGCAGATGATATTCAGGAAAATATGATCCTGCAAAGTATTTCTTTAGAAAACTACTCACCAACAGTGCGGCTCAATATCCAGGAAGGCAAATTGACACAAGCCGCTTCAAACAACTTGTATACCATTATAAAAGGTCTGAATCTTCCTATTATTCCTACTGAACAAACCATCGTAACCGATTTCCTACTTTGCCCTGTTGCAAAGCCTGTATTTATCATCCGGATGAGTAATAAAGACTACCGTATCGAATCTACCAAAGCATTCGAATCCGGCAGAAAACAAACCTATGAATTCACTTTACAAGCAAAAGATATCCAGTTATCCGGCAGTATCACTCCCTGGGTAGACGGAGGCGGCAGTAAAGAAACTATCTACTTTTAGAACTTGAATTGTATTATCTATGGTCATTTTTTTCAAAAAAACAACATCAACACCAATTCTTACTGCACCCATTGATATTAAAGCCTTCATCTAACATTAGAAACATTCCTTACAAGACCTAATTACGGAATAAATTCTTTATTAACACTTATAACTCTTGCATATAAAAAAAATAACTATATCTTTGTACTGTAACGAGTTAGATTAAGGAGGCGACCAAAATCTATCAAGACGTTGAATTTCAACGAATGTAAAAAGGGTAAAATAATAAAGATAATGCCTCAAAGTAGAGGCTAACTTTGACCAATGTAATATTTTTAGACCAATTTTATCAATGTATCAATCACTTAACAGCAAAATATTAATGAATAGAAGAATAGTTGGCATGTTATCCATAACATGTTCTACTTGCTGTTATAGTAATGGAAAACGCCCTTACTCCCCGAATCATATAACCAAGACCCACCGTTCGGGAGTAAGTGTCAGCAAAATCGTTCGTAAAGCGGTAATTATTCAAGAAAAACCAAACGATTTTACAACTTGTAATAAGATTAATGTAATCAATGCTAACATTGATGATGGAGAAAAACATCTCCCCTTTGAAAGAAAGGAAGTAAGAAAAGAAACAAACAGCAAAATGGGTATTGCATATATCCACCGTTACAACATCAGCATCAAGAATGCACCCGTAACCAACCCTGAATTAACCTTTATGTATGTTCAATCACAAATTCCAATGGACGTTGTAAAAACTGCGAATCTTTTTAAAACGGCTTCCAACCTTCTGGTTCCGCAAAATGAAGTAGAGGATGATAGAACCAGAAGAAAATTTCTGACAGCCGAGAGGTAGGACATTTATTAGACAACCGCTTTATACCAAAACGCCCCATCCTTGTTCTGAAAGGGATGGGGCGTTTCTCATTCTCCAAATTTAGTTGATAATCTACTCATACACATCTATAAAACTCATCTAATAATAGATTTTATCAATACAGAAAACGCAAAAGAAACAAATAATATCCGTATCTTCGTAAACTATTACACATACAGGGTATATGAGAACTATATTAATCACTTTTTTATTTGTCCTATCCTTTGGCATAACCAGTTGTACCAAATCCGACGGCCCGGTTATCCCGGCTAA
Source organism: Parabacteroides sp. (assembly GCA_019417325.1). Lineage (GTDB taxonomy): Bacteria > Bacteroidota > Bacteroidia > Bacteroidales > Tannerellaceae > Parabacteroides. Next base: position 47,881 of record DXVO01000007.1, on the reverse strand, counting down.
ACATACGCTATTAGTCTATATTATGGCAAATAATGATTTAAACAGGTTTGGAGTATTAAATTTAGATGCGCTGATGAAAGTCGCGACAAAGAAGAACCTGAATGGCGGCAACCTGATTGTATATTATGCCCCTCAAGGTGCAACTCCCCAACTGCTTCAGTTAAAAGAAAATTCAGATGGAAAAGTAATTAAAGAGGTAGTTCTTGACTACGAAAAGCAAAACTCAGCTTCTCCTGAAGTCTTGTTAAGTGTAATTAAAGAAGTTGTTTCCCGTTTTCCGGCCGATAGTTACGGGCTTGACTTATGGAGTCATGGTTCCGCGTGGATACCCTCTGAATACCAAAATATGATGAAAGCTTTCGGCCAAGATGGTACCAACTGGATGGAGATAGATGAACTTGCCAAAGGTATTCCCAACGGGCTTTTCAACTATATCCTCTTTGATGCTTGTTACATGGCAAGCGTAGAATGTATCTACGAATTAAAAGATAAAGCGAATTACATCCTGGCATCTCCTACCGAAACAATGGGGGACGGATGGCCTTACGAAAAAATTATCCCTGTCTTCTTTGAAAACAATCTCCAACTAGAAAAAGCAGCAGAAATATTTTATAATTACTATAATGCGTTAAGTGGAAATAACCAAACAGCTACCGTATCGGTAACAAAGACAAGTGAAATAGAAAATCTGACAGCAATAGTTAAAGAAATACTTGCAGACAAAAGCGAAGAGAATATCTTTAATTTAGACCTTCAAAAAATGCAACGCCTGGAATATCTGAGCAACAGCTCTTATACAACGAGACAAGGCTTTCTGTACGATTTCGATGATTTTATCAAACAATTAGCAACAAACGAACAATATGAACAATTTCAGGCTGCCATGGGTAAATTAATAACCTACGAAGCACATACGAAAAAAGCTTACTTCGGAGCTTTATACTATTCAATGCCTATCGACCGTTGTTGCGGTTTAACCGTCTTTGTCCCACAACAATCTATTCCTAAAATCAATGAGTGGTATAAAGCCAGAATTGCTTGGGAAAAAGCCGTTTATCCGTATTAAATTGACAGTTGACAAGAAACAGTTGAAAGTTTGAAGCAAGCGAGATTATGAATAATATAAAAAAGGGAGTAAGTTTCTTCAATAGAACTTGCTCCCTTCTTTGATTTTATGCCACTTGAACTGTCATTTATCAACAGTCAACTATTCCTATTATTCTGCCAGCCATTGATTAATCTGCGTCAATATCTTTTCCTTTATGTCTTCCGGCATATTACTGATACGTGCGCGGTGACTACCGCCAGGTTGGATATAAATCTGTTCATTTTTCTTTCCTTTGAAAGCAGGGACGCGAGTTGCACTCCATGGATCGATTTCTCCGTAAATAAAAATCATTTTAGGATCGTTTTCTTTCAAAAAATTATAGACTTTATTGTAAAGTTCCGGACGGAACTCCACCTTGTCTATCAATTCTTTTGGCAACATAACACGATTCAGGTACCCTTTGCTACTCTCTATTGTCAGATATTTTTTGAACGGAGCCGTATCATATCCATAATAACCCAACTCACGTGCTGCCTGTACAAAGAAAGAAACATTCGGTTGGTCTTCTGCAAAATAATCCGGCCCGCTTATATCCAGTAAATGCTGGAACAAGGTCTTTGTATCGACAGATAAAGAAGGAATTACAGAAACAGGAGTGCCCCACTGCCAAAGAGCAAACGGATACTCCAATACACAATAATCCAACACTTCCGGCATAGAAATATGGAACTTATAACTCTTGTCATCGCAGAATTTCTCCAATAAAGGAACTATCTCTGCCTTACGCTTCAGGATTTCCATCTGGAATGCTTCGATCTTTTTCCGTTCTTGCTTAGTACCTACTTTACGCAAGAAGACTTCATGACGGCCATCTTCCACCGCACGGTTCAGAGGAGCTACATAAGGAACGGAAAAATCCACATCATCCGGGAAATAAGCCCTGTAAAGGGTTGTAGTCTGCCCGCCTTTGCTGATACCCGTGCTTATCCACTTGCCGGTATACAACTGACGGAAAGTCTGGTTTACATGATGCAAATCATAAGCAGAATTTTCGGCTGTCAGATAGTCCCAGTTACAAGGTTTCGGAGTCGATTCAAGAAAATAACGGTATTCTACAAATACCATATTTGCATTCAACAACTTTGAAAGTTCTTCCTGATAACGCGGGCTCAAAGCATAAGCGGCACCATAACCTTCGGTAACCAAAATAGTAGGACGGTCGTATCCGACATGCGCAACAACAACACGTTGCGTAAATGTTCCGGCTGCCGGATTTTTATGATCCACTGGTTGTGTAATACGAACCAGATACTTTTCAGCATAATGTTCAGATTCAAGTTTTTCGATACCGCTTACGCCATCCAATGAGGCAAGCCTTTCTTTCAATCCGTCGGGAGCAGCCATTGCTGCAAAAACGAACAGGAAGGAAAGAAACAAAATGTTCAGTGTTTGTTTCATGGTAGATTAATTATTTGTCGTTAATCGAATACTTTAAACTCGTACCCTTGCGCCTTAAGCCATTCGATAGCACGCGGCATAGCTTCGCGCATATTATTTTCAGCTTTCAGAGAATCATGGAAAACGATAACAGAGCCGTTGCGGGTATAATTCTTTACTACATTCAAGACTCCGTTCGGTGTCATATGAGGGCTGTAATCACGAGTTACCACATCCCACATGATAATACGGAAATGTTTTCGCAAGCGAAGTACTTGGGGAAACCGCATATGCCCATGGGGCGGACGGAACAGGTTACTTTCAATATAAGAAGCAGCCTTCTCCACATTCGCCAGATAATTCCGGCTCCAATAACGAATGCCCTGAATATGGTTGAAGGTATGGTTTCCTACACGGTGCCCCCGTTCCAATACCATTTTATATACCTCCGGATGTTTGCGAACATTATCCCCTACACAGAAAAAAGTCGCTTTCACATCATACTTATCAAGTATATCCAATACCCAAGGGGTAACCTCGGGAATAGGGCCGTCGTCGAAAGTGAGATATACACATTTCTTCTTAGCCGGTATCCGCCAGATTACCCCTGGGAACAATGCCCTGTAAAACCAGGGCGGTTGTTCTATAAACATATCTTATTCTCTACGAACCGAACCATAAGCCATACGGTAGTTATCAAATTCTTCCTGATATTTCTTACCGAATTCGGGATTATACTTTTTGCTTACTAATAATACTTGCTGCAAAATAGCAAGGTTCTGTTCCAGATCTCCTATGGCAGTTGCCATCTGAGCAGGCCGCAGACGGAAAATCCAATTTACATTACGCATTGCATTATCTGCAATTACAGTATAGATATCTTCTGCTTTTTGATTCTGTCCCAGCATATAATAAAGCTCAGCAGTGGCAAGAGCTGTGTAATCCAACGGAACATTTTCCGGAGGCAGCACCTGCATGGACTTATCCAGAACGGCCAGTGCCTTATCCTTCTTGCCTTCGCTCACCAATGCTTCCGCCAACTTATTGAACAACATCATACGGTAACTCTTACACATGCGCATTACATTCTCATCAATGTAAACACCCGGCTTATCTACGCCACCCCATTTAAATTTGTTCATGACATTGTCGTACATCTTTTCAGTATTGACAGCCTTGTTGGCATTTTTCGGAACAATCTGATATGCCAGACCGGTCTGTTCGAAATAACCATCCAAGTTAACAAACTGGTCGGGACTTACCGTAATGGCAAAGTACATCGGACGTTCGAAATTGTTTGTTTGCAACATATCCAAGATTGTCAACTCCTGCTTACCTAAAGCATTCTTTCCTTTCAGGTCGATAGTCATCTCCTTAAGCAAACCAGTGGTATCACCTTCCAAAACTTTTTCACCGGCAACCGAATCCACCTTATAAATTAATGTTTCAGACGGAATATAATCCAGTTCCTGAGCAATGCCAGGCAATTTCTTAAATTTAGGATCATCACTGCGTACGAAATTAAGCGCCGTATTCAAATCGATTGCTTCTTCTGTCAATGGGAATACATAAGCTGCATCACGTTTACCCTGTACATATTGTTCACGAGTCCATGTGATAGGCAACGGAGCTGATTCATAGGCCTGTTTCTTCATCTGGTCGGTATACCAGTCTGTCTGTAAATAACTGGTGTTACATACACGGACATCGGTACGGACACCCTCTACTTCCTGTGCATACCACAAAGGGAATGTATCGTTATCGCCATTCGTGAAGATAATAGCATTCGGCTCACAAGACTCCAGATAATTCGTACCAAAATCACGGCAAACATAACGACCGGAACGATCATGATCATCCCAGTTCTGAGCTCCCATTTGAATTGGAACAAACAGACATAACACAGACGCTAATGTACCCGCAACAACAGGACTCATCTTTGCAAACCGCTCCAAGCCCTTAGCCAGTGCCGCGACACCAAATCCTATCCATATACAGAAAGCATAAAATGAGCCGGCATATGCATAATCTCGTTCACGCGGCTGATAAGGTGTCTGGTTTAGATAAAGCACAATAGCCAAACCTGTCATAAAGAACAGGAAAAATGTAACCCAGAAACTCTGAATACCCTTTTCCCCGGAATAAGCCTGATACAACAAACCGAGAATACCCAGCAATAACGGTAACATATAATATACATTATGCCCTTTATTGTTCACTATATCGAGCGGCATATCATCCTGCGGTCCGATCAGAATCTCATCAATAGCAGGAATACCGGTAATCCAGTTCCCATTCATGACTTCGCCATTACCCTGAATATCGTTCTGACGTCCGGAGAAATTCCACATAAAGTAACGCCAATACATGAAATTCACTTGGTAAGATAAGAAATAACGGATATTTTCAAGGAACGTAGGTTTCATTACCGATACCATTTCACCACAACGGTTAAACTGTACAGGTTCACCTTTCACCTGCCCCCACTCCTTATAAGCTTCTATATGACGAGGATCAGCGCTATACATACGTGGAAACAATGTACTGAGTTCGTCCACATATTGGTAATCCTGGTCATGGCGGGAAATATAATAATGGTCTTTTTCCTTTTTATCTTTCTTGATAACACGACTCCATACCGGTTCTCCTTCTTTGACTACCGGAGCACAAGCACCATCCTTATTTTCGCGTTTCACTTCGGAAACGAAAGTCTGCCCATAAAATAAAGGTGTTTTACCATACTGTTCACGTGCCAGGTAAGTACGCAGAGTAAAAATATCGCTCGGAGCATTCTGGTTCATCGGAGTATCCGCTGTCGCACGAATTAATGTTACAGCATAAGAAGAATAACCGACTACGATCACCATCAAACAAACCAAGATGGTATTCAACATCTTAATATTCACCTTCTTGCTTATAAACAAATAAGCAGTCAATGCGGAAGTCAGGATAACAGCCAGTGTATAACCGCTTCCGATAAACGGAATACCAATCAGAACTACCGAAAGGATAAAAGCAATCTTCATTCGCACAGGTTGTACCTCATCGCGCATCGTTTCCCAAATAGACCATATCAATACGCCTGCCAGTATAATCACATAAGCAAATACACCGGAGTTATACGGCATACCAAATACGTTTACAAATAACAGTTCGAAGTATCCGCAAACTTCCACCAGACCTTGTATCACACCAAACATCATCAGACCGACAATAGCGAACGACACCAGCAAAGCCACCAATGTTCCTTTCATTGTCGGATTCGGATATTTCTTATAGTAGTATACCAGTACGATAGGCGGGATACACAATAAGTTCAGTAGGTGGACCCCGATACTTAGCCCCATCAAATAGGCTATCAGGACAATCCAACGGTCAGCATGCGGTTTATCTGCCATCTCTTCCCATTTCAAAATCAGCCAGAATACAACGGCTGTAAATAAAGAGGAAGAAGCATATACTTCTCCTTCTACCGCACTGAACCAGAAAGTATCACTGAAAGTATAAGCTAAAGCTCCAACCAGTCCGCTACCCATAATCGTAATCAGTTTACCCAACGATATTTCTTCATCGTCTTTCAATAAAATCTTACGAGCCATATGGGTGATAGACCAAAACAGGAACAAAATAGTAAGTCCGCTGAATAAAGCCGACATGGAATTTACCATTCTTGCCACCCCTTCCGTTCCTGCTGCAAGTCGGGTAAAAAGGTTCGCTGTTAACATAAAGAAAGGTGCTCCGGGTGGATGCCCTACTTCTAATTTGTAGGCAGAAGAAATAAATTCACCACAATCCCAAAAGCTGGCAGTGGATTCGATTGTCATCAAATAAACGGTAGAAGCAATTGCGAAAACAATCCATCCTAACACGTTGTTGACTAGTTTATACTTTCTCATACGGTATAAAGTAAATTATTAATTTATCAATCCAGCTATCCTCACACGGACAGTCGGGCGCAAAGGTAAACATTTACGTTTAAAACCTACCACCTGAAACTTCCTAAATTGTGTCGAAGAGATTAGAAATATATTAAAAATGAGACAGAAACGCTACTGCGTCATTTACGTTCGGTACCACCAATAGATATTGTTCGAAAATCAAGAAATATCATTTCATAACAAACTGTTAACCAAACGAGAATACAAGGCCACGCCTTTACCACATATGGACGGATAAATCCATTTCGTATAAAAGGAGGTACCAATTCTGTTGTGGATAATCCTACAATTACCAATGTAGCTATAAACAGCCAGTTTTTATATTTCGAATAACCGGAAGGACTGCATATATACCAGATAGCAACCCCAATCATAGCCAATACATACCCACTTGCTTCTGTCCCTGTACTGAATAAAACAACAAACAACAGGATATTTGCCAGCAACATCAAGCGAAAAGCCTGATGTTTATATTGGATAATTCTCAGATAAGGGATGAAGAATAATATTAATCCCGGGACAATCAACCATAAATCGTTATAAGTAGCACAACCCGATATTTTACGCACGGCGCCCAATAAAGATACATTTTGGGCATCTGCAAAAAGATTCTGCCCATGCTTTAACCGTATGGAATGAAACCATTCGGTATACTGTTCCAAAGTATAGTCTAATCCTGGTGTATATAAAACAGGCACAAAGAAAAAGATAACGCCCCACAACAAACAATATAGAATAAAGCGGACTTTATGTTTAGAGAAAAAGAAAAAGGCGAGTCCCACTACCGGATAAATCTTTATAAATGTTCCAAATATAATTAGAAATGCAGCCCAGAAATCCCTTTCCTTCTCTATACAAACGAAAGTCAGAATAATAATCGCAGCAATTGAGATATTAAACTGCTGTACACCCTGCGCTGTCATCAATTCAAATATCGCATACCAATAAATTAATATTTTCTGATTATGAGTAATTGGTAACTGGCTAATAGCATAATAAAGAAAAATAGTATTGGCAAGTATCCACAAAGTCATACCTAACCATTCCGGCAGCACGGCAAAAAGAGCGATCACTGCTGCAAATAACAATCCATAATGATTTACATCATAATATTGTGCCGGATACTCTATATAAAGAGGTTGCCCGTTTGTAGCATGTACAAACACGTGTTCAAATATTCTGTAATTATTAAACTTTCCCATCAGAAGTTTTATCACGGCATATAATAGCCCCAAAAACATCCAAACAGAAAAAACCGTACTATCCTTCCTAAAAACGGGGTTAGAAACCCACTGCTTCAATTGGTTCATCTAAAGGTGATAAAAGATTAAAATAATAATAAATAGAGTTTGGGAGACAAAATTAAAGCTTTCTATATTAACAAGCAAATAATCTGCTTTTTATAACCCGGATAAAACGTTTCTGCTCTTCATTTGTTTTTATAGAAAAACTGTCTACATTTGCCTACGCCCCTAAAAACAGAAGCCCAATATTAATATACAAATAAAGATTATGAAGTACAAACGAATTTTATTTTCCGGTCTGTTATTCTGGATGCTGGCTGCATTCCAGCTAATGGCACAACAGAGCGCCATCCCATCCCTTCCCATAGACCCGAAAGTACGCTATGGTAAACTCGATAACGGATTGACTTATTATATCCGGCAAAATGCCCAACCCAAAGACCGTGCGGATTTTTTTATAGCACAAAATGTCGGTTCAATTCTTGAAGAAGAAAACCAGCGTGGATTGGCGCATTTCCTTGAACATATGGCTTTTGACGGGACAAAAAATTTTCCTGGTCACGGCATGGATGATTTTACAGAAAGTATCGGTATGCGTGGAGGCGAAAACTTCAACGCATATACCAGCTTCGATGAAACAGTCTACATGATTATGAATGCGCCGGTAACAAATAAAAATGCGGTAGATTCCTGTCTGCTAATCCTGCACGACTGGTCTGGTTTTATCACATTGGCAGATACAGCTATTGCAAAAGAACGAAATGTAATCCGGGAAGAATGGCGTACCCGTCAAAACGCACAAATGCGTATTCTAGAACAACAATTACCTAAAATTCTACCGGATAACCGGTATGCCCATCGTATGCCTATCGGCACAATTGATGTAATCGAGAACTTCAAACCGGATGAACTACGTGCTTATTATAAAAAATGGTATCGCCCGGATTTACAGGCAATCATTATTGTTGGGGATGTAAATGTAGACCAAGTAGAAGCTGATATCAAAAAGATATTCAGTGATATTCCCGCACCTGTAAACCCGGCAAAACGTGAATTCTTTACAGTTGCCGACAATGACGAGCCATTGGTTGCCATTGCTACAGACAAGGAAGCTTCCAACACCATCCTTTCCATTCTCTACAAACATGAAAAGATGCCTGCCGAAATGTACGCAACAGTAGCCGGATTAGTGAAGGACTATATGGAAAGTGCTGTTGAAACAATGATTAACGAACGTTTCTCCGAAATCGTACAAAAAGCAAACCCTCCTTTTGTTGCAGCAAGTGCTTCTGATGGAGACTTCATTATTACCAAAACCAAAGGAGCTTTTTCATTAGCAGCCTTGGTAAAAGAAGGAGATGTAAAGCGTGCGATGGATGCCCTCGTTACGGAAGCTGAACGGATTAAACGTTACGGTTTTACAGCATCCGAATACGAACGTGCCCGCACCAATATACTGAAACAATATGAATCATTGTTTAAAGATCGTGACAAACAAAAGAACCGTAGCTATACCAACGAATATGTCCGGCATTTTACTGATGGAGGTTATATTCCCGGTATAGAAACAGAATATGCACTTATCAGCCAGATTGCACCTAAGTTACCGATAGAAGAAATCAACCGGTACGCAAAAGAGTTGGTTGGCGACAAAAATATTATCATAACTTTAAGCGGACCGGAAAAAGAAGGTCTTAAATACCCGACTGAAGCGCAACTACTTGCCGACTTTATCAAAGCACAACAACTTCCGGTAGAACCTTACAAAGAGACCGTTTCCAACGAACCGCTTATTCCGGTTCTACCTACTCCCGGAACAATCAAGGAAAGCAAAGTAGACCCATTATTCGATGCAACTGTCATGACTTTAAGTAATGGTGTTAAAGTGGTGCTAAAACACACTGATTTTAAAGATGATGAAATTCTGATGACAGCAACCAGCCCCGGAGGTAGTACGCTATTCGGCAAAAAAGATATTGATAATCTCAAAATATTCAACGAAGTTATCGGCTTGGGAGGACTTGGTAATTTCTCTGCGACAGAGCTAAATAAGATACTTGCAGGAAAGATGGTTTCCTGTTCCGCTACGCTCGGGTTAAACAGTGAAGATTTAAACGGCAACTCCACTCCGGAAGATGTAAAGACTTTATTTGAATTGATTTACCTCTGCTTTACGGCACCTCGTATAGACGAAGAGGCTTATCTTTCTTTTGAAGAACGCATGAAAGCCCAATTAAAAAACCTGGAGCTAAATCCGATGGTTGCTTTCAGCGATACGCTAACAGAAGCCATTTATAAAAATAATCCACGTGCTGCCCGAATTACTGCAGCCGATTTCGAGCATATCAATTATCTGCGTATCATGCAGATGTACAAAGAACGGTTCGCCGATGCTTCCGATTTTGTCTTTACATTCGTAGGCAACCTTAATATAGACGCAATGCGTCCTTATATAGAACAATATCTGGCAACATTACCTACCCAAGGACGTATAGAAAAAGGTAATCCGGCAGAAGTTCCTGCCATTCGTAAAGGTGATTATACCAATATATTCAAACGTAAACTGGAAACACCCAAAGCATCTGTAGTTAATTTCTGGTCGGGAAATATAGAATATAATCTCGAAAACATTTTAACGATGTCAATGTTGAAACAGGTACTCGATTTGGTTTATATGGAAAAAGTTCGCGAAGAAGCAGGAGGAACCTATGGTGTTCAAACCTCAGGACAACTGTCTTATTTCCCGGAAGGTCAGACTTTCTTCCAGGCATATTTCGATACAGACCCTGCCAAACGGGAACAGATGAATAAAATCGTTATCACCGAACTGGAAAATATCGCAAAATCCGGACCGCGCGAAGAAGATTTCAAAAAGACAAAAGATAATATACTAAAAAGACATGCTGAAAATCTTCAGGAAAACAGTTACTGGTTGAATACGTTGGATAATTACTATTTTAGAGGTTTCAACGGGGAAACTAATTATATTGAAACATTAAATGGCATCACTCCTGCCAAAATCCAACAATTCATCAAAAAACTGTTGAAACAAGGCAATCGAATTGAAGTGGTCATGGAGTCAGAGCCGTGATATTGAATTCATTAACGATAAATGTCTTTTTTCCAGAAATCCACACAGAGTGACGAAGCTCTGCTTTCTGCTTTGAGAAAGGGGAGTGAAGATGCGTTTACAGCAATTTATGAGCGATATCATAAATTGCTGTACGTATTGGCGTATAAATACCTGAAAAACTCATTTGCTACGGAAGACGTCGTACAGCAAATATTCTTAAAACTATGGGAATCACGCTCCCTATTAATAATAAAAGTGAACCTGAGAAACTATCTATATACAATGCTAAAAAATCATGTATTGAACGAAATCAGGAATAATAATAGTGCACTAGAGAAAAACTATGAGATCGTGCAATCTTCACCAGAATATGAGGATGAGTTATTGGCTAAGATAGAAGAGAAAGACATGATGGAACATTTCTACCAAGTGATCGGACATCTGCCAGAACAAAAAAGACAGGTCTGTCTATATAAACTGAAAGGAAATCTATCGAACCAAGAAATTGCGGATAAGATGAATATTTCGGTCCCTACGGTTAAAACTCACTATGCCCAAGTTATAAAAATACTGCGGACACATTTTGAACGGTTATTTTTATTTCTTTTATATTTGTATAACTCATCCTATTGATCGTCTGACGTGTCAATTAGTAAAGGAACGTATATTATATGAAAATACCCGATCTGCCAATTATAGAAAGAACGCTGAATAACGAAGCGACTCCCGAAGAAGCTCGTGAGGTGATTCATTGGTTCAAGACGCCGGAAGGGCAAGCTTGGCTCTCAAACCGTATGGACATGGATGAGAAAACCGTTAATATAGGGCAGGAAGAAGAATGGATCGATCATCCAATACCATCAGCCGTGATGTACCAACAAATCATGCGCCAACTGCATCGCCAACGGATACATCGTTTCATTGCGTATGCCGCAGCTATTCTGATACCTATAGCTTTATTTATCGGACTTTTTATACAGGTGAATTCACAAGTAAATTTATTAGCTGATGACGGATACGATGAGGTTTATGTACCTAATGGCGAGCGTATGCAGGTACTGTTCCAAGACGGAAGCAAGGTTCATTTAAATTCAGGGAGCCGTATACGGTATCCGAAAAAATTTGGTCTTTCCGAACGTAAAGTCTATTTGGAAGGGGAAGCTTGGTTTGAGATCGCAAAAAATAAGAACAGACCGTTTATCGTAGACCTTTCCCATATGGATATCAAAGTTTTAGGAACTACTTTTGATGTAAAAGCCTATCCGGAAGAAGATGCCATATTCATTGCTTTAGAATCAGGCTCAATCGAACTAAAATCCAAATCTTCCCAACCATACCAATTACGTCCCGGAGAAAAAGCAGTTTACGATAAAGCATCAGGACGTTGTGAGGTCGTTCGTTCACACGATGTCAAATTATACTCTGCATGGAGACGGAATGTGTTAGTATTTAAAAATGCACCTTTATCAGAGGTGATAAAGACAGTAGCCAGAACCTATAATGTATCTTTTGAGGTAAAAGACTCCACAGCCTTGAAATATACCTATACGATTACAACTGATAGTACAAATCTAACAGCAGTACTAAATGAATTAGGAAAAATCACACCTGTACTATTCGAAGAAAAAGAAGGAAAAATAGAAATCCGGATGAAAAAATAAAAAAATCAACTACAGCGACTCATCCTTTTTAATTTGCCGTGTGTCTATTTTATAGGAGAGCAGGAAATAGAATGTTAACCTTAAAATAGATATGCCTATGGATTCCTCATAAATAGACAACATAGAAACAGCCGAAAAACTCCTACATTTTTCGGCTGCCGATCGTATTAAAAATAAATTTCTAATACAAACTATTAAATCAATACAAATATATGAAAGAAAAGCAAGAAAGCCCTCGGCGCAGGTGCCTTTTAATATTAATTGAGAAAACACCGGATGTCATAAAGTTAACCTTTCTGTTTTTAGTTCTATCCTTACTAAGCTTTACAGCTAGGGCTCAACAAGTTTCTATTACGTTAGAGAATGCTAAAGTAGAAAAAGTACTGGCGACTATCACTGCCCAAACAGGTTTTAATATCGCTTATAGTAACCAGGTCGTAGATGTAAATCGGAGGATTAGTATGAACTTTACTAATGCAGAACTTACTCAGGTCTTGGATAAATTAGCAGAAGGAACACCCTTGGGTTATGAAATTAAAAGCGGAAAAATTTATTTATTTAATCGTATAGAAAATAAACCGAAAAATCAGCAAACAAAAAAAATAACTGGCCGGGTAACAGATCTGAGTGGGGAACCTATCATTGGCGCCAACATCATAGTAAAAGGTTCTACAATTGGAACTATTACGGATTTAGATGGGAACTATAGTATAGAAGCCTCACCTTCAGATATTCTTTTAATATCTTACATAGGTTATAATTCCAAAGAAATTGTAGTAAAAAATCAATCTACAGTAGAAATAAAGCTTACGGAAGACACACAAAACCTGGATGAGGTTGTTGTAGTTGGATATGGTGTACAAAAGAAAGTTAATCTAACAGGAGCTGTGGCGCAAATTTCCGCTAAAGAATTAGAAAACAGACCTGTATCTAATGCAACTCAAATATTGCAAGGGACCATGCCAAATGTAAATATCACCTTTTCTACAGGAGAACCGGGTGCTGGGGGATCTATTAATGTTCGTGGACAAGCATCAATTAATGGAGGCGAGCCATTGGTGCTGATTGATGGTGTTCCGGGAGATATTAATCGTGTAAATCCTAAAGATATCGAGTCGGTATCAGTGTTGAAAGATGCTGCGGCTTCTGCCGTTTATGGAGCTCGTGGTGCATTTGGTGTAATCCTGGTGACAACAAAGAGTGCGAAAGCAGGAAAAATGAGTATTTCTTATGGGACATTTTTTGCAACATCCAAGCCTACGGTTCGTACCGACTTTATGACTTCGGGGTATGAGGCCGTTTCTTTATTGGATGAAGCATTCCGTCGTGCCACAGGAAACACATATACTCGTTATACCGATGAAGATATGGCGGAGTTAGAGGCGCGCAGATATGATAAGACAGAAGATCCTTCTCGCCCCTGGACTGTAGTGAAGAATGTAAATGGCAAGGACATTTATAATTATTATGGAAACTATGACTGGTGGAATACTGTATTTAATTCACATCAACCTTCCCAGTCTCACAGTATAAATTTATCCGGAGGCACAGAAAAAATCAATTTTCTGCTTTCTGGTAATTTTTATACGAAAGATGGCATTATGAAGATCAATACGGATAAGTTTACATCTTACAATTTCCGTAGTAAAATCAATGCACAGTTATTCCCTTTCCTGAAAGTTTCTAACAATACTTCATATTACGACAAGAATTATACTTATTATGGACGTGAAGGTGGAGGTAATCCTAATTTCGTATATGTAACAGTTCATGCCTTACCCTGCTATGCTCCAATAAATCCGGATGGAACAGCTACTTATAATACATTGAAAAATAATTATTCTATTGGTGACGGTCTTTATGCGATGCTACTTAACGGCGGAACAAAAGGCGCAAAGGGAATCCATGAATTTACAACAACAACGAGCTTAGAACTTGATATAACTAAATATATCAAATTGAATGCGGATTATACGTATTCTTTCTATATAGCAGATGATTGGTATCGCTCTACAGTTGCAACTTACTCAATACAACCGGGCATTATTCAAGAAGTTCCTAATTACAATACAGATCAGCTAAAAAAAACGATGTGGTTTGACCCAATGCATGTCGCAAATGTATATGCAAATTATAATCAAACATTCGGAAAACACACTGTAGGTTTAACTGCTGGCGTGAATTATGAGAATAAAAAGCATTCCCGCCTTTTTGCTTCTCGCAAAAACTTGATATCAGAATCACTGAATGATTTACAACTGGCAACCGGTGATATGTTAGTAGAAGGAGGTGCTTATGATTATGCTTTGTTTGGCGCATTCTTCCGCGCTAATTATGACTTTAACGATCGGTATCTGATAGAGGTAAATGGTCGGTATGATGGAACTTCCAGATTCAAGTCAGGCATGCGATATGGCTTTTTTCCCTCTGTTTCTGCAGGATGGAGATTAAGTGAAGAGGCTTTTTTCGAGAAAGCAAAAGAAGTCGTAAATAATTTGAAAATCAGGGCATCCTATGGCTCATTAGGAAATCAGGCAGTAAATACAAAAAGCCCTAACTACTACCCTTATATTTCAACTATGAATATGAGTTTGTCTAATTGGTTGATCGATGGACAAAAAACACAGAATGTAAGTTCCCCGAATCCGATTATTGACAACTTGACTTGGGAGAAGGCAACAACTGTTAACGTCGGTCTTGATCTTAGTTTCTTGAATAGCCGATTGAACGTATCGGGTGATGCCTATGTTCGTAACACCACGGATATGCTGGTACCCGGGAAAACACTTCCTTCCGTTTTCGGAGCAGCTTCACCACAACAAAATGCCGGAGACCTTAGAACTAAAGGGTATGAATTAGTTATCAGTTGGAAAGACCAGTTTGACTTGAAAGGAAAACCTTTTAATTATGGCATATCGTTTGTTTTAGGTGATGCTGTATCTGAGATTACCCGTTATGACAATCCGAATAAATTACTGGCGAATCACTATGAAGGAGAAAAATTCGGTGAGATATGGGGATACCGTATTGATGGGTTCTTTAAGACTGATGAGGAAGCTACCAATTGGAATGTAGATCAAAAATTAGTAAATACTCAAATCCAAAAAGCCCCGGGAGAATGGGGACATTTACGGGCAGGTGATTTGAAGTTTAGAGATCTTAATGGCGATAAGGTTATTTCTCCGGGAAAAAAGACCGCAGATGATCCTGGAGATATGGAGATTATCGGAAATTCAGAGCCCCGTTATAATTACGGGGTTAACCTGAATGCCAGTTGGAATGGAATAGATGTGTCAGCCTTTTTTCAGGGTATAGGTCGCAGAGATTGGTATCCAAGTGCAAACGCGGATAAATTCTGGGGACCTTATTCCCGTCCTTATTTTTCTTTTACTCCGAAGAATTTCAATGATTTGGTTTGGACCCCGGAGAATACAGATGCGTATTTCCCCCTGTTAAGAGGTTATACCGCATTAAATAGCGGAGGATGCTTAAGAGACCCAAATGATAAATACATCCAAAACATAGGCTATTTACGTTTGAAAAACCTGGTTATCGGTTATACTCTTCCGGAGCGGTGGATGAAAAAGATTTTTGTACAGAACTGCCGTTTATATATCAGTGGTGAGAATCTGATTACATGGACTCCATTTGTCACAGATTATATTGATCCGGAACAACCGGTCGCCGATAGTAACGGACGAAGTTATCCTTTATCAAAAACTTTCTCTGTCGGGTTAGATATTACTTTTTAAACCACCTATTAAAAGTTTATTCTTATGAAGAAGTTACTCTATATAATGACTATAGGACTTAGCCTATCAGCATGTGATATGGAAAAGTATCCGTTAGATGCTATATCTCCAAATACTTTCTTTAATACAGAAAATGATTTGCGGCTCTATACAAACTCGTTTTATGATGCATTACCTAATGCCGAAGGCGTTTATAACGAAGCAATAGATAACATCATCAAGATGGATCTGGCAGATGAACTGAGAGGAACTCGAATTGTTCCGACCAGTGGCGGAGGCTGGGAATGGGGAAATTTACGTAATATCAATTTCTATCTTGATAATTCCTCAAAATGTAAAGATGAGGCTGCGAGACTTCGTTATGATGCGTTAGCTCGTTTTTTTAGAGCTTATTTTTATTTTGATAAAGTAAAACGCTTTGGCGATGTACCTTGGTATACCCATGCAATTAACGATAAGGATGAAGAAAATTTGATGTTACCTCGTACCCCTCGAACCGAAGTTATGGACAACATTTTGGAGGATATTAATAATGCAATAGAGCATTTACCCGCCGAGAAAAAAGTGAATGAGATTACTCACTGGACTGCATTAGCATTAAAAGCCTGTATCTGTTTGCATGAAGGGACCTTTCGCAAATATCATACCGAGTTTAATTTGCCAGACTATGAGCATTTCTTGAATGAAGCTGTAGCTGCTGCGGATGAATTAATAACGAAGAGTGGATACAAGATTTACAATACAGGAAAGCCGGAAAGTGATTATTTAAATTTTTTCGCTTCTCATGAAGCGATTGCCGATGAGGTTATTCTTGCGCGAGGATACAGTGATGAGTTTCAGGTATATCATAATTTGAATTATTACACAATGACAGCCTCTTATGGACGTCCGGGCTTGGAGAAACGACTTGTAAACAGTTATTTGATGCGTGACGGAAAACGCTTTACAGATCAACCGGGCTACAATACTATGTTTTTTACAGAAGAGATGAAAAACCGGGACCCTCGTTTGAGCCAAACAGTTCGCGCTCCCGGATATACCAGGATTGGTGAGACTGAGACTTTAGTGCAAGAATTCGGTTCTACGGTAACAGGATATCAGTTAATTAAGTTTGTCACAGAACGTAAATGGGATACGAACCAAAAGGATATTAATGACATGCCTTTATTCCGTTTTGCGGAAGCCTTATTAATTTATGCAGAGGCTAAAGCCGAATTAGGTTCATTGACTCAAACCGATTTAGAGAAATCAATCAAGCTACTTAGGGACCGGGTAAATATGCCTAATATTAATATGGCTGAAGCTAATGCAAATCCGGATCCTTATTTGGAAAAGCAATATCCTCATGTAAGTGGAAGTAACAAGGGTGTGATTCTTGAGATTCGTAGGGAACGAAGGATAGAACTGGTAATGGAAAGCTATCGCTGGGATGACATGATGCGTTGGAAAGAAGGATCTACTTTCATGGAACAATTTAAGGGAATGTATTTCCCAAGTTTAGGCTCTTTTGATCTGGATGGAGACGGAAATATTGATGTTTGCATTTATGAAAATGAGAAACCGGTTTTAGAAGGGAAAAATATCCAATATTTAAAACTTAATAGTGATATTACATTAGAAAATGGTAATTCCGGATGTATCATCATAAATCCTCATATTAAAAAAGTTTGGGATGAGAAAAAAGATTATCTATATCCGATACCTATCCAGGAACGTTTGTTGAATCCCAATCTAACACAGAATACAGGTTGGAATGATGGTCTATAATTAAATAAATACAGGGGGATGTGCCAAAAGTCTATATTATGGAACGCAGACTACGCAGACAGAGCGCAGATTTACGCAGACAATAGTTTTTTATAAAGAATCTGCGTGTTCTGCGTCATCTGTGTTCAGTAATAGCTTTTTTGACACAGCCTCCAAAAAATGATAGATATGAAAAAAAATATATTATTGTTAGCTTATTTGTTTGGCTGTTTATTTACAGTAAATGCGCAAAAAACAATTGAACCTAAGGAAGAGAACACACTCCGTGTTATGTCTTATAATGTAAGGAATTGCCGGGGTATGGACGAGGTGATTGACTATCAGCGCATAGCAGACATAATGAATCGGGTGAATCCGGATGTGATAGCAGTACAGGAGTTGGACAGTGCATCGATACGTAATAATGGAGTCTTCGCTTTGAAGGAACTGTCAGATCGTACACATATGTTCTATACCTATGGCCCTTCTATAGACTATCAGGGGGGAAAGTATGGCATCGGTATACTTTCAAAGGAAAAACCTATACGTCATTGGATGTTGCCTCTTCCCGGCAGAGAAGAAAGTCGCTTATTACTGATCGCAGAATTTGATAAATATGTCATGTGTTGCTCTCATTTTTCTTTAACAAAAGAAGATCAAGTATTATCTGTCCCCATTATATTTGATGCATTAAAAAATATACATAAACCTTTGTTTTTGGCAGGAGATATGAATTCTGTCCAAGGATCTCCTACTCAAAATGCTTTGCAAAAGAAATTTATACCTTTGAATAATTATAAAGACAATACGATTCCCGGACAAAATCCGAATCGTTGTATTGATTTTATTTACGGATTTAATAATGGTAATCAATATTCTGTGTTACATCGTCAAGTACTTTATGATGAGCCTATCGCTTCGGATCATTTACCACTGTTCGTAGATGTAAGATTAAAGGCAGATGTAGCTGATATTTTTCGCACGAAGCCCTATTTGCAAAATCCGTTAGACGGAGGAATTACGATTTCCTGGTTTACCAATGTGCCAGTTAATAGTTGGGTCGAATATGGTTTGGATCGTAATTTGGAAGAACGTGAAGAAACTATTGTCGATGGTCAGATCATTTGCAACAATAAACATCATAAGATTCGCTTGAATAATTTAAAGCCGGGAATAACCTATTATTATAGAGTTTGTTCCAGGGAGATTACTTTATATGAGGCATATAAAAAGGAATTTGGAGAAACTGCTTATTCCGATATTTATTCTTTCACGGTACCTGACGTTAATACATCAGATTTCACAGCTCTTATATTCAATGATTTGCACAAAAAGAATGAGGTCATGGATCTATTAACAGAACAAATTCAAGGGACTGATTATGACTTTGTTTTGTTTAACGGTGACTGCATTGACGATCCTAGAAACGAAACGGAAGCCGTATATTTCCTATCTTATTTGAATGAAAAAGTAAAAGCAGAAACCGTACCTGTTTTCTATTTCCGGGGAAATCACGAAATACGTAACACCTATTCAATTCAGTTGAGGAATATTTTTGATTATGTAGGAAATAAAACTTATGGGGCATTTAATTGGGGTGATACCCGCTTTGTTGTTCTTGACTGTGGCGAAGATAAACCTGATTCGACGTGGGTATATTATAATCTGAATGATTTCGATGGTTTCCGGAAGGAACAAGCGAAGTTTCTTCAAGAGGAATTAGCAAACAAGAAGTACAAGAAAGCAGCTAAAAGAGTTTTATTACATCATATTCCTCTTTATGGCATGTCGGAAAAGAGTTATCTTCCTTGCTTGGAATTATGGGGAGACCTATTAGCAGAAGCTCCATTTGATATAAGTATTAATGCGCACACACATCGTTTCGCTTATTGGCCCAAAGGTTCAAAAGAGAATAATTTTCCTGTAGTCATTGGAGGAGGAAACCGGCCGGAGAATGCGACAGTCATGATTTTATCAAAAAAAGGAAAGTCTATGACTCTTAAAGTTCTTGATACAAAAGGTAATGTATTGCAATCAATACAGT
Source organism: Parabacteroides sp. (assembly GCA_019417325.1). Taxonomy (GTDB): domain Bacteria; phylum Bacteroidota; class Bacteroidia; order Bacteroidales; family Tannerellaceae; genus Parabacteroides. The sequence continues at coordinate 27,938 of DXVO01000007.1, read as the reverse complement.
TATGAAGATTTGAAGCCATCTTTGCAATTCAGACTGCGATTCGATATGAAACATAATCTGAGCCTTCACATCCCGTATTATACAAAAATCACCGATGCCGCCTTTTCTTTAACTGGCGGCATCGGCAATCCCTAAAGCATAGCTTCCTATAAAGGTTTCAGCGGGCAGCCTTGACCATTTGTCTACTTTTGGGTCAAGCCAAAAGTAGATTCAACTCTTTTTCTTCATCTTAAAATGGTCGAATCCTTCTCCATAAACCCCAATAACTGCGCTCTGTGAAACAAATGCACTCGGGTCGATATCATTAATAATACGGAAAATAGTAGTCGACTGGCGTTTTTTTGCCAGGACAAACATAATTTTCTGTTCCTGACCGGTATATAATCCGGTTGCATCAATAACCGTAACCCCACGATGTAAAGCGTTTATCTCACGTCCTATTTCCTGATATTTCTTCGATATGATAAAGAACTGGACAGACTGACGGGCACTGTTTACAATCTGGTCCAACACAAAACTACTAACATAAAGCGTAACAAAACCATACACAACCTTTTCCCAGTCCTTCAATACAAAGTAGCTGGAGGTAATAATAATCATATCACAAATCATAATAACACGTCCCAGCGTTATATCACGATATTTATTGATAATAGCCGCGATAATATCGGTTCCACCGGTACTGCCATTCGCCGAGAATGCAATCCCGATACCACTACCACAGAAAGAAGCTCCGAGCACACAAGCCATAAACGGCTGGTCTTGCAAAAGGGATAAACCTGCCGTTACTTTCTGTATCACTGAAAGGAAAAAGGTCAGGACAAATACAGCATAAATCGTTTTCACACTGAACTTCCAGCCCAATACTTTCAAAGAAAGCAACAATAGAAATGCATTAATACCAAAATACACATACTGCACCGGCAAGCCCGTTGCAAAATAAACAATAGAGGCAATACCCGGTACGCCACCGGTTGTAATGTCATTAGGCAACAAAAAAACGGTCCATCCGATACCATAAAGGACCATCCCCAAAGCAATCATCAGATAATCTTTTATCTCTCTATGCATCACCAGGGTAGAAGCTGTTGATAATGTAGGTTTCATTCTAATTTTAGTTTTATGAGCCTGCAAAATTAGTGAAAGTTTAAATGCGAAATAGGTTTCCCTACATTTAATGAACAAGAAAGGCTTTTTTAACCGTAAACTTTTCTCCTTCGGGATGATAAACCGTAGCATAAAAAATATAAACACCAGGAAGCAGACGATTACCTTCTATCCCGCATCCGTCCCACAATAACTCACCGGAAATCCCCAATGCCTCATGATTGGCTATTTCCGCAGCCAACCTTCCTGAGTAGTCGAACACTTGTGCACGGCAATTATAACCGGACTTATCCAACAGGAACGAAACCCGGTAACTGTCCTCTTCTTCTTTATATGCAGGTGCTTCCATACCTGTGGGTTCCCCATTCTCCATCATCGATTCAGCATATTGGGAGTTTTGGAAACCAGGGGTTCCATATCCATCAGCTTCCAATGCGGAAGTCCAGTTTGCCGGGTCCTGTGTTTCCTTTTCCGGGTCAATACGTTCCAAAGCCACTCCTTTTTTATCTTTTATGGAAGATGCATGCCATTTGGAAGAATAAGAAATCTCATCTATTACCACATTATCCTCTGTTCGTATCAATACGACTGTAGAAGATGTATTGGCAAGAACCGGCAACTTTGCTATTTCAAACAAGTTTTCCGGAGAAGGCGTTCCGTAAAAAGAAGTTACTCCTTCCATACTTTTTGTCAATAACACATATCCTCCTGCTACAACAGGAACAGAAACGGATGAAAGAGGATAACGGGTTCCAAGTATCCCATCCCCCTTTCTTACTGCAACAGAAAGTATTGATGCCGGCAAAGTATGCTCCGAACGGTTATACAACTCTATATACTCGCTTCCTCCGGTAAAAGGTTCCGGAAGAAGTTCATTAAATATAAGCTCGCCAGGCAAAACTGTCCCGGCTACCGGTTCCACAGGAGAAGTATCGGGTTCATCCGGATCATCTGGTTCATCAGGGATATCCGGTTTTGATGGTTCATCCGGCACTGTTCCCGAAATACTATTTTTTGATCCCGGCGTACCTCCCCTTGGGTCTTTTGACAGTTCCCATTTATTTCCGGAACGTTCCCATGAGCAGGCTGGAGTAGCTTTTGCATAAGTGACTTTATCCACCACTTTCCCACCGGCATCTATTAACTGTAATTCTTTTCCTGTATTTGCCAAAGCGGACGGAAAATTATCCAAAGGAACAGCAACCCCGGTTACGTCCACTTCGATATCTCTTCCTGAACGATAAAGAACAGCATACCCCTGTGCAGGAACACGAATATTGCCAACCGGTTTAGCTTTTCCTCCATAAGAGAATTGCCATCCGGTAAGGAAGACCTCTTTATTTTCCGTATTATACAATTCTACATATTCCGTTTCGGGTAACTCCTCCAAACCTTTTGGGTCTGCCATAATTTCATTTATCAATAGAACGCCGGACGAGCTATTCCCCGAATCATCCGGACCTTCTTCTTTATCATCTTCTCCCCCATGCTCTTCCAAAACCAATTCCTGGGAAAAAGAGGATAGTTTATTACCAGACAAATCCGAAATACCAGCATATGAAACCGTATAAGCAGAACCTATCTGCAATTCCTCATTAAAAAAGACATCCACTTTTGTTTGCGTCTCATCCGAGTAGGTTTTCCCGGTTACTTCCCCTATGCCGGAAACAGAGAACACAGCGTCCGTTATATTTACCGGTTTATCAAAAACAAACTGAAGTGCGGATACAGACAACACCTTGATTTCCGTCAATTGGGGAAGCGTTTCCGGAGACGGCTCAGATGTTTCAGGAAGGGTTGTATCGGTTGGCGTTATCTCATATTGTATTTTTACATTATCGATACTAAACAAACGGCTGCGTTCCCTTGTATAAACAAATTTGAAAAGGAATTGTCCTTTCTCTACCGGGGATACGGGATAAGTGCAATGTCCTTCCTCCACATAATAAGAATCCGCATGCTGACGGCTATACATCGTCCAATACTTATTTTCTTTCAGGGTTACCTTGATATGGACCCACGAATCCTTTTTATAATTATTGGGTAGCCGTTCAAACATATCCCTGTTTCCGTTACGGCATAATCCTAACTTATTCCCCCCGGAATATCCGATTCTCACATAATAGAATTTTTCTTTTTCCTGATAAAGATACACGTATAAGGCATTTTTATCGCTGGGAACATTTCCCATCTGCACATCAAACTCCCACTGCATATCAGAAGCATACAGCAGATTCAAACCGATAGAAGCATCGCCGGATGCTGCAGGCTGTATATTTAACTGAAGACGCCCATCCGGATTGATTGCAAATTTATCCCGGTCTTTTCCTATCCAGATTTCAGGAATATCCGGTCCATCAAATGTTTCAATTACCTGTGAATATAGACAAAAAGGCAGGAATACAAAGAAAAATAGAATGATTTGTTTCATAGTTTTACGGTTTTGTTTATAAATTGTATATCTTTGCACGCCACAGCGTTGAGGCATAAATAAAGCTTGCTTTAATGCCTGGTAAAATTATTACATTTTTTCAATAAACAAATTAATTAGTGCTCAAAATGAAAGTAGCAATTGTTGGAGTCAGTGGAGCTGTAGGACAGGAATTCCTGCGTGTGCTCGACGAGAGAAACTTCCCGATGGATGAGCTGGTGCTTTTTGGCTCATCACGCAGTGCCGGACGTGTTTATACCTTCCGTGGTAAACAGTATACCGTTAAGGAACTTAAGCACAACGACGACTTTAAGGGAATCGATGTTGCTTTTGTTTCCGCCGGCGGTAGTACATCAGTCGAATTTGCAGAAACCATCACTAAACATGGTACTGTAATGATTGATAATTCCAGCGCATTCCGTATGGAAAACGATGTGCCTCTGGTAGTTCCCGAAGTAAATCCGGAAGATGCACTGAATCGTCCGCGCGGTATCATTGCCAATCCGAACTGTACAACTATCCAGATGGTAGTTGCATTGAAGGCAATCGAAAAACTGTCGCACATCAAGCGCGTACACGTATCTACTTATCAGGCAGCCAGCGGTGCAGGTGCAACAGCTATGGCTGAATTGATAAAACAATATGAACAATTGCTGAAAGGCGAAGAACCTACAGTAGAAAAGTTTGCTTACCAGCTTGCATATAACGTTATTCCTCACGTAGATGTATTTACTGACAACGGTTATACGAAGGAAGAAATGAAAATGTACAACGAAACACGTAAAATCATGCACTCCGATATTGAAGTGAGTGCCACTTGTGTTCGTGTTCCGGTAATGCGTGCCCACAGTGAGGCCACTTGGGTAGAAACAGAACATCCAATCAGTGTGGAAGAAGCACGTAAAGCATTTGCTGAAGCCGAAGGTGTTATCCTACAGGATGAACCGGCAAAGAAAGACTATCCGATGCCTCTGTTCATTGCAGGAAAAGATCCTGTTTACGTAGGACGTATCCGCAAAGATATTACGAATCCGAATGGTTTGACTTTCTGGACTGTAAGCGACCAAATCAAGAAAGGTGCAGCCCTGAATGCCGTTCAGATTGCAGAATATCTGGTAAAAGTAAAAAATATCGGATAATCATTCTTTTAAAATAGACATTAGCAGCCGTAAAAGTCATTGAAAGACTTTTACGGCTGCTTTCTTTTATCTTAATCTCCATTATTCAGGCTTTAATTTGGCTTTCTTCTTCCATCTATCTGATTCTTCTTTCGCTGCTTACATATAAGATGTGTAACGACACGCGACTGGGGAGTAACAACCGAAAAGGGAGATAAAATGTATGTTCATGTTTTGAACTTGCAAGATGACGGACTTTATCTACCTGTTACAGGGAAAAAAGTAAAGAAAGCTATTTTGTTCAAAAACAAATCCGCAGTTAAGTTCTCGCAAGACAAAGAAGGCGTGTTGCTGAAATTCAATGAAGTGCCTACGGACATAGATTATGTAATAGAACTAACCCTGCAAAAATAACAAACCTCTTCCCTGCCGAAACATTCTGCAAATAATTCTTGTACATTCATTTAATTTACTGTTTATTTGCAACATCTTTTTAATTTTTGATGTTAAATAGAAATCAGTAATCAATGAAACAAATATGAAAAAGATTCTTTTTTTATTGTGTATGTTCGTAACGCTCCAGGTTAGCGCTCAGGAATTTCATTTCATTCCTAAAATCGGTTTAAATCTGGCTAATATGACAAATAGCGGAGCAAGTATTAAACCGGGTATCAACATCGGAGTCGCAGGGGAATTTATGCTGACCAAACATTTTGCAATTGAACCGGGAGTATACTATTCCATGCAGGGAAATAAAGGAGATGTAGGCAACTACTTCTACAGTGACTACATCAATATTCCAATCTATGCTAAAGGCTATGTATATAATGGTTTATATATCTTTGCCGGCCCTCAGTTCGGATTTAACGTAAGAAGCAAACTGAATACTTTCTCCTTTAAAGATTATGCAAAGACTTTTGACTTTTCATTAGGGTTAGGTGTTGGTTATCAATTTGCATGGGGCATGATGATTTCAGCAAACTACAACATCGGCTTAACGAATACTTTCACCAAAGACTATAAGAATATTTTCGGAGAAAACTATAAAAACAGCGTTGTGCAAATCAATCTCGGCTGGAGATTCTAAGCCATATTCCTCATACCTTCTGTCAGGCTATGGGGAGAATAGTCCAATTCATTCTGCGCCTTTTCTATACTTAGCCCGCTATACTGGGGGCGCAGAGTGGTTTCATTCATTTCTTTAGTAGAAACCGGATGTATTAAAGAACGGTCTAAATTGAAATAATCAGCCACCCGGTAAGCCATATCTGCTATCGAAACATATTCTTTTCCACAGATATGCCAGATGCCACTCGCATTATGGTGCATCAAGCGTTCCACTCCATCGGCCACATCACCTACATAAGTCGGAGTACGGTATTGGTCGGATACTACGCGTATTTCCTGTCCGGCTTCCAAACGGTTTTTTACCAATTGGAGAATATTGCCATGTTGCCCAGGCAAGGATTTGCCATAAACAACGACTACACGGACTATTGCATAATTGCAACATTCCCTTGCAACCGCTAACTCCCCTTTATATTTGGAGACTCCGTAATAGTTAACCGGAGCCGGAATATCGGTTTCCGTATAAAGTTTATCTTCTTTACCGTCAAACACAAAATCCGTAGATAAATGGATAAAGCGGCTACCGGCTTTTTCACAGCAACATGCCAAATGCGCTACCGCCTTCATATTTATGGCATCGGCTTCATCCGGATGTTTTTCGCAATAATCAGGAACAGAGAGAGCGGAACAGTTAATAACAACCTCCGGAGAAACTATATCAAACAGCTTTTTAATTGCCGGATAGTCATTTATATCTGCCTGTATATACTGATAACTTTCATCCGGACAAATATCCGGATGAAAAGAACAAGCTGTCACCATATATCCATCCTTTCCGGATAATGTATTCAATATCCGCCTGCCTACAAAACCATTTGCTCCTATTATCAGAACTTTCATCAGAACATATACATTACAACCCCTAATATACGGTGGTTCGTTACAGAATGGGTATTTACAATTTTCCCATTGCCTTTATTCATATCACCATACCAGGCAACGGAAGGGCTATATTCCATTCCAATCTTCCAGTGAGGCAAACAATAAGACAGTTGAACATTCGTTGTAAACACTTGATCCACATCCAAACCAACCCCATAAGTTGAACCGACCAGCGCTTTGCTTGTTCCCAAATTTTTCAAATAACCGACAAATAAGCCCGGTTGCCATTTCTTTCCATACACAACATTTATCCAAGTAGTAGAGTGACGGAAAGGAGTATATTCCTGCTCCCCGGTACGGGCATCAATGGCAGTAACCCCATATCCTCCCAACATACACCCTTGTGTCAGGTTAGAGGCAAGCATTGTTTTGGCAGAAACCATCCAGTCATTGTTCGTATATTTTGCATGAGCCTCAAACGAAAGAGAAGTAATCCGTTCATTTACTTTATAAACACTCTGTCCCACCGTCGACTGCGTACGCGGTTTTAATGAAAGAACTTCCATTCCAGCACCGGCAACCCAATTATTCCCTTTATAATCCGCTCCTACAAAAAATTCAGGGATACAACTATTCTTTATATATTCCTCACTCTTCCCGTTAGGGCCCGCAGATAAATATTGCAACTGCCAGATAGCCGCTGCAGTCAACTGCCAACCACTGTTCGTATAACGGTAACGAAGCATCGGACTTCTGTTAAACAGATTGAATGGAGCTCCGGTAGACAAATTCAACATTTGCGGATAAACATCCCCGAATAAAGGGTGCCAAGTCTGCCCTATCAATACGGCAGATTTTCCCCAATCCAGATTTACATAAGCATGGCGGATACGGAATAGAGCAAAATTACTTCCGGAACCACGAAAATCCAATTCTATCTTCGCAGAACTCTTTGCTTTACCGATATTCGGTCCGCTGACATCCAATCCTAAACGGGAATATAACAGATAAAAACTCCCGTCCGGACGTGCATTCAAATCTTTACCATCAGCATCCGGAGCAATATCTTTCGGATAAAGATGAAATAATCCATCTACTATTTCAGCGTTAGAACGGGAATTATAAAACAAATCTCCCCGGACCTGCCCATAAAACTTATAAGAAAATTTCTTTTTTTGTGCATAAACAGCACTCAACAATGTGCACAGGAAAAAACACAACAGTACAGTTAATCGTCTCATCTATTTAAATTTTGCGCAAAGGTAACAATTTATCATGAAATTGATTAATCGGCCATTACTAATCAGAATAGAGACCCAACTATCAAAATGACAAAATACCCCATGCATACGCGGATTATATGAAGGCAGGTACGGAAAGCGTTGCAAATACGCCACTCTCGAAAGGTTAAGGTTTGTCCATTTGTTCACGCCGATGGATTTATAATTACGAAATGATAGGACACGGAAATTGTTTCTCGACGCGGATGACGCGAATAAACGCAGATTAATACAGGCATTGTATTTCTTAATCCGCGTTTATTCGCGTCATCCGCGTCAAATCATATTATTACGTGTTCCTGGGAATAACAATCTTTTTAACATCCGCATCAGGTTCGGTTTTTCAATCATTCCAGAGCCGCATCCATGCCCAATAACATCTAAAAACAGGACATATATGCTTTAAAATCGAAACATACATGTTTTGAAATCGAAATATAGGTGTTTTATCCGCGCGGATTACTGGATTTTGGTCCGCAAGTAGTTGGAATTAGTAGCGGTACTAATTGAAAATACCCCCAGAGTAAATGAAAAAAGGTACCGGATAGTGCGAAAATAGTCCCTTTTTGCCTGAAAAAAAGCCCGGTTTTCCCTAAAAAACCATTCATCCGCATCTAACACGTCAACAAAAAAGGTTTTATTCTGTCAAAATACCGCCAATTCAAACAAAACACAAACATTTTGACACACTAAAAAGGGCTTAAAACAACAAAACCGCCCTACCTTCTCAGGTAGAACGGTCAATAACTTTCCTGTGCATAAAATGCATCAAAAATAATACATTACCAAGGCAAGAATGCGGTGATTAGTTACAGCATGTGTATCGGTAACCTTCCCATTTTCCATATTGGTTGAACCATACCAGGCCGTAGCCGGATTATATTCCATACCAAACTGCCAGTGTGGCAAATTATAAGAAAATGCGACATTCACGGAAAGTAATTGATCTATATCCAATCCCATGCCGTATTTCGTTGTAGAAGCCAGAGCTTTTGTCGTTCCCATATTTTTAGTATATCCGGCAAAGAGATGGCCTTTCCATTTTGTTCCGTATGTAAAATTAACCCAGGTTGTAGAATGACGGTATGGGGTATATTCCTGTTCCCCATTTTCCAGATGAATGGCACTGATGCCATAACCACCTATCAATGCGGTCTGGTCAAGACAAGAAGCCATCAGGCTTTTTGCGGCAAAAGCATAGTTTCGTCCGGTATATTTAAAATGGACTTCATAAGAAGTGGTAGTCATACGCTCATTTACCTTATATTCTTGCCCATTCCATTCAGAAGAAGTACGAGGTTTTAATGAAATTAGATGAACCCCGGCACCAGCCAACCAACCATTGGAAGATGTATAATCAGCTCCTATATAAAATTCAGGCACACAACTATTTTTGATGTACTCCTCGCTCATCCCTTTCGGACCACTCGATAAATATTGTAATTGCCAAAGTGCGGATGCTGTCAGCTTAACTTTGCCTGTTTTATACTGGTAACGGATTTGCGGGCTGCGATTGAATGGCTGGAAAGGCGCACCAGTAGAAAGATTCAAAATATCCGGCATTACAGAACCGAACAAAGGATGCCAGGTTTGCCCAATCAACAGATTACTTTTATCCCAATCGAGTGCCACATAAGCCTGCCGGATACGCAACATTGTAGTACTTGCGGAAAAGCCCCCGAAATCTGTTTCCACTTTAGCAGAAGTGCGTGCCGTACCTATATTGGGACCTGTCAAATCCAAGCCGAGCCGGGTAGTAAACGTATAAAAACTGCCATTAGGACCCGCATTCAAATCTTTACCGTCTGCATCCGGCTTCTTATCTAACGGATACAAATAAAAATTCCCGTCGACAGGTGCCATATTCGCACGTGTATTATAAAATAAATCTCCTCTTATGAACCCGTAAAACTTGTAAGTAAAGTTCTTTTTCTGTGCCGAAACTTCTGACATAGCCCAAAATGCAATCAGAAATACCAATAGTTTTTTCATTTTATCATTAATTATCGATTTCCCGTATTTGAGGTGGCAAAGGTATATATTTTCACCTATTCCATTTGAAGAAAGAAATATTATTTGTTCCTTTGCTTCCAGGTTGTAAGCCTTAATCATTAAAAAGATTAATTTTGTAAACTACAGATATAAATCATGAGTACTAAAAAATTCTTATTGCAGGAGAAGGACATTCCCACGGCATGGTATAATGTTGTTGCCGATATGACCAACAAACCTCTTCCTATTTTGAACCCGCAGACCAAGCAACCCCTCAAAGAGGAAGATTTGTATCCTTTATTTTCAAAAGCAGTTTCTCATCAGGAAATGAATACGACTGACGCCTGGATTGAAATTCCGGAAGAAGTTCGTGAATTATATAAGGTATGGCGTCCTACTCCTCTGGTTCGTGCAACCGGACTCGAAAAAGCATTGGATACGCCTGCACATATCTACTTCAAGAATGAAAGTGTAAGCCCTATCGGTTCCCACAAACTTAATTCCGCCCTTGCACAGGCTTATTACTGCAAACAGGAAGGGGTAACGAATATTACAACGGAAACAGGGGCGGGCCAATGGGGTGCCGCTTTATCCTATGCTGCGAAAGCTTTCGGATTGGAACTGGCTGTTTATATGGTAAAAGTCAGCTATCATCAAAAACCCTACCGCCGCTCTATCATGCAAACATTCGGGGCACAAGTCGTTGCTTCTCCAAGTATGAGTACCAAAGCAGGGCGTAAAATCCTGACAGACCATCCGAATTATCAGGGCAGTCTGGGAACTGCCATTTCCGAAGCTGTAGAATTGGCAATGCAGACACCTAACTGTAAATATACATTAGGCAGCGTATTGAACCATGTTATGTTGCACCAAACAGTAATTGGGCTGGAAGCAGAAAAGCAGATGGAAATGGCCGGGGAATATCCGGATGTAGTAATCGGTTGCTTTGGTGGCGGTTCCAATTTTTCTGGAATATCATTCCCTTTCATCCGTCATAAACTGACAGAAGGCAAGAATGTCCGCATCGTTGCTGCCGAACCCGCTTCCTGCCCGAAACTGACACGCGGACAATTCCAATATGACTTCGGTGATGAAGCAGGCTATACACCATTGATTCCGATGTTTACATTAGGACACAATTTTGCTCCTGCCAATATTCATGCAGGTGGTTTACGTTATCATGGTGCAGGTTCAATCGTTAGCCAGTTGATGAAAGATCAATTGATGGAAGCTGTGGACATCAAACAGCTCGATACTTTTAAAGCAGCAACTTTATTTGCGCAAAGTGAAGGTATTATCCCTGCACCAGAGTCAGCACATGCTATTGCTGCTGCCATCCGTGAGGCTGAACAAGCTAAAATAGAAGGAACACCTCGTACAATCTTATTTAACCTGTCCGGACACGGATTGATAGATATGGCTGCTTACGACCAGTATTTGTCGGGAGACTTAACGAACTACGAGTTGACGGATGAAGATGTTGCAAAGAATTTATCCGAACTGGAAAAAATCATCAAATAACTTGAGGATACAATAGAAATAAGACAGTTATTCCTGTAATTCCACAGAGTAACTGTCAATCTGTAAGTAAAAAGAAGAAAGGCACTAATAACAGGGACTCACGTCTTTTGTTATTCGTGCCTTTTCTATGTGTCTATGAAATATTATAAAAAAGTATTATGAGAGTTGCTCATTTCAAAATGTCGCGCAAAAGTAGTCGTTTTATCCATATTAAGCAATACTATCATTACAAATAGTCACAAAATACACCATATTTAACACTACAAAAATATTTTTACAACAATAACGCCACACACTCACTTACAAATTGTAAGCCATCAGACTATTTATATGCCTGATAATCTTAATCTCCGTCTTTAAACTCTAATATATCCCCCGGTTGACAATCCAGTTCCTTACAAATTGCTTCGAGGGTGGAGAAGCGTATGGCTTTCGCTTTCCCTGTCTTTAAAATAGACAGGTTCGCTGGTGTAATGTCGATACGTTCCGCCAGTTCTCCCAGCGAGATTTTCCGTTTCGCCATCATCACATCCAAATTTACAATTATAGCCATATCTTTTTTATTCCTTTTTTTAGATAGTCAACTCCTGTTCCTCACGCAAGCGAATACCCATAGCGAATATACGGCCTACCAAAAGGGCTATCAAGCCCAATATCAAATTAATCGTGTTAAACACTTCAAAGAAATTCATTGAATGGCCATCCAGGGCAATATCTTCTGCCACCGAATAATAATTCAACAAATTGATTATTATTACTATGACAGCAGAAATCAACAATAGTATTCCCAATTTATTTAACCGGCGGACATTAATCCAATCGAATATAATCTGGTGGTTGATCGTGTTTATCAATTTATAAAAACTGATGACGGCCCAGACAATGGTAACAATATAAATAAACTCCAGAATAGCAAATATAAAACTCGGAATACCTTGTGCATTCTGGTCCGTCCATACGATAGCACTGACCATCTGCACATCCAGCATCTTTCCTGTTTTAAGATTCTCCAACTGAATTACATTACCACCAAAATCAGGCATTAAAAACAATTCTACAGGACTTCTATGAGTTGTTTCCGACAGGCCTCTTTTCAATACCCTTGTTTCATTCCAACCTTCTTTAAAACCAGCGACAAAACCTGTGCCCATTGCATAAATATGGGGAAGCAAAGAAAAGCCCAAGCTAAGGAATACCAGTATACAGATTATATTCAATTGTTTCTTCATCGCATGAATTATTAACGCTTATAATCCACTAACAGTAAACGGTATACGAGCAATGATACCGGATTCGGTTTCTGCCTGCCGGATAGTAGAGAACAACTTGAACTGTTCTTCACCCAACACAGATTTTACCATGGATACTTTTACTCCGTCCATTTTCTTTTCTAGGAACTTAGTAAAGAAATCTTTCGGACCATCAGCAACCGTTACGGAATAATCCGTTAAATTCGCTAAAGTCGCAGCCTCCTTAATTGCCACATCCATACCTCCCAACTGGTCAACCAAACCTCTTTCCAAAGCCTGTTCGCCTGTCCATACACGTCCTTGCCCGATAGAATCGATCTCCGCTTTTGTCATGCCACGGCCATCGGCACAACGCGTCAGGAACAAATCATAAGTTTGCTCTATGCTACGCTGTATCAATGCCTTTTCATCTTCACGCATCGGACGGCTTATATCGCCTAAATCGGCAAACGTATTTGTTTTTACAATATCTGTTGTCACACCCAATTTCTCAAAGGTTCCGGTAAAATTACGAAATACACCAAATACACCGATTGAACCGGTCAGGGTCGTACGTTCTGCAACAATCTTATTTGCAGCACAGGAAATATAATATCCACCGGAAGCCGCATAATTTCCCATAGACACTACAATTGGCTTCTTTGCCTTCAACTCTACAACCTCTTTCCATATTTGTTCAGAAAGATAAGCACTGCCACCCGGAGAGTTTACACGGAATACAACAGCTTTCACGTTATCGTCATCTTTCAACTTACGCAGTTTTTTTGCCATTTCCTCTGAAATAACCTGCTCATCCGCACTGAAAGGAGAAGAAGATTCATCCTCTCTGATTTCACCTTCCGCATACAAAACTGTAATCTTATCCTTATTTTCTTTTTCTTTTACTTTAATGGAAGCTACTTTATCCACATCCGCAGTTTTCAACTTGCCATCAGCATCCTGCCCTGCCATTTCTTTTACCGTATTTTCCACTTCATAACGATAACGGAGCCCGTCAGCCAGTTTACTGTCGATAGCATTAGAAGCCTGTCCCATTGCCAAGCCTTCATTCATATAACGATTCAATTCATCGGAAGAAATAGCGCGACTACCCTCAATTGCAGAAGTAATATTACCCCACACGCTACCCAATAAAGCTGTTAGCTGCTCACGGTTAGCATCACTAAACTTTTTCAGGAAATACGGTTCTACTGCGCTTTTATAAGTTCCTACCTTAAAGATATAATGTTCCACCCCGATTTTTTCGGCAAGGCCTGTATAAAATATGCCCTGTGAAGCAAGACCAACAAGCGATACACTTCCTTGCGGATTCAGAAAAACGGAATCGGCAACACTGCATAGGTAGTAGCTTCCTTGTGTATAAGAATCTCCATAAGAAACTATAAACTTTCCGCTTTCTTTAAAATCCTGCAATTCACGACGGATAGCCTCCAAACTGGCAAAGCCCCCTGATAAGGAACCGGCTTCTATATAGATTCCTTTTATATTTTCATTTGTTTTAGCACGACGAATTGCCTTAATCACATCCTGAACAGCGACTTGGCTACTACTCTCACCCATCAATTCGGAAAATGGATTTTTAACTGCCTGTTCCACCAATGTACCTGATAAAGACAGTTTAAAGACTGCATTCTTTTCCGGTACATACTCAGACGAACCTCCGGCACTGGCAGCAATGCCTACAATCATGAAAAAGGAACAAAGTCCCAGAATACCCACTGCTATCAGCACTCCGAAAGTGGAGGCAAATACTGTTTTAAAAAACTGTTTCATACTATTTTATGTATTTATATTGTTAATTCCTGTTCTTCTTTCATTCTTAATCCCATGGCGAAAATCTCAGCAGCAAGAAACAAAACCGCCGCATTAATAAACCAAGAAAATTCAATAATATCCTGAGATGTTATCCGGTATCCCGGAATATCTATTAAAGAAGTAGCAGTAAGCCACCCTGCATAATTTCCCAATACAGATACAGATCCCAAAATAAGCAGACAAATTCCCATTCCTCTCAAACGCCAAATATTTGCATACGTAAATATTGCGGCTGATTTAACCGAATTTATCAATTTGAGAAACAGAATCACCAAAACAATTATCGTTGGAAGCAAAAACATTCCAAGCATGCATATCAATATAGAATAACCGGTAGTTCCTTTCTCCGGTATTTCTACCAATACACCCGTTATGCTAGCCGGAGCATATTTACCGGTCTTTGCATTATATACTGAATCGATAAGAGCCGGACCTGCTTCGTTCTTCCGCAAAGTCAGCCAATGGCTGTTCAGAGATTCATCCTTGTTTTGTTTTTTACCGGATTCAAATCTTTTCTCCGAAAATCTGTCTGCTTTTTCATATCCTCTCCGGAAAGAAGAAGAAATATCACTCCAGGAATAGAAAAGCGAATATCCCATTTGTAATCCGAAAGCCAGAAGTATCAGATATGTCAGTATATTTAATCTTGTCTTCATAGAGTTGTTATTTTGTTTTGCAGATATTATTTATCGTTTTTCGATATGCAAAAGAATATATTATATTTTATATCTCCAAATGTTTTTATCGAAAAACGATATATTTTTTATGAAATACATAAATGAAAGTCATCATTAGCTCTAAAAGACCTGCTTTTTTTCTATACAAAAGTCCTACTTCTTTTGTAGAAATATAGCTTTGTTCATGAAAAATAAATAATTCCCGGAAGTGGATTTAGATTTGTGTGTACGATAGCCTCATAGTTATGTTTTTCCCAAATCATAACTATGGTTTTGGAAAATCATAACTATGGTTTGGAAAAAACATAAGAAAGGTATTAACACTAAAACCTCTGTTTTTGGAACAATAGCAGATGCGGATTTTTTTTTCTTATACAGATTCACGGATAGCCTCAATCTTCTTTACTCTTTTTCTTTTTTAGCCTTTTCACGCATCTTAAAACGTTTTATCTGTATAAAACGCAAAAAGAAAATAATAACAAGAGTAATACCTATCGTACAAAAATATTTCACATAATCCGGCTGGACATATTTACCCGGCCAGCCGATTATGGATATAACGACTAGATAAATCAATAAGACTACTGTAGTAATATTAATTCTTTTCATGCTTTTAACATTTAAACGGGGCGCAAACTTAGGAAAAATATTGTATACCTTCCTGCTCAAAACTTATAAGGAATGTTAGTAAATCATTTTTTATCTGGATATTACAGTTTTATATCGCGCTTTATATTCTCCTGATACAACCTCAACAATATAGATACCGGAGGGGCAAGTTAATGGCACAGACTGGCTTCCTTCCCCTATTGCTTGTGTAAACAGACAGCTTCCGGCAAGATTAAATAAACGGACATAACCATTCCCTTTACCCCGGTTTATATAAACAGTATTATCTCTGACGAAACTCGATACTCCACTTTCCTTCATCTCTTCCGAAGCAGAAGTATTCATAACTGAAAGCGGTTCCATCTTCATCGAGCTTAGCGGAGAAGCCAATTGTAACAAAACATTTTCATCAGATGTATCAAGATTAATCACCTCTAATTGAGTCCCGGCAGATGCTTTTACAAAAAACGCAGCAAAAGAGGGAAGAGCGTAATTACTTCCTACCGGATATGCCTTATACTGATTACCCTCATACACATATATATAACCATCCAAAGCCGGATTATTCCGTATCCGGGAAAGAGACAGAGGAGCCGGAAAAGGATTTCCACAAAGATACCAACCGTAATTTTCCGGTTTTGCTTCTCCTGTAGAAACCGGGATATCCACCGGAATAATACCATTCTTTGCAAAATCATCCGGAATTTCACCCGGTTCGGAAAAAACAGTAAGAATCTTGCTATCCGCTTTCTCATCCAAAGCTATTAAATATCCTTTATTCTTTTCAAACAACGGGGTTTCCGGAGAAGTTATAACAGACAGGACCTCCCAATTACCGGAAGCCAGGTTACTATTCGCCCTTCTTTCCCCATCATATCGCTGGACATAAAAGAAATTTCCACCTGCATTAGGTATCCCATCTTTCTGCTCAAGGCCTTCTCCCACATTGTCCGGATATACATTAAAAGGGAATGAGACAAAATACCATTTCCCGGTTTCTTCCAGCTTTTTCTGTAGCTTAATACGTCCATTTATCTTCATCCGGCCTTGAGATACCAGCTCCGTATTATACAACTGCAGCTCTTCCGTACTCAGACAGCCGTCCCGGGTAATATGCATAGTCGCTCCACCCATACAAACCTGTTTACAATAAATTTCAGAAGATAATACCATATTACCCTGAATCAACGCACACCTATTCCTCAAAGCCGGAAGATGAGACCAACGAAGTGTATCCTGCCAGTTCCCTCTGCCTTCAAATAAGGAATATTGCTGAATTTTACCCGACGCCAGCGCATACTTCACACAATAATACCCCTTTGTATTATCTGAAAATGCTGCATCTACCGTAAATGCAACCGGATTATTTCTTATCAGAACCGATGAATACTGACAGAAAGCATTATCTTTTGACGGACGGAAAAGATTATTGATTTTTTCCCCTTCCTCATAATAAATCGTTATATCCAGCAAATCCGAACGGTTTAAGTAATTCCCTCCATAATAAAGACTTACAGACACATCCGAATGAGTCCGGTCATATTTTGAAAAGAGCAAACTGGCTCCCGGAGAAATCCTTAATCCCATTTTACCGCCAAGATTATCTATATCGACAGAAGACACGTCCATAATTTTAACAGAACCCTGAGTCTGGTAATTCCAGTTATCCCCCTTTGAATCACCGAATGTCTGTAAACGGAATGTATCCGATATAAGCACATTTTCATTACTATTCACAAATTCATGCCATCCTGCAGGATCGGAAAGTTGAGCTTTAACAGATTGAAAGGCGAAAGGAAGACTAAGTAGTACACTAAACAAGTAGCATTGTAACATTCTCTTTTTCATAGTTAATACAATTTTGGTTTGTTAATTTGCTTACAAATATAAAGAAATAACCGAAATGATTATCTTTGCCGTATGAAAGAATTTATCATATCTGAAGCACAGACAGAAAAGGCTGTTTTAGTCGGTCTGGTCACTGCCGAACAAAACGAGCAAAAAGTAAAGGAATATCTGGATGAACTGGCATTCCTTGCTGATACAGCCGGTGTGGATGCAGTTAAGCGTTTTACACAAAAAATGGACTATCCAAACACTACAACTTTTGTAGGTAGCGGTAAATTACAGGAAATCAAAGAATATGTGGTAGAAAATGAAATCGGTCTGGTTATATTCGATGACGAACTTTCTGCCAAGCAATTACGCAATATAGAGAAGGAATTACAGGTAAAGATATTGGACCGTACAAACCTCATTCTCGATATATTTGCCCGCCGTGCCCAAACAGCTCATGCCAAGACACAGGTTGAGCTTGCCCAATATAAATACATGTTACCTCGCCTGACCCGGTTGTGGACACATCTGGAACGCCAGCGTGGTGGTGTAGGAATGCGTGGTCCGGGTGAAACCCAGCTTGAAACGGATAAGCGTATTATCCTGGACAAGATTTCAAAGTTGAAACGGGATCTGGTTGAAATAGACAAACAAAAAAGCGTACAACGTAAGAATAGAGGCAAAATGGTACGCGTGGCATTAGTCGGTTATACGAATGTCGGCAAATCCACTCTAATGAATCAGCTAAGCAAAAGTGAAGTTTTTGCAGAAAACAAGCTATTTGCAACGTTAGATACAACTGTTCGCAAAGTGATTGTGGAAAACCTCCCGTTCCTTTTGTCTGATACAGTAGGTTTCATCCGTAAATTGCCGACAGAATTGGTCGAATCGTTTAAATCAACCCTGGATGAAGTACGGGAAGCAGATTTACTGGTTCATGTAGTAGATATTTCCCATCCGACCTTTGAAGAACAGATTGAAGTAGTAAATAAGACTTTAGCAGAAATAGATAATTCGGAAAAACCGATGATTATGGTGTTCAATAAAATCGATGCCTTCACTTTTGTACAAAAAGATGAAGATGATTTGACACCACGTACCAGGGAAAATATAGATCTCGATGAATTAAAACGAACTTGGATGGGGAAATTACAGGATAATTGCATATTTGTCTCTGCTAAAGAACGGACAAATATCGATGCACTGAAATCTTTATTGTACGAACGGGTAAAACAAATCCACATCACTCGTTTTCCCTATAACGATTTCCTCTTCCAGCAGTACGAAGAAGAACAATAAATTATGAACAAAACGAGAAAATTACAACCGGATGAAATCGTCCGGTTGCAATCAAACGGCTGTAGTGCCGAGAATTGGGAGAACATAACAGTAGCTGTTTCCTTTAGACCTGAATTTGTAAGTAATACCCGTTTCTCCGGGAATATTGTACTAGGTTATTTTGAAAAAGAAATCACATTTGCCGGAGGAGCCAGGAAGCACAGTGGAATCCGCAATGCCTCCCTCCATAACTGTACGATAGGAAACAATGTCCTGATAGAAGATGTACATAATTATATTGCCAATTATGAAATCGGTGACGAATGTGTTATTCTGAATATCAATGTCATGTTTGTCGAAGGAGAAAGTTCTTTCGGAAACAATATTCCTGTTTCCGTATTGAATGAAACCGGAGGACGTGAGGTCCCTATCTATAACGCATTGTCGGCATCTTTAGCCTATGTCATAGCTCTTTACCGTCACCGTCCCTTATTGATTGAACGCTTACAGGAGCTGATAGCCGATTATTCCAAAAGTATCAGTTCAAGTTGTGGAAAAATAGGTAAACATGTACGGATTATTAACACCGGTACAATACGTAATGTTGCCATTGGCGATTATACGACCATAGAGAACAGTACCCGGCTTTATAACGGAACCATCAATAGTAATGAAACGGACCCTGTTTATATTGGCGACAGTGTAATTGCCCAGGACTTCATCATATCTTCCGGTGCGGTTGTTGCCGATGCTGCAAAAATTATCCGTTGTTTTATCGGACAAGCTTGCCATATAACACATAACTTCTCCGCACATGATTCTTTGCTATTTAGTAATTGTGCATTTGAAAACGGTGAAGCATGTGCTATTTTTGCCGGTCCATTTACAGTGTCCATGCATAAAAGCAGCTTGCTGATTGCCGGAATGTATTCATTTCTAAATGCAGGCAGTGGTTCCAACCAGAGTAACCATATGTATAAATTAGGGCCTATTCATCAGGGTATTGTGGAGCGCGGTTCCAAAACCACCAGTGATTCTTATATTTTATGGCCTGCCCGCGTCGGAGCTTTTTCACTGGTTATGGGACGCCATCACCATCATAGCGATACAACAGATATGCCTTTCTCTTATCTGATTGAGAATGATGACGAGACCTATCTGGTTCCAGGTGTAAACCTCCGGAGCGTTGGGACTATCCGTGACGCTCAAAAATGGCCTAAACGTGACAAACGGAAAGATCCTGTCCGTCTGGATATGATTAATTACAATCTTCTCAGCCCGTATACCATCCAGAAAATGCTTAAGGCCTCAGAAATATTAAGAAATCTCCAAAGCCTGGTCGGAGAAACTTCCGAAATCTATTATTACCAAAATACTCGCATAAAAGGAGCCTCTCTACGTACAGCCCTTGAACTGTACAAGATGGCGATCAATAAATTTCTGGGCAATTCCCTAATCAAACGCTTGGAAGGTACAGCCTTCAAATCGATAGAAGAAGTCTGGGAGCAGTTAAAACCCACTTGCCAGCAAGGACTCGGTGAATGGCTGGATTTATCAGGACTCTTTTTACCAAAAGTTGAACTGGACTGTTTAATCGAAGAAATCGAAAACGGTAATATTCGTTCACTTGATGTCATCGAAGATTTTTTCACCTCCATGCATAAACGTTATTATGAAATGGAATGGACATGGGCTTACAATCAGATACAGGATTATTACCAGATAGACCTGGGCAGTGTTTCCGCACAACAAATCATTAATATCGTATATTGCTGGAAAGATTCCGTTATCGGGCTGGATGAGCGTTTATACAAAGACGCCCGCAAGGAGTTCTCTCTAATTTCCATGACTGGTTTCGGAGTAGATGGTTCCACCAAAGAAAAGCAGGAAGACTTTGAAGGTGTACGAGGCATTTTCGAGAGCAACCCGTTCGTCACAGCCGTTAAAGAACATATCGTTGTAAAACGTGCTTTAGGAGATGAACTAATAGGAAGAATGCAGCCGCTAATCTGATTTATCCTATTTATTTCGCGGATGGTGTTCCAAAATCTCTTTCCGCAAAAACTGACGGTCTATATGTGTATAAATTTCGGTAGTAGTAATCTTTTCGTGCCCCAGCATTTCCTGGATGGCACGAAGATTCGCTCCCCCTTCCAATAAATGAGTAGCAAAAGAATGCCGGAAGGTATGCGGGCTTACATTCTTCGTTATTCCAGCCAGTTCAGCCTGTTGCTTGATAATATGAAACACCATGATACGCGATAATGAGGTTCCCCGGCGACTTAAAAACAAGACATCCTCAAATCCTTTTTTTACAACGACCATGTTACGGTCACACAAATAATTTTTTATCTCCCGTATAGCTATATCTGATATCGGAACCAATCTTTGTTTGCCCCCCTTTCCCTCTACTTTTATAAATCCTTCGTCAATATAAATATCGGTAAAACGAAGATTGACAAGTTCAGAAACACGCAAACCACAACTATACAGAACTTCCAACATAGCCCGGTTACGATGCCCTTCCGGAACGGACAGGTCTATGGAATCCAGTATATTATTTATTTCGTTCACAGTCAACACCTCTGGAAGTTTCAAACCAATCTTAGGTGTTTCTAACAATTCGGTAGGGTCAACTGTTATATAACCGTCCAGAAAAAGAAAACGATAGAACGATTTGATACCTGAAATAATTCTTGCCTGCGATCTCGGATGAATACCAACATCATGAAGCTGAGCTACGAATTGCTGGAGATCTTCATAAGATACCTCATCAAACTTCAGTCCTTCGCTTTCCACAAAACGGATTAACTTGTCCAGATCGGTCAGGTAGGCTTCAATGGAATTGGCAGAAAGAGCTTTCTCCAAACGAAGATAGGTGTTATATCGGTTAATTATATCTTTTCCTTGTTGCATTATAGATTGGTCATTATGTATGTGTCAAATTAAATCATTACCTTTGCACGGTATTTTTCATCCGTTGAAGGATGGATACTACAAAGGTAACAAATTACAGCAAAATGAAGAAAATTCAGATTATCAACGGCCCAAATCTTAATCTGTTAGGCAAACGGGAGCCAACAGTATACGGCAATGCTTCATTTGAAGACTATCTAAGTAAATTGCGTGCAAAATATCCCCAATGCGAAATTGCTTACTTTCAAAGCAATATAGAAGGAGAAATAATTAACAAGATACATGAAGTCGGTTTTGATTATGATGGAATTATCATGAATGCCGGAGCTTATACACATACCTCCATTGCATTACATGATGCAATAAAAGCTGTAAAAACCCCTGTCATTGAAGTGCATATATCCAATGTACATGCACGGGAAGCCTTCCGCCATGTTTCCATGATTTCGGCAGCCTGTAAGGGAGTTATCCTGGGCTTCGGGCTTGATTCCTACCGGTTGGCTCTTGAATCATTTCTTATGGAGGAATAAAAATAGCGATTCTATTCGGAAAGTATCCTACACTTACTGAATACGATAAAAATAATAGGTAAAAGATGTTTAATAGAAATTGGATCTAAGTCGGTGGTTCATACATACCGGTACTTAATCTCCAATGAATAAAAAAGGTTATATGTTAAAGCATACGAAGATTGTTGCTACTGTTTCTGACCAACGTTGTGATGTAGATTTTGTCGACGCGTTGTATAAGGCAGGAATGAATGTTGTCCGCCTTAATACGGCCCACATGGCAGAAGAAGGATTAGCTAAAGTTGTAAATAATGTCCGTGCAGTATCCGACCGTATAGCTATCCTTATGGATACAAAAGGTCCAGAAGTCCGCACAACGATATCCCAAGCTCCCATTCCTTTCAAAACCGGAGAAATCGTAAATATTGCAGGAAACCCGGATAAAGAAACTTCGCATGATTTCATTTATGTATCGTATAAGAATTTCGCAAACGACCTGAATGTCGGCAGTGATATCTTGATTGACGACGGAGACCTGGAACTGAAAGTTATCGATAAAAAAGACGATTATCTGGTTTGCGAAGTAGAAAACGATGCCACTTTAGGCAGCCGTAAAAGCGTAAATGTCCCGGGGGTACGTATCAATTTACCATCATTGACAGAAAAAGATCGCAAAAATATTGTATGGGCGATTGAAAACGACCTTGATTTTATTGCACACTCATTTGTCCGTAGCAAACAAGACGTAATGGATATACAACGTATTCTGGATGAGTACGGAAGCCCTATAAAAATTATTGCAAAAATCGAAAACCAGGAAGGTGTGGATAATATCGACGAAATCCTGGAAGTGGCTTATGGAGTTATGATTGCACGTGGTGATTTAGGTATCGAAGTTCCAGCCGAGAAAATCCCGGGTATCCAGCGTATATTGATACGTAAGTGCGTAGAAGTGAAAAAGCCGGTAATCGTAGCTACACAGATGCTTCACTCCATGATCTCGAACCCACGTCCAACCCGTGCAGAAGTAACAGATATTGCCAACGCAATCTATTATCGTACGGATGCATTGATGTTAAGTGGTGAAACTGCCTACGGAAAATATCCGATCGAAGCAGTACAAACTATGACTAAAGTTGCCCGTGAAGCTGAAAAAACAAAATTATCAGCCAATGATATCCGCGTTCCTATTGAAGGTAATGACCTGGATGTAACTTCTTTTTTAGCAAAACAAGCTGTAAAATCTTCCTCCAAACTACATGTAAAAGCAATTATTACAGACAGTTATACAGGACGTACAGCCCGTTATCTGGCAGCTTTCCGTGGAACATCCACTGTGTTCGCCATCTGCTATAACCACCGGACCACTCGTATGCTCTCATTATCTTATGGAGTATGGGCGGTTCACCAACCTTTTGACCATAGCCGTCGCGGTTATTTCTACCAGGCTCTAAACGAATTGATCAAGAGCGGACGCATTACACGCAATGATATGGTTGCTTACCTGAGCGGAAGCTTTGGTGAAGGAGGCGGTACAAGTTTCCTTGAAATTAATAATGTTGGAAAAGTGTTGGATGCAGGAAAAGATTACCAGCTTCCGACGTTTAAAGACTAATTTGATACATGACATTAGAGGAGTATATCCTATCTCATAGCGACGATGAAGGAGATTTACTTGCAACCCTTAATAGGGATGCGCACGTAAATCTCCTTCGTCCGCGTATGTTGTCTGGGCATTTACAGGGACGTATCCTGAAAATGTTCTGCCGGATGCTTCGTCCACGCCGGATATTGGAAATAGGCACATATACCGCTTATGCCACCCTTTGTATGGCTGAAGGGCTGGAAGAGAATGGCTTAATCCACACCCTCGAAATTAACGACGAGATGGAGGACTTTATACAGAAATACCTGAACCAGTCACCACATAAGGACAAAATCAAATTACATTTTGGAGATGCACTCGAAATCATCCCTACCCTGAATGAAACATTTGATATGGTCTTTATTGATGCAGACAAACGATTGTACTCAGAATATTTCGATATTGTATTTCCATTGGTTCGCCCAGGAGGGTTGATTCTTGCCGACAATACGTTATGGGACGGAAAAGTTCTGGAGAAACCTCACGCATCGGATAAACAAACAATCGGTATCCTTAGTTTTAATGATAAAATAAAGGAAGACCCACGTATTGAAAAAGTTATCTTACCTTTGCGCGATGGTCTGACAATGATTTGGAAAAAATAAAATTAGAAAATTATGGAAAGAACAAGATTAAGCAAAATAGAACGTCTTCTTCAAAAAGAACTGGGTGATATCTTCCTGAAAGAAGCAAAAGCAATGCAGGGTGTACTGATATCCGTATCTGTAGTCCGTGTTAGTGCAGACTTAAGTGTTGCACGTGTCTATCTAAGTATTTTCCCTTCTGAAAAATCAGGAGAATTGCTGGAGGCAATCCGTGCCAATACAAAAGCGATCCGCTTTGATTTAGGGCAACGTGTTCGTATGCAATTACGTAAAATTCCGGAATTGAGTTTCTTTATCGACGACTCTCTGGATTATATTGAGAATATAGACAATCTGTTGAAACAATAAAATCTGAAGCGTTGAACTTCCCGTTTTATATAGCCAGGCGTTACCTTTTTTCAAAGAAATCCCACAATGCCATCAACATAATTTCGATGGTTTCGGTTTGTGGGGTAATGATTGCCACAACCGCACTGGTCTGTGCATTGTCTGTATTTAACGGGTTTGAAAGCCTGGTTGCTTCTATGTTCAGCAATTTCGACCCGGTATTAAAAATAACACCGCGCCACGGTAAGGTATTCGACCCTACGGTAGCCTCTGTGCAAAAGGTTAAGAAACTGCCTGAAATCACTTATTTCAGCGAAGTCCTGGAAGACAATGCCTTAGTTCGTTACAAAGACCGGCAGGATGTTGCAACAATCAAAGGGGTCGACGATACATTCCGGTATCTGACAAATATCGACAGTATCCTGATTGATGGGGATTTTATTCTATACGACGAAGTAGCCAATTATGCCATACCAGGGGTGGGACTGGCTTCACGCCTCGGAATAAGGGCCAACTTTGCCGATCCTTTAGAAATATATGTACCTAAAAGGGATGAAAAAGTTAACCTTTCCAATCCCGCTACTTCTTTTAATCTGGAATATGCTTTCACACGGGGAGTATATGCAACCAACCAACAAGTGTACGATGATAAAGTCATGCTGATACCACTCGCATTAGCACGTTCCCTATTCCATTACAACAATGAAGTGACAGCCATCGAATTGGGAGTGACACCTGATACGAATATCCAGGTTCTTAAAGAACAGATTAAATCTATACTGGGTGATGAATTTGTTATTAAAGACAGGTATGAACAGCAGGATGCTTCCTACAAAATGATGCAAGGAGAAAAATGGATGACATTCCTGATATTATGCTTTATCCTCGGTCTTGCTCTATTTAATGTGGTCGGCTCTTTATCTATGTTGATGATAGAAAAGAAAGATGACGTCCTTACATTGCGTAATATGGGAGCAAATGACAAACTAATCCGACAGATATTTTTATTTGAAGGCTGGATGATTTCCGGTTTCGGGGCTTTAACCGGCATTCTGTTTGGCGTGTTACTTTGCTTCTTACAACAGGAGTTCGGATTACTTAAATTAGGGGAAGTTTCCGGAGCATTCGTTATCGACGCCTATCCGGTCCGTCTGATTGGCAGTGATATTCTAACCATATTTGTTACCGTTATCGGAGTTGGATTCCTGGCTGCTTGGTATCCGGTACATTATTTGGGAAAGAAATGGATTGATAAATAATAGATAAAAAAATAGGGGAGCGTTTGCCCCCCTACCTACTATTACTTCTTAATTGAATTCTTTGCCGTATTTAATCTGAACGTCTGCGACAAATTGCTTGATTCGCTGTTCATCTTCCTTTTTGCATATAAGCAGGACATTTCCGGACTCTGCAACGATATAATCGTTTAATCCCTGGATAACAGCCAAACGTCTTGGATTATCCAATGCAACTACATTACCGGAACTTTCATAAAGCAATGCTTCATTATTTCTTAGTACTGCATTATTTTCTTCGTCTTTTTTGGCAATATCGAATAGTGACCCCCATGTTCCAAGGTCTGCCCAACCGAAATCAACACACAGCATGTATACATTGTCCGCTTTTTCCATAATACCATAGTCTATGGAGATATTCAGACAGTATTGGAAGTTTTCTGCAATAAAATCACGTTCTTCCGGTGTATTAAATTTATCCTTACCTAAATCAAAACGTTGTGAAATATCCGGAAGGAATTTTGCAAATGCATCCAGAATAGCATTTACATTCCATACGAATAGTCCGGAATTCCAAAAGAATTCACCACTTTCCTGAAAGACCTTAGCTAATTCCAGATTCGGCTTTTCTGTAAATGTTTTTACTTTCGTAAATTCACCTAACATAATATCGCTACTTTGAATATAGCCATAACCCGTTTCCGGACGGCTCGGCTTGATACCCAAGGTAACCAACGCTCTATTCTCTCTTACAAAATCCAAACTCTTATTTACATCCTTCAAAAACTCATCTTCTTTTAAAATAAGATGATCGGAAGGAGCTACTACTATATTTGCATTCGGATTACAAGCTTTAATATGATAAGCTGCATAAGCAATACAAGGAGCGGTATTCCGGCGTGCCGGTTCCAAGAGGATCTGTTTCTCACTTAATTCAGGCAGTTGTTCTTTTACTAAGGATGCGTATAGCTCATTCGTCACAATATAAATATTCTCTACCGGAATAATTTTAGCAAAACGATCAAATGTCATCTGCAATAACGAACGACCTGTTCCAAAGAAATCAAGGAACTGTTTTGGATAACTTTCTCTACTGAAAGGCCAGAAACGACTTCCGATTCCTCCACCCATGATAACACAATAATTATCCTTCATGATGATTCAGGCTTCTTTTTTAATAATTATACTATTACAAAGTTATAGAATTAATCTGGTATTTCCTCCACCCTATGATATAAATTGAAAAAAAAGCAGCTAATATTTGCACATTAAAAAATAATACCTACCTTTGCAACACATTTGAGAAACAAATGCCCAGATGGCGGAATTGGTAGACGCGCTGGTCTCAAACACCAGTGGATTCACTTCCATGCCGGTTCGATCCCGGCTCTGGGTACAGAAAGAAAAGCTAAGAATTGAGTAATTAATTCTTAGCTTTTTATTTTGTCCAAATTCTCCTATATTTCCCCCATGTATGCAGAAAGGATAAGGAATCATGCCGAAATCCTGAGGGTTTAAAATAATAAATCTTAGTGCCAACAAAAAAAGGAAGGCTATGAGTTACGATGAATTCCTTCGTTTTATCTTTCCTGATGGAATGTTCGATCTTTTTGAATTGTTAGATTTCAAAGAAAAACCAAACCTAGTAAAAATATACCTTGAAGAGAAAAATATACATTCCCCCCAATAAATATACAACAGATAAATTAGAGAGCAAGTTTTTTTATGAACAAGTCAGGATGTACGATTATCTGATGTGTGGTCGTACCTGCCTATTGTTTATGGCTCATACCGAAATCCTGAGGGGATTAAATTTTAAGCATAAATATTAGCAAGC
>DXVO01000006.1 GCA_019417325.1 Parabacteroides sp. | reverse complement strand
GACTCCTAAACTTGGATATCAATATATTAATGTGCTTCGTGACCAGAAGAAGTTTAATAAGCTGGCTACAGTTATTAATGGAATAGATTTGACATCTCGTAAGAGTGGATATGGGTATGGATATGGCCAGAAGTACGGTTATGGGCATAAATATGGCTATGGGTATGGTTACGGAATGGATGGTAAGAAAAATAAATAATTATAGGATATGAGAGATTATGAAAATCTTAAAATTGCTGTCGCCGGTACCGGTTATGTAGGACTAAGTATTGCCACTTTGTTGGCACAGCATCATCAGGTAACAGCAGTGGATGTCATTCCTGAAAAAGTAGAGATGTTAAATCGCAGGCAATCGCCTATACAGGATGAGTATATCGAAAAGTATCTGGCAGAGAAAGAGTTAAACTTTACAGCCACCCTTGATGGAGCAAAAGCCTATAGTGATGCTGACTTTGTTGTCATAGCTGCACCTACGAATTATGACCCAGTGAATAATTTTTTTGATACTCACCACATTGAAGATGTGATAGACCTTGTGCTTAGTGTTAATCCTGATGCGGTGATGGTTATCAAGAGTACTATTCCAGTGGGATACTGCCGGAGTTTGTATGTAAAGTATGCAGGACGGTTTGCTACAGATGCTGCATTGGCAGGCAAAAAGTTTAACTTGCTCTTCTCTCCCGAGTTTTTACGTGAATCGAAGGCCCTTTATGATAATCTTTATCCCAGTCGTATTATAGTTGGTTTTCCAAAGATTATTGAAAATGGAATTTTTGAGGATGAAAATGTTGCAATTCGTGCCATTACCGATGTTTCTGCTTTGGAAAAGGCTGCCCATACTTTTGCTTCGTTGCTACAAGAGGGTGCTTTGAAAGAAAATATAGCCACATTGTTTATGGGATTAAAAGAGGCCGAGGCTGTGAAGCTGTTTGCCAATACTTATTTGGCATTACGTGTCAGTTATTTCAATGAACTTGATACGTATGCTGAAGTGAAAGGATTAGATACGCAGTCCATTATCAAAGGTGTGAGTCTGGATCCTCGCATTGGTGCGTTTTACAATAATCCTTCATTTGGTTATGGTGGTTATTGTTTGCCAAAAGACACTAAACAGCTACTAGCCAACTATGCTGATGTACCTGAAAACTTGATTCAGGCGATTGTGGAGAGTAACCGTACGAGGAAAGATTTCGTTGCCGATGCTGTGTTGCAGAAGGCCGGTTATTACGGCTATGGCGATAACAGCAATTTCGATGCAGCCAAAGAACACGGTTGTGTCATCGGTGTTTATCGCCTCACAATGAAGTCTAATTCTGATAATTTCCGCCAGTCAGCCATCCAGGGCATTATGAAACGTATCAAGGCCAAAGGTGCGGAGGTCATTATCTATGAACCAACGCTCGCAGACGGTACAACATTTTTTTGCAGCCGTGTGGTGAACGACTTAGACAAGTTCAAGACACAAAGCCACGCCATCGTTGCCAATCGTTATGATGTATGCCTCGATGATGTGAAAGACAAGGTGTATACTCGCGACATTTTTCAAAGAGACTAATATTTTTTAAATGAAGAATGAACAAACAAACCATTTATCTTCTTCTATCTTTTTATTTTTTATTGAAACTTTTAATAGGTTGAATATCTGTGATTTGATAATTAATCAAAGGGGGAAAAGTCTGTTTATTTAGTTTTAATTCTTTATCTACAACGTAGGTAATAATTCCTTTACCCCTAATGAATAGGGGTTGTACGGATATTATAAAACATAAAATCATGTTAATTAAAAATGTTGTTTTGACAGGAAAAACTGTGCTTGTCACAGGTGTTGCCGGTTTTATTGGTTCTAATTTGACCAAGAAACTTTATCAAGATGTGCCTGATATTAAAATAATAGGTATTGATAATCTGAATGATTATTATGATGTCCGCTTGAAAGAAGAACGTTTGAGGGAACTTTCTGGTCAGGAATCGTTTGTATTTATTCAAGGGGATATTGCGGACAAGGATGTCATTAAGAAACTGTTTGCTGAATATAAGCCTCAAATTGTAGTGAATTTGGCAGCACAGGCAGGCGTACGGTACAGCATTACCAATCCAGATACCTATATTTCATCTAATCTGATTGGTTTTTATAATATACTAGAGGCTTGCCGTCATAGTTATGACAATGAGAAACCAGGTGTGGAACACCTGGTGTATGCAAGCTCCAGCAGTGTATATGGTAATAACAAAAAGGTACCTTACAGTACAGATGACAAGGTGGATAATCCTGTCAGTCTGTATGCTGCTACTAAGAAAAGCAACGAACTGATGGCACACGCTTATAGTAAACTGTACAATATTCCATCTACAGGCTTACGTTTCTTTACTGTTTATGGGGCGGCTGGCAGGCCTGATATGGCTTATTTCGGGTTTACCGACAAACTGGTGAAAGGAGAAACTATCAGGATATTCAATTACGGAAATTGTAAACGCGATTTTACTTATATTGATGATATCGTGGAAGGTATGATACGTGTGATGCAACATGCTCCTGAGCGAGTGGCAGGAGAAGACGGTTTACCTATTCCACCATACAAAGTATATAATATTGGTAACAATCATCCGGAAAATCTGCTCGATTTTGTAAATATCCTGCAAGAAGAATTGTTGCGTGTAGGTGCTCTTCCTGTAAATTATGATTTTGAAGCACATAAGGAGCTAGTTTCCATGCAACCCGGTGATGTTCCCATAACGTATGCGGACACTGCATCTTTGGAAGCAGATTTTGGTTTCAAACCTGCAACTCCTTTACGCGAAGGCTTACGTAAATTTGCCGAATGGTATGTTAAATATGATGCATATTAAAATTTAAGTAACATGATGTGAATTCATCGAATTTATATTCGCATATACAGACTTTTTAATTTATTCATATAGAAAAATATTCGTGCCAAACATATCAACCAATAACAGGCGCATAGCCCAAAATACTCTTCTACTGTATGTTAGAATGTTATTTCTAATGTTAGTAAACCTATATACCTCACGGGTTATCCTGCGTATTTTGGGGATTGATGATTATGGCATATATAATGCTGTTGGTGGGATTGTCCTAATGTTGTCTTTCCTTAATTCTGCATTGAGTAACGGATCGTCCAGATTCATTACATACGAATTAGGTAAAAAAGATTGTTCATGCCTGAACATTATTTTCTGTACCGTTTTAAACGCACATCTATTATTAGCCATAATAGTTGTTCTGATTGCAGAAACAGTTGGGCTATGGTTTGTGACAAACAAGTTGGGCTTGGCTGCAGATAGATTTAACGCTGCTTTGTTGGTTTATCATTTCTCGGTTCTGACTTCTGTAGCCACCATCACTCAAGTGCCTTATACGGCCACAATTATCGCCCATGAGAAAATGCAGATTTATGCATATGCTAGCATCTTTGAGGTTGTGTTAAAACTGTTGATTCTGTACTTGCTTCCCATATTGGGGCATGACAGATTGGAAACTTATGCCATTCTTTTATTTACAGTACAAATCATAGTAATGAGTATCTACAGAATTTACTGCATTCGAAAATTCAGTGAAACCAAATATAAGTTTATTTTTGATAAAGAGAAGTTCAAGGAAATAACTGCTTTTTCAAGTTGGAGTCTGTTAGGTAATGCCGCTCATGCACTGACAGGACAAGGTACCAATATTCTTCTACAGATGTTTTTCGGCCCCAAGCTGGTTGCCGCCAGAGCTATTTCGTTGCAAGTCAACATGGCGGCCAACCAATTTGTCAATAATTTCAAGTTAGCAGCAGACCCTCAAATAGTGAAGTACTATGCGGCTGGTGATGTAGTAACATCTAAACGGCTTACACTGAACACAGCCAAATTTTCCTTTTTCCTCATGCTTTTACTTTGCCTTCCCATATATGTTGTTGCAGAGCCGTTACTAAAACTTTGGTTGGTTGTAGTACCGCCCTATGCTTTGATTTTTCTGAAGCTGATTGTACTGCAGAGTTTATTTAGTGTTCTTGACACCTGCTTTTATACAGGATTGTATGCTTGCGCAAGAGTGAAAGAAAATGCTTTGATTAGTCCGTTTGTATTGTCATTGCAGTTTCCTGTTATTTATATAGCATTCAAGTTGGGCTGTTCACCTGTATTTCTTTCATATGCAGGAATCATGGTGACGTTAATATTGGCAATTATCGTTAAACCGTTGTTATTGGTGAAATTGGCTGGATATGATTGGGCTGATATCAAAACCGTATTCATCCCTTGTAGTAAAACAGCCATTGTAGCTTTCATCCCTTCATTGTTGGCTACCTACTTTCTGTCTGGAGATTATTGGCAGTATGCAGTGTTATTGGTTATAGTCATGGCAATTGTAATCCTTTGCATATTGTATATTGGAATTGACAAAGAACAAAGAACAGAGGTTTTAAATCTAATAAAGAATAAGATATTACGAAAATGAAAATCCTTATCATAGGAGGCACCGGGGTGTTAAGCACAGACATACTAAAAAAAGCATAGAATGTGGATATAATGTTAGTGTTTTGAACAGAGGTCACCATAATTCGCAGATTCCTCAAAATGTTACTATTTATAAAGCTAATATACGGGATGTAGAGGAAGTAAAGGTTAAAGTGGGAAAAGAAAAATTTGATGTTGTCATTGATTTTTTGTCTTTTAATGTAAAACATCTCCAAACTTCATTTGAATATTTTAGAGACAAATGTATTCAATACATCTTCATATCGTCTGCCTGTGTTTTTCGAAGAAAAATGGAAGATGGTATTTTATTGGAAAGCAGTCCTAAACCCAACAAAGATTTGCCTTACAGTATTGAAAAATACGAATGTGAAGTATGGTTGCAACATAATGCTAAAGAAACTGCTTGCAAATATACGATTGTTCGTCCATATATCACATATGGTAACACAAGAATACCATTTGGTATAGCCCCATTGGCAAGATACCATTGGACAATTGTTGCAAGAATCATGAACGACAAACCAATGTTCATATGGGACAATGGAATAGCGTTATGTACGTTAATGCATACGGAAGATTTTGCTTACAATTTCGTCCAACTTTATTTGAATGAGAAAGCCTTCAATGAAGATATAAATTTGGTTGGGGACCAAGTATACTCTTGGCGAGAAATGCTCGAAACATTATATGAACTATTAGGTAAAGACAAGAAGAATATTGTTTCAATTCCAACCAAACAAATTGCTCAGATTTTACCTTGTTACAAGGATTTTCTTATTGGAGACAGGTCGCTCAATGCTGTATTTGATAATACTAAATTAAAAGAATGCATACCAAATTACAAGCAGAGCATATCATTAAAGAAAGGATTAGCTATGACTTTGTCCTATTACAAAAAGCATAACTATTTGAATGGGATAGACTATAAATATGATGCTCGAATTGATAAGCTAATAAAAAAAGAAGGTGGGACTCATTTTGATTTTATTGATTATCTGAATGCGCATCGCATAAAAGACAAAGTGACTTATACCATATACCATAATTGGGGAGAAACACGACTAAATCATTTTCGTATTTTATTCCATAATATGAAGAAAATGATGAGATTGAAATAATTTAGGTTATTTTTTATGATACAAATATCAAATAAAACAAAATGTTGTGGTTGCAGGGCTTGTAGCGAAATCTGTCCTAAGCAATGCATCAATATGGAAAGGGACAATGAAGGATTCCTTTATCCTGCTGTTAACAAAGAAACATGCATTGACTGCGGAATGTGTGAAAAAGTATGCCCGCAAATCCATGTGGAAGAGACTAGAATAAATAATTGGGATACTCCGAGAGTATTTGCTTCTTATGCTTTGGATGACCTTATTAGGATAGACAGTACATCCGGAGGATTATTCTCTGTTTTGGCAGAACATTTTTTTGATATAGATGCCTATGTGGCAGGAGCCATATATGATGAGGAGTTCGGGCTGAAGGGGGTGGTGACAAAAGACAAAGCTCTCTTGCCGTCTATCCGAAGTTCCAAATATCTGCAAAGCGATCCCAAACATATGTTCAAAGAGATAAAGGAACTATTGATTAAGGGGAAAAAGGTTTTTGTATGCTCTACACCTTGCCAGATAGCAGGGTTACTTAACTTTCTGTGCAAACCATATGATAATCTTTATACCTGCGACTTTATATGCAAGGGTGTGTCCTCGCCTATAGTATTCAGAAAATACTTGGATGATCTGGAAAGAAGGTATAAATCTAAGACAAAATCTGTAAAATTCAAGTATAAAGATGAAAAACATCCTTGGGGAGGATTGGCTACAAAGATAGATTTCGAAAATGGGAAAGTATATCTTCGGAATAAAAAATGGGATTCGTACATGACGGCATTCCTTGACACAGGCTTCACCGTACGCCCTTCTTGCTTTGAATGCCCGTTTAAGTCGTTTCCACGCTACGCTGATATTTCACTCGGCGATTTTTGGGGAATAGACGATTTAATATCACCCGTTCCTGAAAGAAGAAAAGGTTATTCTGTAGTGATAGTGAATAATCAACGTGGATTGAACTTACTGGAAAAAATAAAAGAAAAACTATATCTACAAGAATACACGCTGGCAGATGCCACAAGGCATAATATTCATCTCATGCAGCCTTATGATCCAGCTTTGGGATGGTCGGAAGAACTCCGAAAGGAGTTTTATGAAGATTTGCAACATAGTGGTTACCACTATGTCGTAAAAAAATACATAAATATATGTGGATTGTCCCTAAAATCAAAAATAGAAAGACGTTTAGGTAAATATTGGAATATATTACGGCAGTTGTCTTTTAGCAGTGCGTTTAAAACAATTCATTATAATTACCTGACAAACAATGTGAGACGAGATGGAGGAAGATGGCTTATACTTAGAGGTTCGTATATACAGGTGGATAATACGGCTCGTATCCTTTTATACGCACCTTTTACCATGGGGGCACGCAGGATTATAGGTTCATCTAATGTGACTAAATTCCAAATGGATAAATGGACGACATTGGTGGTAAATGGTAAATTTCACATGAATGAGAATTCCAACATATGGATAACCCACTCAGGCAAACTTATTCTGAACGGTGGCTTCATCAATGAAAATGTCACCATCACTTGTGCCAAGCAAATCATTATCGGCAAAAATGCTCATATCGCACGTGAAGCTGTCATTAGGGACTATGATGGTCATTATATAGAAGACGTGGCTTATAGGACATCTAAGCCTGTTATCATCGGGGACAACGTATGGATAGGCTACCGTGCCATGATTTTGAAAGGAGTGACCATAGGCGACAACTCGGTAGTCGCTGCAAACTCGGTAGTGACTAAGGATGTGCCAGCCAACAGTATTGTGGCTGGAAATCCTGCGAAAGTTGTTAGGACAGGGATTAATTGGAGAAGCAAACAATAAGAATTTGACGAACATGAAAATAAAACTCATAACCTTTGCACCTCATCCCAATTTCGGTACTTGCTTACAATCTTACGCACTAAACAAGGTTTTACGAGATATAGGACACGATGTAGAGTTTATATATAATGGACGAGAGAAACATCCCCAATCTTTTATTAAGATGTTTATAAAAAGTTGTGCAAAGTTATTGTTGCCTGAGTCTGTCATAGCATCTGTTAGGGAAAAAAAACGAGCGGGTAATACAAATTTTTGCCATGCCCCATATATATTGGAACTGCCTAACCAACCATTTCTATATAAACTTAGTCAGCTTACTTTTTACGGAAAACTACATAAAGTGTTGAAATGTAAGAATCTTCAATGGCGGAAAGTATATAAATTTACTTTTGAGGACGGTAATTTTAGTATGCGGCGCATCTATACTCTCAAACAATATGATGAAGTGACAGCGGACACAGATCTGTTCGTTACAGGCAGTGACCAAATATGGAACCCTTATTGTGGAGGGTTCAACCCGATGATGTTTGTGGAGTTTGGTGGAGATAAGAAGCGGATAGCCTATTCTTCTAGTATCTCACAGCCCGAACTGCCTGTATCGATTGTACCGCGTATAAAGAAAGATTTGGAGAAATTTGCTCACATTGCAGTAAGAGAGCAGCACTCTGTGGAATTATTGAAAGAATTGTTGCACCGTGAAAACATTAAGCTAGTAGTTGACCCAACCTACCTGCTATCAGCAAAAGAGTGGGAAGAATTTGGAAATAGGGCACAGATTGAATTTGAAATACCAAAGCAATACATTTTCTGTTATTTCGTAGGAGACAAGCGTTCTGCTTTTTATGAACAGATGGTACAAGATACAAAGCGATTCACCGGCATAAACGAAGTGATTACTTTGGAGTGCTACAACCGCCCGTTAAATTATGGAAACGGACGGCTTTATAAAGACGCAGGTCCTTATGAATGGGTATATCTTCTTCAGCACGCATCTTATATCTGTATGGATTCTTTCCATGCCACAGTATTTGCGCTGAAGTTTGGAAAAGAATTTGTTCATGCGTTGAAGAATGAGGATGGTGAGACTGGTTCACAGAATACGCGTATGTATGACATACTTGGACGATACGGATTACTACATAAATTATATATCGATCATACGTGTACGGATTGGCAAAAATCGGTATCTTATGATAAGATAAGCCCTATTATGAGAAGGGAAATAGAGATATCGATGGATTATCTGAATAAAGCAATAGAAAACTGAAAATGGAAAAGGAACGTTGGATTTGGATAGACTTGTTGAATATCTTGGCTTGTGCAGGTGTGCTTTTGTTGCACTGTACTAATGGAGAAGTACATCACTTTTCTGGGACACCTTCAGTAAATTGGTTTATAGGACTTATCACGCACAGCTTCTTTCTTTGGCCTGTCAATGTGTTCTTTATGATTTCGGGGTTTACGCTAATTCGCCCTTCTTTAATTGTTGATAATGTTAAAATAGAGGTGAAGAACTTCTATTATAGAAGATTGAAACGGTGTTTCAGTATGAACGATGAAGTGGATGTCTTGGGGGCGCAACTGGTATAATAATAAAATGGGGCTAACAAAATATTGTTGGCAGTGAAATTACAGAAAATATGAAAACAATAGCAATAAGGCGAATATTAGAATATTTGTTGGTGTTCTGTATCATTTTGGAGTTTAATACTCCCTATTTAATTTTTTCTGAGGTAAAACGAATGATACAGATATTTCCTGTCTTCATCTTATTGGGGTTGCTTATCATATCTAATTACTCCATCACCAAAAAAGTAAATATCCTGATATTTATATATTTGGCCGGTGCTTTATTTCCAATGTTAGTATTGCGTGACCATAATTACCCTGCTTATATCATACGTTATGTTCTCATATTGCCTTTGCTATGGATGTTTCTAAGCCATAGGAAAGAATTTGGGGCTTCCGCTTATTGTTCTTTATTCCTGAAATATTCCAATGTGATGGTTGTAATAGCTGCCGTTTCATTGGTAATGTGGCTTTTATGCTCAATCCTTCAAATCGTTCCTGTAACGTTATTTTTCCCTTATGAATGGGCACCAGGTATAGACTTCATTCCAACTTATTGGGGCATATATTTTGAGACACAATTTATAGCACCTTTGGGTGAAAAAATATGGCGTAATACGGGTATATTCAACGAAGGACCCATGTATAATATGGTATTATGTGTGGCATTCATTATTGAATATTTTATCCAGCCTATTAGGTCTAAAACGAAACTTTGGATTTTGGCGATAACTATTTTCACCACGTTTACCACCACTGGTCAATTCTTTTTGATAGGTATGGGTATTTGGAGTGTGTTCAACAAGATAGGTCGCAAGTATCGTATTCTTTTATTATTTGTTGGGCCAGTTTTGTTATATTTAGGATATGTTACGGCTGGAACGCTGTTGGAAAATAAGATGGAAACAGGTGGAGAGGTTTCCATGGACTTACGCACGGAAGATATTACATGGTGTATGGAAGCCGGTATGGAGCATCCAATGCTTGGTGTCGGATTGATATTGAGGGAAGGCGAATCTTTGTGGCATGGAAAGACATTGGGACGGAGTAATTCTTTGTTTGCAGTGTTTGCTCGTGGAGGATTGTTTGTATTGTCTCTTTATATCGGTGCATTGTTTTTGATTCCTTATTTCTATTATAGAAAATATAAAGACCTCAAATGGTTTTACACTATGGTATGTTTCTTTTTGGTATTTATCATCACTATCAGTTTCTTGAAATATCTTACATTCCTTTTTATTGCATGGGGGCTGTCGAACATTAATTTGAAGCGATGGAATATTGGCGCAGAAGATTGAATACAAGAAAACGATTAAACTGAGTATAATATAAATTAAAATAATCGTAATAGCAATGAAAAAATGCAGCATTGTTGTTCCATGTTATAATGTGGAACGGTATTTGTCTCAGTGCATAGAAAGTTTGTGCAAGCAGACTCTGACCGATATTGAGATTATATTGGTAGATGATGGTAGTCCGGATGATAGTGGAAAAATCTGTGACGGATGGGCAGAGAGGGACAGCCGAATAAAAGTCATTCACAAACCTAATGGAGGAGTGTCTGCCGCCCGTAATGACGGAATGGCAATTGCTAATGGAGAGTATATTATTTTTTGTGATTCGGACGATTGGTTACCGGAAAATGCTCTTGAAACATTATATAATGAAGGAACAAGTACTAATGCGGATGTAGTTATAGGAGATGTGTATCAAAGCTTGGATGGCAAAGATACATTGGCCCGTTTCTATGCTAAGTCTTTTGTTACAAGCGAGCGTACATTTATTGACAAAATGATTCAAGCAGATTTCTATAAAACTTACTGTCCTATGCCTGCTGAAACAGGGCCAGCCTTTGGCTATGGGGGACCATGGAATAAAGCTGTAAAACTAAGTATGCTAAGAGATTGTGGCATAAAATTTGACGTCCGTGTAAAGGGAATATTCGATGACATCATTTATACCGCACACATATTGGCAAACGCCAAGACCGTAGCGTATGTTACGACTCCCGTCTATTATTATCGACTTATCCCTATGTCCATAACTCGTTCTTTTAAAGCAAACGCACCAGAGATTAACAATGCCATTTTTAAATCTTGGGAAGAGTTTATGTCTAAATTTGACAGGAATGGAATGTTTTCCAAACCATATTATGCTGTCGTTGTACGACGTTTTGCGGAAATTTTGCCAGTTTATTTCTTTAGCGAAAAGAACACTAAGTCTCTTAACGAGAAGTTGGCTGAAATGAAAGTAATGCTTCACACAGAACCTTATAAGACAGCTATCAAAGAAGTGGATACAAATAAGTTGTCTGCTTATCAGAGGCAAGTGCATAAGATGATGTCTTTGGAAAGTCCGTTCTTAATATGGGTGCTGTTTAATACGAAATTCTTTATAAAAAAAATATTAGGGAGAAAAATATGAAGAATTTCCTGCTATTTGTTATGTTTTGTGTATTTATAAATTCTGTAATATGTATAGATGGCTTTTCTCAAACCGTACAGAATCCTGTGATAAAGAATTATGTTTACCATGACAGCTCATTGATAGCTGATGAAGATGGTTATTTTTATTCTTTTGTGTCAAGTATAATTCCACGAAATTCTTTAGACTTCAAGTATTATTACACTGTTTCCATCTTCCGCAGCAAAAATTTAGAGGATTGGGAATTTTATAAATATGCATTGTCGGAAGATAATATACAGCAGAATTTTTTGGGAATTTATGATAAGACACACCGCTTAGCCGGACAATATATTTGCACAGACACAAAAGGAGAAAGACTCCATTATCCATTATGGTCTCCAGATGTGATATACTATGACCGTAAATACTTGTTGTTTGTCGCCCTGCGCAAGTCGGCGGATGATACAAAAATAGCGGTGTTTGAAACAGATAAGTTAAGTGAAGATTTTCGTTTCGTGAATATTATTATCAGCAACAGTCCGAACGATGGAGATGCCTATTTTCCATCAAGAGAGCAAATAGATCCTTACCCCATAATTGATGGTAACAATTTTTATCTTGTTTTTGGTTCCTTTGTCAACGCATCCAATGGTAAGGTTTTAGAGAATCGTAAGGGAATGGGCGTATATATGGTCAAATTGAATCCAATGCAAGATTTCAAGATGAAGGAATGTCCTCATTTTATAACAAACTTGTATGAGGGCGTGATTATATTAAAACAAGGAAGTCATTACTATCTGTTGGGTAGCAATGGTTCCATCAGAAATCATACATACAAAGTAAGTTTTGCTAAAAGCAAGACACTTGAAGGACCTTACTTGAATAATGAAGGAAAATCGATAGCTGATACGTTAAATGTAAATTTTGGTACTCCGATATTGCAAACATCAAAAAACTCACGTTTCAATGGATTTGGATGCCCATCTTTTCCTGTGAAAGATAAAGAAGGACGGCAATGGATGCTTGCCTTTGGTCATGCTCCGAAGTGTAAGCCAATAAAAGATTATGATGCATCGAGAGAACGTTATACTTTTTTGTTGGAACTTCAATGGGACAAGGATGGTAATCCATGGTTTGATATTGAAGCCATAGAAAGAAACAGCCAGTGTAAACCTGTATTGTAAAAAGATAATGAAGAAAAATATTTTATTTTCAGTAATAATACCTGTGTATAAAGTTCCATACGACTTGCTCCATCGTTCGATAAGAAGTATAATAGGACAAAAATACAGAAATCTGGATATAATCATTATTGATGACGGTTCTCCTGATGAATGTCCTAAGATATGCGATGAATATGCTGCAAAAGACAGTAGAATAAGGGTGATTCATCAAAAGAACGGAGGGCTTAGCGTAGTGCGTAATATCGGTGTAGAAGCTGCCCACGGTGAATGGGTGAGTTTCGTTGACGGGGATGACTGGATAGAACCAAACACTTATTCTGAAGTTGTCCGAATGATCAAGGAGCAAGATGAAAAGGTGGACATTGTAACATGGGATTGCATGGCAGACTTTGGGGATAATCCCAAACGCAATTATTTCTTTGGTAAAGATTGCAGGCAACGAATTCTGACAGACAGAATGGAGATGATTGACACTATGTTGCCCTTGTTTCATACGACATCTTTTCGTTATGCCATCTTTGATGTTACATGGGCACGAGTTTATCGTCGCAGTATGTTGATTGACAATGGTATATGGAACATCCCTGGACTGAAACGGGCGCAAGACTTGTTATTCGGGTTGGAAGTCTTTGAGCATGCTAAAGGCCTGTATTACGAGAACCAACCTTTGTACCATTATGTGCTTAATCCTGAAGCGGCATCGCGAAAATTCGACAAGCAGATAGTTCATAAGATGACGGAATTTGGTAAGGCACTCCGCTTATACGTTGAGAAATACCATGGTGGTGATGCTAGTTTCCTTCAACGTATGTATGTGAAAATCATGCCCAAAATCGTAGAGTGTTTCTCACAGTATTACATACCGTATTCGAACACAGCTGGTGTAAGAAACACTCTCAAGATAATTCGCAAGGAACTTGAGTTACCGCTGTTCCGTGAAGCTGTGGAAAAGATGGACGGAAGCAGAAATATTGGAAAGAT
This sequence comes from Parabacteroides sp., assembly GCA_019417325.1. GTDB lineage: Bacteria > Bacteroidota > Bacteroidia > Bacteroidales > Tannerellaceae > Parabacteroides. Next base: position 33,819 of record DXVO01000006.1, on the reverse strand, counting down.
GAAAGTATTCCAATGGTTGCTACACCACAGGATGTATTTTTTACTGTTTTATGTGTGCAAATTGCAAACGGAGAGAAAATCTAAATGGATGAAAGAATGAGCAAAAAGGAAGTCATAAAGAATATAATTGGCCCTACAGGGATTGAGGCCATTAGAAAAATGAAAATGGCATGTGGAATAGTTAGAGCATACAAAGCTGGGACTATTGGTTGCTGCGAGGTAAAAAGTTTCAGAGTCAGACTTAAAGAAAAACTTTCGATAAAAGATAAGAATGTGTTTTTTGGTTATTATGATTTACAACAAATAAACGAGAAACAGACACGTATGCTGGTACATATTTGTGACCGGAAGGCAAACACGCAAAGAGATGCCGTGGCAATCGCTTATTATGACTTAGTTACTCATCAATTTGTGAATGTTGCTGAAAGTAGAGCTTGGTCATGGCAGCAAGGTTGTCGATTAAGATGGAATCCTCTGAATCAAAATGAGATATTGTTCAACAACCTTGAAAACGGAAGATATGTTTGCCAAATATGGAACGTGGAGCAAAAGAAGAAAATACAGACAATCCCAATACCTCTTTATGATATAGATGCTGGCATGCATTATGGGTTGGGTGTGAATTTCTCCCGGCTACAACGATTGCGGCCTGGTTACGGATACAATTCGTTGTCTGATAAGACAATCAATCAAAATATACCCCAAAATGATGGCATATTTTTATATGATTTTTATACAAATGAAGTACGCAACATTATAAAATATGAAAAACTATGTGAAGGCTTCCAGGATACACAGGGTTTCCAGCATTATATCAATCATGTATGCATATCTCCAAATGGGAAGCAATTTATGTTCTTTCACATCTTTACCAAAGGTACCGGCATGGAATGGAATGTGCGTTTGTGCGTAAGCGACATAAATGGGAATGATATCAAGATATTAGAGGAAAACCATACAATCTCGCATTACACATGGAAAAACGACTTCACTCTGCTCACCACTTATATCAATCGTGAGGGTAAAGGGTCGTGCTATGCAGAATATGACATCAATACAGGGAAACGTACAGCCATCGGCGGTGATGAGTTGAAATTAGATGGGCATCCAACATTCTTCAAAGGTAACCAGTCTTTTATCTCTGATACTTATCCGAAACGAGATTGCTTACAGACGGTATTTCTGTATGATATGAAGAAAAAAGAATATGAGAAATTGGTAGATATATTTCATACTCCACGCTTGTATGAAGAGAAACGTTGTGATTTACATCCAAGACTTACATGGGATAACAAGTATTTTTCCATAGATACGGTTTATGCAGACAGCCTTCGTTCTGTTTTATTATTTGAGGTTAATATATGAAATTTGGACATATAAATTGTTTTCCATGAGAATTACTTACATCAACAGTTTACGTTTATTGGCTACTTTAAGTGTAGTCTTTCTGCACACCAGTGCTGGTTTACTTGACACAAGGGATATTACAAGTTCTGACGACACGTTTTGGCTTTCATGCTATAAATACTCCATGCAGTTTTCCGTTCCTCTTTTTGTCATGATTTCGGGAGCTTTGTTTCTGAATCCTACCAAGGAGGTTGGGTTCGGTTTACTAATGCGAAAGTATGTGAAGAGAATAGCTTTGGTATTACTAATATTTGCTCTGCCTATGTGCTTGATAGAAACGTATTTTAACAAATCGGGGGGGGTAATTAATAGTATTATACATTTTGTGACGGGGCATAGTTGGGCACATATGTGGTATCTATATATGTTGATAGGGTTATATTTGATAACTCCCATCATCAAGCCGTTTGTAGTAAAAGCATCTGATAAGGATTGTATGGCGGCATTAGCTTTACTGTTCATTATCTCTTCATTATTCCCTACACTGAATAACATGGGTGTGGGGCTTACGAGTTACATGATTATTACGAGCCCATATATCTTTATTTACCTTTTAGGATATTGGTTATGTTGGAAAGCTCCACAGAAATTGTGTGGCAATAAAAAATTTCTCATCACTGTCATTGTACTATGTTTGGGTATTATCGTTGCTAAATGTTATTGTGGTTTCAACTTCTACGGATATGCCGATCCTGTTGTTATTTGTTTGGCAGCAGTATTATTCTTATTGTTTAAATCTCTAAATGTTGATTGGATATTAGTAAATAAGTTGGCTCCATATTGCTTCGGTGTTTATTTGATTCATCCTGTATTCATTAACTTTGCTTACAAATTTCTAAATTTAGACGTTGAAGCGGTCGTACCTATTTGCAACTTTATTGTGTTCTTTTTAATATTCTCTGTAATATCTTTTTGCAGCTCTTATGCGATGATGAAAATCCCCTTCTTAAAAAAATATGTACTGTAGCAAGGTTCACGGACTTTTGTGTCTATAATACTATAAATATAATCTCAAATATGAATATCAAAATTGGGGTTTGGAAGAATCTGAAAGCGGATTATGTGGGATTGGCTCATTACAGATGACATCTCTCTTTTAAGGTTGTGTATAGCGGAGGACGGGATAGTGTGCTGACTGAAAATAGGCTGAAGATTTGTGCTGGAAATACGATATTAGACTTCCTAAAAGATGGAATCTCTACATTGAAACAGTCTGTTCACATTATGATTATACTTTCTTTGGAGAACGATTTGACTGTGCCTGTGAAATTATCAGCCGGAAGTGTCCGGAATGTGTGGAGGTATGTTATGTTCTGAAGAGTATGGAGTCTTTCCATACTAGGTTTATCAGTTGCGTGTCGTGATGTATGGATTAATAAAAATCAACTGGAATACAAGGAGATAGGTCGTGTCTATTTCGGTAAGAGTAATATGTATAGAAAGATTTGAGGGTTCTTTATGGCTATCGTGTTTCATAAACGTTATAAACAAAGTTTCTAAATTTCACAGTTGTTAAAATAAATCAATAATTTAAAGTATAGTATTTATGGCTGAGAATCAATATGATTATCTTATTGTTGGTGCTGGTCTTTTCGGTGCGACATTTGCTTATCGTGCCCATCGACAGGGAAAGAAATGTCTGGTAATAGACCGACGTTCCCATGTGGGAGGAAATATATATTGTGAGAATATAGAAGGAATTAATGTGCATTGTTATGGTGCACATATTTTCCATACTTCAGATAAAAAGGTTTGGGATTTTGTAAACTCTATTGTTGAGTTCAATCGTTACACTAATTCTCCTGTTGCAAATTATAAAGGAAAACTTTATAATTTACCTTTCAACATGAACACCTTTTATCAAATGTGGGGTATAATCACGCCTGCTGAAGCGAAAGCAAAGATTGAAGAACAGAAGGCAGAAGCGATAGCACGCATGAAAGACCAAGGAGTGACTGAACCGCGCAACTTGGAAGAACAGGCGCACTTGTTAATTGGAAAGGATATTTATGAAACTCTTATTAAAGGTTATACAGAGAAGCAGTGGGGACGGAAATGTACAGACTTGCCAGCTTTCATTATAAAGCGTTTGCCTGTTAGGTTTGTGTTCGACAATAATTATTTCAATGACAAATATCAGGGTATACCTATAGGTGGTTACAACGTGTTAATAGATAGATTGCTTGATGGTGTGGAGGTTAGGCTTGGTTGCGATTTCTTCAAAAACCGTGATGAGCTTGTTACATTGGCTAACAAAATCATTTACACTGGTGCGATAGATGAGTATTACGGCTATTGTTATGGCAAGTTGGAGTACCGAACAGTAAGGTTTGAAACGGAAGTTCTGAACGAGATGAATTATCAGGGAAATGCTGTGGTGAATTACACGGAAAGGGAGGTACCTTACACGCGTGTGATAGAGCATAAACATTTCGAAATGTTTGGTCAGGAGGTATATGATTGTCCAAAGACGGTGATATCTAAAGAGTTTTCTACAGAATGGAAGCCAGGGATGGAGCCTTATTATCCTGTAAATGACGAGAGAAACTCGAACTTGTATCTGAAGTATAAAGAGATGGCTGAGCGGGAGAAGAATGTTATTTTCGGCGGCAGGCTAGCTGAGTATAAATATTATGATATGGCTCCGATTGTGGAGAAAGCTCTTGCCGTTAGAGTTTAACAGCTAAATAAGTAAAACATGGATATTAAGATTTTGATAGCAACACATAAGGATTACTTTATGCCCCATGATACAATGTATCTTCCCATAAAGGTTGGGAATAAGCTTGGAAATAACAATTATGACTTCCAAGGTGATGATGAGGGAGATAATATTTCCGAAAAAAATCCTAACTTCTGCGAGCTGACAGCTCTATATTGGGGCTGGAAGAATCTGAAATCAGATTACATCGGCTTGGCTCATTATAGAAGACATTTTAGTCTCAAACATATGGGTACGAATTGGGAGAGTGTTCTAACTCAGAAACAGGCTGAATACCTTTGTCAGAACTATGATGTGATTTTGCCTGCAAAACGCCGTTACTGGATAGAAACCATTGAATCACATTATGCACATACTCATGATGGTGAACATTTAAAAATAACACGTGACATTCTATTGGAAAAATATCCTGATTATGTAAAAACCTATGACAAAATAATGAAGAGGAGAAGTGCCCATATGTTTAATATGTTTCTTATGAAAAAATCGTTGGCTGATCAATATTGTACGTGGTTGTTTGATATTTTGTTCCAATTGGAAAAGTGTATAAATTTAAAAGAAATGGATCCTTTCCAAGCAAGATTATTTGGAAGAATAAGTGAATTTCTTTTAGATGTTTGGTTAGAAACAAATAGATTGGATTATAAGGATATAGGTTATGTTCAGATTGGTCCATATAATTTTTGGAAAAAGGTGAAGTTCTTTTTGAAAGCTAAAATATTAGGTAAAAAATATAGCGTAAGTGCATAGTCCTTTGTTTTAATCTTAAAGTTTCATGAAACTTGGATAGGCAATGGAACTTTCGGGGATTATCAAAGGTATTATGATAACATGTACAAACAGAGAGCATCCTTTTTAAAACATAACTTCCATTTGGAGGTAAGATATCACCAAAACCTTACCCTTTAGTATTACATAATATAAAAAAGTTATGTTTGGAACGTTCGGAATGTGATATTCCGGACGTTCTTTTTTTATGTTTATTTTCAATATGAACCTGTCTGTTAAATATTTATCCGACAAAATCCGGTATTCCCGGATGGATTCTTTTGACTTCGCGGGCTTGTTGGAAAAAAGCAAAGGGATAGAATAATTCCTGTGATGTGTTGTTTGTCTTTCATATTTACCGTAAATTTGGACACATCATAATAATCTTAACGCCTATGTCTGCTCAAATCACTTTAAAATGGAAAAAAGATTCGACTTTTGAAACGGAGTTGAACGGTCACCCTATCATTATCGATACCGCAGTGGAGAATGGAGGAAATGATGAAGGACCGCGTCCGAAGGCGCTTATGCTTGTAGCTTTAGCAGGATGTACGGGAATGGATGTAGCTCCTCTTTTCCGAAAAATGAGAGTGCGTTTTGAAAGCTTGTCCATAGATGTTACAGCTGGAACATCGGATGGAATACCGATGGTTTATACGGATTTTCATGTAACTTACCATGTGACCGGAAATCCGGCAGACAGTGCAAAAATACTGAAAGCGATCCGCCTGTCCCAGGAAAAATATTGTGGGGTAACGGTTATGATGAAGAAAATAGCCCCGGTAACCTGGTCCGTAATCCTGAATGGTACTCTACTTGATGTGGATTTTACCGACAAATAACGAACAACGCTTATTGCACGGCTAAATTTTAAATTTTATCTTTGTGCGGTCTTAATGATAGCGATTTTACGATAAAAATAGCATAAAGTTTTATTATCACTTTAATATAATAAATTAGCGATTATGATTTATTCACATGAAGTTCAACACATGTGTGTTGTAAAAAAGGGAGCTAACCACCAGAGTGCTCCGATTCCTGAAGAAGGAAAGTGGGTTAGAGCAACTCAGATCACAGACATTTCTGGTTTGACTCACGGTATCGGTTGGTGTGCACCGAAACAGGGTGGATGTAAACTGACTCTGAACGTTAAGGAAGGAATTATCCAGGAAGCTCTTGTTGAAACAATCGGTTGTTCCGGTATGACTCACTCTGCAGCTATGGCTTCAGAAATTCTTCCGGGTAAAACGCTGTTGGAAGCTTTGAACACTGACCTTGTTTGTGACGCTATCAACACTGCAATGCGTGAATTGTTCCTGCAGATCGTTTATGGTCGTACACAGTCTGCTTTCTCTGAAGGCGGTCTGCCTATCGGTGCAGGTCTGGAAGACTTGGGTAAAGGTCTGCGTAGCCAGGTAGGTACTATGTTCGGTACTTTGGCAAAAGGTGTTCGTTACCTGGAAATGGCTGAAGGATACTGTACTCGTATGGCTTTGGATGCTGACGATGAAGTAATCGGTTATGAATTTATCCACCTGGGCAAATTCATGGATATGGTAAAGAAGGGTATGGATGCTAACGAAGCACTGGAAAAAGCCAAAGGTTCTTACGGTCGTTTCAAAGAAGCTGTAAAATATATCGATCCTCGTAATGAATAAGAAAACATTAACACGCGTCCTGTGGGGACTGATTGTTATCACTGTGATAGCAACGGTTATTACTTATTTTGTGATGAAACCGGATCGTCCCTGGATGGCTTTCTATGTAGCCTGTTGCGGAGGTGTGCTTGTTTTCAATTTTCTGATATCTTTATTCCTGGTAAATAAGAATTTAAAAAAGTAAAAATAATATGGCTTTATTTGAAAGTTATGACCGTCGTATCGATCATATCAACGCGGTTTTAAAAGAATATGGCATCAACGGTATCGAAGATGCAAAAGCAATTTGTGATGCAAAAGGTATCGATCCTTATACAATGTGTAAGGAAACACAGCCTATCTGTTTTGAAAATGCTTGTTGGGCTTATGTAGTAGGTGCTGCTATCGCTATCAAGAAAGGTTGTGTAAATGCTGCTGACGCTGCTGAAGCTATCGGTATCGGTTTGCAGGCATTCTGTATTGCAGGTTCTGTAGCTGAAGACCGTAAGGTAGGTATTGGCCATGGTAACCTGGCTGCCCGTCTGTTGCGTGAAGAAACAAAATGTTTCGCTTTCTTGGCTGGTCACGAATCTTTCGCTGCGGCTGAAGGTGCTATCAAGATTGCTGAAATGGCAAACAAAGTTCGTAAAGAACCGTTGCGTGTTATCCTGAACGGTCTGGGTAAAGATGCTGCTAAAATCATTTCACGTATCAATGGCTTTACTTACGTTCAGACTCAGTTCGATTATATGACTGGCGATGTTAACGTAATCGAAGAAAAAGCATACTCTACAGGTTTGCGTGCTAAAGTTAAGTGCTACGGTGCTGACGATGTTCGTGAAGGTGTTGCTATCATGCGTAAAGAAGGTGTTGATGTATCTATCACAGGTAACTCAACTAACCCGACTCGCTTCCAGCACCCTGTTGCAGGTACTTATAAGAAAGAATGTATGGAAAATGGTCATCCGTATTTCTCTGTAGCATCAGGTGGTGGTACAGGCCGTACTTTGCACCCGGATAACATGGCTGCAGGTCCTGCTTCTTATGGTATGACAGATACTATGGGCCGTATGCACGGTGACGCTCAGTTCGCCGGTTCTTCATCCGTTCCTGCTCACGTAGAAATGATGGGCTTCCTGGGTATGGGTAACAACCCGATGGTAGGTGCTACTGTTGCTGTAGCAGTTGCTATTGAAGAAGCTATGAAGAAGTAATTAGTTACTTTATATAAAATGAAATCCCTGTAACTGATAAAGTTACGGGGATTTTTTTGTTTGTGTTTACTGGATGAATTTGACTAGAGAAGACTGTATATGCGATTCTAACCTTTCGTAAGAATCAATCATGGATTTTGAAGTGACATTAATAATTTTCGTGTTGCAAAAGTTGGCAAAATCTTCCATAACCTCATGTCCATAAAATATGGAAGTTTTTGATTTTAAATATTCATAAACAGAATAGGGTTGTAGATTTTTCTCATCTGTATAATGGTTGTATAAGATTATTTCTTTTTTCTCATAGAAATATTCTTCTAACATACATAATTGGTTTTTTTCATTTACATATAGTCCATTGAAAAATGTATGGTCTACACCACATAAATAAATGTTTTTGTAATCTAACATCATCGATATATATTCAGCATTTAATACGACACTTCCATATTCACCATTACCTAATCCGTTTTTAAAAATGAACCTACGGTATGAACCTATTTCGATATGGTAAGTACTATGAAAGTAATGGATGGTAATTAGCTTATTATTTTTCAGTATGCTATAGAAATCTGATTTCTTAGCCCAGTAAGGTAGAAATAGCTCGATTGGCCAGGTTGTATTGTGGGCAATATCGTTTAAAACCTTTTTTCCTCTTTCTGCATGGGGGGTGTTTTTTAGAAAAACATGGTCACTTAAGACATAATATTTAGGTTTGTATATCTGGTATGCTTCATGGCAAGCAAAATTATTCATGGCAAATATGGAACAATTATCAGGGAATTTATCACTACAAACTTTATTTAGCTTATCAATGTCTTCCATTAAAGAAGGACCATTTGCGAAAATAACCATTGTAGATGATGGAGTAGTAGCTTTTTTGAGTTTTTTATATGGATTCTTCAAGCCTTCTTTTCTTAAAAGTTTTAGGAGAAAAAATATACATACTAGAAGTTTATACATATATCTTGAAATTAAGTTAGTATTATGATTTTGGGGGATTCGTTCTATATGAATAAGAATAATATAGATATCCAATAACAAAAGTACTTCTATAAATGAAGAATAAAATGTCGATTTTATTTTATTATATTTTGTGCTTCTGTGAGATAAGGGAAAAGGGGAGGAGGCACAGGTTCTTTTATCGTATTATTTTCATTTATTGAGAATGAAAAAGTATTCGGTTCGATTAATGAAAAAAGTGATATGCGTGAGAATAAAAATTAACACATGCTATCTAAATAATTGGATTTTAGAATGAAGCATATTAAGTATCGGTCTTTTTTCTTGTTTTGTTAAACCTAGGAAAAAAGTAGTCAGGCAGGCACATACGAATGAAATACAAAAAATAGTGATAAGACCAGTCAATGTTTCATTGTTCCATATCTCCAGACATATAAGGGGGATGGGCAATGTTGCAACTACAATAATGAATACTCTGTATAAAACTTTTTGAATAAATAGTGTAACCGGAAAATGAATAAGGTGCCTTAAATAGCAAAGACGAAATATCAGACTGATAAGACTCATAGTAATACGTACAACTAATGCAAATTCTACGGGATAGCCGATTTTTAGGATATAGTATGCAAATGGAAGGTTACAAAATGTGATAAAACTGATGCATAGTTGATAGGTTTTAATTTGTCCGTTTGCTTGTACCGTCATCCACAGAGGGGCACTTAACGTATCGATTAATGATAGTAAGATCATTAATTGGCAGAAGGCTGCCGTATGTGCCGGAACATCAGTTAGCCAGAGTCTTAAGATTGGAACACAATTAATGAAAACAGGCATCGAAAGGATGAATAGCAGCATAAAAGAGCCTTTGGAAGTGATGATAACAAGATTGATGAAATCTTGGCTGTTCCCGGATGTATATGTTTTTAATATTTGAGGATTATAGGCTGTTTGGAAGTTTGAAACAAAATTGACAATTGCCGTATTTACTTGGTTGGCAATACCCATAGCCGCATTTACAACCGTTCCAAAAAACATATTTATAATAAGAGTTAATCCTTGATGAGCACTAATACCCGCCAGGTTTCCGAATATACTCCATCCTGAGAATGTGAAAAAACTTTTTAAAAGTTTTGTGTCCCATACATAATGATATTTACATTCTTGAAATTTGAATTTACAATAAGAACGGTAAGCCATCCTTATGCAAAAAGATACGGAGAAAGTCAGAATGGCATATAATTTAAGTTTGTCGAAATCAAACCATTGAAGAGTAAAGACTATGAGTAATTTCAAGATAACCTCGATAATACTCATATAAGCATAGATATCCATTTTTTCATGTGAAATGATTATTGCGTTGTATGGTGCAGTAATCATATTGGTTAAAAAAGATAATAGAGCGAATTGATAAACCCAATTTGCGGCCTGAAGCCTGTCAGGAGAAATTACCAGATGTGTATTTAAGAACCATAGTCCGATACTTTCTGCCAGAATAAGAATAATGATTGCGAATATAATATGGGTGGTAATGGATATACTGAAAAGTTTTTTAAGTTGTACGTAATTTTTTTTTCCTATTTCAATGGATAGGAAGCGAAATGTAGCGGAGCCAAGAGTCATATCCAGAAAACCGAACATGGCAATCACTCCACTGACAAGGCTGAATATTCCGAAGTCTTCAATACCTAATACTTTTAGTATAATTCGGGAAGTGAACAAAGATACTCCCATCGTAACTAACAGGCGGAAATAAAGTAATAATGTATTTTGGGCAATTCGTTTATTATTGGAATTCATGATTTATAAGGCGACGATAAAATCTGTTGTTTCGAAAATATTAAAACATGGTATGATTGTAAAGGAATTATCCGAGGCAAAGATAATACAAGAATGAGTCTGTAATGATGGTCGGTATAAATGATTTTTTGATTAAAAGAGGCGAAACAGTATTCTATATTTTAATAATCAAGAGATAAAAACCATAGGTTAATCTTCTTTAAGCCCGTAGAACGGATGAAAAGAAAATCTATATTTGTGACATAAGAGAATTTGGAATAACCGTTTTTTAGTAGAGTAGACACACAAAATGTAGATGTTATGAAGAAGATTATTTTATCACTAATGGTAGTTGCAGCTTTAACCGCTTGTGGAAACAATAAAAAAGCTGATACGAATTCGGCAGACGCAACAGAAAAAGAACAAGTTGTAGATATGCACAATGCTGAAAATTCACTGGATTATTGGGGGGTGTATAAAGGAACGTTGCCTGCGGCAGATTGTCCGGGTATAGAAACGACACTGACCATCAATAAAGATTCAACCTATTTGATGCATTCATCGTATATCGACAGGAATGTTGAATTTGATGAAAAAGGTACTTATACGCTTGACGGCTCCATGCTTGGCTTAAAAGATGGCGAAACCGGTACGGTTGGTTATTTAAGAGTGGAAGAAGGGCAAGTCCGTTGGCTGGATGGGGATAAGCAACCTATCACAGGTGATTTAGCAGAACATTTTATATTGAAACAGACTGAAAAGTTCTAAACTTTAAGCGATATAACTGAAGACCGGTTTGTATGTCCCAGGAAATCTGGAGAAACAAACCGGTCTTTTTTATTTACCAAAACTTGTTATATTCCGAACTGTACTCGAAACCGACCTCTTTCAGTTTATTGATTAGAATGTTCTTGTTTACATTCATGTCATCACATAAACTGTCTAAAGAAGAATAATTATCTCGCAATTTCATATTGATGAAGCTAAATAGCATCATCGGGTCATTAGGTAATTCCATTTTTATTTTAAATTAAGAATCCGTCTTCCTGAAAGACGGTGTTTGCTAGCTATATTATACAACCAATAATGCAATAAACTGGATAAACAGGATAAGGAAAACCATCGCAATAGGGTAAACCGTTGCATAAGCGATACTCGGCGCGGAACTGTCGCTCATGGAGTCTGCTGCTGCAAGTCCGGGCGTACTGGTCATACCTCCGGCAATTGTACCGATTAAATCCAATATATTTATTTTGAATACAAAATGTCCGAAGACAACTGCAATAATCATTGGAACCATGGTGATGGCTATACCTATTCCGAACAATGTCCAACCGCTTTCCTGGAATGTGGAAACCAGATTTACACCGGCAGAAGTACCGACTTCGGCAAGGAATAGCAATAAACCGATCTGACGAAGCAATTGGTTTGCCGAACCGGACATTGACCAGATGATGGGACCAGTTTTACCGATAGCACTTAATACAAGTGCGACAATCAGGATACCACCGGTCAGTCCCGGCGAGAAAGAGAAAGAATCCGAAAATGAGATATTTAATTTTCCGAATAAGACTCCTAATACGATACCGGCGGCAATCGGAAAGAAATCCGTATCCGAAAGCATTTTTTCATTATTTCCGAATATCTGGCTTACTTCGTCCAGGTCTTCTTTTTCTCCGGCAACCATGATTTTATCACCGAATTTCAGTAATAAATCCGGTTCGGGAGGAAGGTCGATTCCACTTCGACGGACACGGGTAACCGTACATGCAAAAGTACTTTGTAAGTTCAGGTATCCCAGTGTTTTATTGATTATATTCTTGTTTGTCACCAATAGCGAACGAAGCTCTTGTGTTTTTCCGAACGGAAGGTCATTGCTCACTTGTTTACCGAGAAGGATTGCTACTTGTTCAAGAGATTTATCATTCCCTACGGCTTTTAGCATATCTCCTTCATGAAGAACCGTTTGTGCCGAAGGAATAACAGTTGTACCATCATGTTTGATACGTGAGATAACCGCTCCGGTCATAGCTCTGATTTGCAATTGAGCCAATGTTTTTCCAAAAACACTGGCATTGGAAACGACAAATGTAGCTGGGTGAAGCGGAGGATATTTACTTTTTCTGCTTGCCTCAAGCGCTTTCGCTTCGGCAATAAGGTCGATACGCATCATTTTAGGTAATAACTTGATAAAGAGGATTACTCCGATTACCCCGAACGGATAGGCAATACCATAAGCAATGGATGCGGAGGAAGAATGCGTGCTGTCGATTGCTACGGCAAGACCGGGAGTACTGGTCAATGCTCCGGCTATCAATCCGACAAGGCTGGGCGTATCTATACCGACCAGATATTTAAGAGCTAATCCGGTGAGACTGGCTGAACCTACAATTAACAAGGTTATTAAAATAAGCGTTTTCCCTTTGGAGCGGAATGAGTCGAAAAATCCCGGACCGGCTTGTATTCCGATTGTGAAAATAAATAAGACCAATCCGAAATTACCCAGTTCTTTAGGGATAATTACTCCGAAATGTCCGAATAATAACGCAATGAAAATAACGGCTGATACATCCAGGGAGAGACCTTTAATCTGTATTCTGCCCAGCATAAATCCCAAAGCTATAATCAGGAACAGAGCAAAATAAGATGATTGAAGCAGTGTTTCAAACATGTCAAATAGTTTTGTGATGAAGTATTTTGTGTGCAAAAATACACTTTTTTGCCTGTGTGGGCAATCTCCGGGCTATATTTCTGTTACCTTTGTGCCCAAATTACAATAGAAACAACAATATCCCGACGTGAGCAGGTATTTTATATATTTAGGTTATAACGGAAAGAATTTTTGTGGCTGGCAGGTACAGCCCAACGGACTTACGGTACAGCAGTGTATAGAGGATGCTTTGGCTACTTTGTTACGTCAGCCGGTACCCATTGTTGGAGCCGGACGTACGGATGCCGGTGTGCATGCCCGTTTAATGGTTGCCCATTTCGACTGGCATGAACCTATTCAGGATTTGGCTTTTCTTGCAGAAAAACTAAATCGTTTGTTGCCAAAAGATATTGCCATATACCATATTGTTCCGGTTTGCCCGGAAGCACATGCCCGATTTGATGCAACTTCCCGCACTTATAAATATTATGTTACAACCCGGAAAGACCCGTTCAATTATGAATTGGTTTATAAGATTCCGGGTAAACTGGATTTTGAGGCGATGAATGCGGCATGCCCTGTTTTGTTCGAGTATATAGATTTTACCAGCTTCAGTAAATTGCATACAGATGTGAAGACTAACAACTGCCGCATCAGTTATGCCCATTGGGAACAGGAGGGAGATGCCTGGGTATTTACCATCCGTGCCGACCGTTTTTTACGTAATATGGTTCGTGCAATTGTAGGAACATTGCTTGAAGTGGGTAGGGGAAAACTAACTATTGAGGGCTTTAGGAAAGTGATAGAGGCAAAGGATAGGGGAGAAGCCGGAACGTCGGCTCCCGGACATGCTCTGTATTTAGTGGATGTGACTTATCCTGATAAATTATTTGTAAAACAATAGAAAAAACGGTTTGCCCGGTTTTCTTTTTAATAAATAGATAATACTTATGTGGATTGCATTGGCATTCTTATCCGCTTTCCTTTTGGGCTGTTATGATGTAAACAAGAAGATGTCCCTGAATGGAAACGCTGTTCTTCCCGTTTTATTTTTAAATACGCTGATAAGCAGCCTGATTTTTGTCCCTTTTATTATTCTTTCTTTTTGTACGGACTATTTGGACGGAACCATGTTGTATGTTCCCCACGTTTCGTTTGAAACCCATGTCGCCGTATTTATAAAGGCTGTAATTGTCCTTTCTTCCTGGATTTTCGGTTATTTCGGGTTGAAATATTTACCACTGACTATAACCGGACCCATCAAAGCCACACAGCCCGTTTTGAATCTGGTCGGTGCCATGCTTATATTCGGCGAACGGTTGAATCTATTGCAGTGGATAGGTGTTATTTTTGCCATCGCTTCATTTTATCTGCTCTCTTCCTCCGGAAGAAAAGAGGGAATACGTTTTACTCACAATAAATGGATATTTTTTACCGTTTTATCTGTGATAACCGGAGCATTAAGCGGCTTGTATGATAAGCATCTGATGAGAAATATGGATGTGATGACTGTGCAAGTATGGTTCAATATATACCAGTGTATTATGATGATACCTATACTTATGCTGTTCTGGTATCCCCGCAGGAAAACTACTACTCCGTTTACTTGGCGATGGAATATTATATTTATCTCCATATTCCTCTGTATGGCGGATTGGATCTACTTCTATGCCTTGACATTCCCCGATTCCATGATATCGATAGTCTCTATGGTACGTCGTAGCAATGTACTGATAACTTTTGCTGCCGGAGCACTGTTCTTCCATGAAAAAAACTTAAAGAGCAAAGCGATAGACCTTGTTTTGGTATTATTTGGGATGATATTCCTATATTTGGGCTCTAAATAGAAAAGTGAAAAAATGAAGCGAATACTTTTGTTGATATTAGTTTGTGTGTGTGCTTTTACGATAAAGGCTCAGGATATAGATGCTATTTTCGTTGCCATGCCGAATAATTATATCCCTCAGTTGGAAAATGAATGGCGGAAGGATTTGGTCGAACTTTATAAATCCGGTCAGGAAGCCAAATTGAAGAATACGATGAACGGCACTTCTTCCATAAAGAAGCTGACGGATAATTACTTGCTGTTGCAGGTTACAGAGCGTAGCACTGTAGAGATGAAATTGCTTCCGCTGGTGAATAATACGGATGTCGTATGTATGATTACAACTGTTTACGGACCGGTTCCCGATAGCCGTATCCAGTTCTTTACTACTACTTGGGAACCTCTGGAAGCATCGGATATGTTTACTCCGGTTTCTGCTGACTGGTTTCTCAAAGAGGATGTAGATAAGAATAGTATTACTTTTATTGAAAGTACTTCTCGTCTGGATATGGATTTACGTAAGTATTCCCTTAATCCGGATGACCTGACTTTGACTGCCGAATATACAACTCCCCAATATTTATCTAAAGAAGATAGAAAGAAAGTGGAACCTTACCTGAAAGATACACCAAAGGTATATACATGGGAAAAATTCCACTTTAAATAATTGACTAAACAGATGGGGAAAGTGAATCCTAACGATGTATCGTTCATTTGCCTGTATAGATAGCGGGAGGCAGGGTGTATAAAGCTTCTTTGCTATCAGAAATATTTGTCATTTTGGTTTCTAAATCACCATACCAGAACAAGGTAGATGCATAATCTACTTGCCCGCCGTCCCAGCTGATCAATTCGAAATCGAATTGTAAATGTTCGTTGAAAGGAATGATATCCAGATTTCGTGTACGAACAAAGGTATTGTATCCTCTCGAAGCCTCATCGTCTTCCCGGGGAGCACCGCCGAAGGGATTGAAGTATGGATGGATAGGTGCGAAAGTTGTATTATAGTAATCCTCCGTGCCACAACCGAAGTGGGAAGGAAATTTTTCATTATCTATCCAGATATGTTCATCACCTTCGCCATACCAGCGTGGGCAATGATTATACAAAGAGAGCATGTCACCTTTAAAAACGCCTCTTCCCTGTAAGGTCCCCATATTATAATCCAAACCACGGTTGGTCTCCAATCCGTTTTCTTGCTTCCATCCCGCATGGAAATATAGTGTGTTAGCATACCATTTCCATGCAGAAACACAAGCCTCTATCTTGATATTGGCGGTGTTTTCGGAAATATTTTCGATTTCGATGTTGGCTTTCTGCCGATAAGGCATGACAAAACGTAGCCTTGAATATCCTTTTCCGTCTGCTTCCAGATAATAGCTGCGGACGGCAGGTGCTCCCATACCAGCTCCTGTCAAATCACTTAATGGTACACATACTGTTTGAACGCCGTCGAAAGAGATTTTGACTATCAGATTACGCATTATTGAAGAATAGTTGACGGAATCGACCTCTGATATATGTATCGAGAGGTTTCGGATTGCTTTTTCTCCTTCGGGAAGTGGCATGCTTAGAGATGAGTGGGCTGTTAATCTGCTCTCTTTAATTTCCGGGTTTTCAGTATATGCTTTGGGGTGCATGAGCTGTTCACTGAGTTTTTGTGCCTTCTCTTGTAGAGCCTCTCCGTCTTTTAGGGTAAAAGTCTGAACTTTAGTCCCTTTAGGATACGTGCGGCAGGACGTATGGAAGAAGTAATCGCGGTCTACGTTGTCTACCGTTATTTTACAGCTTCGTGCATAAGGAAGGGGATAGTAGAAACTACTTCCTTGTGTAGTAGAATAGTGTTCGTGTTTGTACAATAACCCTTCGGGGATGTTCAGCGGAAATAAAGAAATGTCATAAGCGGGAATAAGAATACTGGCTTCTTTTTCTCCGTCAAAGTAGATACGGAGATTAGCGCCACCGGAGCCGCCCGTAGTCAGTATTCGAGTGAGTACACCTGGACCTTCTTCGTCAAATAATACTTTCTCTACCCGCCCGTTATTGGCTTCATAACGAATGAATCCTGTATTATCATGATTGGCATGCCACGATGGAGTGCCTGGTGTTACTGACCTGCGATCATAACTGGATATATGCTTGGTTGTAAAAGTTGGAGCGGGAAAACAGGGCTCTGCTTCTACATCAATCATTTCGTCCATCAATGATTCTAAATTAATCTTGTCTTTGCAGGGAGAATAATCAGGTCCTTTGCAGGAATAGATGGAAAAAAGAATCGCAAGGCTATACAAATAATATAAAGTAGTAGTTTTCATCGTGTATAATTATGAAGTTAATAAATCATGCAGAAGTGAATTCTTTTTAATTCCGTTGCCAGGACCTGCTAAGATAGTTTTATTCTTCAAGAGAGATTCCTTCTTTCCTTTTAAGTGTGATTGATCTTTTTCATTTTGGTCATTAGGAATAACAAGTAGCATGCACAAATCGTTAATACGATCACTGCGCCGGTTTGTCCTCCCATTGTGTCGGAAGCAACGCCCATCAAAACCGGGAAGATAGCGCCTCCTATGATCCCCATAATCATTAATCCGGAGATTTCATTATGCCGGGTCGGCATATAGCTCAACGCACTTGAGAAAATAATAGGAAATATATTAGAGTTACCAAAGCCAATGAGCCCTATGCATATATAGATAGCAAGTAAACTTTGGCTGAAGTATAGTCCTATAATACCGGCCATAATCATGAATACACTGATCATGAAGAATTTGACTGGTGAGAACCATGCCAAAATAAATGTTCCGGAAAAGCATCCGATGGTACGTAAGAAGAAATACAGACTAATTACATATCCGGCTTCCGAGAGTGAAATGCCAACTCTTTCTTGTAGAAGTTTCGGGGCTGTAATATTAACTCCGACATCTATGCCTACGTGAACCAGAATTCCAAGGAAAAAAAGAACGATGATAACATTACTAAGCAGACTGATACATTCGCGAAACGAAGAAGATTGATTCTTTTCTGTCGGTTCTTTAATCGGGGTACTCATCAGATAGAAGATGGCGATTACATCTACTACGGCAAATATGACAAAGAGCAATTTCCAGTTTCCATAGTAGAGGGCTGCTTTTGCCGCAAGAATCGGTGCTATGGCAGAAGCTATGGCTTTAACGAATTGCCCTAATGTGAGAAAACTGGATTGTTTGTCAGGATTTACCATATTGGCTAATAGAGGATTGAGGGATACCTGTATGATAGTGTTCCCGATTCCTATAAAAGAAAAGGCGATGAACATGCTGATACTGTTATAAATCAGACAGGGAATGATCAGTCCGATAAGTGTTAGGATCATGCTTAAAAGAACAGTTTTTTTTCTTCCGATTTTATTCATTAACATACTGGTTGGTACCGAGAATATCAGGAACCAGAGGAAAACCATCACTGAAAATGAATTGGCAGCCGTATCGGACAGACTGAAATCATTTTTTACATAATTGGTGGCAATACCGACCAAATCGACAAATCCCATCGTAAAAAACGCCAGCATAACAGGGATGATACGTGGAATAATACTTTCTTTCTTCATATAATTCGTTTTTTAGTAATTGTTTATCTCGTCCGTTTTATTTGTCTTTTAACAAGCTGAGGGATACCTCCAGTAATGTAGTGTTTCCTTTGTCCGAATATAATTCGAAGGCTACAAAAGGCTCTTCCGGAAAAGAAAGAGCGGTTAAAGCAACTCTGTTTTCACAGGCAAACAGTTCGACCGAATTATGGTCTGCCAATATATACCAGTCTGTAGTTGGTCCATAGTGTGAATAGGTTGCTCCTGCCAATCGGTCGAAACTCTCGGAAAAAGACTGTTCTCTGAGTTGGCTACGGTCTATATAAAAGGAATTTAATTCGGCTTGGTATCCGATGGAGATTCGTTTACCTGATTCTGTTATGAAACGGATTCCGTAATCTCTTGCTCCCCATATGGCACGCCGGTTGGTATTATCGAATGAAAGTTTCAGGATAAACGGCTCTTTAGGAAAAGGTATATCACTGAATATTTTTCTTTCTCCGGTATATTTTATCTTTTCTTCCGAAAAATAGGTGTTTCGGATATAGTTATCTATTGCTTCGACAGGGCGGGAGGCAAGGATATAATAATTACCTTCCGCTTTCAGGCTTAGTGTACGGGGAAAGGTTAGACTTCCGCGTCCTTGTTGGGTCGGTAGCAGGTTTGCGTAATCCCAGCTATTCATCCAGCTTAGCAGAACCGGATTTTTTCCGGGAAGTGTGATGCCTGCACAATTATCTTTGCCATAGTCTGCCCACAATTCCTGTGTCTGGGTGATTTTAAATCTTGTACCATTGAAATCGCCGACGAAATACCGTATGCCGGGTGCTCCGTCCGCCGGTCCTCCGTTCATTGTGACAGTTAATACCCATTTTGTCTGTCCGCTGTCGGTAACATGAAGAGGGAAGAAAGACGAACTTTCCCAGTTGCCTTCGGAAAACAGTCCTTCGCCGAATGTACTCAGGTAAGTCCAATGCCGGCAATCAGAAGAAGAGTAGAACCGGATTGTGGAACCGGTGGAAACAGTCATCAACCATTTATTTAAGCTTTCGTTCCAGCATACATTCGGGTTGTATAATTGCTGATATTGGTTGTCTTTTACTATTGGAGCTTCCGGCTTAGTCCATGAAAGACCTTTGTCGAGGCTGTAAGCCATGTAGACTGGTCTGTCCGGATTCCCCTTGTCATTTTGGTAGGTAAAGAATGCGATGAAGGGGGATGTGGTGTCCGAACCCAAGCCGGAGGTGTTTTGTGAATCCACAATAACACTGCCGGAATAAATTTGTCCGAGAGCGTCGGCCGGGATAGCTACCGGCAGTTCTTCCCATTTGATAAGGTCGCGACTGACCGCATGTCCCCAGCCGATATTTCCGAGTACGGCATCAGAAGGATTATGCAGATAAAAAAGATGGTATTCTCCATCGGAATAAACGAGCCCGGATGGTTCACCCGTCCAGTTTTTACCGGAAGAAAAATGCATATGAGGCCGGTATTTGTCTTCACCTGTAGTTTTGTTATGGCAGGAATAGAAACATAACAATAGGACGATTATTCCAGCTATTCTGTTTGTATATATCTTTTTCATACTCATACAATTTAGTTTGTCCATGCAGACTTTAATGAATGGACCTCTGCATTGACCAGAAGAATTTCGCTATTGGAAGTTAACGAATAAGATTTATTATCCTTTTCCGGCAAGAAACAGGATGTGATTACGATCTGTCCATCATTACCGAATATCTCTATAGTGGTACGGTCTACAAGGATACGCAGTTTAATTTTTCCGTTTTCCGGAGATAAAGGAGCTTCTCCCATGTTGTTTGAAGATGTGATATTTGTTCTTTTCGGGCTCCACCAATTTTGTGAAAGCGTTTGCTCGTCAATGGATGGAGAACCACATTGGATACTCTTTCTTGCCGCATCATAATGGATAAGGGCTCCCCGTATCCCTATATCTAATGACGATGCCTGTTGCATGGCTATTTCCAGGTTTATATCATACAACTCTCCATTCATTTCCTGAAATGGGTTATCTCCTTTTTTTATTGTCCGGTTATTCCAGCTTTCCCGCTTTTCGTAAAGTGAGGAAATACCGGAAACTGGCATCCGATACATTTGCATGCCATTGGCTGTAGTTCGTAAAGTCACTTCTGTCGGGAAATTCATTTGTTGTTCGAAAGGCATTCCCGGTAAACGTTTGGTTGGCATCCAGGCAATATGGTAGCACTTACCATCGGGAGAGTTGCTCCAGGTTTGGGCAGCATAGAAGTTCATACCATAATCTCCTTGCAAAACGTTTGTTTCAGGTATGAAATTCGTCCCGTCAAAGGAGCCGATTCTATAATTCCCATTAGCACCGAAAAAGAGCCATTTCTTATTCTTTTTATCTCCATTGACAGGGAGCGGGCAAAACCCTGGGCATTCGGAAACTCCTTCTAATAAAACGGTAGACAGGTATTTCCATTCTTTTAGATTGGAAGAAGAGAATAATCCGAATTTATTGGGTTCATCCATATAAAGTGACATAATCCATTTTTGAGAATATTCATCCCAGACTACTTTGGGATCCCGGTTTGCATTGTGTATGTTGTTGATTACAGGATTTTGGTCGTAATAATTAAATGTGTATCCTCCATCAGTACTGTAAGCAATACATTGAGTGCACAAAGGACCTAATCCTCTTCCGGGGTCTCCGCCGTTTGTAATAAAGGCAACGATTGTCTTTTCGTCTCCATCTTGAAAACCGGCAACATTGTTTTCATCAACAATGGCAGAGCCGGACCAGCAACCCGACCATACTTTATGAGGTGTGATATGATTGGGTATCTGTGTCCAGTGTACTAAGTCTGTACTGGTGGCGTGTCCCCAATCTTTATAAGCCCCCGGACGGTGGGGCGGCATATATTGAAAAAATAAATGATAAATTCCATTATAATAAACCAAACCGTTTGGGTCGTTTAACCAGTTTTTCTTTGCCGAGAAGTGGAATTGCGGTCTGTATGTTTCCTGATAATAATCCGGGCGTCCATCTTTTAAAGAGGTTACTCCGGAGTATTTTTGTATTTCTTCATTGGTAAGATAGCGGTTCCATAAAACAATGTGGTCGATTAACCCGTTGAATTGTTCTCCTGAAGGGTTTGTCCCGATTAAAAGAGGTTGACGGTTCCAGTCTCTGATTTCTCCGACTGTCACTTCATCATCCCGGAGTATTCCGTCAATATATAGTTCTGAGGTTTTGCCATTGAACCGGAATAAAATATCGTGCCATTCCGTGTACTCTTCTTTTGTGAGTTTATGTTTCAATAGGTGAGCGCCTCCGATTTCATCGCTTCCTATTTTTACTTCAATATAAGTTTCGTTATCAATTGTATTCAGGGATAAACTATAGGAAATACTTTGGTCGTTTCCGTCTTTGTTCAGTATGGGAAGAGAACCGTTTGTTATTTCTTCTGCTTTGATTCTGGCGAGAATCGATATGTTTTTTCCGGTTAAGTTCAGTTTTTCCCCAATACCTTGTCCGGCATTTAATGAACCGTTTTTTAACCGGATTGCTTTACCGTCGCCTCCTCTTGTCACCGATGCTTTAGCTTCTTGGCTGTCGAGGGTTATATAATGAATCTCTCCATGAGAAGCCAACGGACTGTTTATTTCAGTCTGGTCATTCAGATCTGAAAATGACCATGCGGCAACAGCATCCTTAAAGTATTCTGGAGACTGGCAGGATACGAATAATATAGCTGAACATATTATTCCGGTGAGGTTTGTCTTTTTCATAAACTGTTTGTTTTTCAGGAAAGATTTATACAAGATTATATATTATGTGGTAACGGCTTGAAGAAAACAGATTGTTGCAAGATTCATAAATCATTGCAACAATCTGTTTATATCCTGGGATTAGTAACCCGGATTTTGCTTATACAATCCTTTCACATAACTGATTTGTGTTTGTGGAATAGGGAAGTATTCATCACGTCCTTTGGTAAATTGAGCGTCTTTCAAATAGGAACGTCTTGTTTTTTCCACTTTGAAATAGGCATTCATTTCTTCAGCAGCAATACCCCAGCGGACCAGGTCAAAGAACCATTTGCCTTCTGTACAGAATTCGAGGTTACGTTCCCATCTTAAAGCTTTGAATGCAAATTCCTGATCCCATGCCGGACAATTGACTCCCGGAATATAGGCGTTTACTTCAAATTTGCCAGTAGGTGTTCCATCTGCAAACTTCAAATTATCCGTGCTGGTTGCAGCGCGTTGGCGTATCTCGTTGATTAAACTTAATGCTTCGGATAAGTTTGCCTGTCCACCTAATTGAATCAATGCTTCAGCTCTCCATAACATGACTTCATCCAGGCGAAGTACATCATAATTCAGCCCGCTACCCATGAACGGGTTCGTTTTTCTGAAACAAGGGCAGGAGGGAAGAACTATCAGTTTCTGGCTCATAGAGTAGCCATATACTTCAGGGGTACGAACCCAACTTTTTTCCATGATGAATTCAGGATCATATTTCCAGGGCATTTCCGGAACACATGCGGTATGCATTAGGCGCGGGTCCATCGGAATTTTGGAAAATGCTTCTTTATTATCCAGCATTTCTCCTGTATTGAAATTTTCAAAATCAGGTACACCTTTTACTGTCTTGAAGCGGTTCATCATATTTACGGAAGGTTGCAGGAATCCGCAGCATCCGTATTCGGAATTGACCGGATAGATTAACCAGGCATTATTTCTTCCAACCGGAGAATTATCGTTGTTGGCAGAGTATTGAATGGCCCACAAACTTTCCTGCCCGTTTTCATATTCCCATAAGAAGTTATGGGCAAAATTCGGGAACAGGCTTTTTCCTGAATGGTCTATTACATCTTTGCAGAGTTCAGCTACTTCAGTCAGTTTTTCTTTATTGATATTTATTACCTGATTGGTTTCATTCTGTTCGTAGGCAGCAAACAACAGTGTTTTAGCCAGATAAGCTTCTGCAGCGAAACGGGTAGGTCTACCAACTTCCGTCTGTTTTTCCGGTAAGTTTGCAACAGCAAAGCGGAAGTCGTCAATCAGTTTACCCCATAATTCCTGGTCGGTCAATGTGTCATTGCTGACTTTGTCATACTCGTCTGTCGGAGTGTTTTCGTCTATGTACGGGAAGAACCGGAAACATAATTTCATGTACATGTAGATATGTCCACGCAGGAACCGGAGTTCCGCAATCCGTTGGTTTTTCAAGGGAAACTCATCTTCACTGAGTGCTTGCGCCCTGCGAAGAGCATCGTGTACACGTCCCACTCCTACATAATGTACCCACCAAAGGTTGTCCAAATCGCTGGAAGTGGTAGCTTGCATGTATGTGAATGTTTCCCAGAGGTTTCTTTCTGCATTGTCGTTTGTACCGGAACCGCCTTTATATGCTTCGCCTCCTCGTACGGAACCTTCTTCGTAAGGCATACCGAATTGTTTGTTAAAATGATTCTGCCCGCAGAAAGAATAAGCGGCAATAACCATTTGTTCAACTTTTTCTGCACTGTTCAAATCACTGTCGTCGATTACTCCCTGAGGTTTTTCATCCAAAAGGGAAGTACAGGAAAGTAAAAACGACAAAGAAAGTACGGAACTTATTAATTGGATTGTTTTCATTTTATTATCAGTTTTTCAGTTCATATCAGAATGTTACATTTACACCCATTGTCATAGAGAATGGAAGCGGATAGCTGCTTCCCGGAGTTTCCGGGTCAAGACCGGTATAGGCATTCTTGCCCCATCCTTTTTTCAACGTGGCAATATTGTCGGCACGAAGTGAGAAACGGGCACGTTTTATTTTGATTGCCTTGGTTACCCGTTCCGGTATAGTATAGCCTAATTCGGCATTTCTGATTTTCAGATAGGAACCGCTTTCGACAAAATAAGTGGAGAAACGACCTTCATCATTATAGTTGTTGATAGATAAAGCCGGGATAGTGGAGGATGTATTGGTCGGAGTCCACGCATCCAGCATTCTGGTTCCGTAATTTTCCCCGGAGGTACTCAGGGCATAGATATCAGTCCAGCTCTTCCATCCGCTAACGTTCAAATCTTTGCCGGCTACACCGTTGAAGAAAATACTGAAGTCGAAATTCTTATAAGTAAGACCGATTGTAACACCGTATTCAAGGGCTGGGTTCTCGTCACCTATCCATGTACGGTCTTCGCTGTCTATTTTACCATCGTTATTAAGGTCTTTATAACGGATACGTCCCGGGGCTGCACCAACCTGGGTTGGGGCATTTTTAACTTCTTCATCATTCTGGAACAAGCCGTCGGCCACATAACCATATAAAGAATTCTTCGGACGTCCCAAAATATTATCTTCTTTACCATTACCGGCGAAGTTGTTGATTACATCGTCCGGCACATTCATGATTTTTTGCTTGTTGTGTGAGAATACACCGCTTATGTCGAAACCTACTTCACCGAATTTATCCGAATAGTTCAAAGTCAATTCAAAACCTTTGTTATCTATATCCGCTCCGTTCAACCACATATGGGCACCTTCTCCGAGTGTGGCAACAGTACCCGGTTTCATCAGGATATCGCGGGTATATTTCAGGTAGTAATCGAAAGAACCGCTGAATTTGGAATCGAAGAAACCGAAATCAAGACCGAAGTTATGTTGTGAAGTCGTTTCCCATTTCAGGTTCGGGTTACCTCTTTGAGTCCTGTGGTAACCGGATGGCAGGTTGCCGCCGCTTCCTGTGATATCATAAGCTGTACCCCAGTTCCAGTCATCGATATTTCCTACATCATAAAGAGGCATATACATTTGATATGCAGCATAGGCATCAATTTGTGAGTTACCATTTTGTCCCCAGCCATAGCGGAGTTTTAATTGGGAGACTTTAGATAAAAGTTCACTCAGGAATTTTTCGTTTTTCAATGACCATCCCAAAGAGAATGCCGGGAATGTGGCCCAACGGTTGTTGGAACCGAATACGGATGATGCATCGCGGCGTAATGTAACGGATGCCAGGTAACGGTTATCATAATTATAGTTGATTTTTCCGAACCAGGAAATCATTGTGTTACCGATTGCATTACCTCCGTTGTCTTTTTCGTCTTCACCGGAATCCAATTGCATGTAATCCGGATTTTCCAATGCGTATACCCTGCGGCTTCCCCAAAGTTTGTTGTAATTATGACGGATGGTTTCCTGCCCGAGCATTACATCAAAGTTGTTTTTTCCCAGGTCGAATACATATTGCAAGACATTACTGTTGTTCCAGTTTAAGTCGTAGCTGGCTTCTTCGTATACTTTATTCTTATCTTCGCTCATGAAGCCGGATTTGTATTTCAGATCCATTGTCTTTTTCCAGAAACCTGTAAGGTCAATACCGAAAGAAGAACGGAAAACCAATCCTTTTAAAAATTCAATGCTGATATATCCGTTACCGAACAGACGAAGGTTGTCCTGATGGTTTTGCATATTATCTTCGATAAGACGAACCGGATTCTGACGGTCGCTCATACCTCCGACCGGGCCTCCCCAGCCTTCTCCATCGACTGTATGAACCGGGACGATGGACATAAGCGATTTACAACCGCCCAGGTTGCCGTCTCCGATATTCGAGCTTTGACGCCACTTGGATACAGTCATGTTTTCACCGACTTTTACGCGTCCGTCCAACCAGGAATAGTTTGTGTTGACACGTCCGTTGAAACGATTGAAGAAGCTACCCTTAATGGTACCCTTATTATCATAATAATCCAGAGCGAACAGAGCATTACCGCTATCGTTTCCAGTGGAAAGGGTGACATTGTATTGTTGTACGTGTCCGGTACGTAAGATCTCTTTTTGCCAGTCCGTATCGGCAGAGCGCATAGTTTTTGTTTCCGGATCGAGCCATTCATTCCAGCTAACTTTGTCGAGAACAAAGTTACCGTTGGCATCTTGGTGGTCTTCATATTTGTATAATCCACCGATACCTACTTCGCTGGGATTAGCATCCGGATTGTCATTTTTGATAGCCCAATATTGTGCAATACCGCGTTGTTCGGTATTCATCAATTCATAGGGTTTCTTTTTGCTTACAACCGTGTAGGATGCTTTAAAATCGACGGTTGTTCCTTTTTTCCCTTTGCGGGTGGTGATGATGATAACACCATTGGCTGCACGTGAACCATAGATAGAGGCGGAAGATGCATCTTTCAATACTTGCATGGATTCGATATCCATTGTTGCCAGTTCTTCCATGGAACGGGTGGTTGGCGTACCGTCAATGATATACAACGGATCATTGTTGTTCAGAGTGCCTTCTCCACGTATGCGGATTGTGGCGGATGGATTAGGTGAACCGTTTGCTGAAACGGACATACCTGCAACTTTACCCTGAGCAGCACGCATAACGCTACCTGTTGAGCTGGATCTGATTTGGTCTACCTTGATAACAGATACGGAACCTGTGAGGTCTGCTTTCTTCTGACTGGTATAACCCGTAACGACGACTTCATCAAGATTGAGTGCGTCTTCAGTCATGGTGATTGTGGCATTATTGGCTTTTTTAATAGGAATGGAGGTTGTTTTGTAACCGATAAAACTGAATTCAAGCGTACCGTCATCGCTTGTTGTTGCTAGTGAAAAGTTTCCATCCATATCGGAAATCGTACCATTGTTTGTTCTCCCTTTTTCAACAATGGTTACACCGGGTAGAGGTTCTCCTTGTTCATCTACCACTTTTCCTGTCACAGTTTTCTTTTGTTGAGCTACTGAAAGCACTGAATCAGTCGTTGTCGTTCCAAAAACATGTACAGGAATAACACATAAGGAAGCAAGAAATGCCAGCCGGCATGCTGATTGCTTCATTTTAGTTTTTACTTGATTCATGAAATAGAGTATTTATTATTAAACTTAAGGAATATACAAAATAGTATGTGGTCTGATGATAGAGCTTGTATGTAATCACTAACCGATGCAAATGTAATTATAAAATTTATATATGCAAACAAAAATGTTATATATATGATAAAATATTTATTTGTTTTTAGAAGGGTATGTTTTACATATAATTATCGAATTCACTGCTTTGTCTTTACTTATATATTGCTTTGTTTTGGGTAATATCTATGTATATCAGTGTTTTATAAATGTAAAAAGCACGAACCTTTTAAAAGTCCGTGCTTTGAGGTGAATAAGCAAATATTATTTTACAACAATTACTTTTATGGATGTTGAAGCGGTGCTAACCTAATATTTTTAATATTTACATCTTCACTGCGGAATAGTAACTGTTTTACAATCAGTTCGGGACGGTAAGTTACCATTGTACGTTGTCCTGCTATTTCCGTGTCAATAACAGAACCTCCGAATTTATCTGTTCCTTTAACTATCAGACGTACAGTGAAAGGCTTGTTTGTATCAATCAGGTTTTCAATTGCATAATTACGTGCCTGTTGAGGATTCCCGCCTTCCCGGAGTGATTTTTCTTTTCTTGCGAACTGCTTTGTTGAACCATCGGCATATTGGGCTATTCCTTCATTCGGGTTTATCTGCAATTCACAAGCATTTTGTTCTCCGTCTTCCGATAAGAATACAACGCCGACTTTGCCCTTTTGAGTTTTTGAGGGAAGAACATCGAATGATAATAGGAATGAAGCATTTTCTGCCGGTAAAATTTCTGTTTTAGTCAGCTTACGGACCAGAGTCTTAGGCTTTTCGGTTGCAGGAGTTATTTCATCCATCCACTTTGTTCCGATTCTTCCGTCCGGATACTGAATTAATTCATGGATAACCAGTGGACCGCCCCATGCTCTGGACTGTAACCAGCCTGCCATCAGGAAACGTCCGTCTTTGATCTCAGTAACAGCCGGGACGCTTAATCCGTTATAGAAATCTTGCCCTAAACTAACAATATCCGTATAGGCGCTTTCCGGAGCATTTGCCGGTTTTGCCCATTGCCGGGTAAAGCCTCCGAGTATGTAATCGAAATTACCCCAACGGAAGAAGAATGTACAGTCACCTCCCAGTGGAAAATTGGGGTTGGTGCTATGCCAGCCTTGGTTTATTGTTTCGGAATCCCATGTTCCTTTGGCTCCGTAATTAGCAAGCATTTTTAGTTTTCCTTCCGGGTCTGTATAAATACTTGGGTTTTCACAAGGGTGGAACAGGAGATGAGTTTTCTTGAATTTGGAGATACCGTCTTCACTAATAGAATAAGTGGAACCTGCCGGAATACAAGCCATTGTGTCATAATCGAAAGAACCGGATTTACCATGTTTTTCCAGATAATCCCATTGGATGGGTAAGGCGGTCTGTTCTTTCGGATATATACGTGTGGTATGAAGTCCGTAACTGATACAGAATTTGCCATCAAACAGGAAAGGTGTACCGGTTCCGAATGTTTCCCATTGATGTTCGATAGGGGTTGCCGGTTCATGTTCAGTCCATGTCAGGAAGTCGGTAGTGGATAGGTGTTCGAAATAATGTCCGCCCCGTCCGAATTTACTTCCATGCCCGCGGCGGTCAAACAGATAGAATAAATGGTACCGTCCGTTATGGAAAAACGTAACGACATCACCTACCCAGGCATTGTGCCAACGGGGAGTCCAGTATTGGATATCCGGACTTATTTCGGGAACATTTGCCTGTACTCTTTCCGCTTGTAATGCCGGAAGATATAGGGATGCTTTCTGTATATATTGAGGATTGATGTTCCAACTGTTGTTTTCTTTCCAGTTGGGGTATCCTAAAGGGAAATCATTGTCTACTAGTTTTCCATCTACATAAATACTCCAGTTAACACCTGAAAAGTTGAGTGTGATTTCGTGTTTTCCTTCCGGGTTATCGAGCATGGCAAGCGGGAAACCGATGGTCATATCTTGCCTGATGGTTTTATCTGTTGAAGATTGGAGTGCAAGACTGGCTTCCAGTACAGGTACAGTTCCATCCGGCATTTTAAATGCCGGATAGTTCTGGCGGCTTCGTTCCAACGGATTACTTTGCCGGAGGTTGACACTCAGTACCCAGGGAATTTCAAGCAGGCAGATTTCCCGTTCCGGTTTTTTCAAGTTTGCTGTAAATTTGAGGGTAAATCCGTTTTCTGCGTTTGCCGGAGCCTGAAATTCATTCTGAGATTTCCGGATATCCAGGCTACTTTGGGGTGCTCCTGTTGTTTTAAAGTTCCATGAGGAAGATAATAGCTGAATTCCACGAGGTCCCGGACTTTCGGCTTCCACAGAGGAAATCATTGTTCCAATCATGGCAACGGCAAGTGCGATTCTTGCAATAGTCGTCTTTTTCATTCCTGTTTATTTTTATGAATTTGTATATTATTTCTGTTATGGATGGACCGGTTGCTTGTCCGAGGTTTCAGATAATGCGGATAAAAATATTCCACAATCTTCTTTTTGTATGGCATGGATACCCATAGCTCCGTTTAGGGCTGCTCCGACTGAAGCTTCCTCATTGTAAGCAACAGTATATAAAGGACATCCGAAAGTCTTTTCAATGATATTCCGGAAAAGCATGTTTCGTTTCAGTCCGTTACCGCTTGCGCAGATATAGTGTGTCCGTTTTCTTAGTTCAGGGTAGAAGCCGGTCATATAATATTCCGACAATCCGGTGAGAAAACCAGAAATGAAGTATCCGGGATGGAAATTAGAAGCAGACAGGTTATCTATAGAACCTCTTCGGGATAGATCTTTTCGCTGTCCGTCTAAAAGCGGAGAAATTTGTAGTTGGTTGGTTTCATTTAGAACATGTTGTCCGCATGCTTCCATCTTTTCCCATAATCTGTTTTCATCTATCTGTGCGGAGTCTAAAAGGGCTGTTCCCACTTCTTTGAAGAAATTGAATAAGGATTTATATACCGAACCTCCGTTGATAAAGCTGGTCGCTAAAAGAAATGAAGTTTCATTATAAGGACGTAGTTGTGTTTCAAATCCGTCGATATATTTTTCATATATCTTTATCTCATCTTTGTTGATGAGGCAGGATAGTTGGGTTCCTGTTCCGGCATTTAGGAGTATCGCTTCTTCCGGGTTGGTTACACTTCCTAAGAAACTCGCTTGATTATCACCTATGGCACAAATTACAGGTATGTTATTGGCATAACCGATGATTTGTGAATCGGATGAAATTCGAGGGAAATGAATAGTTTCCATCTGAAGTTTCCGGATAGCATCCCGGTCCCATTCTGAGTTTTGTATATTGAAAAGCCCGATGCTGTGTGCATTGGATTCATTCATATAATCCGGTTTTGTTTCTGCCAGAATCGATGCGAAGTAATCGGCAACCGTACAAAAACCGGTTATATCCGTCCTATTATCGCAGTGTAACCATTTATAAAGAGTAATAATGCCATATCCGTTAGCAAGAGCATCGGATGTGGATGTCTGGACTTTTTCCAACAGGCTGATACCTTCGGTCAAAAGCATGTTTCCACTTTTATCCTGCCAGGTTACCAGATTGGTTACGGCTTTTCCCTGCTGGTCTAATCCGATAATACCGTGCATTTGTCCGGTAAAGCCGTATGATACGATGTTTATGTTTTTAATAGCATTTATTTCTTCTAACATATTGAAGAATAAAGCCGATAGTTTATCCAGAGATTGTTCCTTCCTCCATGCTTCTTCAAAAGGGAGATAGGCATTCGTTGTATAGCATAGCTCTTTTTCTATTTTTTTCTTTTTCAGGCTGATTACAACAGCCGACAGGGAAGTGGTACCAAAGTCAAAACCAACTATGCAAGGGTTCTGTGCCATATTAATTATAATTTAATCGGTTATTTCTTGTACTTTTATGTTCTTGAAAGTAGCACTGCCGTTTTTGATAAAGAAGAAAAGATTTTTCCCCTTTTGTTCTGCGAGGCGATTAATGATGCATCTTTGGCTGTTCAGGCAAACATCGATGAATTCATTTTTTACAATTACGTCTAAAACAAGAGGTTCACGTAGGCCTTTTACTCCATTTATCCCGGTATTATGAATAAAGATACTTTCTTTATTCGGGTTAAGTTCCAGTTTATATCCTCTTTTTTCTTTGTCAGTTGCTCTGACAAACAGTCCCAGTTCGTCATAATTCCCGTCCGGTTGTATTTCCATGGTAATACGATAGTTGCCAGGTAAATTTAGAAGAGAAGCTGTACTTATACCATTAGGTGCATTCATGATGAGCTTATCTCCTTTCTGCAACGCTGTACGGCTGGATGACGGAATCCGGATTTCGGGAGTTTGTACCGGTTTCATTGCAGGGAGTACTTCCGGAATGAATTTGGTATAAAGTGTTCCGTCAGGCAGCTGGCTGACCTCTCTAAGTAAAGCATTTCCTCCCCAGATGTCGCTTCCGTTATCTTTTCCATCGCGTCTGCAAGGCATGTAAGCAACTGCAATTCTTCTTCCGTTTTTAAAACCAGAAGTTTTATATACACTTGCCCATCTTTCTACAAAGGCTTGTGTCGTAGGGTATTCCCAAGGACCGTAAGGTTGTTTGGATTTTACGTAATAGCTGTCTCCGCCTACACTGTAAAGAAGATAATACCAATCGTTCCATTTAAAATAGTCCGAGCATTCGGGGGTGGCTACCTGTCCGGTAAGAGGGGACTCTATTTCTTTCCAATTTTTCAGGTCGTTGGATACCAGATGTACAAGATAACCTCCGAAGCCTTCCAGTTCAGGGTTCTTTTTATATCCTGAGATAAAGAGATGGAATAGTCCGTTTTCATCTTTGAATGCTTTGGGGTCGCGGAAATCCCGGCTTACACATTCTTCCGGTGCAAAATAGAAAGGATTGGGTTGTTGTTTGATATATTTTTTCCCTCCGTCGGTACTTATAGCATAACTGAGTTGTTCGTGTACCTGCCCGTTTTCTTTTACCCGGGTGGAATAGAAAGCGTAAAATTTACCGTTATTTTCAAGCACAGAACCTGTACAAATGGATTTTTCCCATTCCTCGTCGATACCGACGGCAACCGGATAATGTTTCCAGGTTTTTAAGTCTTCGGAGGTACTTAATGCCCATTGGTGTCCGCCCAGTCCACCTAATCCCGAATGATGCCCTTCATCGAGTAACCAATAGAGGTAAAATGTGCCGTTATGGTAATAGGGCATGCAATCTCCGGTAAACAAACGTTCTTCCGTTGGTTTGAAATATTGGATATGCGTAGTTTTCTGGATAGCCGGATTGTAATCCTTAACAACTTGTGCTGTTGCACCGATTACAGAAAACAGACAGACTGATAATACAATTTTCTTCATGATATGTAGAATTAGAGTTATACGATGGAATTTTCTTTTCTTGAACCGACATGCGTCATATCGTCTGCAAATGTAATACTAAATTTTATATATGCAAACATAAAATGAATATATATGATAATATATTATTGTCATTAATGTTACATATATGGTAAAATATATGTATATTTGTGGAAAATAATGTTTGTCATACGTCGTTGTTTATTAATAATAAGGAAAAATATTCTTGACACGTATTTTAAACAGATATGTAAACAGTTGATAAATAATTATTAAATTTGCACTTACAATAAAAGAACTCAAGTGATGGAAGTAAAGATTAACTATAAGACTATTTATACCACTCTGAAAGATGAAATAACCAATGGCAATTTTCCTGCCGGTTCATTATTACCGACAGAGCAAACGCTAGCACGGAAGTATTCCGTGTCCCGTCCTACAATAGCTAAGGTGTACAACCAGCTTCAGGCGGAAGGTTATTTGAAAAAGACGAAAGGGTTAGGCACTATTGTTGTCCATGAAAATGCAACTACCGAAATCACATTTGGGTTATTATTGCCCGGGGCTGGAGAATCTGAAATATTTTCCATCATTAACGACCAGCTTCTGAAATTATCCGAAAGCGGTCGTTTTAATTGTCTTTGGGAAGGGGCTACGGCAAGTAGTGCCGGTATAAGAAGGACATTGATAGAAACATGTTGTGATAATTATATAAAAAGGAAGGTGGATGGTATTTTCTTTTCTCCATTGGAAAGGGTACCGGATGCCAATGAAATAAATATTCGTATTTGCAGAGATATCAAAAATGCCGGTATACCTTTGATACTGATAGACCGCGATGTGTTGAATTTTCCTGAACGAAGCACATTCGACTTAGTTTCTTTGGATAACTTCAATGCCGGTTGTTTGATGGCGCAGCATCTGGTGGATGCGGGTTGTGAGTTAATCCATTATTTTTACCGTCCGGATTCTGCCAGTTCCGTGATGTTGCGTTTATCGGGAATAAAAGATGTTGTTCAGAAATCAATACTTCGGTAAATTTTTACCGAAAGATTAAAAGTTAAACAACAGAACCGGC
>DXVO01000005.1 GCA_019417325.1 Parabacteroides sp. | reverse complement strand
GGTCTACATACTGGTGGGAGGAAAGTTTTCCATTACTTATCAGTTCGTGGTTGAATTTTTTTAAATGGAGAGTTGAAATAGTAACATAGCAAACTTCTTCTTTTATTATGTTTTCTTTTGACTGCTCAGAATCTTTTATTTCGATATTTTTGCAGGAAATCATGATTGTGTTTATGAAAAATATCAGAATTATTATATAATTAGTCTTCATTTATATATTAATTATTATTTGTCTCACAATATTTCCCTCTCTTATATTCTTTAATATAGTATAGAGGTCTTTTTTTTGTTTCATTATATATTATCCCCAAATATTCTCCAATTACACCTAAAGATATTATAATAATACCATTAAAGAAAAGAATACTACTCATTAGTGATGGATAGCCAATAATAGGATCTCCCCATATAAGAGCTTTTACAATAACAATAATAAGATATACAAACGCAAATAAAGATATTAAGATTCCTATTATAGAAATGAATCGCAAAGGCACTATTGAAAAAGACGTTAATCCTTTAATTGCTAAATTTGTTAATTTTAAATAATTCCACTTGGTCTTTCCTGAAAAACGGGAATCTCTATCGTAATATATTGCTTTTTTATTAAAACCAATATATGAAAATAGGCCTTTCATATTACGTTCACGCTCCTTAAAATCTTTTAGAGCTATAATGGCTTTTGAGCTAAACATTCGAAAATCACCAGTATTTTCCTGTATAGGTATATTCGAAATCGTTTTAAGTATTCTGTAATAAATAGAAGCTGATTTTTTCTTAAGCCATGTTTCTCCTTTTCTATTTTTTCTATAAGCGTATACATCGTCATACCCATTTTCTATTTCCTTCAACATTTCAACAATTAACTCTGGAGGATCCTGTAAATCAGCATCTATGATAACTAAAGCATCACCTTTTATATAATCTATTCCTGCACACATGGCAGTTTCTTTTCCAAAATTTCTTGAAAGATCAATATAATTTATTCTAGGATCTTTTTTTTGTATTTTTTTTATGATATCTAATGTATTATCTATGCTTCCATCATTAACAAAAAGAAATTCTATATCACATGAAATTATATGAGATACAGTCTCTATTCTTTCATAAATAGCTTGAATGCACTCACTTTCATTATAGACAGGTATTAAAACACTTAATAAATGCGTTTTCATAATAACAAAAAAAATAATTTATATATATAATCAATCTTGTATCCATCTTTTAATGCTGTTGAAATACCTTATAGTAAGGTCTTCAAATTGTTTGTCTGGTATAAAAATATGTGAAATTCTCATATCTTCATGTAGAAGAAAATAATATGGATATTCATGCTTTTCGAAATTGTATTTTTCAAGTATATTCAATGGTATTTCTTCGTGTGCCAAATTCAAATTATGCTTTTTTAAAGATTGTTTTAGTAAACGACGAGATAAATTAGAGACAAATAAATAAGTGTTATTTTTTAATTCTTCTGGCATTTTCTCCATTGATTTAAATTCACTATCTATACATGTATTGCAATAATACCCTTTTATTCTTAAAACAAGTATAGGTTTCTTTCTGCTCGACATAATATTGGATAATGAATCGAAAAATAATTGCATATCTGGTATTTTAACACCTGAATTAGATATATTTAATTCATAATTAACAAGACAAATATCATTTTCAAATTCGCGTATGGATTGTTGTTTCTTTTCTAACTTATTGTTTGATAAGTACAGAAAGAACGAACACGATATTGTTATCAATATCAATATTAAAAATATCATATTCCTTTTCATTGATAATACTTTAAATTTATAATTCTATATAGTCGCTTCTTTGTCTCAATAATTCTTTTAATTCTTTTTTTATAGAATCCGAATCCTTCCATTTATTACAACGAATATTCGAAAACACACTAAGTATTGATATATATATAGCGAACAAAACAAGAGCAATACTTTTTTTATTTTTAAAAAAAACAAGAAAGTAATAAACCATAATGAAAGCTAAACCTATACTTGCAATATAAATATATCTATCTGCAATTACAGAAAAACGAGATAGTGTAATTATATGCAAAGTAATAAATATGTGAATAAAAAAGAATATTAAACCGATTGCAATAGGCCATTTTTTAAAATATTTCCACAAAGTTATTCCAATAACAACAATAAGTGTTGGATACAAAAGCATCCAAGAAGGTATAGGTTCCCCGATAACCATAGGAAAAGGATATATATATAGAAGTTTATATGGGAATAGAAATTTTGCAATGTATTCAAACATAGAATAACAACCTAAAATAAATCGCTGCCATAATGGATATGATATTTGTTCTACTAGAACTCCTCCACCAGCTGCAGCTTGGGATAATATTGTTATAAGTCCTCCTACAATAGATAATATTAGAAGTGGAAATATTTGTATCCACATCCATTTTTCTTTTAAAGAAAATCCCAATAACCAATATAGCATTAGAATCCATATAGGAAAAGTTACTGCCTGCTCTTTCCCTAAAAAAGATACTATAAATAGTAAAATAGAAAGAGAATAGTAATATATATTATTATTTCGTATAAAGATAATATATATATATGTAGCTGCTAGATAGAAAAAAGCATAATTTAGTATTTTAACTGCACTTATCCAAGCAACAGATTCTACATTCATTGGATGAACAGCAAATATAAAAGCCGTAAATAGTGCTAAATAGTGAGACTCGGTTTGGTTAATGTTTATTCGTGTAGTTTGCGAAAATATGGTTCTAATGATTACATATACAAACAGTATACATCCTAAATGTAAAAGTAAACTAGCTAAATGAAAAGCTAGAGGATTATATCCAAACATAGTATACAAAAATAGAAATAAAAATTCATTTATAGGCCCATATTGCCCACCAAAAAATTCGGTAAGTATAGCTGATATATTTTGGAAGTTTATCCCTCCTACTGTATAATGATTCATTACCATCCATTGATCATCCCAATAATAAAGAAAATCATTACCTAGTATAGGATAATATGTTAAAAAAGTAACTACTAACAAAAATAGCAATCCAATGTATCTATTCATGATATTTTTTATTTTCTTATTAAAAGTTTGTAATTAACCTTTCCGATAATATTTGTTTTTGATACATATCCAAAATCACGGCTATCTCTAGAATTTTCCAAATTATCTCCTATTACAAAATAATAGTCATTATTTGTTATATATATATTTGTACACTTTCCATTAATGAATATAGAGTCATTTTGTTCGATAATAGAATTATTTTCTTCTAAGATAATACTAGCATATAGACGTTTATTTTCAATATTAATACTCAATATTGAATCTTTATGTATTATCTCAAATATTCTTTTTACCAATAATATATTTTCAACATATGGATCTCTTAAAACGATAATATCCTTGATTTTAGGATCTGTAAAACCATAAAATCTATAGTTCTTTTTATTAAAAATCTTTTGCGATGATATTTTTTTTACAGTACCTACAAAAGGTATATCATTATAACTACTAGGCATAATGGCTCCATATGAAGCTTTATCAATCCATAACCAATCTCCATCCATGATTAATGGCTCCATACTAACACTGCTTACATGGCATGGCTCACCAATGAATATGCGAAAAAATATAGATAATGCAATGACAATGATGATGTTTTTCAAATACATCATAACTTTACTTAATCTGTACTTGGTAATAATATTATAATTTTTTTATTTTAAACAATGCTAAAATAGAATTATCATCATCCTTCAAATGACTTTTAATTATCTCCAGATCTTTTGGAATTGTAATTTTTGCTTTTTCACAATAAGCAAGATAATCATAGAGTGCATTTATCTTTATCTCAGCAATAAAATAATCATCATTACTAAACAGTGTAGGTAGATCTATAATTTTACCATCTGAAAATAATATAGATTTAAAACCTATATGTTTTAGACTTTCTTTATCATAAAGATAATAATAACGTTCATTTTTATTTTTTATGGAAAAACTCACATGTGTCCTGTTTTCTCTGACATATGGTTCTAAATAGCATTTTCCCGAGACATATTCATCAAATTCCTTATCACTTTTTAATGTAAGTATTTTATTATTATCAATATAATCAAACCTGGATAAATCAAAGATGTATCGAAGTTCAACCTTGTCTTCTCTTATAGTATATATACTATTCGTGAATTGTGGATAATAAATCAGCTCATCATCCATATAAAATATATTAGACCATGCTATATATAATTTTTCATTATCATTATACTTAAATGCAACTTTTGAAATATTCCCCAGAGTATCTTGATAAATCAAACGATAGTCATTGAATTTATCTAAATGTATATTCATATCATTTTGAGAAGTTGAAGATACAACTTCTCCAGATGGAAGAAATCCATATTTACCAAAAAGCCTTAAATTTATTTCTTCATTTCTTATATAGTCCCCTGATAATGTATAGTAAAAAAATTTCCTTTTTCGATTATCAAATAATACTAAATTATTATTTTCCTTATCAATAGACATTCCAGATAGCATATAGAATTCATTAGGAGCTCCTCCATAATCCCCTATTTTCTTTATATATTTCCCCTGAATATTAAATATAAATACCGCCTTAGCAGATAAACCATCAAATATATAAATATAATCTTTGTAAATAATTACATTTTGATAACACCCAATCAAAACACTATCATTTGTTTCAATAGGAATATAACTTATTTCACTTATAATATTCCCTGATTCTATTCTGTTTATTGGTTTATCTATTCTAATTATTTTACTTTTTGACGAATCAACAGGCAATATTTCAATCTCTTCAATATTCTCAGGAGTACTTAGTTTATTGGTATTAGGAATTTGATGTAAACAACTAATACAAAGAACAATTATACATAAACAAGAGAAAACCTTATTGGCAATATTCATATTTTATAACAATATTTCATTAAACATTCAATCAACAGTTATACAGCAATTGCCACAGATCTCAGCTTTGATCATCGGCTAATCCTGTAAATTGTTTCGCGTCACAATAGCAAAACTCGATTTGAAAACGAGTTCTATAATAATCCAAACATCCATTGCCATCATCGCGTGTCCGTAGAAAAATACAACTTACGCACTTTCTTGTCATCACCTTCCCAAATACACAATCAAATATTTCTCCCTGTTCACTAGGGAGTGAACGATCACTGAAAATATGCGTCCCTACCCTTTTTCCAACTAGATAAGTTCAAAGTATTCTTCTTCCAAATGATTTATTAATATAACTCGAGTCGAAACTACTTATCTGAAATTCAGCCCAAAGTCACATTGAAAGATAGTCGGCCAAACTTACGGCTAACTGCTGACGATAGTGTTGTTCGTCAAAGTCACCATACCGAGAACCCAGTTGAAGGGAATTAATCCTACCGGAGATAATCAGATATAAAAGTAGTACTGCATGCATAAATTTCTCACGCCATTTATTTATCTTTATCGCCAATTGAATTAATGCATTATTTATTATTCAAATATTGGTCAAATTCTACATTGCTCATTACAATTAAAGATGTGGCTATTCTTAATATTATGAATTAGCAGGACTTGGCCTACTTTTTATGTGTTAACTCAAAACTTAACAAACTATTGCTATAAGCAATATTGTATTATATATTTACAAACAGAATATTACTTACATTATAATTAATATTCTGTTTGTTTTTTGTATTCTAAAGTCAAATTGGCCTACACTCACTTTTGCATGAAAACATGGACCAACCATCCAAACAGGTATACATATAACCTTCAAAAGTAGATGTTGTAGTTTCTGATGAACTTATTCCTCCACCTATCCCTATTCCTATAGGAGTACCAGGAATAATAGCGCTTATCGATCCCCCTATAGTTCCCCCACTTGTGTTGGTTATAGTACCAGTACATCTAATTTCCGTTCTAACCATTCTCCAAAGCCATGCGTTACCTAATCCTCCGGAAGAACTAGAAGAACTAGAACTGGAACTAGAACTGGAAGAACCTGAACTAGAACTGGTAGACTGGGCTAATACTTGGGCATTTAAATTATGTTTTAAAATGCCATAGTCATCGATTGCATAACTAAAGTTTAACACGAGGGTAAACAAAAAAGTAAAAACACCTAAAACTGTAAAATTATTCTTTTTCATGGTCGTATATTTTTTCACAAATATAATATATATATACCAATACTTGCAAAATAAAACAACATGTTATAAAACACCATGTATTAATAAATATAATTTAATTAATTAAATTCTTTGTCTCAAAACCCCAATTATATTATGTATTTCATCGCTTGAATATTTTTAATATAGTGCAAATTAAATTGAGAAGAATAATTTAAAATATATTTTAAGGATGATATGAGAGTTAATTATAGATGAAAATCTCGCAAAGTTATGGGGCTATAGATATTTTTTGAGTTTATATAAACAATAAGGCAGATTATTTATTTCTCTTGAATTCGTTCTAAAGTTTTTGATTTAGTATTAAAGGATTCTGCAAATGTATTCGTTGCCCTGCACTTTAAAAAGTTTGATATCTCTTTATAATGTGACTGTACAGACCGCATCACTGTTCCAAAATATTCAAATCCAGAATCTTCAATTACATTATACCATCTGGAAAGCTGGGGTAGAGCAGCTTTTTTATTCTTTGTTGTATGGTAAATAGACTTAAGTTACATTGCTTGGTTTATAGGCAACTTTTAAAAAGAGATAATAATAAAAGCATATGCTTACTTTTTGTCTCTGTCCAGGTATCCATTTGTCTTCATTTTTAAATAACAGATAACGACTTCTTACTAGTAGTTGACGATAGAAATTCTCTTTTGTCTCGCAAACAGTAATCAAACTTATTCGCATCTATTACCTTTCCATTCTACAAGGATATAAAGCAATTCAATCTCTCTCTGATTTTCTCGTCGCTCTCATTGTCATCACAATATATAAGTTTATCGAATTTATTATATTTATATTCGCATATTATTTTTGATTTGTTCTCCCATCATCTGCCCGATATAGTAGGTTCCTATTGAATGAATATCTGTCATGATGGGCGCTCGGATAAAGGTCTCTCATAGAGGTTTGTTCGATTCGTTTAAGTCTTTGAAATTGTAGCGTGTCTATACTTCAACCACAGGAATTCTCCCGTGTACCGCATCTCTAAAATACTTCATGGTATGGATAAATAAAAAGAATATCTTAAACTAACAAAGCATCATTAATTGTAGCGATAGAATCGCCTATTCTGTCGTTATTTGATAGTTGAGATACAAATTGTGTGTGTTTTGTAACAATATAGTCTCCCCTCAAAATAAATATATTGGGGTTTCCCAAGGCGACTTTTCTCAAACTGGTTCGAGTATAATCCACTTCCACGCCATCATTATTTTTCTCATATTCCCTTGCGATTTCCTTCAATCGGTAAAAAGAGACTATCCGCTCTTTAGTAGCTTTGAAAAATTCGGCGACTAAAATTTCTGCTGTAATTATTGTCATAGATACATTCTTGAATATTTTACCATTTTCATTCAAAACCAATTACATCAGCACGCTAAAGTAACAAGATATATCGTTAAACGCCATATTAACAATATTTTATGCTACCAATCAACACATTAAGTCTAATCTGTTGAATCTACTGGGCTAACAGATAAAAAACAGCCATGGAATATACAACGTCTTGAGAAAGATGGAAAACGGGAGGAAGCGGCAGCAATGCCTCCGACTTACCCGATGCGATTATCAGTGGTTTACGTATGGACTGGAAATTAAAGATTCCATTCAGCGAAACACTCAACGAAGTATATCTGGAAATGCCAAAATTTGTGCTACCTTTGTCTAAATGCGACACCATATATCTCAAATGATTATACGTATTAAATAATATCGATATTATGGAACGGTTACCCGAAGAATTGAACAACCAGATTTTCAAGAAACTAAAAAGTATCGTGGAAATTGAGCGCATGTCCGCCAACGAACGCCTGGAATACGAACTGAGCCTCGCCACCGAACGAGACCTACTCGCGGCTTTAGATGCTAAATTTGAAGATGGAGAAATGAAAGGGAGAGAAGAAGGAATGAAAGAAGGCAAAAAAGAGGAACGAATCAAAATTGCTTCCAAAATGAAACAGATAGGAATATCCATTCCTGAAATCACAGAATCAACAGGGCTGACTGCTGAAGAGATTGAGCAACTGTAGACACCCATATCCGGCATACAATTTCAGAAATAACGGATTTCCGTAGATTCATATAAACCGATTAAGGTAGGTAATAGCCCTTCCTTAATCGGTTTCATATGATGGACACTTCACACCCTGATAAATACCGGCAAGATATTGTATGAACTGGGACTGGCAATAATAATATTTGACAAACGGAATATAGCCGTTGCTCCCTTTGTGCCAAGAGAACGAACTTTCCTGCAATGCGATAAGGAGATCGGATTCTGTTTCTATGTACAATGCTTGTTTACCTTGAAGCTAAGGTTCCGCCTTCTCGATGAGGCAGATGTACGGTTCCTGATTATATGGGTTACTCAGGAAAGATAATAAAATACGCTTTTTTGCACCTAAAGCAACATAAAATTTATAGTTTGCAAAAACAACTGACATACTATCATAAAAGCAACACAACAAATTAATATTCACCCATTATCAGCATGATAGTTCTATTTTCAACTCTCATAACATCTATCATACCATCATACCGGATTTGTAGGAATACATATATTTCCATCATAATATATTGCTTATTTTCAGAAAGATAAGCGCTTATTTCCATTGACACCCGGGTGTGGAGGGGTAGTTCATCCGGGTCTCGATACCGTTCAAATCCGGGTGTAAACTGGCTCAAGGCGGGAATATATGGGAGTTTTATTACTGAGTTTTGAAAGAAAAGAAGATATCTTTGGGAAAAGAATCAATAACCAATAAAAGGTTACTCCTTTTAAAAAGAAGCAACCTTTTATTTTATCTATTATAAACTATATTATTTCTTTCCGTCCTTTACACATCGGGTTCCTGTAGAACTGGAATTTGCCAATGTTAGATAATTGAATTCTCCTGACCCATTCCAATGTACAGTATATAATTTTTTATCTATTGCCTTATAAGTTAATTCAGAATAAGTACAAGAACCTAAACCTGCTAAATTTTTAGTAGAATAGCCTACTAATAAAGCTAACTCCCGTTGATTCGGCACACGGAATCCTGCACCGGCTTTACTACAATCAGGTAAAGTTTTATTTATGTTATTAACTCCACCAACAACTATATCTGAAACAGAAAATTTCTCATAGGGATGATTCAAGGATCCGCTCGTATGCTCTGGATGGAAAGTCAAAGATTGAAATTCACTTTCCCGTAATGCAACCGGAGCAACTCTCGACAAATCAATTTCAGTAACAATTCCACCACTCAATATTTTCTGAACATAATCATCAGGCTCCATATAAGTATAATTACTTTCGTCTGGCACAGTTTCGTTTTTATTATCATACTTATAACCTAAATTACGAGCACAACGAACATTAAACAGATTGGAACTTGCATCTTCACTTCCAGTAGAAACTCCTTCTTCCGTCCAAAAACGTACATTATTACTGCTGATAAAATGATTCTCATAACAATTCGTTTTCGTTACTTTACTAACTGTTTTTTGCAACAAACGGGCTTCAGAAGGCAAAGCATCCTGGCCAATCCATAAACCTACATACTGATTTGTTGCCGGCAAATACCAACGAATTTCATTTGGCGTAATCTGCCCATCACCATTCAAATCTCTATTTCTCTGAAAACAAGCATATTGAGCTTTTACTGTCTTTTTATTAACATT
Organism: Parabacteroides sp.; assembly: GCA_019417325.1. Lineage (GTDB taxonomy): Bacteria > Bacteroidota > Bacteroidia > Bacteroidales > Tannerellaceae > Parabacteroides. The sequence goes on along the minus strand of DXVO01000005.1, from coordinate 84,610 downwards.
AGTCTTAAAATCGACATAAGTATCCCATGCTTTTGACGAAGCATCCTTATACCACATTAATGTATTGTATCTGCCATTTGTCTTTGTTTCGGTTCGGTATTTATAGGACTCTCTCCACTTCCAATTCTCATCCCTATAAGGCGTTACATCATTTGTCGGGATTCTTCCATCTTCACTAACCGTCTCAATACCCCATGCTGTATTCAATCCGTTCGCATCCTTATTATAAATAGTTTTGATAGAACGCTGACTAATCATAATATTAGAATTGGTTAAGCTACTCTGTTTATCAAAACTAAACTTAGTATCACAGAGAATGTGCATTTGACGGTTTTCCCAATTTGCAAAGGTCTTCCAACTGGTTTCCCCACCTGTTATCGGATCTTTATCATAGTAATATTCATTTATGAAAACAGTATATACAACTTTATATCTTGTTGTTCCATTCTCTTTAAAAGCCGTCCAAAAATTAGTATCAATAGTCTTCTCTTGCTTCTTTTCATATAATGTATTAAGAAGCTCTTTCACTGATATCAAACTATTTGGAGAGGTTGGATCGCTTGCTGTCAGCTGATAAGCATCCTTATAACTACGAAAATCAGTAGAAGCCTTATTATTCCTTGCAAATTCAACCCACTTATAATCCTTCAAATCACCCTTTACTGTTCCATCTTCCGATATCTCGTAATACCCACTATTCAGATCCGCCGAAGTACGAGCCTCATAAGGTGTTTTCACAGCCACAGACAAACTGGTTAATTTATCCTTATAAAATGTTATTTTCTGCACTTCATAATGAGCATCCAGAAGCAAATTCTGGTCAGATGTAATAACATCACCCTCTGCACCCGGTTGCGCTTCATTTACATCCTTCGGTACCCCAGCTTGACTGGTTTCAACTTCATCAATAATAGCCTGAACACCATCAATTTTTATATGATAAGTATAAAATATATTACGTTCTGATTTAAAATCAGAAGCGACTTTATTAACATACCCCAGATGGATAGTATAACGAACTTCGGCACTCATCTTTATTTCACCATTATCTTTATACTCATAATAAGTACCACTTAATACAACATAAGTAGATAACGGATTTGCATTCAAAAATGCACCATTCAGCCCCGCCTCATCCTTTACCTGACGTTCACGTTCACTATATTCTGAAATTTCATTTAATGCAGACTTACGATTTTCCATCATATAAAAAGTAAATTTACCACCTTGATAATGATGATTATCATCAAGAGTCAACTCTTCAAACTTAGCAGCCGAGGTCGAAAAGAGATCCGTTTCTTCATTTTGGGCAACATCTTCTGCATTGGGTAATAAAAAACTTGCCCGCGGCACATTTACCACTTTCCAATCCTTAGGTATAAATTCTTTATTGGTTGGATTTGCCAACTGAACATCAAATTTAATTTTTGCATCAAGATGGGTAAAATAAATTTTACCTCCCGATATTGTAACTGTATTTCCAGAAGTAGATACTGACGGAGGAATAGAACATAGCCCTTTATTCAATTTAGCATCTGAAACAGAGGTACCCCAATATCCACTCATAACAAAACCCTTTGATGAAGGGCGTTGAATTAAATCGCCATTCAATTCTAATTGGATTTTTTCCAAATCCTCCAAAGATTCAATATTTTTATAATCCTGCAATACAAGATTATCAGAACTTGGATTGGCTATAGCTATAATATATTTTTTACCAGAAGTAATTGTTTGATTTAATGTTATTGTTTTATCCTGAGTAGAAGGTATTGTATATAAATCTCCATGTTCCAGCTTTTTATCCCGATTAAAAATAAAAAGATAAATATCATTTACCGCATTCTCCGCATCAGTTCCTAAGTCCGCCTTCGTCTTCACCTCTTCCAGGTCAAAAGATTCGAATGAGAGTTTTACATCTACCGGGATACCTTCTTCCACTTCACCTGTTTTCTTTACCAGATTCTCATCCTGGCAGGCATTCAGAAAGAATAATCCGAATATCAATGTGATTATATATAAGTTATATCGTTTCATATTGTATGTCTTTATATTGTTATCTATTCTATCTTACCCTCTCTATTATTCAAATGGTTCCGGATCAACATCTACTTTATCCATACCGACAACTTCCCATGTGATAACAGGCTTGACGATGGTAGTATGGGTCCCTTTCACTTTGTACAAATGACCCTTAATTATTTTTTCTCCAGGAATAGTTAATGCGTATGTATGTACATCCGTTAATTCACCTGGGTCTGTTACAGAAACAGTACGTGCTACAACCTTAGAATCGTCAAGTAATTTACTATCTTTTGTCACAGGTAGCCAAGCTTCTTTCTGTAATGCTTCAGCCTCCCAATCATACGCTCCATGGTTATCGTTACCAACTTTTTTCCACTGTCCTCTTTGCATTATATAACCATACTGCCTATACTTTTTTTGATAAACATTATAAAGACAAAGACCTCGTCCTATTTTTACCTGCAATTCCATTGCGTGTTCTTTATTAAGTTCATACGTATAAAAACGAGTAGAGAAAGTAGTCAAAGCATCGGGAGTATATGCTGAATTTTCAACTTCATCATTTTTTATTATCAGAATATTTGATTCTTTATTGCGGTTAACAATTGAAACATCCCCGGTAACAAATCCATCTACCGGAACATACACATCACACATAACATCACGGCCTTTTGCTGTTATTCTAATATCTGTAAGATAATCATTATAACCATCCTTATCGCCACTACCTTCCAACTTCAATTGAGCTCGAAAGTACAAAGCCCCTTCTGTTGGCGCCAGTTTTTCGTAAACTTTATCTTTATTCTTATTAAACCAAGTTTCACCAGCTGAATTCCAACCTGTATAGTTATTGGTAGACAATTCAGAAGCCCATTTTGATTCTGCAGAACCCGGTTTAAAGTCCAAATAGTTTTTAATTGTTTCAACTAAATAATTCTTTTTGATATATTTTTCTATATCAGACTCTGAGTCAATAGGATATTTATTAGACGCTGTATTATCCAGAAAGTCATATCGAGCAGGATTGTCCCGTTCTACAAGATTAAGATCATCATAAGCCACTTCTACATCTATACCAGCAGTCAATTGTATCAATGACAAGTTTAATACTGTATTTCCTGTCTCTATTGAGTTTACAGTAAATTCTTTATACCCGACTTTTACCAAGCCGTCCGTTTCATTCAGATCCGAAGTAACCGATTGGGCTTTATATTGGTCGTATGTTCCCCAATCTGTATCAGGAAAAGTCTGGCCGGAAGGATAGTTGGCTATTACATATACAGCGACATTGCCTTCTACAACATCGCTAAAAGAAGCCTTGTATGTATTTGTTCCTGCTGGGAGTAATGAAGAGCCCGTTCCATCGCCATATTCTTTATGGTCGACACGTGTACCATTTTTGAACAGTGCCACATGGTAACGTTTTACATTTACCTCTTTTTCAGAAGGGCTGATTTCATCTCCTACTGCTTTCGTTGTTTCATTCTCTACCGAAAAAACAACCGAAAGCGGAGCATCTTCATCAGTCCTGTTGTTTGGTATATCATCTTTTGACGAACAAGCCGACATAGCCAATATAGCGGCAAACATCCATACTAAACTTTTCATTGTATTTTTTATTTTCATGACCTCTATATTATTTTACCCTCAATTATTTCTGTATTGTTAAATCGCCATCAATTAATGTACCACCGTCAATCCAGTTCAGGATATCGAATACTACATCAAAGTCTAACTGTTCAGCTCTTAAAGTTGCATTTACCTTTATCTTATAAATGTTTCCAGCGTTAATCATACCCTCATTCCCCTCGATTACAATTTCATGTGTTTTTGAAACTTTCCCAACATGGTATGTCAAAATCATTACCATCTGTTCCGCATTAGCAAAAGTATTAAATTTCAAGGAATTTGCAACAATATTTTTAGATTCATTTGTTGTTGGAATAATTGTATACATACAATCTTGTTCTTTATTTCCTAATTCGGGAGACTCAACCAAAGAACCGTCTACTACACCTTTACTATTGATATTTTTAATTTCTACCTTATCCAAACCGACTTCTACATCATTATAATTGCCTGATGCTTTTCTAACATTAAATTCAGCCAATTCTATTTTCGCATAGGATTGGGATAATTCGATTGTAGCATGATAGCTTTTATTTTCAGCTTTAGAGAAATCGATTGTATGTCTTGCCCATTTTATACAGTCACTCAAATTTGCAGCAGCTTTAAGAATTGATTCGCTATTTTCATAATTTACACCAAGTGTTGAAGCATTTGCTACAACGATTAATTCCATCGAACCTTCATTTTTTACATAGAAGCAATTGTTATAAGCAGTATTACCTGTTGAAGAAGTCATTACATCGATCACTGCATCATTCTTCAATAAAAATACGGTTACATTATTAATATCCTGGTCTGTTGTATTATCGGCAGCAGCAGGTGTTACGCTTTTTGTTGCCACGCTTCCGTCTGTCAATGAGAAAGAAACTGCTACTTCACCATTGTTTAAAGAGTTTTCAATTTCTTTAGTCGTGTCGTTCATCATTGTGTCGCTATCCATGGAGCAGGACATTGCTGCGAACACTAAAGAGATTATGTAGATGATGTTTTTTACTTTCATGACTGTATGGAATAATTTATTTGACTTCATTTTGCTTTAACTTTATGATGCAAATGTATGGAGTACGGGACAGACCGAAAGTAGGTGTCTGTCGCAATTTAGAGGGGTAAAAATAACGTGCAAAACATTGATAGTTATGCACCTAAAAAGCGAGAGAAATACAGATATTTACAGGAAAAGATGGGGTAAAACAAGGGTTGCCTATCAAAATAGCAGGTGCGAATCTCGCTTTGAGAGAAATACAATTAAAATGACAAAAATGCCGATAGTGGAAGATCGCGAAGATAGGCCCCACTACCTGCCGCCGGCAAATAAAAAGAGGGATTGTCCCAATCTGGAACAACCCCTCTTTTTATTTTTTGCTTATCACGAAGAGACAAAATATTAATTAGTGATTTCTTCGTTTTGTTCGTAAACTTTCCACGGTTTAACCGACAAGCCTACAGAGATACCGACAGTTTCCGAAATAGGATCAGGCTTATCCGACCCTTCACCGTTGATGTGGATAGTAACGACATACTGATTATTCCGTCCTATCGATGCTGGCGACGTCAGTCCCTGTTCATTTAAATACGCCCGATAATATCTCATCTCAGGTTCAGCTGATGCATTACGCTTGAACATTCCGGATATTAACAAGGCTGTTCCTTTAGCTGCCGAATTGGGATACATATATCTCACAAATTTTTCTCCATCTTTTTTTGCGTCCGTTTTATCAATAAAGAAAAATTCATCACTTCCTTTCAATTCCACCGGATTACCCGAATAGTCATGTGTCAAATAAGCCAAATACCCAGAAGAGGCGATCCAGGTTAATTCTCCTGCCAGAGGATTATATACAGCATCACTAAGTCCCCGCAAATAGGAAGATACCTCAACTTCACCTGATATATATGTAGCTGCATTGACATTCACAAGCGAAATCGTATGCAATGTGAAAGATGCATTAGGATATTTCACTGGGATAGAACCTTCTGCACTCCCATCATCACTAAAGTTAACATCCAACTTATCCACCTCCACACGGGAAACAAAGCGGGTCAGCGCTACATTCGCTTTACCCGGCCGATATTCAACATTCCCATCTACAAAATCATCGTTCGAACGACTATCGGCATAAACCCAATTATCGCCGGCTTTCAAATTTGCAAACCGGATTTTTGCGCTTGACATCGGTAAGATTCCATCACTAAAGTCCGCCGTATGGATTGTAGAAGCCATTAAAACGTCTAATGATGAAACATCCGTTGCAGGAGTGGCATTCGCTACAAAAACAACGACAAACTTATCTGCGCTATTGCCATTTTCATCTAATTGTACTTTAACTTTAATATCTTCAATTTGGGTTATTGTATTTTGTCCATCGGAAGTTATCGTTTTTGAAGTAACAAACGGATAACTGGGTTCATCCTTAAAGATATAAGCGGTTAATGTCCGGATAAAGGATTCTTTATCTGTTACTGCTACCGCCTTTGTTGGGTCCGAACTAACAACGAACGATACCGAAGCCTCTGCCGCTTCTCCCGAATCACCGCCGACAACAGGTTCATCCTTCGAACATGCCGGCAAGCAACAGATAACTAATAAGGCGAATATTATATTTTTTAGTTTCATAACTTTATCTATTTAAAGGATGAATTATTCAATATCCACATTCTGGTTGACCGGTCCCCAACCTACCACTTCAACTTGCACATCCAACAAGGCGGCAGTTCCTTCAAAACTCGCCGGAGTAAAGTTTACATTCAGGCGGTATACATAGTTGCGTTTTACCAGTTTATGTGCAACACCTTGTACTGTCGTGCCATTCAGGTTTATCGTAGAGGCAAATTCTTTTTGTTCCCCTATTGCACGTCCTGTTTCATCCACCAAAGTAGCCTTGATAACCAACTCCGTCGGCGTTGCAGTATCCTGATTTTCCATTACATAGGTACGGAAAAGATTTGTCTGCGGGCTACCAGGGTTAATGACTGCTTTAGCGGCAGGGATCGCAACTCCATCAGTTGCCAACTGCCCGTCTACCATAACCGCACCCCAATAATCCGCGCTAAAAAAGCGGGAGGCGGTCTTCGTATTCTTTAAAGATACTTCATCAAGGCGGACAGAGAGGTCTTTCAATACCGGATCGCTTTCAAAAGAAGTCCGTACATTTACCAGATCGATACGTGCAGCCAGACGAGTCAGTTCCACCGGTTCCGAAATGCCATTCACGTTATTCTCTCCCATGGTAGTATATCCCAGGTAGTTATCTCCAGCCGACAAACTTGTCTCGGTAACAATCACCTGGCTACTCATCGTCAGATTCCCTTGTTCCTGGTCGGCAAGTTCAGCCAGCCGGGCTTGTGCATCGCTATAAGAAGTAATTGCAGAAAATGTATTCTGCGGACAATTCGCCACAATTACAATCTGCGCCATCGTGGACTGTACGGGAACATCCAAAACGGAAGCGGTACCGTCTGTTGTAGATATTTCTTCCCAAAAGGGGGTTGCCAACAATTGCGTACCGGCTTCATTGAAAACAAGCACAGCCACATTATTAATATTCGATTCTCCAGCCTGCTCTTCCGGGTCGGTAGCTTTAGTTGCTATGCCGGAAGCCTTCAGGCTGACATTCAACTTTGCATTTCCGGATGGCTCCGAAGGATTGACTTCATCCTTTTTGCAACCTGTAGTAACCATTGCCAATGCGAAGCCTGCCAATAATATGTTTGTTAATTTCATCACCTTATTTTCCTTTAAAAATTAGAACTCAATAGCATCGTCGACCACTCCCCAGGGAGAGACACGCATTTTAGCCGACAGATTACCATCCGCATCAAAACTGAAAATAATATCCAGACGTCCGCCTGCCGCTACACTCGGGGTTTCTTCCACACCTGTTTCTATATTCAGAATCTTAGATACTTTCTGAATATCCGCTCCGCCCCGCTGTACGGAAAAGGTCAAATCTTCACCGGGGAAAACATTCTGCATACCACCGGATTTGCCTTCCTGTCCCGCGTCTACCGCACCGGTCGTACGCCATTCGGAAATAGCATCGTCGTACATGCTCTCAGGGCGGTAAGCTACCTGGCTACCGGTTTGAACTCCGGCGGCATCGTAAGTGTCCAGCGTATTATCCATTCCGAAAGCCAAATCATCAGGACTCTTCATAATCTGGCTTGTTATCAAATTTTGAACTCCTTCCGTCTTAATTGTAATTGTACCAGTCTTAAGACGGACCACCACCGTATCTTCTTTGGATATGCCATCATCCGCCATAATAACTTCTTTAGAGCCGAAATACAAGCTGTCGGGAGATTGGGCAATGCCATTCTCGCTATTCAGCATCAACTTCAGGTCGTTCAGGTTTTTGGGTTCACTGATCGACTGGTTGGTTTTATCCCCCAGGTTACCCCATGCCACAAGATGCAATTTACGATCTGCCGAATAACCGGACAATTCAATATTGCTACGGGAAAGAATAAAATTTTTATCCAACTGGCGGGTTTCCAGGTAATTCATATTTTCATCGAAAATATACAGGGATACATCACGCACTAATCCCAGGTTTGTTATATCGTCCCCTTTCACATTCTCTGCCCGCAAAGAAAGTCTGAAACAGGGATCCAGGCTTTCCTTAATACATCCGGCAAACAGGAATACGGATGCCCCGAATGCAAGAATAAGATTTCTTTTTATAAATGATATATGTTTCATAATATATTATTTTTATTACCCTATTTTAATCGTATTATTCAACTCCCTCATTACTGCCAATATGTATCGGGCTATTCCACTCATTAACGACAACCTTGCTGTTGACATAAACGCCGGTAGAAGGATCGGGCGTATCGGAACCGAAACCATTCAAGGTCAGGCTCAGATTGTATTGGACATTGCGTTTCACAAAATCGTGTTGAGCAATCCCATCAAATTTGTCTTCTCCACTTTTAGCCGCATCATTCACAACGACAGCATAATAGGTATCGTATACGGTTTTCGGTCGGGTTGCCCCTTCCGGCGTATAAGTATAGTCGCCACAAACAACGAAGATTGTCTGCGCTCCTTTCCGGGATTTCATATTTTCATATACATAAAATGCTTTACCTATCGGTGCGTTGTCCCCGGTAAGCGTGTATGAACCTCCTACAGGGATTTCAGGACGTTCAGATTCTGTAAATTCATAGGAAAGAAGGTCTTTCTTAAGAAGTCCGTTTGTCAAGACTGTCCCAGTCTGATCTTCCCAGCCGCCTTGCCACCAGAAAGTAAAGCGCCCGCTCTCTTGAGTTGCTGTAGCGTCAGCTTCCACTGTGCCCCACTCTGCTTCGGAAGCCAAAAGCGATTCACTTTTCACATTCACTACAAAAGTCTTTTTCAAAACAAAACTTGCATTTGTTCCGTATTCCGTATCTTTTACGACAGTAAGTGAAGCCAACTGTATACGTGCCACATTACGATACAGGTTTACTTTATCGTCTTTTACGCTAAATTTTCCTTCACCCGGAGTAGCCGTATATCCGATGCAGTTTACCACGCTTGCCCTAAGAGTAACCTCCATCACTCCGCTGCTCATCGTCAGACTGCCATCTTTTTCGTTTTCAAGATTGGCTGCTTTTACCTGAAGCGCTTCAGTAAGCGATTTGCCTTCAAACTTTGTTTTCACATCAGTGCCTGCATTGGCAAGAACCAGCACTTTCACATTTCCTGATTTCACTGGGATATTGGTCACTTCGCTCAAATCCCCGTTATTTTCAGCAGATACATCCTTCATAGTGGAATAGGCATCTCCTATATAGACCAAAACGGTTAATTGCTTAATTCCATCGGCTGGATTATCAGCTTTCGTTTTGGTTTGGGAATCAGCGCTTACAGCCAACGAGAGCGTTGCATCCGGTTCGAGCCCCGGCACTTCTATACCTGTATTGTCTTCTTTTGAGCAAGAGAACAATGCACATATAGCTAATAGTGAGATTAGATAACTTTTCAGCTTCATAGGTGTATTGTAATTTTATTAACTTTCCTGTGGATTAAATTATTGATTTTACATTACAAAAGTATATTTCCTTGATGTATATTCGGATAGGTAGTTCTCTCGTTGTTAATAGATAAAACTATCAGATTGTTTTTTGATAGATTCTCACCCTTGTTTGTTATTTTTACAGGTTACAAATTTAATGTATTTCCCTTTGATTTTCATGGAATAAGGATTTTTATTTAAAGAAATAGGCAATGTTCGGCTTATAAAAGCGGATAGGCATAAAAAAAGCTCTCGAATGTTCGAGAGCTTTTTTTACAATTATTCACAGTATATTATTCAACAGTTTCTGACTGAGCAACTTCTGCAAATCCTACAACTTTACAAGACACATTCAAGAAAGTATCACTACCACCTTCAGTGTTTGGTTTAGGACCAAACGGAGTTTTATAACCAGGACCTGTAATAGTCAAACCTAAAGAGTATTTCACATTACGAAGAACCCCCAAAATGACACCTTCACGACCTGAGTTTGCTATAGCAGCATGTAATTCTGAATTGGAAGGGATTGCAGCAAGTACACCCTTACTTTGATCAATACCACTAACACCTACAGCTATAGGATAATATCTATTTTCTTCTTTTACTGTACCTCCAACGCCGTCATAAGAGAAATCACCCTTTACAACAACAAGTGTTCTTGTTGCAGATGTATTTTCATAAGCATAAAAACTGGTTGTAGCAAATGTTGTAATGGCATTAACATAAGAAGACTCAGATTCCATCGAACCATTAAACATAGGCCAAACAGCGGTCTTACCTGTCATCGCATCAACCCAAGTTTGATAAGCATCTTCGCCTAAATAACCATTTAACGCATTAGCCATATTCACTTCAGTAGCACCCCATTCTTTAGAGTCAGCACCTACTAATTTTGTTACTTTATTACCGTGCAATAAGAAAATACCCTTTAATGTAAATTTTCCACCTTTATAATTTGCAGTAGGTTGTACCGCCAATGAGTTCAATTCAACTTTAGCAACATTTCTATACAAATTAACCGGAGTATTCACAGCTACACCTGCAGCAGCAGTTACGGCAACGCCACCTTCAGGAACAGATAAATATCCTAAATAATTCTTTTTATCTACAGCTACATTTACTTCATAAACCTTACTATTCATTGTAAGTTTTCCATCTACTTCAGCAGCACCTGCAGCGTTAAAGTCTTTTTTCAATTCCGCTAAATCAGAATATTTTCCTATTCCTTCAATTAGTGTAGAAGGTACATTAGCCAATACTACAATTGTTTTATTACCGCTGGTAACCGGAATATTCTCTACAGCAACTACATTATCAGCAGCAGTCGCTTTGCCAACTTTTTCTAATACAGGATCTGAACCTTCTGCAACCTGACCTTTAAAGATAACAACATCTAAAGATGTAATATCTGTGTCTGCTGCTGCCTTAGTCTGTGTACTATTCACCATCAAAGAAAGAGTAGCTTCAGCAACTTCGCCATCATTTCCTACTACACCAGGTGTTTCGTCCTTTGAGCAGGAAGCGAATGCACATGCAATCATTGTTGCATACATTAAATTTCTTAGTTTCATATTCACGTAAGTTTAAATTGTTAATAAATTTCTTATGTATTTTATTTTAAAATCTTTCATTACCCTATAGCTGAATGAGAGCGGATATGAGTTTCATAAACTTCCCAAATGGCCGTTTCATCTTTTCGACATTGCAAAGATAGAGGACTGCCTTTTATGAGCTTATTGGCATTTCTATCAATAATTATCGGTAAAACTCTAATTTGTTATTTTGATTTCTTTACACCCTTTTTTGATATTTTTTCATCCTGTGAGTTTGGCGATATCAAGCAGAATATCATAGGGATAAGAAGAATACAATCTACTATCAGGTGGGATTGGCGCCTAAGTGGTGGGTTGTTTTTTCAAAAAATAGAATTTAGCATTTGCCCCCTCTCTCAGGACGGTTGCCCGTACTGAGAAGGAGTTACATTATATTGTTCCGTAAAACGTTTACGGAATGTTGCCGTATCGTTGAAGCCGACCATCTCAGCCACTTCCTGTACGGAATATTGCTGGGTAAGGAGCAACTGCGCCGCTTTCTTCAAACGGATATTGCGCGTCAGTTCCAGGATGCTTAAATCAGAATACTGTTTGATTTTACGGTACAAGGTCGGCAGACTCATATTCAATGAGTCTGCGAGTACTTTTGCTTCAAAAGTAGAATCTTCCAGATGTTTTTCTATTGTCTTTACCACAGCATCCATAAAAGGGTTGGTGGGAATCGCTTTCTCCTCGCCACCATCCACCGGCAGGTTGTTCGTATAATAATGTTGCATATCCTCACGCTTCTTCATCAGACTGTTGATTTTGCTGCGCAAGATTTCCACATCGAAAGGCTTTGTTATGTAATCGTCCGCACCGGCTTCGATACCGGTTATCACGTCTTCGCTTTCCACCTTTGCCGTAAGCATCACCACTGGAACTTGCGCCAGTTGCGGGTTGCTCTTTATCTCACGGCAGGTCTGGTAACCGTCCTTCACCGGCATCATCACATCGCAAAGGATTAAATCCGGCTGCTCCTCAAGCGCCACATCAATGCCATCCTGCCCGTTGCGGGCTTCCAACACCTCATATTCTTTGGTGAACACGTGTTTCAGGAACCAACGGATCTGGTCGCTGTCGTCTATCACCAGCAATTTCTTGCCGGTTTCTTTCTTTTCCGGAATCACCTGTATCAGTTCGGCGATTTCTTCTTTCTGGCGGTCGTTCAGTTTTACCAGGTCCGCCTCCGGTTCTACAAATTCCACCCGGCGGTCCAACAAATGCTGCTTGCCTAACGGAAGCATAACGGTATAAGAGGTGCCGTTCGTATCGGAGACCGTGCGGTAAATGCCACCAATATCGTTTACCATATCTATAATTTGTCTCAAACCTCGACGTGCGCCTTTTTCTTCATCCAGCCCTTCATCGGACACCTTCACTGTACAATAGGCTTTTCCACCTTCATTTACAACAGACAACGACATCGTCACTTTGCCATAAGCAAAAGTATTCTTAAACGCATTGCTCAACAACATACGAAGCGTAAATTCCATTTTGCGGCGGTCCATCCATACCCAAAGAGTTTTTGTCTGGGTATTGATACGGAAATCGACATTATTCATTGCCACCCAGTCCACGAACAGGTCGCTACACTGACGCGCAATATCCACCATATCATAACGCGCCACACGAAGGTAACTTGCTACATCATTGGAACGACGCGTACCAATAAGCTGGTCTGCAAGGTCCTGCATCGCCAAGGTATTACGATAAGCGGAGAGAAGCTGGGTAGACATATCCTCTTCCCTGTCTTTATTTTGAACCACCAGGGCAAGGGACCCTAATACAAGGGAAAGGGGCGTACGCATTTCGTGGATCGTCTCGATAAAGAAACTGTCATGGATACGCCCGGCTTCTTTAATCTGGCGTTCCGCCTCTGCCTGTCTTTCGACTGCTTCCCGCTGGATGATATCGTTTTCCTTGATTTTTGTTACCAAAAGCTGCTCCAACTCCTTTTTATTATTGGCAAGGGTGGATATATTCATTTCCGAATCGGACAATTGCAGCCTCAATTCCGCCTCTTTTTGCAAGAAACCGGATTTTTGCTGCTCGATATCGGCTTCCAAAGAAGTTAATTGGGTAGATTTCTCTTCCAGTTCATGTTCTTTCAAGTCGAGTATATGATTTTTTTCGGACAGTTCGCGTTGAAGTTTCTCCAACTCATCTTTTTCGCGAGTGGAATTCTGAACATATCCGCTAAACTGGCTTTGCATTTTCCTTATATAAAGAAAAACCAATACCAGCAAGACCAGTAAAACGCCTATCATGCCATAAGTAAGAATCCCGGAAGAGTCGGATTCAACGCCTGCTGCAAAAACGGGAAAGTAGCAACAAGAAATACAGGCAAGCAATACAGAAGATTTTCTGAACAGTGATTTCCTATTCATAATTTATATGCATTTATTTTTTAACCACTATAGTACTTATCGATTTATATAATGCCTTTCAATGAAATACCGGATTTCATTCCGATACATCAACAACCCTCGTAAATACCATGCAAAGATGATAATAATATTTTGGAATCCACAATATAAAAGCGTTTATTTTCAAAGGTAATGAGATTTTTAACACCGTTAATAAAGAATGGACGTGATACAAATACACATGTATTTGATACATATACACACTATATTTCTTTCAAAAACCAAAATTAGTATAAATCATCTTCATCATTATATATTATTATGTACGCAAGAAAACAGCCGCCATGCAAAATCCCCGAAAATCAATAGGTATAGAAACATCAAACGATAAATACAGACATATTACTATCAAATCCTGATACGAACACACCCGTTCCGGCAAATTTCAGCACCCGAAAACCCATATCAAAACAAAATGATTGATAGAAACACAGCTTAAAAAGACACAAATACCAATACAAACGACACAAAAACACCATATAAATGATAGTCATACCAATAATATTGATATATTTAACCTATTTTAAACATAAAAATAAGATGTATATCAAAAACCAATTTTATATTTGCAACATCAAAAGGGAACAAAAGATTTTGATGAGGGTCTTAATCTTGAATAGTTTCCCTGAGAGTATAGGGTAATTAAAAGCATATAAAAAAAACATTAGGGGTCATGAAAAAGGGTAAAATTTTCACAAATTGTTTGTTGTCTATCTACACAATTATAACTGCAATATCTTTTGCCAGTTGTTCAGCAGACAACGATGACATCGTTAATTGCGGGACCAATGAAGTTGCCGCTACATCTGTAGAAGCACCTTTCTCTGTCATTCTTAAAGCATACTCCGAGAATCAGAATATCACCGCTAATGGCGATGTAGACAATACGACCTTGTATGTTTTTGACGAAAACAATGACTTTTATACTCAATTAGCAGTCAGCAGAGAATATCTGCTACAAGCTAAACCTATAGAAATAAGCTGTCCGGGCGCATCTAAAATCACAGTGGTTGCATGGGCTGGTATTTCTAACGAGAATGAAGATATTTCCGCCTTAAACCAGGCAAATATCATCTCGGACCTTCAGGTAAAATTAAAACAAAACAACGGTGTGGCAAGTAGTTTCCCCAGTGACCTGTTCTATGGGCAAGCAACAGTAAACCATTCTGCTACCAAAGCATCGGCTCAGGAATTAAGAATCGAACGCAAAGTTTCTTCTATATCCCTGATAACTAAAGGAATCATTAAAATGTATGATTCTATGGAAGGAAATTATTATTACAAAATAAAGAAAACAAAAAGTTCTTTCAATTATAACGGAGAGTTAACCGGTTCGGATGTCGAATACATTATTCCGGCTACAGTAAATGAAAATGGTTATTTAATTTCTAAAAGAACTGCTATTTTACCAGCCTCCGATATCGTTGTAGAGCTTTATAAAGACGATCATTTGATTCTTTCCAGCGAAAATTCCAAAAATCCGGAAATTTTGTCTGCAAACGAAGGAGAACAAGCAAATATCGTTTTCGACCTTTCCCGTAACAGCTTCAGCTTTACTGTCTCAGATTGGGGTACAGTTGCTCAATATGTTACAATAGGTTAATTTTCGACCCTCAATTTTTTATATGCATATTGGCGTACACCCGGATTGTTCCGCGTGTGCGCTCTTTTTTTCAAATACGCAATTCTCCGTGATAGCTTTACACCTGTTTATGATAGCATCACCATTCGTAAAAAGAAGATTTCATTCACTTTGAAAAACAAAAACTTTCCAACCGGCTAATTATCCGGAGCCATACATGCCATTCCTTTCATACATAGAATGTATTCATATCAGAAAGGTTACAGCAGCAATAAAATGCAATAAGTCTGAAAAGCTAAAACTATCACTCCATCCTATGAAAATCATCTATTTTGAGAGAAAAACCACCCCTATTTGATACTTTTCCATATTACTTTGATTGATTTAACTAATTTTAAACATAAAATAGCAATAATATCAAAATACAATTCTATATTTGCAATGTCAACAGGAAACAAGAGGTTTTGATGAGGGTCTTAATCTTGAATAGCTTTCCTGAAGAGTATAGGGTAAATTAACGCATATAAAAAAATTAGGGTCATGAAAAAGGGTAAAATTTTCACAAATTGTTTGTTGTCTATTTTCACAATTATTGCAACAATCTCTTTCGCAAGTTGCTCAGCAGACAACGATGTTATCGTAAGTAATGGTACAAATGAAGTTGTTACCAATTCGATAGAAGCACCTTTCTCCGTAATTCTCAAAGCATACTCAGAAAACAAAGACATTACAGCTGATGGTGATGTAGAAAATACAACATTGTTCGTTTTCGACGAAAATAATGATTTTTACCAACAACTGACAATCAACAAAGATTATTTATTACAGGGCAAGGCCGTTGATATCAATTGCCCGGGCCTATCCAAAATCACAGTCGTAGCATGGGCTGGCATCTCAGACGAAAACGAAGAAATTTCCTCCTTGAACCAGGCTAATATTATCTCCGACTTGCAAGTTAGCTTAAAACACAACAATGGCATAGCAAGCAATTTCCCCAGTGATTTATTCTATGGACAAGCAACTATCAGCCGCCCTGCCACAAAAGCAGTTGCACAAGAATTAAAAATAGAACGCAAAGTAGCTTCTATTTCTCTTTTAACAAAAGGTATCATTAAGGTCTATGATTCTACAGAAGGTGATTTTTATTACAAAATCAAGAAAACAAAAAGTTCTTTCAATTATAATGGAGAATTAACAGGTTCAGATGTAGAATATATTATTCCAGCTACAATAAACGAAAACGGCTATTTAATCTCTAAGAAAGCAGCCATTTTACCATCTTCTGATATCGTTGTTGAGCTTTACAAAGACGGCAATCTGATTCTTTCCAGCGAAAAAAGCCAAAATTCAGAGATCGTGCCTGTAAACGAAGGAGAACAAGCCACATTTATTTTTGACCTTTCAAAAAAGAATTACAGCCTTACTGTTTCTCCTTGGAGCACAGCTTCTCAATATGTTACAATTTAATTTTTGACCCTCAATTTTTTATATGCATATTCCCGGACATTCGGATATTTCTGAATGTCCGGAATTTTTTTTCAAATACAGCAATCACAATGATAGGATTACATACCATATTGATAGGATTACAGTTGGTTAACAAACATCAATTCACATCGTAAACAGCTGATTATCAGCAATGACACGAATACCACTGTTGTATGAAAGGAATGCCAGCTATTTTGTCTTATAGAATCCACTATTTTTGTAACAGAAAAAGAACACAATACAATTTGTGAAATTTTACCCTATACTCTGTTTGTATGAATCCCTTAATTCTTACAAGCAAACCTAATTAACATAACCGTGAGGTTACATAATTATTATAAAAGGAGCGGATAGCCATGAGACTGTCCGCTCTTTCTTTATAAATGCATCAAACTACACACCTAATAACTCTTTTATTATTACCTTTGTTTGAGTCAATCATGAAATTTCAATTCCGGTTCGTTCTTTTTTAAATTCGAACCGTTCTTTTCTTACAAAGTTCCTATTGAAATATTCTTTTGATAACTATTGAAATTACTTTTTATGAAGTCTTTTTTTCTTTTGACAATTATCATTCATCATTCTTACTGTTATCAAAAGAATGTTTCAACGGGTAGTTTTCAGAAAAGCGACACGTTGATTTCAACCAAAGAAGGGCATGAAAAATAATCTATAGCCTATGAAATAAATAAAATATAAATTATCTCTTATGGAAAAGTTTAAAATGAAATCCTGGATGCGCTATTTATTGGTCTTTGTCTTATTGCTTGCCGTTAATCGCCTTATTCGCGAATGTGCTTCAGACGAAGAACTGAAAGATGGAAATTTATTAGTAAATTCGGTTATAGCAGCTATTCCTACTATCACATTCATCATTATAGACCGTTATCGCTTAAAAAAAAGGAAGAATAGCTCAGAGTCTGTTTGAGAATAGTAGAAATACAAAACCGGGTTCACCCCGACAGGCTTACGGTATTAAAAAAATAGCCTCAAAATCATTTGACTTTGAGGCTATTTCGTAGCGAGACCCGGGATTGAACCGGGGACCTCATGATTATGAATCATGCGCTCTAACCAGCTGAGCTATCTCGCCATCATGTTTGTAATAAGTATCAATTCCCTTATTGACGCTGCAAAAGTAGAACTTATTTTTAGACTGTGCAACACTTTAAAGAAAAAAAATTGTAGGCAATTTAACTTTTCCTTTTAACAGGTTAATCCTGAGAGACTTTTTTCTCACTATAATTCTTACAATTATTTTGAATATACTGATTCTTTTAGTAACTTGGTGCGCAATTAACACGACATGGACATGAAAAAGGAAAAGTTTCATATCGAATATGTTTTCGATAAAGTTTCAAAAAGGAGCTTATGGAATCAAATCACCACCCCTCCAGGGCTATCTGCCTGGTTTGCAGATGATGTCACTATTAACAATACTATATACACATTCAAATGGGATAAGACGGAAGAAGAGGCGGAAGTTCTCTTCCTGAAACCGGAAGTCACCATCCGCTTCCGCTGGACGAATGAAGAAGATGAAAATGCATACTTTGAATTTTATATCCACACAATCGAACTGACCGGAACCACCAGTCTTGAGATTACCGATTTTGCCGAGCCAGATGAGAAAACAGATTCAATAGAGTTATGGGATACACAGGTAGAAGCGCTGAAACGGACATTAGGCATTTAGATTGTTTTAGTGATTTCTATAGGGTTTCTATCGTTTTTTACACTACTTTTGTCCCGTCAATCGGATAATTCGTAATGCTAAAAATAAAACGATTATATACATTTATGTTGCAGACATTTCTGCCGTTGTTTTTCATGACATTCGGCATTTGTCTGTTTATTGTGTTGATGCAGTTTCTATGGAGATATATCGACGATATGGTCGGCAAAGGTTTAGGTATCCCTGTATTAGCTGAAATGTTTATATATGCGGCGCTATGCCTTGTCCCCATGGCTTTGCCGCTTGCAATTCTGCTTGCCTCGTTGATGACGTTTGGAAATCTGGGCGAACGTTTGGAATTGCTTGCAATGAAATCGGCAGGCGTATCTTTAATACGCATCATGCGTCCATTGATTATTACAATTAGCTTCGTAGCTGTCGGTGCTTTCTTCTTTCAGAACAATGTGATGCCTATTGCACAAGTTAAACTATACACACTCCTCTACTCCATGCGCCAGAAATCACCGGAATTGGACATTCCCGAAGGCACTTTTTATGGAGAAATCACCGGATATAATGTATATGTAAAACAAAAAGACAACAAAACAGGGCTACTCAAAGACCTGATGATTTACGACTTTTCCAACGGTTTCAATAATGCCAGCGTAATGGTTGCTGATTCCGGAAGGTTGAAAATGTCCGAAGATAAAAAATTCCTGGTTCTTTCCTTATATAATGGCGAATCCTTTGCCAACCTGAAAAACCAATCGGCTACAGGTATCAAGCAAACATCGGTTCCCTATCGCCGCGAAACTTTCTCTTCCAGAGACATCCTGATTGATTTCAATGCTAACTTCTCGCGTACAGACGAATCGTTCATGCAGAACCAGTATATGGGGAAAAATATGAAAAACCTCCAACAATCTATCGATTCGATGTCGGTTCGCCTGGATAGTATACGATCTATCAATGCTACTAATGTATTCAGAACCTCATACAGGAAGACACTTGATAAGCCCGAACCGGTAAAAAAGGAGGAAGCAAACAAAAAGAAGGATACGGAAATAAAACAAAAAGAAATAAAAAAGACAGTCGTAATGAATTACGACAGCCTGTTCTTTGCACAGAATCCCAGTGAAAAGGCATCTTTACTATCACGTGCCAAATCCAATATCGAAACACAACGCGGAGACTACTTCTTTAAGGCTGCTACATTGGGTGATGAAGGGTACAACCTGCGACGCCATATGACGGAATGGCATAATAAATTCACTGTCTCGTTTGCTTGCTTGGTCTTCTTTTTCATCGGAGCTCCTCTGGGAGCAATTATCCGCAAAGGAGGATTGGGTGTGCCTGTCGTTCTTTCTGTATTCCTTTTCATCTTCTATTATATTATCAATAATATCGGATTTAAAATGGCGCGCGACGGAGTTTGGGCGGCATGGCAAGGTATGTGGCTGAGTTCGGCAGTATTGGCTCCTTTAGGTATATTCCTGACCTACAAAGCAGTAAAAGACTCTGTCATTCTAAATGCAGACACTTATATGAATGCTTTCAAAGCCTTGATTGGAAAACGAAGCGGAAGAAAGATTGAACGGAAGGAGGTTATCATTTTCACTCCGGATTACGAAGGTATGATTCCCCGGCTGGAACAATTGATAACCCAATGCAAAAATTATTTATCCAGCCACAAACGTTGGGTACATTATATTTCTTTCTGGAAAGACGGCGGACGCGACAAGGAAGTCGAAGTAATAGCCGATGAAATGGAAAATATAATAGAAGAATTGGGAAACTCTGACAAAATACTGGTTCTCAACAAATTGATGGACTATCCTATAATAAGTGGGTACAACCGTTTAAGTAAGAAAATTAAGGGAAATATGGGATTTGCCATAGCAATATTTTTTCCTATAGGCGTGCCTCTCTATTTGCTTGCCATCTATCAACGCAAACTACTGCTGCAGGACATGAAAGCTCTGCAAAAAACCAGTGGAGAACTGATTGACATAATTAGAAATAGTAATTAAGAAAAAACGATATGAGCGAAATTAAATTAAACACCATTGAAGAAGCGATTGAAGACTTTCGCGAAGGTAAATTCCTGATTGTCGTGGATGACGAAGACCGCGAAAACGAAGGAGACTTTATCGTTGCTGCTGAAAAAATAACACCTGAAAAGGTGAACTTTATGATGACTCACGGACGTGGCGTACTTTGCGCCCCGATCACAGAGGAACGTTGCCAGGAACTGGAACTGGAAATGCAGGTGATGGACAACACTTCACTGTTAGGCACACCTTTCACTATTACAGTGGACAAACTGGGTGGCGGTTGCACTACAGGGGTTTCTATGTTCGACCGTGCAGAGACTATCCGTGCACTGGCCGATCCGAAAACAAAACCGAGCGACCTGGGACGCCCTGGACATATCAATCCGCTTCGTGCCCGTTCACGTGGTGTACTCCGCCGTGCCGGACATACCGAGGCTGCTGTAGACCTGGCACGCCTTTCCGGACTTTACCCTGCGGGAGCTCTGATTGAGATCATCAATGAAGATGGAACAATGGCACGTCTTCCCCAATTGTATGAGGTTGCTCAAAAATTCGGAATCAAAATCATTTGTATTAAAGATTTGATTGCATACCGTCTGAAAACGGAATCGATTGTAGAGAATGGCGTAGAAGTTGATATGCCTACCCAATACGGCCATTTCCGCCTGATTCCATTTCGCCAGAAAAGTAACGGGCTGGAACATATCGCATTAATCAAAGGCTCATTTAAGAAAGATGAACCGGTATTGGTACGCGTACACTCTTCTTGCGCTACCGGCGACATTTTCGGCTCCATGCGTTGCGAATGCGGGGAACAATTACATGCTGCCATGCGCCTGATTGAAAAAGAGGGCAAAGGAGTGATTGTTTATTTGAATCAGGAAGGACGCGGAATCGGGTTGATGGAAAAAATGAAGGCATACAAACTACAGGAAGACGGACTGGATACGGTTGAAGCGAATCTTCATCTCGGACACCAGGCTGACGAACGTGATTATGGTGTAGGTGCACAAATTTTACGTCACTTAGGAGTAACCAAGATGCGCCTGATGACTAACAACCCGGTTAAACGCGTAGGCCTGGAAGCTTACGGGCTGACTGTTATAGAAAATGTCCCTATTGAAGTAACTCCCAATCCATATAATGAATTTTATATGAAAACGAAGAAGGAGCGTATGGGACATATCCTGCATAATATTAAATAACTATCAGTTTATTGCAAAATAACTGATTTATAACTATTTTTGCAACAATTTTAAAAATAACCTATACAAAAACAGTGTTATGACACAAGTTTCAGATCGTTTAGCAAGTTTGTCGCCTTCAGAGACGCTGGCGATGTCTCAAAAAAGTGCAGAGCTTAAAGCTCAAGGTATTGATGTAATCAACCTCAGTGTGGGTGAACCTGACTTCTATACTCCAGACCACATTAAGGAAGCAGCAAAGAAAGCTATCGACGATAACTTTTCTTTCTATTCTCCGGTTCCGGGATATATGGACTTGCGCAAAGCCATCGTTGCAAAACTGAAAAACGAAAACGGTCTGGATTATACAACAGACCAGATTATTGTATCAAATGGTGCAAAGCAGTCTGTTTGTAATACTTTACTGAGTATCATAGGTCCGGGCGACGAAGTTATCGTTCCCGCTCCATATTGGGTAAGCTACGTGGAAATGGTAAAACTGGCCGAAGGTACTAATGTAATCATCTCTGCCGGCATAGATCAGGATTTCAAGATTACTCCGGCTCAGTTGGAAGCAGCTATTACTCCGAAGACTAAAGCTTTAATCCTTTGCTCTCCATCCAACCCGACGGGTAGCGTATATAGCAAAGAAGAGTTGAAAGGCCTGGCTGAAGTTCTTGCTAAACATGAAAATATAATTGTCATCGCTGACGAAATATACGAACATATCAACTATGTAGGCTCACACCAGAGTATTGCACAGTTCCCGGAAATCAAAGACCGTGTAGTTGTAGTAAATGGCGTTTCAAAAGCCTATGCAATGACAGGATGGCGTATCGGATTTATCGCTGCTCCGCTTTGGATTGCTAAGGCTTGCAACAAATTACAGGGACAATATACTTCAGGAGCCAGCTCTATCGCACAAAAAGCTGCTGTCGCTGCTTTTGCAGGTGACCAGAGTTGTGTAGAAGAAATGCGTAAAGCATTCTTACGCCGCCGCGATTTGGTTATCAGTTTGTGTAAAGAAATACCGGGTATGAAACTGAATATTCCGGAAGGAGCATTCTACTTATTCCCAGAAGTAAACTCTTATTATGGTAAGAGTGCAGGAGACCGCAAAATAAACGATGCTGCCGACCTTGCTATGTACCTGCTGGAAGTAGGACATGTGGCAACAGTAGGAGGCGCAGCATTTGGTGCACCCGAATGTCTTCGTTTCTCATATGCAACATCCGATGAAAACCTGATTGAAGCTATTAAACGCATTAAAGAAGCATTAGCCGCTTTAAAATAAGAATTTCATCTATATACTTTAAAGGGGTACATAATTATTGTACCCCTTATATATTAACACTTTAGCCTTTAAACAGCCAATTTTAGCCTTCCGAGAATTAAATATTTAAAACAATCCGGATATAATATACATATCGTAAAAATTTGGAGATAAAGGAACGAAGCACTTATACTATCTACAATTAAATAACAACACTTTTTCTTCACCAATATTATTCACCTATAAAAACCATTTTCCAATGAAATGTTTTAAAAAAGTATTTATTTGCTGTATTATGGCAACAATCCTGCTTGCAGGAAACAGTCATGCACTCCAGGCACAGACCTCTGATGATGATTTTGCAAGAAATCAAATCAAACTCTCTTACGGGGATGCCTTCTACTCTACTGTTGCTTTCGGCTTACTGGACATATTGATGGGAGGAGCAATCTTTCATCCGGATGCCGAGATGAGCGCTCCCGGATCTTTTTCAATAGCTTACCGGTATTTATTCGAAGGAGAACGTTTTGCTTTAGGAGGAGATTTCACTTACATTCCGATTAAACAAACAGAAAAGAATTCAACTACCCATTATGATTTGTTTGCCACAATGGTAGGAGCGGATGTTTACTACATCAAATCCGGCATCTTCAAATTATACGGAACAGCAAGCATAGGCGCCGCATTTGCCCAGGAAGCAGCAGGCTTTGCATTCCAGGTCAACCCTATAGCCATAAGGCTCGGGAATGACAAGTTCTCAGGTTTTTTGGAAGCCGGAGCCGGATATAAAGGGATTTGTAATGTGGGAATACAGATAGGATTTTAAATAAAGTAGACGGAACTATCAGTCAATTCAGTTATAAAATGACCGTCGGCCTGAACTTTGGAATACCAAAGCAGAACGGCTGACGGACAAAATACAACAACGCAGGCAGTAGCTAAAAACTATGCGATTATTTGAAATGAGTTAACAATAAATAGAATTTAACAAAAACAAAGAAGCTCTATTTAAATAACAAAGGGCTTTTACCTATATCCTTAGATGTCGCGAGAGCAATACCACGATTATCGTTACTGTCTACTGCACAATAAAAATGATATACGATGTTATTATGTTTGATGACAAATGGCTTATGAGCAAATCTACTATCATATGATTCTGACGAGCTAATTAAATCATCACCTTCCCATACTGTCCAGTTCTTAAGATCATAGGAACAAGCAAAGCGCTCAAAAGCTCCCGGCTTCCAGAAAGCACCGAAGTAGAACATTACCCAAATATCATCCATGCGGGTGATGAATGCATCACCCGTAATACCTGTATTATGGTCTATGGCAGGTTCTTTACCGTATCGTGTCCAGTGTTCCATATCGTCAGAAACAGCCATAGCAATACGTTCAGCATTATGTGCTTCAATACTTTTAGCGTTATAGTACATCACAAAAGGATGACCTAAGGCCTTATTCTTGTCATGAATAACTGTGCTTTTATAGATAGTCATATTGTCATACCAACGTGCATCTTCATCTTCAGGCAACATGACAGGGCGTGGCAGGGACTTCCATTCTTTTACGGATGTAAGGCTATCAGTGTAAGCCATTCCTATACCGAGAATACCGGC
Source organism: Parabacteroides sp. (assembly GCA_019417325.1). GTDB lineage: Bacteria > Bacteroidota > Bacteroidia > Bacteroidales > Tannerellaceae > Parabacteroides. Next base: position 60,061 of record DXVO01000005.1, on the reverse strand, counting down.
CTCATAGCCTTCGCTTGCTCCCCCCAAGTACGACATCCAGTATTTATCATCATATTTCTCAACCTCATAGCTACCACCCCATGTATAATCCTGTAAGGCGACATATCCTGCTTTCTGATTGGCATCCCAGGTATTTTCGGTAAAAGACATGATTTTACCTTGTGTCATCCAGTTTAATAAATCATCACTTTGTGCTATCCATGTTTCATACCCATGACCATCATAAACGATATAAATCATATACCATGAATCCTCATGCCAGAATATACTGGGACTATCGACCATTTTGCCCTGGTTTTCCGGAACTAAAACCAACCCATATTTATAAGGGGTTTTAATTTCCTCATAAACATCTTGCATCTTAGATTTGGATACTACTGTTTCTGAACTGTGGTTTGTACACCCTAAAAAGGGAAGCAATAATAATAGGTAAAAGAGTAAGGTTTTCACAAGAAATAATTTTTATTAATAAACTGATTAAAACTTTTTGTAGCTGAATGATAGAGAGTTAACATTAAATACAGAAATTAAGGATGAACTATTTTTGTATAAAGTAAACAACAATCCCTATTCCCTTCTTATACACAAAGATATAATTAAAAATGAGATTGTTCCTCATTTGTCGAAACAAAACGAAGATTTGATGGTAAAATAATTACTCATAACAGGTCAGACAACGAATCAAGACCATTAGAATACTACGAGAGAAACAGCCTGATAGATTTATTTGCGAATCCGAAAGATAGAAAGCGTGTCCTCCTGATACCTTATTATAAGTCAAATCAGCTTTTCAAAGAAGCATGTAGGAAATGATTTTGTTCGTTTTCTGTCAGAAATAGCGGTAAAATACGGGTGTTTAAGCATATCTGCAGTACATTTACAGAGAAGTCAGGCTTCCATTCAATAGAGAGTTCTAACTATGCGGTATCATTAGAGAATTTAATCCTTTATTTTCAAGATAATGTACAAGGACGTTAGTAGGATGTATTCAAAAAAGTCTTTTGTTTAAAGGCTTATATCACAATAGTTAGATTTTAAATAAAAAAAGCCGCCGGAGTATCCGGCAGCTTTTTTTATTTATTGACAATACTATATTAGTCTACGTTCAATGTAACACGTTTGAAAGCAACTACAGTCAGCTCCTTATTTGCAGAGTGCAAATATTGTTCGATAGTCAGTTTTGCATCTTTAACAAATTCTTGCTGCAACAAAGTGTTTTCTTTGTAATATTTCTGCAGAGCGCCCTGAGCGATACGATCCAACAGATTTTCAGGCTTACCAGCTTGACGAGCCTTATCCTTTGCAATTTCCAATTCCTGATCGATAATGTTTTGCGGAACTTCTTCCGGACGAACAGAAACAGGGTTCATAGCAGCAACCTGCATAGCAATGTCGCGAGCCATTTGGTGTTCAACATCAGCCTGGTTGAAAGCAACAACTGTAGCCAATTTGTTACCCGGGTGGATATAAGAAACTGTCAATTCGCCATTAACAAATTCGTAAGCACCTAATTCCATCTTCTCACCAGTGATACCAGAACGGTCAGTGATATGTTCCTGGATAGAACGTCCGTCAGCCATTGCAGTAGCCAGCAAATCTTCTTTAGAAGCCGGTTTCTGAGCCATTGCTATATCCAGAATTTCCTGAGTTAAAGCAACGAAATCAGCATTCTTTGCAACGAAGTCAGTTTCGCACTTCAAAGCAACAACTGCTGCGAATCCATTCTTTTCAGTTGCCAATACACAACCTTCAGAAGCTTCACGATCAGAACGTTTTGCGGCAACAGCCTGTCCTTTTTTACGGATAATTTCCATTGCCTTGTCAAAATCACCATTAGCTTCTTCCAAAGCCTTCTTGCAATCCATCATTCCTGCACCGCTCATTTTACGCAAGTGAGAAATATCAGCCATTGTAACTGCCATAATCTTATTTATTTATTGAGTTTATACTATTCTAAATTAACAATGGACAACTGACAATTGACAAGAACTTAACCGTCAAAAGCCAATTGCCCATTATCGTTATTTTTTAATTGTCAATTGTCAACTATCAACTGTCAATTAAATTATTCTTCTACATCTTTCGCGTACTTGTCGGCGATGTTTGCGTTCAACGCTTCATCATCTTCTTTCTTAGTACGTTCTTTCTTTACAGCAGCTTTAGCTTTGCGTTCTCTTTTAGGAGCATCACCTTCGCCCGCAGCTTCCGTATCGATTTTTTCAGCTTTACGTTCCTGCAGACCTTCGTTCATAGCTTCGCAGATAGCGCCCAAGATAACTTCTACAGATTTTGTAGCGTCATCATTAGCCGGAATTACGTAGTCGATGTTATTCGGATCCGAGTTAGTATCAACCATGCCAAATACGGGGATACCCAGACGATTTGCTTCACGAACTGCGATATGTTCTTTCATTACGTCAACAACGAACAAAGCAGACGGCAGACGAGTCAGGTCTACGATAGAGCCTAAAGTCTTTTCCAATTTTGCACGTTGACGAGTTATCTGAAGTTTTTCTCTCTTAGAAAGATTATCAAATGTACCATCTTTTGTCATCTTATCGATAGTAGTCATCTTTTTGATGGCTTTACGGATAGTCGGGAAGTTAGTCAACATACCACCCGGCCAGCGTTCGATAACGTAAGGCATACCTACAGAAGAAGCCTTATCAGCGACAACTTGTTTTGCTTGTTTTTTAGTAGCAACGAAAAGTACTTTCTTACCCTGTTTAGCCAGGTTTTTCATTACTTCTGCTGCTTCGTCTACTTTAGCAACTGTTTTATATAAATCAATGATATGAATACCATTGCGCTCCATGAAGATATAAGGAGCCATAGCAGGATTCCACTTTCTCTTTAAGTGTCCGAAGTGTACACCAGCTTCTAATAACTGATCAAAATTAACTCTTGACATTTTTTTCTTTTTAAAATCGTTTACTTTCTTTGTTTAACTCAATCATCAGGTAGTCTTCCCGCATGTCAGCATGTAAAAAGAATCCCGATAATTTAGATACTAAACGCTTTGTCCTTGTAAGAAACTCACAAATAACATTAACGTTTGCTGAACTGGAATCTCTTACGAGCTTTCGGTTGTCCCGGTTTCTTACGTTCAACGGCACGCGGATCACGAGTTACAAAACCTTCTGCTCTCAAGGCTGGTTTATCTTCCGGATTGATCTTAATCAATGCACGTGAGATTGCCAAACGAGCTGCTTCAGACTGACCTTTAAAACCACCACCTACAAGGTTGATTTTGATGTCATATTGTTCAGCAACGTTTAATTTTGAAAGCGGTTGCTTAACAATGAACTGAAGAATTGAAGAAGGAAAGTAATTTGCAAGATCACGTTTATTGATAGTTATCTTTCCCGTTCCTTCGCTTACGAACACGCGAGCAACTGCTGCTTTACGTCTTCCTATTGCATTTACTACTTCCATCGTTATTATTTAAGTGAGTTTATATCAATTGATTTAGGTTGTTGAGCTTCGTGTTTGTGCTCAGTTCCCGCATATACATATAAGTTAGCCAGTAACTTAGCGCCCAGACGATTTTTAGGGAGCATACCCTTTACTACTTTACGGAACAAATGACTTGCACCTTTACTCATCAGGTCTGCCGGTGTATAGGCAATCTGACCACCGGGATAACCGGTATATCTCAAATAAACACGATCGTTCCACTTATTACCAGTCAGAACGATTTTATCTGCATTGATAATGATCACATTATCACCACAATCAACGTGCGGGGTAAAATTGGGTTTGTACTTACCGCGCAAAAGTTTCGCTACTTTTGCACAAAGGCGTCCCAAAGTCTGTCCTTCGGCGTCAACAATGACCCACTCTTTGTTTACAGTTGCTTTGTTTGCAGAAATGGTCTTAAAACTTAAAGTATCCACTGCTTTAAAAATTAATTAATTAATAACTCTAAAAAACAAGCGTTCAGTTTTAGCCTTATTATTACTACGGACACTATAGACGTAATAACATGCTAAGAACTAAACTCTTAGTACAATTTTGATAATATTCGGCTTGCAAAGGTACGGCTTTTCCGGGAAATACAAAACTTTTCGCTATCTTTTTCTATCACAACGAGAAGAAGTAAAGGATGGAGTTTTAAACAGGAAGCTACAACTTCCACAAAAAGAGATTTTTCAGGAAATAATCCTTTATGAAAAAGATTGCCGTATACTATAATCAGCGACGGAACATATAACCCAATGAGAAGGTTACATTATTCTGATAAAGAGGAGATTCCCCACCAGTTCTTTTGGACAAACGGTCCAACGTTCCGCATATGGCAGTAACAGAGAAGAAAAACTTGCGATATTCAACCATCAGACCGACATCCACCCCTAAATCAAAAGACTTCAGGTCCGTCTTTTCTGTTTTTCCGAAATGAATATCCACATTTTGATTTTCGGTCTTCATTTTTCCGAATAAAGCAAAATCCAGGACAGGCCCAACAAACACGCCCAAATAAACGCCGTCTATATTAAAAGTATAAGCCAGATTAACCGGAACCTGAATCGAATAATAATTACATTTGTTAAATGCGTTTTTAGCTCCGGAAACATCATAATTCGACAAGAAAGAACCACCCTGGTTAGTAAAAGCAAGTTCCGGGCGCAAAGACAGGCCTTTATATAAATGTATATCAGAAATACCGGCTACACTAAAACCAAACCGCGCACCGGAACAAATGGAACCATCCACTTTTTGCACCATAGACGAATAAGCCCCTCCCGCACGGACACCAAACGAAACCTGCGCCATCGCAGAGAAGGCAGTCAACATCACTAAGCACACAATTAAACTTATTCTTTTCATAACGGCTTTCTTTCTGATTACAAAGGCAAAGATATACTTTTTCATCTGTATTATGGCAATTCAAAGAAGTTTTTTGTGAAATAAGATGTATCTTTATAGGCTGAATTGAACGCGATTTTTATCATATGGAACCGTTTATACATTTACACGTACATACCCAGTATTCACTACTGGACGGGCAGGCATCCATCGACGCTCTGATTGACAAAGCACAGAAAGACGGGATGAATGCCATTGCTGTTACCGACCATGGCAATATGTTCGGTATCAAAGAATTTTTCAATAAAGTCTCTAAAAAGAACAGCAAACCGCTGGGTGCTATCAAAGACTATGAGAAAGTGTTGAAAAGCCTGAAAAGCAAAACCGAACTTACTGCGGAAGAGCAAGCAACCCTTGCCGAACTTCCTGCAAAAATCGAAGCTGAAAAGAAGAAAATATTCAAACCTATCATCGGATGCGAATGCTATTGTGCCCGCTTCGGACGACATAGCAAACTTTCCACACAGAACGACCGTAGCGGCTGGCACCTTATTGTTCTTGCCAAAAACGAAAATGGATATAAAAACCTGATTAAGATGGTTTCTTTATCATGGACAGAAGGATTCTACGGACGTCCTCGTATTGATAAGGAACTACTCGAAAAATATCACGAAGACCTCATTATTTGTTCTGCTTGCCTGGGAGGTGAAATTCCTCAACATATCATGAACGGTCAGATAGACAAAGCTGAAGCTTCCATCCTTTGGTTCAAAAATCTTTTTGGAGACGATTACTACCTGGAAATGCAACGGCATGAAACACATAAGCCGGGAGCAGACACCAGCACATTCCCAAAACAACAGGAAGTAAACAAAGTCCTTATCGAATTAGCTCATAAGCACAATGTAAAACTGATTGCTTCGAATGATGTCCATTTCGTAAATGAGGAAGATGCGGAAGCACACGACCGTCTTATCTGCCTTAGTACAGGAAAAGACCTGGACGACCCAAAGCGCATGCGGTATACCAAGCAGGAATGGATGAAAACAACGGCTGAAATGAACGTCATCTTTGCCGACATTCCGGAAGCACTAAGAAACACAGTGGAGATAGCGGAAAAAGTTGAATTCTATACCATCGACCATGGTCCTATTATGCCGACTTTTGCTATTCCGGAAGATTTTGGTACGGAAGAAGGATACCGGCAAAAATTCTCCGAACAGGATTTATTCGAAGAATTTACCCGCGATGAAAACGGAAATGTGGTACTGAGTGAAGAGGACGCCCATTCCAAAATAAAGAAATTAGGTGGATACGATAAACTTTACCGCATCAAACTGGAGGCCGATTACCTGAAAAAACTGACATACGACGGCGCCCGCATTTGCTATGGAGACAAACTGACCGATGAAGTGGAGGAACGATTGAATTTCGAACTGCACATCATGAAAACAATGGGTTTCCCCGGCTACTTCCTTATCGTGCAGGACTTCATTCGCGCCGCCCGTGAAGAACTGGGCGTATCGGTAGGTCCGGGTCGTGGTTCGGCTGCAGGTTCGGCTGTTGCTTATTGCCTGGGAATTACCAGAATTGACCCGATAAAATATGATTTGCTGTTCGAACGTTTCTTAAATCCCGACCGTATCTCCCTCCCTGATATTGATACGGACTTTGATGATGACGGACGCGGTGAGGTACTTCGTTGGGTAACCGATAAATATGGGGCAGACCGCGTAGCACATATTATCACATATGGTACAATGGCAACTAAATCCGCAATTAAAGACGTTGCCCGTGTACAAAAGCTACCGTTATCGGAATCAAACCGTCTGGCAAAATTGGTACCGGACAAAATCCCCGATATGAAGAAATTCAAACTGGGTGATGCCATTAATTACGTACCGGAGTTGAAAGCCGCGGCCACCGGAAACGATCCGTTGGCAAGAGATACGCTGAAATATGCACAAATGCTGGAAGGAAACGTCCGTAATACCGGTGTGCATGCCTGTGGGGTTATCATCGGACGGTATGACATTTCAGATGTAGTTCCGGTCAGCACTGCAAAAGACAAAGACACCGGAGAGGAAATGCTGGTAACCCAGTATGAAGGCTCTGTCATCGAAGAAACCGGCTTGATTAAGATGGACTTCCTGGGACTAAAAACATTGTCCATCATCAAAGAGGCTATTGAGAATATTAAGCTGACTACGGGAAAAGACCTGGATATCGACACCATCAGTCTGGAAGATCCGGCAACTTACAAACTTTACTGTGATGGTAAAACAACCGGAACATTCCAGTTTGAATCCGCCGGTATGCAGAAATACCTCAAAGAACTCCAACCGTCCAAGTTTGAAGACCTGATAGCGATGAATGCCCTGTATCGTCCGGGACCTATGGATTACATCCCGGCCTTCATCGCCCGTAAACAAGGTAAAGAGGAAATCAAATACGATATTCCCGTAATGGAACGATACCTGAAAGATACATACGGTATCACTGTCTATCAGGAACAGGTCATGCTTTTATCCCGTTTGCTGGCAAACTTCACTCGTGGCGAAAGCGATGCCCTCCGTAAAGCAATGGGTAAAAAGCTTATCGAAAAGATGAACCACCTGAAAGCAAAATTCATGGCAGGTGGACAGGCTAACGGATACAAGGAAAATACATTGCAAAAGATATGGTCTGACTGGGAAAAGTTTGCCTCCTATGCGTTCAACAAGAGCCATGCGACTTGTTATTCCTGGGTTGCTTACCAGACAGCTTATCTGAAAGCCAATTTCCCTTCCGAATATATGGCTGCCGTATTGAGCCGAAGTCTATCCAACATTGTGGACATCACAAAATTCATGGATGAATGTAAAGCAATGGGCATCCAGGTTCTCGGTCCGGACGTAAACGAGTCTATTTTAAAATTCAGTGTAGATAAAGACAAAAACATCCGTTTTGGCCTGGGAGCCATTAAAGGTGTTGGCGAATCTGCTGTAATGAATATCATAGAGGAACGCAAAAAAAATGGCCCTTACACCAACATATTCGATTTTGTAGAACGGGTAAACCTGACTGCCTGCAACAAGAAAAATATTGAATCGCTGGCACTTGCCGGAGCATTCGACGATATGGGCATCCAGCGTGAACAATTCTTTGCTGATAATGGCAAAGGAGAACAATTTCTGGAAGTACTGGTCCGCTATGGAAACAAATATCAGACGGATAAAAGCACAGCCGTTAACTCGCTGTTCGGTGGTGACGCGTTTGTTGCTATTGCCAAACCGGAAATTCCCCAATGCGAACGCTGGGGCGATCTGGAAAAGCTGAATAAGGAAAAAGAACTGGTCGGCATTTATTTATCCGCCCACCCGCTGGACGAATATCGCATCATCCTGACTTATGTTTGCAATACAGGCATGGTTGAGATAAACGACCGTGAGAGCCTGAGAAACCGGGATTTATTATTAGGAGGAATCGTAACCGCTTTCCGGGAAGGAACGACAAAAAACGGAAAACCTTATGGTATAGTAAAAATAGAAGATTTTACCGGAAGTGGAGAAATTGCTCTTTTCGGAAATGATTATATAGAATACAGCAAATATTGCAAAATAGGGATGTACCTGCTTATTAATGCCCGTGTAGAACCTCGCCGCTGGAAAGAAGATGAACTGGACTTCCGGATTGGTTCCATTCGTTTATTGCAGGATGAAAAAGACCGCTTGATTGAAAAGATAAGCATTACAGTACCGATTCACGATCTGGACGAACCAACCGTCAATGAGCTTTCTGTTCTGATAAAGAACAATCCGGGGCAAAGCCTGTTATATTTTAGAGTAGTGGACAGTGAACATAATATTGCACAAAACTTCTTCTCCCAAAATATCCGCCTGAATGTAACACGCAACCTGGTTGAATTTTTACAAGGGAATGAAAATATTGATTTCAAAATTAACGGATAATATTGGAGCGTGCTGAAAGAATTCGTATTTTTGGCACGCTAATTAGAAACAAATTAAATAGATACATAGTATGGCATTAGAAGTAACAGATGCAAATTTTGAAGAGTTGGTAAACTCCGGAAAGCCCATGGTTCTTGACTTTTGGGCAGAGTGGTGCGGTCCTTGCCGCATGGTTGGTCCTATCATTGACGAATTGGCCGGTGAATATGAAGGCCGTGTCACCATAGGCAAAATGGACGTAGACAACAATAATGATGTTGTTGCCCAGTTCGGTATCCGCAATATCCCTACCGTTTTATTCTTTAAAGACGGAAAAATGGTAGACAAGCAGGTCGGAGCAGCTCCTAAACCTACTTTTGTTTCTAAAATCGAAGCTATTTTATAGCGCGGAGCATTTCGCGTTTTCCAGGGGGGCCGGGTATTCTTTCAACAGAGAACCCGGCCTCTTTCATCATACGCCGAACTACTCCTTTCGCACAATATGTGGTTAAAACACCTCCTTTATTCATAGCTGTATACAACTTTCCAAACACTTCATGATTCCACATCTCCGGTTGCTTATCCGGAGCAAATGCATCAAAATAGACCAAATCCACTGAGTCCGGGAAATCTAACAGATTACTATCTCCCTGAATCTTACACAATGTAAAATGATCCGTTATCTGCACTGGGATATCCCACGGAACTGCATGTAGCTTCTGGAACAAATCTTTCCGTTCAGCACAAACCAACTCCCCGTAATTCAAGCTTTTTACTAATTCTGCCGGCAGCGGATACCGCTCCATAGAATAATAGCAAACAGATAATCCGTTCATATCCGTGTCCAACAGGGTCAGCAAGGCATTCAATCCTGTACCGAAACCGATTTCAAACACATTGATCTTTTTTTTCTGTAATTGATGTAATCCCGCTTCAATAAAGACATGGCGGGACTCCTGAACGGCCCCGTTTACAGAATGATAGTGCTCATCCATTTCAGGAATAAACAACGTATGGCTACCATCTGCAGTCAGTTGAAGCTCCCTGTTCATTTGATTATCTTTCATGTTATGATAAAAATAAGAGTACAAAGATAACGAAACACTTGTACATCAAAAGACAGACACAGAAAATAGCTTATTTTAATGGCTTTATGCAAAAAATAAGCTACTTTTGCACCAGATACAATTATTAGGACGGGAAGTGTCCATATTGTTCAAAACATCGTACTACATGACTAAGCTATCAGCGATTAAAATAACAACACTCAGACTCATGCTTATATGCATAATATGCTCTTTACATATATGTGATGTTTCTGCAGACAACGGTAGCCCTATTCTGATCATCAGTTCATATAATCCGGATACCCGGAACACAACGCAAAACATATCGGAGTTCATGGACGAATATAAACGTCTGGGAGGAAATGCTCCTGTCGTAATCGAAAACATGAACTGCAAAAGCCTTCCCGAAGCGTCTTTATGGAAAAATAAAATACGTACTCTCCTAAACAAATACCAGGGAGAAAACGCCCCTTTGTTAATTGTTATTCTTGGACAAGAAGGATGGACTTCCTATCTCTCCCTCAATGATCAGAACACAAAAAACACTCCTGTATTGTGTGGTATGGTCAGCCGTAACGCTGTATTATTACCGGACAGCAACATCAACATTGCCCATTGGGAACCCAGTAGTATCGATATCGACCACTTCAAAGAGAAAAAGCACCGTATTGGAGGATTTGTATATTCCTATAATGTCAAAGCGAATGTAGAACTTGCCCGCAAGTTATATCCTAAAACTCAAAATATAGCTCTTATCACAGATAACAGTTATGGAGGTTTAGCTCTACAATCCTTTGTCAGACAAGAAATTTCAAAAATAAAAGGTTTAAACTTCATTCCTCTTGACGGACGGAAAAACGACCTTTACAATATTATAGAGCAAATAAAGTCGCTCCCGGAAAATACAGTAATCATGTTAGGAACCTGGCGTGTCGATGTAAATGACGGATATTATATGGGTAACGCAACCTATACAATGATGCTTGCAAATACCAGAATACCTGCATTCTCACTTACATCCATAGGTTTAGGCCACTGGGCTATAGGAGGATATATTCCCGAATACCGTTCAATCGGAAAAGATCTGGCAAGCCAGGCTGTCGAGATTTTAAAAAACCCGTCGAAAGATATATATCCGCAGGTCATTCCCAATGTTTATACTTTTGATGCTAAAAAGTTAAAAGAATTACACATTCCGATAGAGAATCTCCCACCTTCTTCAAAATTAATCAATACGGAGTTAGGACTCTTCGTACAATATAAATTTGAAATCTTATTGATTTTAGCCGGAGTCTTATTCATATTCTTAGTTACGATACTTTATTTCTTTGCACGTACCAGCCGCATAAAGAATAAACTGCTTGATTTACAGAGTGACAATACAGTCATTTTAAATAATATCCAGGCATCCATCCGTTTTATTAATCCGGATTATTCCGTTAAATGGGAGAATGATATACAAATGCCTTGTTTTCCGCAATACGGAGAGAAACATTGCTGTATTATTCCAGACAATCAAAAGCCTTATTGCGACAACTGTATTATTATGCAGGCTATGGAAAACAAACAAAAGGCAGAACTTGTCAGGGAATGCCATCCCGGACAATTTATCCATTCCCTGGCAAACCCGGTTCTGGATAAGGAGGGGAACTTATTAGGGCTCATCTTCAAAAAAGAAGATATCACCAAACAGAAACAAGGAGAAATAGAACTCCGCAAGGCAAAAGAGAAAGCAGAAGAATCCGACCGCCTGAAATCGGCATTTCTTGCCAATATGAGTCATGAAATCCGTACTCCTCTGAATGCGATAGTCGGTTTCTCTACCTTATTGACAATCGCCGAAAATGATGATGAGCGTAATGATTATCTGAATATCATCAACAGCAACAACGAATTATTGTTGCAATTAATCAATGATATACTGGATGTTGCCAAAATCGAGGCCGGAACATTGGAGTTTATTAATTCACAAATAGATATCAACCAACTCTTCTCAGACATAGAACAAACATCCCAGATAAAGGCAGCCGAAGGAGTAAAAATCTCATTCGTAGAAAATATTCCGAATTGTATAATATCAACAGACAAAAACCGTTTGGCACAGGTCATTACAAACTTTATCAACAATTCCATCAAATTTACGGCACAAGGACATATACATTTCGGATATCGTCATGAAGAGGATAAATTATACTTCTATGTAAGTGATACCGGATGTGGTATCGAGGCAGAGAAAAAAAAGACGGTATTCAACCGGTTCGTGAAATTAAACAGTTTTGCACAGGGTACGGGTTTAGGCTTATCTATTTGCCAAATGATTATTAAAAAGCTCAACGGAGAAATCGGCGTAGAATCCGAATACGGCAAAGGTTCTACATTCTGGTTCACCCTGCCGGATACTATCATACAGGATAAAAGTACAGAAGAAATAGTCACCATATCCCAGTCCACTGCATCCAAACAGCAAAAAGATATTACCTTGTTGGTTGCCGAAGATAATGAGAGTAACTACATTTTGATCCATGCACTGCTTAAGGATTATAACCTTCTGCATGCACACAACGGAAAAGAAGCAGTAGAACTATACAGACAACATCATCCCAGCTTGATTTTAATGGATTTAAAAATGCCGGAAATGAATGGGTACGAAGCCACGGCTATAATCAGGGAAGAAGACCAGAAAATACCTATTATTGCAGTTACCGCTTTTGCATTTGCCGAGGATGAGCAACGGGTAAAACAAAATGGTTTCAATGGCTATATATCCAAGCCGATTAAACCTTTTGAGCTAAAACTACGACTGAACAAATTTCTTTCATAGAAATTATACCCTATCTTTGCTTAAGCAAATAAATATATAAATGAATACGTCAGATAATAACTCCTTTTACTGGTTCATATTTTTTGGCGACCAGATTTTACTTCAAAAAGAAAACGAGACTTATACTATCCCCTTCTGTAAAGAAGCTCCGATACAGGTGACCCACATTCTTCCGGTAGAAATACCGGACGGGACAACCATTATGGCAGCATATACAGATACCCCGCTGCCTGAAACGGAAAACTTCACATCCATGGGATTACGTGCCTCCTATGATTTCATAGACAAACATATGTATGAACTGGGAGGAAAAGCCTCTGAAATCATTTTTTGGGACAAACACAGTCAGTTTTGCCCGGTATGCGGAACCAAAATGAAGCAGGCCTCCCTTATTTCAAAAAAGTGTCCGTCCTGCCAATATGAAATGTTTCCGGCTGTTTCACCCGCTATCCTTGTATTGATACAAAAGGAAGACTCCATCTTGTTGGTACATGCTCATAATTTCAAAGGCACGTTCAACGGATTAGTTGCAGGCTTTCTGGAAACCGGCGAAACACTGGAACAATGCGTAGAACGGGAAGTAAAGGAAGAAACGGGTCTGAAAATAAACAATATCCGGTATTGGGGGAACCAGCCATGGCCCTATCCCAGCAATCTGATGATAGGCTTCATTGCCGATTATGTCAGTGGAGAACTAAAATTACAAAAAGAAGAACTAAGTTCAGGAAACTTTTATACAAAAGACAATCTGCCCCAGATACCCAGAAAATTAAGTCTGGCACGTAAAATGATAGACTGGTGGGTGGAACAACAAGAATAACAATTGCTATCAGTGTGTTTAAAAATTAAATAAACTCTTATTATGAAAACAGCTACCATACTTGTCAAAAGCCTATGCCTTGCTGTCGTACTACCTGCAGCAATGAAACTTTCGGCACAGGTTACACGTTCCGATTACCAGCGTGTGGACACTTTTTTGAAGTGTACCGAACGTGTATATTCACCGGCAATCCGCCCGGCATGGGTGGACAGTTCCCATTATTTCTGGTACAAGAACCATGAGAAAGAAGGAGACTTCTACTACTTGGTAAATGCAGAAAACGGTAAGCAGCAACGGGCTACCGACAAAAAGAAATTAGCAACCTTCTTCTCCGGGAAACAAAAAAAGCTGGCGGATTTCCTGCTAAAGGAAGAGCCTGAAAATAAATACCGGAACAAGAAAGAAGAAATCCCGGTACCTGTTGTCTCTCCTGACAAACAATGGGAGGCATATATCAAAGACAACAATCTATATATCACCACAACCGATAGCAGCAAAAACAAGAAAAAAGAAGAAATCGCTTTAACTACTGACGGAACGACTAATCTCCGCTACGATGGTTTCTCCATCTGCTGGTCTCCCGATTCCAGGAAATTGGCTACAGTTAAAGTCAGGGATGTTACAGAACGTCGCATCCCTCTTATCGAATCCAGTCCGGAAAGCCAACGCCAACCAATTTTACAATGGCGGGATTATGCCAAGCCCGGGGATGTGTTACCAATCTATCTTCCTGTCCTTTTCGATGTAGCAGAACGAAAACAAATCTCACTGGATACGGCTCCTTTTGAAAATCAATACTACCTCTTCCTGACCGGATGGAGAAAAGATAGCCGTGCTTTTACTTTCGAATATAATCAACGCGGACACCAACGCTACATGATAGCCGAAGTAAATGCGACAAATGGTAATATTCGTCCTTTGGTCGATGAACAAACCAATACATTCATCCAATACTACCGGAATTTCCGTTATGACCTAAATGATGGAAAGGAAATACTTTGGATATCAGAACGCGATGGTTGGCGCCATCTTTATCTGATTGACGGAACGAACGGAAATATAAAACAACAGGTAACACGTGGCGAATGGGTGGTCCGTGACGTCGACCATGTGGATGAAGCCAACCGTACAGTCTATTTTACAGCGTCAGGATTCAATAAAGAAGAAGACCCCTATAACTTGCATTATTGTCGTATCAACCTGGATGGCACCGGCTTTATGGATATGACTCCGGAAAACGGGAACCATCATGTAACACTTTCAGCTGACCGTTGTTTCTTCACAGATGTTTATTCCCGCCCGGACCTTCCTCCAGTCAGTCAGTTGAAACGAACAAAAGATGCTTCCCTGGTTACGGTTTTACAACAATGTGATATCAGTGCCCTTCCTGCCGGTTGGCAAATGCCCGAAGTATTTTGTGCTAAAGGCAGAGACGGTAAAACCGACATATGGGGAAATATTTACCGCCCCAGTCATTTCGATGCGACCAAAAGCTATCCGGTCGTAGAAATGATTTATGCAGGCCCTCACGATTCGCATGTAGATAAAGACTTCAAAGCTGCACACCATCTGATTTCCCGTTTGGCTGAATTAGGTTTCATTGTTGTATCTATCGATGGTATGGGTACGGCTAACCGTTCTAAGGCTTTCCACGATGTATGCTGGAAAAACTTGAAAGATGCGGGTTTCCCTGACCGTATCGCCTGGATAAAGTCTGCCGCAAAAAAATATCCTTATATGGATACATCACGGGTAGGTATTTACGGCTGGTCGGCTGGTGGACAAAATGCAATGGCAGCACTGCTTTTCCACAATGACTTTTATAAAGTAGCTGTTGCCCTTTGCGGATGCCACGATAACAGAATGGATAAAATATGGTGGAATGAACAATGGATGGGTTATCCTATCGACACCTCATACAGTGCCTCATCCAATGTAGACAATGCATGGAGGCTCAAAGGCAGGCTAATGCTTATTAACGGAGAACTGGATGACAATGTAGATCCGGCATCCACATTACAAGTGGTCAATGCTTTGATAAAAGCCAATAAGAATTTTGAACAACTTTACTTACCAGGAAAGGGGCATAGTTTAGGAGGCAGCTACGAAATGCATCGTATACACGACTTTTTTGTAAAAAACCTGTTAAACCAGGAAGTTCCCGAATGGGAATAATTTTAATGATTTTCTACTGTATCCAACCAGATTTCCAAACAAACCTGGGGATATAAATCCATACTTTCCCGTACGGTCGTTGATGATTTCATCCGATCGGCTATCACATCGACCGTTCCGGGATAGGCAGAATCCATCAAATCCTCCAGAATAAAGGAGAAAAAGGAAGGATTCCGTTTCAGATACCGGTTCATCAAGAGATAAGAGGTCATGGTGGAAGAATTTTTCATATACTCTTTAAACTCCTTATATTCTTTGGTTTCCATATATTGATAAGGAGTCTTGTCCATTCCCATTTCATCACATTTATTGAGAAATGCGAAAAACTTTTCATCGAAAGTATTCTTTTCAGAACGGGGAACCAGCTTCATTCCCATATCGATGCGTGCTCTTAATTCGGGAGTAACTTTCAGTACGTCCGGCTCGGAGAAATCTTCACTGCTACATGAGCCTAAGAAAGCCATTATTATCAGTGCTAATATTGTAGTTATAAGTTGATACTTTGTCATGAGGTTTTGTCTTTAATTATTCTTATATAATATAAGACGTATTTTAACATGAAATTGTTGCAGAAAAGCGTCATTTTTTTCCAAAAAAAACTTAATTCAATGGGATTTGCCTGATCAAACGACTTGTATCAGCCTTTTGAATTGAATCTGTTTTCAAAATAGAATCCTGAGCCGATACATCCGAATGCTCTTTCACAAAGTTTTTCCGTTTTTTTATAATATCCGGAGTTGGCAAATTGTTATACTCCTTCCAGGTACCATCCCGTTTTACATTTCGTCGATGGGCACGTGCCTTTCGGCTGGTCAGGTCTCCGATATCAAAAAAGCCACCGGACCGTCGAGGAGGATCAGCCTTAAGTTCATCGACAATAGATTGATAAACAGGCAAGACTTTTTTAAAGTCCGGTCCGTACAATCTGAATACCGAATAAGGCAAATCTCTTAATGCTACTTTTCTGCGTGTAGAATCATCCGACTGGACATATTCCGAAAAGTCTTTTAAAATAGGAAGAGGGGCCACAGGCGGGGCCATTTTCATTTCTGATGCCGGTTTATCCATATTAATCAGATTCCCCGACTCAATCGCTTTCATCGTCTCCGTATTCAGTTGTAGCTTCTCTTTACCGGACAATACATCCTGTAGCCACACCGAATCTTTTTTTGTCCATTGAGCATGTACGTATTCCGTTCCATACAGACAAATCAACATCCATATAAGCAAGTGCTTGCGCATGAATTTCTTAATTTGCAGCGAATGTAAGTAGTTGTTTATAGAAATCAGATATAATTACTTTAATTTGTCTTAGAAAATTGAAATGTTAATTGTTTTTGAGAAGTTTTAGTTCTATTGATAGGCAACAAGTTGCAAGTGACAGTTAGTTCGGCTTTCAACCGATTTGTATTTATATACCGAAAACGAAGCTTAACTGCCACTTGTCAATTGTTAATTGTCAACTTTTTTAATCGTATAATCCTTCTCCGGACCACATGGTTTCAATTTTTTATTCAGCATGACAAGCTTCTTTCCATCTTCTTTCACAAGGAAATTTACCGGATCATCACCATTTTCAGGAACAAGCTGCCAAACGATTGCTTTTTTATTCGTGGCATCCCCTATTAGAATATGTCTTTTTCCCACAGAAGTAAATGTATCATCTTCTCCGTCACGAACATCCAGATATGTCTGGACCAGAATAAAACATCCGTCTCCACCTTCTTCCGGTGCTTGAACCGTTAAGAAATACCGGATACCTTTACAGTCAGGTGCCGGCAAGACACCTTCATAAACTGACGACTCTACCGCTTCGGCTTCTTCTATATACAGGATATTCCCCTTCTGGAAAATAGTCCATAATCCATTTACCTGGCGGACCGTTCTTGTATCGTCTGTTCCACCGGACCATTCATATCCGCCTTCCGGCAATATTTTCTTATCTAAAATCTCAGTATCCGAATCATCTGAAAAAAAGAGTTCAACCTTCAATGAATCCGCACTGAAAACAAGGAATGCACTCTCTTCCTCCTCCGGTGATTCAAGGCGTATCCCCATCTCAAACAACCGGATACAATCGTTACGGACTTCAGACCAAAGGTATCCCGCCGATGCAATGCAACCGTGGCTATCACGATCGCTTCCCGGCATTGGTTCTGTCTGACTCTGTTTCTTCGTGAAATTACAACCTGTTAGTAAGGCTACAGTTAAAAGGGTCATTGTGTACTTTTTTACCATTGTATTTATGTATTTTACATTCAACAATCTGACAAATGTAGAAAAAATATCGAGAAAACCTAACGAACTACAATCATTACATAATCTCTCTCATAGACAGCAGGATTATCCAAAAAGTCAATCAGTTGTTGCTGCTTAGCATCTCCAGTACGGATTACCGTCTCTCTCATTTCCGTTACAGAACGAATCATATACAGGCAATCGTCCGTTTGCCCGTCCGGCCAGAAAGTCAATCCACCGTCCAAATCATTAACAAATCCTTTTTCCCGGGACGAAAGAATATAAGTCTTGCCCGTATCTTTCAAAAAAACAGCCTGAGTTGTAAGAAGAGGCTTATATTCATCTTCCCAACCCAGCCAGTTCAATATTTTACGTCCGTTTTTCTGGTAAAGTCCCATAAACACCCCTTTCGGATTTTCATAAAGAGTCTTCAACCAGACTTTCTTATCCAGTTCGTCCCCTTTGGGAGCCTCAGCTGGAACGATACCGTATTTACCGAAATGAAGGGCATATAAAGGTTTTACCGTCTGACTATCTTTTAGCTGATAAACCGTATCACAAAAAGGTATCATAAATGTCAGTTTATCCTGGGATGTATTCCAGTATGAAGTTTGGAAAGCACCGGGTGTTTCCGCCAGTTCTTCCCTGGTCGGATATTTTCCCGCATTCAATTGAAAACGACAAAGTGTATCTCCCTGTAAATTGAAAGAGGTAATCCCCTCCGGAACCCCTGAATTCCCAGCATACTGAGCCAATATATACCCATCAGATGAAAAACCGACCAAAGCTTTTTCCGGTGCATGAATCGGATATTTTTCCGTAAGTCCTTCCGGAAAATAATAATTAAAAACCGTCAGCATCGTATCCAGCGGAGGTAATACGCCTATGCAAGGCTCACCCTGGGTTGCATTCCTCCGTGTCTCCTGATCCTTTCCGCTTAATGCCACATACATCCGGGTTGTTTTCTTATCATAGAATAGTGGGCGTCCTCCCATTTCATTATTCCATTTATAGGCCAAAGCTTTAAAACCATATCGTTTGCTCGGTATTCCTTGCTTACGGTAGTAAAGGCGCGGATTATTAAACGTGAGGAAAGCATTACTATCCTGAATAGCAATTGCCTGTGTTACCGTATAACGGACATCACCAACATTATAATAGGAAATTTCGGATGCTATCTGGCTTAATTTCAGGGAAGCGGCGGAAGTATTTAAAGCCTGCTCCAAATCCACGACTGCAGCCGGAGAAGAATAATCATATTTTGCTACATATTGCGGAGACGTGGGTTGGTGCGGCTCTGCCGTTTGATTGCCACTACATCCGGTACCCCCCACGGCTATCAAAAACAAGCCTGTTACAATAGATAGTTTTTTCATACAAATTGATTTTAATTATCTGCTAAGATATAGATTTATTGTAATATTGCATATTCAAATCATTCAACAATACAAGTAATGAACTATTCCGGACAATTTATATGCCTGATTGGGCTGACTGCAACCTTAGCAGTACAAGCTCAGGAAGCTAAAAAAGCAATGACATTTGAAGAATTAGCAAAGTGGGAACACATATCCGAACGCACTATCTCCAATGATGGCAAATGGATAACATGTAAAACGGAACCCTGGCAAGGAGATGCCTCCATCTATCTCTATAATCACAAAGGAGAAGAAAAAGGTGTTTTTAAACCGGCTGCCAAGGCTGAGTTTTCTCCAACTTCCCTATATGTACTGATTACCCAAACACCCGCATCGGAAGATGTCGAAGCACTGAAACTAAAAAAGGCACCGGAAGACCAAATGCCGATGAACAGCCTGCAAGTCCTGAATTTGTCCGGCAAACGGGAAACCATCGACTCTCTCAAATCTTACAAACTGTCGGAAACAGCCGATTGGCTCGCTTATCAACGGGGAAATAAATCCGACTCCACATTATATATCCGTTCTCTGGACGGTTCACAGAAGGTATCCTTCCCCACTGTTTCTGAATTTGGTTTTGCTAAAAAGGGGAATATTTTATATTACGTATCCGACTCCTCTTTATACACCTACACCCCACAGCAAGGAAATATCCGGATAAAGGAAGAAAAAGGCGTTTTCAAGAAAATAACATTCAACGAAGAAGGCAATAAATTAGCATTCCTGTTTTGTGCAGACAAAGACTCTACAGCCACCGGTTCCGCTTTATACCTTTCCGATACGAATAAACCAGCCCGATTAGTCGCAGAAAAAGGGAACCAGGCTTTCCCTTCCTCCTGGGTTATCAGTGAAAACGGAAACTTATACTTCTCGGAAAATACATCCCGGCTTTTCTTCGGAACAGCTCCGGCTCCTAAAGAAAAAGATACGGCACAGCTCGCAGAAAACCGTCCGGATGTCCAAATATGGAAATGGGATGAAGGCATCCAGTATACACAACAAATCTATAATAAAACTAATGACCTGAAGCGCTCCTATACAGCCGTGTACAATCTCAACACTCAAAATATCATCCAACTTGCAACCGAAGAAATCCCTAATCTGATAATCCCGGACAAAGGAAATGCGCCGGTAGCACTCCTTTCTTCTTCCATTCCCTACGAGACGGAACGGATGTGGGAAGGCAGGACCCATTATGATATTTACAGCATCAATCTGGACAATGGAAACCGCCGGCTTATAAAAAAAGCGGCTAATACGAATATGCGTCTTTCCCCGAAAGGCAAATATGCTTTTTGGTACAGCGAACCGGATAGTGCCTGGTATACCTATTCCTTCGCCGATATGAAAGAATATCAATTGACAACTCCACAGACATTCGTAGCTTGGGATGAAGAAAACGATGTTCCGGACTTTCCTGCAGCATACGGCTCGGCTGGTTGGACTACCGATGACGAATATTTGCTCATATCCGACCGGTATGATATTTGGAAATTCAGCCCTACAGGAAACGGAAACCCAATTAACCTCACAGTAAACGGAAGAGAAAAACAACTGGCCTATCAACTGCTCAAGTTGGATAAAGAACAAGTTTCCATCGATTTGAAAACACCTCAATTGCTGATGGCTTTCAATGAAACCACAAAGGGATATGGATACTACAGTAGCCGCACAATGGCATCTTCGCAACCAAAGGCTCCCCAAACCTTGCTATCCGGCAATTTTATGCTGAAAGCACCTCTTAAAGCAAAAGATTCGGATGCCCTTGTCTATACACAGGAGACTTTTGAACAATACCCGGATTTGCTTCTCTCCGACCTGAGTTTCAAAAAAACAGTCCGATTAACTCATAAAGGAGAACAGCAAAAGGGACTAAACTGGGGTACCGCCGAACTGGTCTCCTGGATTTCACTGGACGGACGTCCCTTGGAAGGAGTTGTTTACAAACCTGAAAACTTCGATCCGGACAAAAAATATCCGGTTATTGTAAACTTTTACGAGCGCAATGCCTCTACCTTATATAATTACCGGATGCCTGAGCCTCATCGTTCCACCATCGATTATCATTTTTATACCAGCAACGGATACATCGTATTTAATCCGGATGTGCGCTATACGGACGGTTATCCGGGAGAAAGCTGTTATAATTGTGTGATGCCCGGTATCACCTCCCTGATTGCCAAAGGATATATCAATGAAAAAGCGATTGCCGCCCAAGGACATAGTTGGGGTGGCTATCAGGTCGCTTATCTGGCAACCCGAACCAATCTGTTTGCCGCTATCGAATCGGGTGCTCCGGTAGTTAATATGTTTAGCGCTTACGGTGGTATACGCTGGGGTTCCGGATTAAACCGTTCCTTCCAATACGAACACGGACAAAGCCGTATCGGCGGTTCCATCTGGGAAATGCCTATGCAATATTTCTCCAACTCTCCGCTCTTCACGATGGACAAGGTTACAACCCCTATCCTGATTATGCATAACGACAACGACGGACATGTACCCTGGTATCAGGGAATAGAATACTTCGTTGCCTTAAAACGATTACAAAAACCTGTATGGCTACTCAATTACACAGGAGAACCGCACTGGCCGATGCGTATGCCCAACCGAATCGATTTTCAAAAACGCATGTACCAGTTCTTCGACCATTATCTTCGTAAGACACCTATGCCCAAATGGATGCGTGAAGGTGTTCCGGCTGTAGACCAGGAATTCGACCTCGGCTATTAAAATTATCATCTTTTTCCCTTTATTTTGATGGAATAATAAAAAAATACACAAAGTTTCCATCAAATAAATCCATCAAAATAAAGGGAATCAGATTACACTTTATCATTTAACACAATCTATTGACACACTTTTGTTGCATATAGTTTTGATTTTCCTTACCTTTGCGCCCGTTTTTAAGGAGACCAAATGTCATAAAGAAACATTGTACTTTTAGAAATTGGTTTATTAGGTATTAGTTATTTTTTATTTACAAACAACAAACGATTGTGTCTATGATGAAAAAGTTGACTTTTGTCATCTTATGCCTTATTGCGGCTATAAGTATGGCATCAGCGCAAACACAGGTAACAGGGAGTGTTATCTATGCCGAAGACGGCGAACCCGTTATCGGAGCGTCGGTAGTAGTAAAAGGGACAACAGCAGGAGCTGTTACCGACATCGATGGTAATTTCACATTGGAAGCGCCATCAAATGCTAAGATTCTTGTTGTTTCATACGTAGGTATGACTACACAGGAAGTAAAAGTGGCCTCTCATGTAGTGGTAAAATTGGAATCCGATACCCAACATATCGAAGAAGTTGTGGTTACCGGATATGGAGTTACTAAAAAAGCAGCCTTTACCGGAGCCGCACAGGTGGTAAACAGCGAAGCTCTGACTAAAAGAAGCGATGCAAACTTCATGAATTCATTGGAAGGTTCTGTTGCAGGTTTGCAGGTCGGTAATTTTACCGGACAACCGGGAGCATTCACCTCTACAACAATCCGTGGTATGGGATCTATCAATTCAGGTACAGAACCGCTGTATGTGGTAGACGGTATTGCTATCTACACGGACAAGATGGGTGTAAACAAAGATCCGGGCTCCGGGCAGTTGTCCAGTAGTCCTCTTGCCAACATCAACCCGAATGACATCGAAAACATCACAGTCTTAAAGGATGCTACTGCAACATCTATTTATGGTGCCCGTGCTGCCAATGGCGTAATCGTGATTACAACCAAGAAAGGAGCAAGCGGCAAAGCCCGTTTCAACTTCAGTGCAAAAGCCGGTGTAAGCTTCGTTGGTAAATTAGACCATAAATACCGTAGCACAAATCTGGACCAGTACAAAGAAATCTGGGCGGAAGGATTGGTCAATTCAGGAGATGCAGCTAATATACAGGAAGGTCTGGATATTTTATATGCAGATGTGGCAGATCCAAATTACGGTTTCGGAGTTGATTTAAATAAAGTAACAAACAGCGTAGACTGGTTGGATGCAATCCTTCGCAACGGCGTTACACAAGAATACAATCTGAGTGTACAGGGAGGTAACGAAACATTAAAATACTTCATCAGTGGTAGTTACTATCAAAACAAAGGTGTAGTAATCGGTACTGGAATGAAACGTTATACAGGTAGAGTAAACCTGGATGGTATCAGCGGACGCATCGGATATGGTATCTCTATTAACGGAGCATTCAGTGATATCGATAACAGCCTGACAGAAAGCCAGTATAAAAACCCGATGGTTGCCGTATACGATCTCCGTCCTTTCGAGCAAATCTATAATGCAGACGGATCATACAATATGAACGCTTATTACAACCCGGTTGCAATCAATGACAAAGACAAGGGAGATAAGAACAACCAAGGACAGACGACCTTAGTTGTCAATCCTTACTTCACTTACAAATTCATGGATGGTTTAACCTGGAAAACAAATGCAGGTTTAAGCTTAATCGACCTGAATGAGTTCTATTACAGCTCTATCTACAACCCTCAGTATGCCAGCAGTTGGATGCAGGGAGAAAAAAACCAGGAACGTGCAACTACACTGTCTATCACTAATACGATTAATTTCAACCGTTCTTTTAATAAAGTACACAACCTGAATATCTTATTAGGACAGGAAGCACAAAAAATCTCGTTCAAGAATATTTATACGGTTGCCAACAATTATCCGTCTGACCGGATAATTGAACTGGGAGGAGCTTCCGTCCCAGTTTCAGCAAGTTCAATGGCGAAAGCCAGCACACTGGCTTCCTTCTTCTTCAACGGAGAATATAACTTCAATAATAAATACTACGGTTCAGCCTCTTTCCGCTATGACGGTTCTTCCCGTTTCGGTGCAAACAACAAATGGGCTCCGTTCTGGTCTGTAGGTGCCAAATACCGCATCTCCGAAGAAGATTTCATGGCTGATACAAAAGAATGGTTGTCCGACCTGACTATCCGTGGTAGCTACGGTACAGTAGGTAACCAGGATATCGGTTACTTTGCAGCTATGGGATTATATGAATACGGATATTCATACGACAAGATTCCGGGTTCTGTACCTTCACAATATGCAAATCCCGACTTAAAGTGGGAAACTGTTGCCAAAGCGGACATTGGTATCAATGCCGTACTGTTCGACCGGATAACTGTTGAATTGGACTATTACAACCAACGTACGAAAGACATGATTTTTGAAGTGCCTCTGTCTTATACGACCGGTTACGACTTCAAAACAATGAACCTGGGAGAAATGGAAAACCAGGGTTTTGAATTCCTTATCAACACCAGCATCATCAATACTAAAGAATTCAGCTGGAATGTAAACCTGACCGGAACGGTAAACCGCAACAAGATTATTCGTCTTGCAACCGACCAGCCTATCGAAAGCAGCACGACCATTCGTAAAGTCGGAGAACCTTACCATACATTCTATATGCCGGAATATGCAGGTGTAGACCCTCAAACCGGTTCACCCCTTTGGTATAAGGGCAAAGAAGGTGACGAAACAACTTCTAATATCAATGAAGCCGGACAACGTATCGTAGGCTCTGCCGACCCTAAATTCTATGGCGGATTTGGCATGAATTTCAAATATAAGGCATTCGACTTCTCCTTTGATATGAACTATTCATTGGGTAACAAAGTATACAACTCAGGTTTTGCATTCGATATGCAGGTTGGACATTATTACATGGGTCCGGTTGCTAACTATGTTTACGAAAACCGCTGGCAACAGCCGGGCGATATTACCAATGTACCGAAATTCGTAGCAGGTGACAATTCAAACGCAAACGCAATCTCTTCCCGCTTCCTGATGAACGGTTCCTATTTACGTATGAAATCAATGGTTTTGGGTTACACTCTGCCTCGTCAGATACTGGCTCATGCGTTGATTGATAATATCCGTGTGTATGTTTCCGCAGACAACCTGTTTACTGTTCGTTCAAAAGACTTTATTGGTTTCGACCCGCAAACCCGTCCTGATGGTGTTCAGTCATGGGCTTATCCGGTTCCGACCAATGTAATGTTCGGTATTAATGTAGGTTTCTAATACAAACAAATGAGTAGTAATAAATTAAACAGTAAATTCATGATGAAAAATATATTTTCCGTCGCTTTAATCGGATTATCCTTGCTGTCCTTCAGTTCATGCAATGATTTTCTGACTGAAATTCCGACAACCTCCATCCCCGATGAAGAAGCATTCGAATCGGCACGCGACTATGATGTAGCCTTGCATGGTGTTTACAACTATTTGGGTGCTGCCGAATTTATGGGTAGAGATGCTCTCGCAATGAGTGATGTGGCCTCCGACCAGTCTGCACATTCTGTGGCAACCTCCCACTTTTACGACATTTTCGCTTATCAGGTATTAGAGACAAATACATATATCAAAGATATCTGGTCGTATGGCTACAAAGTAATCAACTTTTCAGCACGCATCATCGACGCGTCAAAAACGGCTACCGATTTTTCAGAAGAAGATATCGCAGCTATCGATGCTTGTGTGGCACAGGCATACGGGCTCAAAGCATTAAGCGAATTTATTCTGGTAAATTACTTTGCATTACCTTATTCCGAAGCAAACAAAAGTACATTAGGTATTGTGAACCAGGAGAAGACAATACTTCCCGGAGAAACAATCAGCCGTACGACTGTTGAAGAAAATTACAAACTGATTCTTTCGGACATTGAAAACGCAAAGAAATATTTCGATAAAGAAAATGTGGAAGATGTTGGTTATTTCTATATGAACAGAGCCGCAGTTGCTGCATTGGAAGCACGCGTTCGCCTATATATGAAAGATTATGACGGAGCGATTGCAGCAGCAGAAGAGGCTATTGAACTTCGCGGTGGAAGTATCGTTTCTACAGAAGAAAGTTATAAAAATATGTTCTATCGTCTGGATATTTCTTCTGAAGACTTGTTTGTCATATCAAAAACGGAAACAGATTACCTGACAGCCAATTCTCTGAATACCCTGTATAAAGACTATGGCGTATCTGTAAACGAGACAACAAGAAATGAGTTTGCATCTACAGACATCCGTTTATCCGTATTGAATGTCAAAAACAAAGACGGAGAATATGAATGGACAGGAGGTAAACTAAGCGGTCTGCTTCAGAACGGACAACATCTGGACATCCAGAATGTACCTGTGTTACGCTTGCCGGAAGTCTATCTGAACCTGGCTGAGGCATATGCAATGAAAGCAAACTATAAAGAAGCCCGCAAAAATCTGTTGGAAGTTGCAAGCAAACGCAATCCGGACCTGGATGAAAATACAATCAAAGAAGATGCCTCCATCATTCCTTTTATCCAGAAAGAACGCCGCCTGGAACTGGTACAGGAAGGACACCGTTTCTTTGATGCACGCCGTTCAGGAGAAAAAATCGACGTATCAAACGGAGACTATACAAATTTCGATATCGCTAAATTTGTATATCCTATCCCGGCAAAAGAAGTGAACGCTGCTGCCGGTGTTACACAAACACCGAACTGGGATGCCAATTTACCGAAGTAAGAAAATTAGTTAACGATAACTAATTTGAAGGGACTGTCTTTTAACCGGCAGTCCCTTTTTTAATGCCCCTATTCATCTCCCCCCTACCCTGTTTTCAAAACATAGGTGTTTTGCATTTAAAACATATATGCTTTGAAATCAAAACACCTATGTTTTGAAAATAGGAAATCACACTTATTTGATTATCTTTGTAAACAAATAACCCGTTTAAAACCATTGGTTATGAAGAAAAGAGGATTATTTTTAATTTTATCCCTGTTCGCCGTTTTCGCAATCCAAGCGCAATCCAACTTCACATGGGTTCGGAATAAAGAAGGAAAGATGATTGCAATGCCCAAATACGCCGTATTTAAACTGGAAATGCCCAAATCATTAATTAATTCCTATACCCCATCCGGCAGACAATTGATAGATGCCCAACTGAGGAAGTTTGTCCCGAACTTCACCTCACCGTCCTTGCCGGAACGTCCGATGGACATGCAGGTTCATTCTTCGGCATACCGTCCGTTTTTCAACGTATACGCTCCCATGCTGCAACAGATATCCCCTATGGCTCTGGATTTCTCGGAAACATCCGTTATCCCGATTAGCGAACGATTGACCTTTACCGCTACCGGACAGCAATATACCTGGCCCGGAGCAGGCGGACTAACCCGTCTCATGCCTCAACTTGTATGGAACAAAGACCGGTTGACAATCGCCGGAGGAGCTTTCGGAGGTCGCTTTTTCACCCCGTTCAACCTCTCTTCCCAATTTATGGGAGGCTTCAACGTAATGGCGAATTACGAATTGACAGACAAGGTGGATATAAAAGGTTGGGGACAATATGCTTTCTATAGTGCCAACGAGCAACATAACCCACATATGCTGATGAACCCGTTCTTCAACCATACGAATGTCGGGGGGGCAGTCGAATTCAAAGCAAATGACGGATTCAAATTCGGAGTCGGAATTAATTTTGAACGTGCTTACCAAGGAGGAGGCTTACAACCGCAATACATGCTTTACGGAAAGAAATGGGCGTTCTAACAGAACCGGAACATTACAGCATGTTTTTCCTGCTTCATAGTTATGTTTTCGGAAAATCATAGTTATGATTCCGAAAAAGCATAACTATGGAATTTCTAAATTAAAGAGAGAATCGTACCATGCAATGCCCCATTACTTGCCACTACCTGCTTACCCGACGACCAGGTATCTTTTCCGTCAAAATCCGTCAGCATACCACCTGCCTGCATCAGGATAATCCCTGCAGCCGCAACGTCCCATGGGCCAAGGAATCCTTCTATACGTGCTTCAAAGCGCCCTGCTGCGACATAACAAATTTCAGAGGCGGCAGAACCCAGAAGACGGGTACCTCCGGCAAAGCCATATAATTTATCAACCAAATGCAGGGCCGTCGGGCGGTAATGGTCTGAATCATAAGGAAAGCCTATAGCGATAAACGCTTTATCGAATTCCCGTATACCGGACACATGTATCTCTTTCCCGTTCAAATAGGCTTTACTCCCTTTCCAGGCATAAAAGCATTCATCCCGGCAAACCTCATATACTACACCCAATATAATTTCCTCCCTGGTTCGTAAAGCAATACTCACCGCATAAGGAGCCATATCATGGATATAGTTGGAAGTACCGTCCAGCGGGTCTATCACCCAGCAATATTCCTGTCCGTCCAGGCTACCAGTCCCTTCTTCTGCAATAAATCCCGCCTCAGGCAGTAATGCGGAAAGCTGTTCTACCAGCCGCCGTTCGGATTCCTTATCCACATACGACACATAGTTGTGTGCACTCTTCTCTTCCACCCGGCTACCATCGAATTTTTCGCGTTGCTCTCTCAGGAAAGCGCCTGCTTCGAGGGCTATCTCCCGTACTTTTACACAAAGGCTCTCTACATCTAACATAATGATACTCTTTATTCTTCACAAATGTAATTATCTTTTTTGCGCCTCATTTATTTTTATGCTATATTTGTTTAATAAATCTGAAACAAAATACGTGTTTTAACCGTTATCATAGTACAAAAATAGAGAATACGAATAGCAGATGAGACGTTGGATTAAGCGGATAGGGATTGTGCTTCTAATACCGGTTGTATTGGTATTCATAGTTTCTATTCTACTCTATATACCTCCTTTCCAGAAATTTGCGGTGCGATTGGCTACCCAATACGCCAGCGAAGCTACAGGCATGCAGATAGGTATTGGGGAAATACGGCTATCTTTTCCATTAGACCTGACCGTTGGAAAAGTGCAGGTTATTTCTACCCCCGATACATTGCTCGACCTCGAAAGCCTTAAAGTAAGTATCCGGCCGCTTCCTTTACTCAAGAAAGAAGTACTGGTTGAAGCCGTCGACCTGAACAAGGTAAAGGTTAACACAGGGAAACTAATCGAAGGCATGGAAATAAAAGGAAACCTGGACCGGTTCTATCTCCATGCAGACCGTGTGAATTTAGGAAAAGAGACGGCACGCCTGAATACCGTAGAGCTTTCAGATGCAGCTATTACTCTGTTAATGAACGATACCACTCCCAAAACAGATACAACGACAACCGTTGTTAACTGGATTCTGCTATTGGAAAAAATAAATCTGGACCGCGTTGCTTTCGCACTGCAAATGCCAAACGATTCACTTCGTTTGGCAACTTATATAGACAAAGCCAGCCTGACAGGTGGTTTTGTCGACCTCGGGACAGAACGGTACGGAGCTAAAGAATTCAGGTTATCCAATTCATCATTCAATTATGATGGCGACAACAAAAAGGAACAACCCGGTTTCGACCCGATGCACCTTGCCCTGAACAATGTGAACATCTCATTAGATTCTGTTTTATATGCAGGGCTGGAAATGAATGCAAATATACTGGAAATGAATGCTATCGACCGTTCCGGTCTGACCATCAACTCACTTACCGGAAATTTGGCAAGCGATAGCACAACAATACAAGTACCTCAACTTCTGCTCAAAACACCCTATTCTGAAGTACGTCTGCTGGCAAATGTGCCCTGGAGTTCTTTCGCAGACAAACCGGAGGGGACGTTGCATGCATTGCTCACCGCCTCTCTCGGAAAAGAGGACCTATTCACGTTTGCAGGAACATTGCCGGACGGACTGAAAAAGTCATTCCCTACCAAGCCGCTTTCCGTGACAGCCGGAGTAGAAGGCAATTTAGCAGCTCTCCGTCTCCGTCAACTGAAAGGAGAAATACCGGGAACTTTTAATCTGGATGTATCCGGAAAACTACAGAATATAACCGATAGTATCACCCGCTCCGGCGATTTCCAACTGGACGCTAAAACCGGAAATCTGGATTTTATCCTCAGTACACTACCAGTAAAAGAAAGAGTACGTTATAATATACCGGAAGGTATACGGCTTACCGGGGAAGGCTCCCTTAGGAAAGGAGAATATCAGGCACAAATCAAGCTATTGCAAGACAAAGGGAAAGTCGAGCTTTCTGCCCGTTTCAATCCTCTATTGGAAACATATGGAGTGGATTTGAAAACAGACAGTCTGGAACCGGTCCATTTCCTGCCTCAGGACTCCCTTTACAGAATGACAGTCTCGCTACATGCCGAAGGAAAAGGATATGACCCGTTTTCCGCCCGTACCCATGCTAAAGTAGATGGAACAATAAGTGATATTTTATACGGGGCATCTTCCATTGCAGATGTAACCCTGAAAGGCTCACTGGAAAAGAATCTTTTACTGTTTGACCTGAAGAGCTTATATCCGCTGGCTAAAATCGATATGTCGCTAAATGCTACTTTGCTAAAGAAAGAAATCAAAGCGATGTTGATTGCAGACGTGGATAATCTCGATTTATATGGCATGCACCTGATGAAGGATTCGCTGGCAACTTCCTTCCAACTGTTTTCCGAGGCAGAAACGGATATGGGGAAAAACAACCTGATAGATGTTACGCTGGGTAACTGGGAATTAATTACAAATACCGGAAAATTCCGTCCAAAAACACTTACCTTACATGCTCAAAGTACAGTAGACACGACACGGGTATCTTTCCATGCCGGTGATTTAGGTATTGTTTTGACAGGAAATATGGATATTGAAACACTGGCTGATAAATTCACGAAAATCAATAATAACATAAACCTGCAACTCGAAAGGGATTCGGTCATTGACCTGCCGTCATTCCGCCCGTTAATGCCGGATATGGATTTGCGGATTACAGCAGGGAAAGACAATCCTATTTACAACATCCTTCAGGAAGAGAACATCACTTTCAATAACCTGCAAATAGTTGCGTCTACTTCTCCGGAAGACGGATTCCAAATGGACGCCGACCTCTTTTCGCTAATGCAGGATACTACACGTATAGATACCATTTGCTTCAAAATGCACGAAGACTCTCTCGGATTATTATATGATGCAAGAGTAGTAAAAACAAAATTCCGTAAGCAATCTCCGTTTACGGCTGGGCTTACCGGTAAAATACGGAGCACTTTTGCCGATGCGGAACTTCGCTACACTGACGGGCAAGGCAATACCGGTATATATATCGGATTACGCGCCGACAAGGAGCGGGAAGGTTTCCGCCTGCACCTGTTCCCTGAAGACCCGATTCTCGTATTCCGTCCATTTAAGTTAAATCCGGATAATTATATCCTTTATAAAAATATAAAAGATATTGCCGCCAACGTGCGCTTTTCCGGATTGGAGAACTCTTCCCTGTGGATACATTCTTTGCCGGAAGATGGAAAAATGGAAGAACTTCATGCCGAGTTATCTCAAATCGACCTGAATCTTATCTCCAAGAGTTTCCCGGACTTGCCTACTATGCGGGGGCTGCTGAATGCCGACCTGCAATATGCTCCGTCCGACAGTAATTTCCTGGTTGTAGCCGACGCTTATATAGACAGCCTGTTCTATGATGGAGGAAGGGTCGGAGAGCTTATGTTCAATACAGTATACCTGCCTGTAGGGGATAACAATCACCAAGTGGATATGCACTTATTCCGAGACAAGAATGAAGTGGCTTCCATCATGGCTCACTACACGGCCGGGAAGCAAGACCATATAGATGGAAACATCAACATTACCGACCTTCCTCTGGAAATGGTAAACCCGTTCATTCCCGACAATATGGCAAAGCTGAACGGGAAGCTACAAGGAGAAATGGAGATTTCCGGTTCCAGCAAGCTACCGAAAGTTAATGGTAATATGCGGTTAGACAGTGCTGCTGTATACGTTACTGCAGTCGGAACTTCTTTCAATTTCGACCCCAAAGAAATTAAAGTCAATGATAATCTGATGGATTTCGACAATTATAGTATCTATACTTCTACAACAAATCCTTTTGTTATAGACGGAAACATCAACTTCCACGATCCGGCAAAAATGCTTGCCGATTTGCGTCTGACCGCCCACGAAATGCAATTGCTGAACACAAAGAAAACGAAGGAGAGCATGGTATATGGAAAATTGCTTGTCAACCTGAACTCCACGTTGAAAGGACCACTCAGCACCTTGATGATGCGTGGAGAACTGGAACTTCTGGGAGGAACGAATGTGACTTATGTCATGCAGGAATCCCCGCTTACAGCACAAGACAGGCTTGCCGACCTGGTTACTTTTGTGGACTTCTCCGATACATTAATTACCCGTATACGCAGACCGGAATCGCCTCTGCCCATAGGAGGGCTGGATATGTTGATGACGATCCATATCGACCAGTCAGTCCGTTTGAATGCAGATATTACCCCGGACGAATCCAGCCGTATACAACTGGAAGGCGGCGGAGATTTGTCTTTCCAGTACACAACACAAGGAGACATGATATTAAACGGACGATATACCTTGTCCGGCGGAACGGTAAAATATGCCCTGCCGATTATCCCGCTGAAAGAATTTAATATACAATCCGGAAGCTATGTGCAATGGAGTGGTAACCCGATGGACCCGATGATGAACCTGACGGCTACGGAGCGGGTAAGGGCATCCGTCACAATAGGAGAACAACCGGCACGTCTTGTAACTTTCAATGTGGGAGTTGCTATCAAAGAAACGCTTGAAAACCTGCAACTTCAATTTATTATTTCCGCTCCTGAAGACCAAAGCATGCAACAGGAATTAGCCAAACTGGGTGAAAGCGAACGGGCGCAAATCGCAGTAACCATGCTTGTTACAGGCATGTACCTGAATGTAAACGATAAAAATTCCACATCCAAGAAGCCGAGTCTGGATATGGGTTCCGCCCTGAACAGCTTCCTGCAAAGTGAAATTAACAATATTGCCGGTAGCGCACTTAAATCGGTGGATATATCCCTCGGTATGGAACAATATGATGAAAACGGAACAGCCGGAGGAGGTTCAAGAACAGACTTCTCATTCCGTTTTGCCAAACGTTTCTATAACGACCGTATCAGCATTATTCTCGGTGGACGTATCTCTACCGGGCAAAATGCCAATCAACAGGGACAGACACAGCCGTTCATCGATAATGTATCAATCGAATATCGTTTGGATGGCAGCGGTACCCGGTATATCAAACTCTTCCACAACAAAAACTATGAAAGTTTATTGGAAGGGGTAATCACAGAAACAGGCGCCGGTATCGTACTTCGTAAAAAAATGCGCCATCTTCGTGAACTGTTTATTTTTAAAAAGAACAAGGTAAAACCGGTTAAGGAAGAAAAAACAGAAGAGACAAAATGAAAAAAGGAAGATACATATATCATATAGGGAGCTTACTGCTATCTTTTTTGTTAGCATTCCTCATATCCTGCTCCACGACCAAGAATCTGCCCGAAAACGAAGTGCTCTATACGGGTATTAAAAAGATTGAGGTCGAAAATCAAGACATCACCCCGGAAGGAGAAGAGGCGCTGTCAGAAGTCGAAGCTGCACTCTCTTATCCGCCTAATAATGCATTACTGGGAAGTTCTTCCATCCGTATCCCTTTCCCGTTCGGACTATGGGTATATAATGCTTTCGTAAACAAAAAAGGTAAAATCGGGCAATGGATATTCAAGAAACTGGCGAGTAAACCTATATATATCAATACGGTCAATCCGGAAGTAAGAACCAAGGTCGCCTATAACCTGCTTCGTGAAT
Source organism: Parabacteroides sp. (assembly GCA_019417325.1). Taxonomy (GTDB): domain Bacteria; phylum Bacteroidota; class Bacteroidia; order Bacteroidales; family Tannerellaceae; genus Parabacteroides. The sequence goes on along the minus strand of DXVO01000005.1, from coordinate 26,196 downwards.
ATGGTTATTTCAATGGGGCGACTTCCTATCAGATAGACCCTGACCCAAAGAATCCGAAAAAGGCAAAAATTACTTACAAGGTTGAAATGAACCAGCCGTATACTTACGACAGTATCGCTTATGTAAGATTACGCCACCGGGTTGATACATTGATACAAAAAAATATAGGAGGCAGGCTTTTAAATATTGGAGACAATTTCAATGTGACAAAACTGGAAGCAGAAAGACAACGGATATCTTCCCTGCTTCGTAACAACGGATATTACTATTTCCGCCCTGATTTTATTACCTATCAAGCAGATACTTTACTAAATCCGGGCAAGGTCGCATTACGTATTTCTACAAAACCGGGATTACCCCGCACAGTATTACGCCCCTGGAAAATAGGTGACATTTCCGTTTATCTGAATGGCTTCGATTACGAAATACCCACCGACTCCATTCATTATAAAGACCTGACTATTTATTATGAGGGTAAGCTCAGGGTACGTCCCAAAGTGCTTTACAACCGGATAAAGTTCCGCCCGGGTGAATTTTATTCGCAACAGCAACAGGAGAAAACGCAGACCGGTTTTTCGCGCCTGGGTGTCTTCCGGTATTCGGAAATGCAATACACCCCGAAGGATACCTCACGCCGCTGCGATACACTGAATCTAAAAATCAATACGGTATACGACCTTCCTCTGGATGGTGAACTGGAGTTGAACGTAACCTCCAAAAGTAACGGGCAATTAGGCCCGGGGGCTATTTTCAGTGTCACCAAACGTAATGTTTTTGGCGGAGGCGAAACTTTCAATGTCCGGTTGCGCGGTTCTTATGAATGGCAAACAGGAAGTCACGTTGTCGGCAACAGTTCTACAATAAATAGCTGGGAGTTAGGTGTTAACACAACATTGACATTCCCCCAGGTCCTTTTCCCAAAACTGGTAAAGGGAGATACGAAATATCCTTCCAGCACTTCTTTCCGTATTTATATTGACCAGCTGAACCGTGCCAAATTTTTCAAAATGCTGGCATTCGGAGGAAGTGCATCTTACGATTTCCAACCTTCGGCAACCAGCCAGCATTCCGTAACCCCATTCAAACTGACTTATTCGTTGTTGCAACGTACTACCGCAGAATTTGACTCTATCATAAATGTAAACAGAGCATTGGGCTTAAGTTTGGAAAACCAGTTTATTCCCGCAATGGGATATACCTATACCTACGACGATTCTCCTATCACCAGTAAAAGGAATCATATCTGGTGGCAGACCTCTATCACACAGGCTGGTAATATAATCGGGGGGATTTACGCCCTTACAGGAAGTAAGTTCAATGAGAAAAACAAAACGTTGTTCGGGAATAAATTTGCCCAGTTCGTAAAGTTGACCAGTGAAATCCGTTATAATTATTATCTGGGACACAAGCAACATCTGGTAGGACGTTTAATGGCAGGGGCTGCCTACAGTTATGGCAACTCGGATATAACACCTTATGGCGAACAATTCTACATAGGAGGAGCCAACAGTATCCGTGCCTTTACGGTCCGTACCCTTGGTCCCGGAAGTTATCACCCTAACAATACACAATATGGCTATCTGGACCAAACCGGAGACCTGAAATTTGAAGCGAATCTGGAATACCGTTTTCCCATTTTAGGAGACCTACACGGGGCTGTATTTTTGGATAGTGGTAATATCTGGCTAATCCGTGAAGATGAAAACCGTCCGGGCGGACAATTTGAACTGAAAGACTTTTTCAAAGACCTGGCACTGGGGACAGGAGTCGGCATACGATATGACCTGACCTTTATTGTTCTTCGCCTGGATTTGGGTATCGGCATTCATGTTCCCTATGAAACCGGCAAAAAAGGATATTACAACATTCCCAAGTTTAAAGATGGGCTGGGACTTCACTTTGCCATTGGATATCCATTCTAAAACAATCACAGCTAATTCTAACAGCATGTTATGTAATAAACTCTCATTTTAAAAGGTTGTTTTTCAAAAAATATAGTGACGATACGAACCCAAAATGTGACAATTTATCCACTATCTCATCTTTGCAAATGATACTTTTGTTTCGAAATAACAACTATTAAAAAACAAAGATGAAAAAGTTCTACTTTTTATTATTATTGCTATTTGCCGTTGGATTTACAAATTGCAGCAAAGAGGATGCTCCCGATATTCCTCCCATAGATCCGAATGAAGCCAGACCGCATGCAAAAACGAATCGTACTGTTTTAGCATATCTGGTAGGAGATATGAGTTTATGGTATGCGTTGGAAGAGACTGTAAACCAAATGGAAGAAGGCTGGAATGATGATATAGATGGAACCCTATTGGTATATCTTGATAATTCCAACCATTTAACCCAATTCGGTCAGCCGGTATTATTGGAAATCACGCACGACACAACAGACATGATCGTCAGCCAAGTGGTCAAAACCTACGAAGATCAAGATGCCGGAAGTCCGAATGTAATGCAGACTGTATTGAATGATGTCGTCACTCTTTATCCGGCAGAGTCACAAGGATTGATAATCGGAGCACACGGTAATGGCTGGTTACCTGAAATAAAAAATAACAACGAAACCAAAGGCATAGCAGGTCCGGACCGTTATGGAAGTACGCTGGAAATTGCAGACCTGGCAAAAATACTTCCTGTAAAATATGATTTTATTATTTTCCATGCCTGCAATATGTCCAATGCCGAAAGTGTTTACCAGCTACGGAATAAATGCGACTACATAATGGCATCTGCTCTTCCTCTTCCCGGATACGGATATCCCTATGAAACAATTATCCCATATCTATATACTAAACCACATGCAGACTTGTACAAAGCTGCCAAGCTAAGCTATACAGATTATACGAATAAAGATAAAAATACTTTTGGTGGATTTACTGTTGCCATAACAAAAACATCCGAACTGGAAAATCTGGCAACCGCAACCTCCAAGCTACTGGAAAGTATAAATATGAGTTATGACGAAATGCGTCATACTCTCAATGAAAATAAATATCTCGTTGATTATTACGAGTCTGTTTTACTGGATATAAGCGGGTTATATTTCTTATCAGAAAACGAAGATTTAAAAAACACATTTAAAAACGCAATAAATAAAACAATCATACAATATTACTTTGTCCCGGGAGAAATTGCAGGGCAGGAAGAACTTATGTCAAGAATATGGGAGTATGGAAGCGGTCTGTCTTTTTATTTGCCGGTACTCCAGAATACCCCAATTTTCAATCAGGTAAATACTGCATTCAAAAACAATTATGACTGGTCCAAAGCGACTGGTTTTGATAAAGACAGGAAATAAACTAATTGAATAGATACTCTACTTGATGAATCCTTAACAAATACACCTGTGGGGTATCCGGAAAAACCGGATACCCTTTTTTTATGTTCAAAAGTATTATATCTTTGTACGCAGATTATGGTGTAACAGAACCGTTTCCACGGTCTGTTAGTAAAAGGGAAGCCGTTGAAAGTACGGCGCTGTACCCGTAGCTGTAAGTTCTGAAACCCCGGCAAATCTCGTTGCCACTGACAAATAGCCAGCAAATGGAAAGTTCAGTATAACTGTCACTTGTCCACTGTCAACTATTAAGTTGGGAAGGTAGCCGAAATAAGGGAGAGCAAGCCAGAAAACCTGCCATAATCCTTTATACAATCTCTCGGGTGAAGAGGTTGATAAATCGATAATTATGCAAAATACGTACATCAAGAGGATTTTAAGCCTGTTATTATGCTGGCTTAATGGCATTCTGTTTTTACAGGCACAAGTCGATACGACTAAAACCTATCAACTAAACGATGTTGAGGTCCTTGGTAAATCGCGTCCGTCTGTAACGCGCGAAGCTACTCCTTTGCAAATAATGGATCGTAGCAGCATTGAAAGGCTGGGCGTACAGGATTTATCGGAAGTTGTAAAACGTTTTTCCGGTGTTACAGTGCAGGATTATGGAGGTATCGGAGGTTTAAAGACCGTCTCTGTTCGTAGTCTTGGAGCCAAACATACGGCTGTCAGCTATGACGGCGTAACCATAACCGATGCCCAAAGCGGACAAGTGGATATCAGCCGTTTTTCATTGGATAATGTGGAAATGGTATCCCTATCCATCGGGCAATCCGACGATATCTTCCAGACAGCAAGGATGTATGCATCGGCTGGGGCGCTGAGTATAAAGACAAGTAGGCCGGAATTTACAAACCGACCGTTTCATTTAAAAGCACAAGTTAAAGGGGGGTCATTCGGACTAATAAATCCCTATCTTCATTATGACCAGAAAATAGGAAAAAAATGGGCCGTATCTTTACATGGTGACTATTTAAAAGCAAAAGGTGATTATTCTTTTACACTAAAAAACGGACAACAAACAGAAAAAAAGAGAAGGAATAACAGCGATATTGAAACATGGAGAACCGAATTAAATTTATATGGGAATTTAACTCCTAACAGTACTTTACAGATAAAAGGATATTATTTTGATTCTGAACGAGGTCTGCCTGGCTCTGTGATTCTATACAATGACTATTCAGGAGAACGTTTATGGGATAAAAATGCTTTTGCCCAAATTTATTATCAAAATCATTTTTCTGAAAAGTTGTCACTTCAGGTACAAGGGAAATATAATTATTCATGGAATAAATATTTAGACGTAAATAATAAATACGAAAATGGAAGACAAGTGGATCGTTACACTCAAAACGAATATTATGGGTCTGCTTCTATTCTATATACGCCAGTTAAAAGATTGTCATTCTCACTAACAGAAGACTTCTTTGTCAACACGTTGGATAACACCTTGCCCCAATGTCCTTTTCCTAAAAGATATACCTCCTTATCAGTCCTTGCATCACAATACAAAAGCCCGCGCTTAACTGTTACTGCAAGTTTATTAGGAACTTATATTACAGAACAGGTAGAGACAGGCTTGCGTCCGGCAGACCGTAAACGCATTTCTCCCGCGGCCAGCCTTTCCTGGAGAATTCTTCAGGAACAAAACTTTCGGGTAAGATTCTCCTATAAAGATGCTTTCCGTATGCCAACATTCAATGACATGTACTATTTACGGATAGGGAATACAAATCTACAGCCAGAGCGTGCATCCCAATACAATGCAGGTTTAACATGGAGCGGAGAATTGCCTTTAACCCGTTATGCCAATATTTCTATTGACGGATACTATAATCGGGTTAAAGATAAAATTGTGGCAATCCCGACCATGTTTATTTGGAAAATGATGAATATGGGAGAAGTATCCATTGGAGGACTGGATATAAATTTTAGTGCGGAAATTCCGGTAAATACGAATATTTCATTTTTATTGGATGGTACTTACTCCTATCAAAAGGCCATAGATATAACAGATAAAGAAGCTAAAAACTATCGTAATCAGCTTCCCTATACACCGAAGCATTCAGGAAACATATCCTTATCTCTACAAACCCATTGGTTAAATCTAAGTTATTATATAAACTGTGTAGGAGACCGGTATGCCTTGCCACAAAACATAGAAGACAATTTGATAAAAAAATATACAGAACAGAATATTTCAGTCAACAGAGAATTTAACATCAAACATTGCAAACTAAGACTACAAGGCGAACTTTTAAACTTAACAAATAAAACTTACGATGTAATCCAATACTATCCAATGCCGGGGCGTTCCTGGCGATTAACAGCCAGTATACATTATTAATTTAAATATAAATAGAATGAAAACAAAAAAACTTATTTTATTTTCTGCAGCCTGTTGCTCACTCACTCTTTCCTTTACATCATGCAACAAAGATGATGACAACAATGATCCGGTTAAACCCACCACTTCTCAAATCTACATTTTGAATAGCGGTAAATGGAAGTCTAATAATGCAACATTAGATTCTTATGATGAAACAGCAAAAGTCCTTAACCCTAAAGTTTTCTCTGCCATTAATGCCCGAGGATTGGGAGATACGGCTAATGACATGCTAATATATGGTTCTAAAATGTATATTGCAGTGGATGAATCCAACACCATAGAGATTACAGATTTAAATGCAAAATCAATAAAAACAATATCTCCTAAAGATGAAGCTGGACAACCCCAATCCCCTCGTAGCTTTACGGGATATGCAGGAAAAGTTTATGCTGTTTTATTTGATGGACATTTGGCTGTTATCGATACAACAACAATGGAGATAACCCAAAAAGTAAAGGTCGGTCCGAATCCTTACCAAGTATGTGCTACAGGAGGTAAATTATATGTGGCTAATTCCGGAGGATATAATCCTGTACCTGATTCAACCTTATCAGTGGTTGACCCTATTTCCCTTACAGAAGAAAAAAAGATTGTTGTCGGAGTAAATCCAATGTCTGTTGAAGCGGATAGTAATGGAAAGTTATATGTAAAATGCGGTGGGAATTTTACCGATATAAAAGCTTCTGTCAATCAAGTTGACTTAAGTACAGGCAAATCTACACCAATTTATACAAACCAAAATATTTTTGCCAAACTAGTAAACGACAAGCTATATGTCATTAGTTCTGAAAATGATGAAAACTGGCTTCCAAAGAATGTCAAGTTTATCTTATATGATGCAAAAGCAAATAAAGAACTTAAAAGCAATTTTATTTCAGATGGAACAACTGTAAAAAATCCTTGTTCTATAAATGTCGATCCTAATTCTGAAAACATTTATATTGGAACATCCGATCATACAAATACAGGAGACATGTACATATTCTCCCAGGAAGGGAAAAAACTTAACTCTTTTGGAGTTTCCAGTATTAATCCGATGGGAGCATATTTTGTCTGCAAGTAAACAAATTATGTTTTATTATAAATGAAGTACAAACAATTAATCTCAACTTTACTCATTGCTTGTTTATTTGTGTCTTGCTCACAAATAAATAAGCAACAAAGTACTGAACAAGCATTTTCATCCGACACCATCCGCTATGCCCAAGGCTTCTCCACCCAACATTTCGAAAATTATACTTCAGTAGAGATACATGACCCTTGGGACAGTACCCGGCTTTTACAACGCTATTTGCTGGTTGACCGTAAGAAGCCTGTTCCGGCGAACCTCCCCAAAGGCACAGTTGTACAAATTCCGGTACAGAACATAGTAGTATACACTTCTGTCCATGCAGCCATTATCGACCAGCTTGGAGAAACCGACAAGATTATAGGTGTTTGTGAACCGCGCTATATGGACACCCCTACCATTCAGGAAGGGCTGAAGAACGGACGGATTGCCGATATGGGAGAAGCGACTGCTCCTAATGTGGAAAAGATGATAGACCAGGGCGTTGAGTTGGTTATTGTCTCTCCTTTCCAAAACAGCAGCTATGGTCCGGTCGAGAAATTGGGTATACCCATTATTGAAGGAGCCGATTACATGGAGTCTCAACCGTTAGGACGCACCGAATGGATACGTTTTTACGGCATGCTGTTTGGTAAAGAAAAGATGGCGGATTCAATCTTCCGTGCTACGGAACAAAGTTATCTGGAACTAAAAAATCTGGTAAAAAAAGACATTCCCAGACCTACCGTTATCTCCGAAAAGAAGTTTGGTTCCTCCTGGTATACCCCCAGTGGTTCCAGCTATATCGCAAACCTGTACCGCGATGCAGGCGCAGATTATCTCTTTAATGATTTACCAGGAGCAGGAAGCACCCCGCTGGCATTTGAAACAGTCCTGGACAAAGCCATACATGCCGACATCTGGCTTGTCAAATACAATCAGGCAAAAGAGATGACATACAATGAACTTCGTACGGAATACACGCCTTATGAGAACTTCGACGCATTCAAAAAACGTCACATTTATACCTGCAATACAGGAGCCGTTCCCTATTACGAAGAATTTCCTTTACATCCCGATTATTTGCTAAAAGACTTGATCTGGATATTCCACCCCGAGCTAGTACCCGGTTATACACCACGTTATTACCGGAAAATGCAAGAGTAAATATACAAAAATCCCCCCAAGCTCATACGAATGAGCTGGAGGGGTTTTTAGTTTGGCATTTTAAATATAGGGAGTTATGATTAAGCTAATCCTTTCAACATACCGTAGAAATACATCGGTTTCAACATATAAACCTTCAACATCCATGCAGCCCACTGTTCTTTTGATGTATCCAGCATTGTAAATGGGAATGTATTTTCAGGCTCTTTTTTGTAATTGAACTCACACAAAAGTACATGTCCATAATCCGTTACTATCGGGCAGGCAGCATAACCGTCGTACTTTTCAGCAGGTTCTTTACCTTCCATCAGTGAAATCAGGTTTTTAGCAGCAATAGGCACTTGCTTACGGATAGCCGCAGAAGTTTTACTGGTCGGTATGCCAGCCACATCACCCAACGACACAATATTCGGATATTTCTGATGAACCAAAGTTTCTTTATCTACCATTACCCAGGCATCCGCTGCTAATTTGCCTTCTGTCCACCCCAGTCCGGCTTCACGGACAAAATCAGGAGCCGACATCGGAGGTGTGAAATGCAGAAAATCGTAATCTTCCACAAACGGAGTATAAACCTTCTGGTCACCGACCGTTTCTATCTTCTCAAAATGAACCTGTTTAGCGGCTGTATCCACCCCTTTCACCCGGACATTCAGATTAATAGGTATATTTCGTTCCTTATATATTTCCAGCAAACGAGGAGTAAAATATGGTATATCATACAATTCTTTTGCTGCTGTATAATAATTCAGTTCCACCTTATCCCGGGTTCCCTGTTTACGGTTATAGTGCTCTGATAACAAACATATTTTTTTAGGAGCCCCACCACATTTGTGCTTGGTATATGTATCCGTGTAAATGCCACGTCCACCTGTTTTCGAAAATTCCTGCAGTGCTTTCCAAGTTTTCTGCGCTCCATCAAAGTCATAAATAGAATGAGCATTTCCTTCACCCAACGTATCATGTGTGATACCTTCTACTTTTTCCCAATTGATTTGTATACCCGGAGTCAGAACCAAAAAGTCATAAGCTATCTTACCGTTATTATTTGTTGTTACCTGATTCCAGACCGGATCAACAGATGCAACCGAGTCTTTCACCCACTTAATACCATCAGGCATACATTCTTCTTGTTTTTTCCATACATCGCCCGGTTCATAAACTCCTGAGGCAATCAGGGTAAAACCCGGTTGATAAAATTGACGGTCACTGGGATCAATTAATGTAATATCGGGTTCATTCAACCATTTTTGTAAACGGGCAGCCATACTGATACCGGCAGCACCCCCGCCTATAATGACTATCTTACCTTTTGCATTACTTGAAAAAGCTTTAGCTTCCTGAGTACCTGCAGCAGTCAACAATCCTGCCGCTGCCATTATCTTAAAAAAATGCCGGCGATCGATACCCTTCTTTTCTAACGCCTTCAATTGATTTTCCAGTTCGTGTTCCATCATGTATGAAAATTAGATTTATGTGCTACAAAGAAAACGGAATAACAAAAATTCTCTATAAAAAAGGCTACTACACAACTTGCGCAAATAATATGTGCAGCAACAAAGAATACAACAATCCTTTCTCTTCTATTAAAAAACAGGACTTAAACACCTATTTTTCAATAGATTATAAAAATATCATTTTTGAGAAAATAAATTTAGAAATTCATCAGAAAATCAATAAGATTCGTATCTCCTTCCAAGCCTAAACGCTTACGCAGGCGATAGCGGCGAAGTTCTATAGCACGTACCGAAACATTTAACAATGAGGCAATTTCCTTTGTAGAAAGATTCATACGCAAAAGACAGCAAATACGTAAGTCGCCAGTAGTAATATCTGCATATTCCTGACGCAACCTGTCCATAAAATTCTGATGAGCACTATTAAAATAGCTTTCAAACAACTTCCAGTCGGCCGGGTCATCCCGTGTACTTTCCAACAAAGCTTTCATCCGGTTGTAAAGCTTATTCGGATAACGCTCGCCCAATGCTTCTTTTTGTTTATCCAATTCTCCCAATAAAGATTGAATTGTCTGATTACGCTTCACCAGAGCTGTCGTTTGTAAAGTCAACTCATTATTTTTATTCTGAAGTTCCGCTTCCAACATCTGGCTTTTCATTTCCTGCATGCGTTGCTGCTCAGCCAGACGTTCCGCTTCCATCTTTGCCTGCTCTTCCTTATGCAGGTTTTTAAGATTATAACGTAATACGCCCTGTGCGACAATCCAGACAATAAGAATATACGCCAACCATGCCCAAACCGTATTATACCAGGGCGGACGAACATCTATTGACAGAGAAAGTTCAGGAAAAGGCCCTTTGACCACATATTTACGGACTTTTAATTCATAATGCCCTTCAGGTAATTGTAAGAATGATATTTTCCCTTCCGATTGCCAGGAAGACCAGCCGGAAGAAACCCCTTCTATCTTATAACTAATCTGATGATTGGATGTAAAGATCGTAGTACCTATATAAGCGGTGAACTCCTGAAAATCATATGGAAGTTCTATCTTCTGATTGTTGAGAGGCAAATTATAGCAACCTTTTGCATCCATATACTCCAACTCAAAAACTTGCAGAGAGGTTTTACCCGGAAGCCCTGCATCAATCAAATCACGCACATTTATTAGTAAAGGTCCCTGCATAGTAGATGCTAACACCATGCTTTCATTCAAAGGGATAATGCGCGTACCACGGGTAACCAGATTCATATCATAGTTATTAAACAGCAGTCGGCATTTCAATACAGCCGTACCGCCACTGATATGGAATAAGGCAGCCTGATTATCCATCGACAACCAATACAAACTATCTCCAGCGGGATAAATATGTTTTGCAGAAACAAAAGCGCCAAGTGATGCCGTATCCCTAACCAGCCGGTTAACAGTATATTCCTTTCGGTTTTTATATGAAACCAAGAATGGCTTGGCATCTTCCTCAGCAACAGCTACAAATGGATCTTCTGCAATAAGGGAACGTTTAAAATAGCCAAAACCTGTTTGCAGATATAATACCCCATCATGTATTCCTCCATCTATCAGTTTTCCTATAATACTGCGTTTTTCCAATAGGATAATGGGAGGGTCCAGAGTTATCTGGGCCAGTCCGTTATCCAATGCTACCCATATCTGGCTATCGTCCTGTACGCTGATAAACCGGACCATATTATCCTGCAATTGATTTTGTAAGGATAAATGATGAAGGATATGCCCTTCTTTATCTGTAATAAATAATCCTTGTTTATAAGTTCCGATAAAATATAAAGTTTCATTTGTTGCAAAGGCACTTGGTTCCGCCTCCTTTATTTCTTCCGGAAGACTGAAAGGGATGGAAACCGGAGGTGCATCAAACTCTACTTCCGGAGGAACTGTTTCCAGCGCATGGTGATGCAACATTCCGTTATCATCATATGTCCAACCATACAATGCATTTTCACCCTGTGTATAAATCGTATCATTGTAGTTAGTAACTCCGGTCACTTCCAGTTGCCCAGGCAACTGGTAAAGTTTCCATGCATTCCCATTGAACGCAAGTAAACCGGAACTATTCGCTACGTAAAGAATACCTTCCGGCGTAAGCGAGAAGCCCCAGTTCTGACAACCCGCCTTATAATCATCTACTGAATAATTTTTGACAAATACATAAGGAAGGACTACCGACGCTCTGACAGCAGGAACTGCCAGCAGGAAGGATAACAATAAGATCAGTAGTCTACACATGGTATTTTTGAATTGAAAATGAGAAAGACAAGGCATTACTGCCCTGTCTTTAACAATATGTTGGATACAAATATACTTAAATATTTTATTACTTGTATTCCTGCCAGCTCTTAATCTGAATATCTTCAGTCTTCAGATTACAGAAAGCATCGATAAATGCACTCGCTAAACGAGCGTTCGTAATCAAAGGAATATTATGATCGATTGCAGCACGGCGGATTTTATAACCGTTCGTCAACTCACGCTTGCTATGATCTTTCGGTATGTTCACTACCAATTCGAATACATGTTTGCTGAACATATCCATAATATTCAAATCGCCTTGTTCATCCGGCCAGCATACGGCAATTGCATCGATACCGTTATCGTTCAGGAATTTCGCAGTACCGGCAGTACCATAAATCACATATCCCTTATTAGCAAGCTGGCGGCAAGGATCCAACAGTTCTGCTTTACTCTTGGCTGCACCTGAAGAAACCAGCACATTCTTTTTAGGAATTGTATTTCCTACAGCCATCATAGCTGAAAGCAATGCTTCATCGAAATCATCACCGATACACCCCACTTCACCGGTAGAACTCATATCCACACCTAATACAGGGTCGGCTTTATGCAGACGGGCAAATGAAAACTGAGATGCTTTTACACCAATCCAGTCGATATCGAATGCACTCTTATCCGGTTTTGTATACGGAGCATCCAGCATAATACGGGTTGCAGTTTCAATAAAGTTACGTTTCAATACTTTAGATACAAACGGGAAGCTACGTGATGCACGCAAGTTACATTCGATAACTTTCACATCGTTGTTCTTTGCCAGGAACTGGATATTGAACGGACCGCTGATATTCAATTCTTTTGCAATCATCTTGCTCACCTTCTTGATACGGCGTGCCGTTTCAAAATAGATTTTCTGAGCCGGGAATACCAATGTTGCATCACCGGAGTGAACACCTGCAAATTCAATATGTTCGGAAATTGCGTATTCAACCACTTCACCATTCATGGCAACCGCATCAAATTCGATTTCTTTTGCACCCTGCAAGAACTGAGATACAACAACCGGATATTCTTTAGATACCTTAGCTGCCAGATCCAGGAATTCAATCATCTGTTCCTTGCTGTGACAAACATTCATTGCTGCCCCGGAAAGTACATATGACGGACGGATCAAAATAGGGAAACCTACTTTAGCAATAAAGTCGTCGATTTCTTCCATACTGGTCAACTCTGCCCAACATGGCTGGTCGATACCTAAAGAGTCCAACATGGCAGAGAATTTGTGACGGTTTTCCGCACGGTCGATTGATAGCGGAGAAGTACCCAGGATAGGCACATTCTGGCGATGAAGTTTCATTGCCAGGTTATTCGGAATCTGACCACCTACAGAGACAATCACACCCTTCGGAAGTTCCAGGTCGATTACGTCCAGTACACGTTCCATTGAGAGTTCGTCGAAATACAAACGGTCGCACATATCGTAATCTGTAGATACAGTTTCCGGATTATAATTAATCATGATAGATTTGTACCCCAGCTTACGTGCAGTCTGTGCCGCATTTACCGAACACCAGTCGAACTCGACGGAAGAACCGATACGATAAGCACCAGAACCCAGAATTACCACACTTTTGTCATTCGGATAGTAGTTGATATCGTTCTGGCTGCCGTCATACGTCATATACAGGTAGTTTGTTAGTTCCGGGTGTTCGGAAGCAACCGTATTGATACGTTTTACGCTCGGAACAATACCCATTTTCTTACGCAAGTTGCGTACACGGATATTTTCTTTCTCCATATTGCCGTCCGAATGTTCTACATAACGTGCAATCTGGAAGTCGGAGAATCCCAGACGTTTTGCTTCACGCAATACATCTTCCGGCAGATCTTCGATCGTATGGTAAGCAGACAATACTTTGGTATAGTCTACAATATTTTTCAGTTTTTCCAGGAACCACGGAGTAATCTTAGACAGTTCGTGGATACGGTCTACGGTATATCCTTTTTCCAAAGCCTGGGCTACGGCAAAGATACGGAGGTCGGTCGGATTAGCCAATGCATCGTCCAGATTGTCGAATTCCACATCATTATTGCCTACAAAACCGTGCATGCCCTGACCGATCATACGCAGACCTTTCTGCATGATTTCTTCAAAGCTCTTACCGATTGACATGATTTCACCCACAGACTTCATGCTGGAACCGATCAGACGGCTTACACCTACGAATTTAGTCAAGTCCCAACGCGGAATCTTTGCGATTATATAGTCTACCTCCGGTGCTTTGTAAGCAGAGTTTGCTGTACCCATTTCGCCAATTTCATCCAAGCTGTATCCTAAAGCCAGCTTAGCTGCAACAAAAGCCAAAGGATAACCGCTTGCTTTGGATGCCAATGCTGAAGAACGGCTCAGACGGGCATTTACCTCGATCACACGATAGTCGCATGTATCAGAATTGAAAGCATACTGGATATTACATTCACCAACAATGCCTAAGTGGCGGATTGTCTTTGTCGAAAGTTCTTTCAGCAAGTCCAGTTCCTTGTCTGTCAACGAACAAGTAGGAGCAACAACAATACTTTCACCGGTATGTACGCCCAGCGGGTCTACATTTTCCATACTGACTACGGTGAAGCAATGATCGTTCTTATCGCGGATTACCTCAAATTCTATTTCTTTCCAACCCTTCAGGGATTCTTCGACCAATACCTGTGGAGAATAAGCAAATGCACTTTCCGCCAATGTACGCAGTTCAGCTTCATCTTTACAGATACCGCTACCCATACCACCCAGAGCATAAGCTGAACGGATCATTACCGGGAAACCGATACGGTAAGCAGCTTTCACTACATCTTCCAGATTTTCGCAAGCCTGGCTGATCGGAGTTTTCACTTCTATCTCGTTAAGCTTCTTTACAAACAGGTCACGGTCTTCTGTATACATGATTGCTTCTACGGAAGTTCCCAATACCTTCACACCATATTTTGCAAGTGTGCCGCTGGTATAAAGTTCCGTTCCGCAGTTCAATGCAGTCTGTCCGCCAAAAGCAAGCAAAATTCCGTCCGGTTGTTCTTTTTTGATTACTTCTTCAACAAAATAGGGAGTGATAGGCAGGAAATATACCTTATCAGCCACCCCTTCCGATGTTTGAATAGTTGCAATATTCGGATTTAGCAATACGGTACTGATACCTTCTTCTTTCAGAGCCTTTAATGCCTGCGAGCCGGAGTAGTCAAACTCTCCTGCCTGTCCAATCTTCAAGGCACCCGAGCCCAGAACAATCACCTTTTTGATACCACTTTTCGACATAGTAAATGGGTTGTTTTTAAATATTATATATTAATGTTGATTCTTTTGACCTATTCAAACTTCGGGACACAAAAAAAATGCGTTAGTAAAAGTAACTAACGCATCTTATATAATGAAATTATTATCCCATAAAATAGAAAAATAAGCCTCATTGTCCGACATATAACCGGAAATAACCAGCGGATTATCCTTATACACTTTCTTCGACATGAAACTTTATCTTCAAAATTTCGGCAAAGATATAAGTTATATTTCAAACATGCAAGCCGGTAAAGTCCAAATTATTGCAAGGCATGAAAACTATGCATGTAACAGGAATTACAACAGGAAGAAACCATTGTAAAATGACGGCGGTGCAAATGCCAGTGTAAACGAAGAAAAGATATTTTACTCATGTCGGAAGTTTTTACTAACTTTACTCAAAATATCAAATGACAGATATTCCTATACATAAAGCAACCCAACAATCCGATTTTGGAATATTCGCAAAGGAAGTTTCTTATCTTTTACCGAATCGGGCTATCGACTATGTCCACCGGGACGACTACTACGTATTCGGCATAGTGGAGTGCGGAACATGTCGTGTCAGCATTGATTTCAAAGACTATGACTTATCGGCAGGTAACGGAATTTGTGTTCAACCTAACCAGGTCCATCATGTTATTGAAGCGGGAAATGCCAAAGCATTGCTTTTATTTATGGACGGAGCATTCATAGACACACCAACAAAACAAACCATAGCCGAATATGCATTATCGCCTGTACCGTTTTATATAAACGATAGACAATGCGCTGAGCTAACCCAATTATTTTCCATGATTCTTCGCAGAATCGACGAATGGAAAACCGACAAATCAAAAACTGTTTTACTAAATTTATCTTGTGCCACCGCAGGAATAATAACGGATGCTATTCGGGAACTTACCATACAAAAATCTAAAAACAGAAGATACATCGAGATTACACTGGCTTTCAAAGAGCTACTTTCGGAGGAAAAGCAAATAAACAGACACATATCTTATTATGCAGAAGCACTACACCTCTCCCCCGTATATCTGAACGAGGTCGTTAAGAATATTACAGGTATAAGCATAAGCAAGTACATTCAGAACGAACTCATGCTGAGAGCCAAACGGTTGTTAGTCTATACCTCTTTGAACGTAAGAGAGATTTCTATTCAATTGGGGATAGAGGACTACGCTTATTTCACCCGGCTGTTCACAAAAACGGTAGGCGTAAATCCTACTCTCTACCGGAAAAAATACCTTGAATAGTACAACTTTAACCTCATATCGTCTATTCTCCTATTTATCAACCCATTGTATTTTTGCAATAAAAAAGATGAATAGAATCCGAGTTATTTATTTGACAGATTTAATATTAGTTCCCGCGTTCGTTTTATCACTCTATACGGGTATCGAATTACATATCGCAGGACAAGGGACCAATCATGAGACATGGCATAATTGGGCCATATTCCACACCATTGTCAGTCTATTATTTATGATGTTGGGAATTTTGCATATCAAAAGCCACTGGGGATGGTATAAAGGGCTGAAAACAACCGATTGTAAAGGCAAAAGAAAAGCCGTACTGTTATTATCCGTTGTTTTTTTGCTGGTAGTTATCTCCGGCCTATCATTACTGTTTTTCATAGAGGGGGCCAATTCTTCTGTGGGATTATTGCATTACAAAACCAGCTGTATTGCAGGGATTCTGGGGATTCTTCACATACTGAAACGAAAACATTTTTTATATAAAGGATTTGTGCCCCATGTACTTGGCAAAAAGAAAGAGCAGAAATAATTTTCCTCCCTTTCTTTTCTGTTTATACAAAAAAACGATACTTTTATATTTGGATAGAGCTATTTAACTGCAAAGTTTATTCTCCGATCGGCTCATTTAAACCAATAAAAATCTTAAAATGGGGATGTATATGACAACTGATTTTGTTAATCTGACAACAGAAAATCTTGCTAATGAGCATTTATGCTGCATTATCCGCAGTAAAAAGCCTCATCAAGGCATATCGGCAAAAAAGCAATGGCTTTCCGACCGATTAAACGAAGGTCATGTCTTCAGAAAGTTAAATGCAAAAGCTACGGTTTTTATTGAATATGCCCCTCTTGAAACAGCTTGGGTCTCTATAACCGGAGACAACTACTATTACATCTACTGCTTATGGGTTTACGGCAGTGACAAAGGAAAAGGTTATGGAAAATCACTGATGGAGTATTGTTTGTCCGACGCCAAAAAGAAAGGCAAATCCGGCGTTTGTATGCTTGGTGCGAAAAAGCAAAAATCGTGGCTTTCCGACCAGTCTTTTGCTATGAAATTCGGCTTTGAAGTTGTAGATACTACTGATAACGGATACGAATTACTGGCACTATCCTTTGATGGCACAACACCTAAGTTCACAGAAAATGCAAAAAAACAAAGTATAGAAAACAAGGAGCTGGTCATTTATTACGATATGCAATGCCCCTACATCCTCCAAAAGATAGAAATAATAAAACAGTTTTGTGACACACAAAAAATTCCTGTCGACTTAATAAAAGTGGATACGTTGCAGAAAGCAAAGGAATTACCCTGTGTTTTCAATAATTGGGGCGTATTCTATAAAGGGAAATTTGAAACAGTAAATTTATTGGATACTTCCTATCTGGAAAGAATACTGAAAAAGTGAAAACACAATTAAGAGCAGCCCAAGTTCAAGGATACGGATTATAATCCAAACAAATCACCTCCTGCTGCTTCAAAGAAGCCTTTACATCGATTAAACGCTGGTTGCTGCTTCCCCGGAATAACAGACTTTCATCCCGAAGTGCCTGCTTAAATTTTCCATCAACCAATACATCCACATACCGAAGTAGCTCCGCCTGTTTGGGATTATTCAGAATATGTTCGAACGTATAACCGGTATAACACCAAATATTCTTATTGCTTTTCTCTTTGATGCAACGTGCCAACTCCGTAAATCCCTCGGGCTGAAACATCGGATCGCCTCCACTAAAAGTCACATTGGCAAAATCATCAGCCAATATTTTATCCAATATTTCTTCGGTCGAGACATGGCGTCCTTTCTTTATATCCCACGACTCCGGATTGTGGCATCCCGGACAAGCATTCGGGCAACCGGCGGCATAAATAGCAGTCCGGAATCCCGGACCATCCACTGTGGTATCTTCTATTATATCTATAATTGACAACATATTTCTACTTTTTACAAATTTCCGGGCATGGCATAAAAGTTTCATGCCTTGAAACTTTTTGTTTCATCGGGTGGAACTTTTTGTTTCAACGTAATGAAACTTTTTGTTTCAAGCCAAGAAACTTTTTTGAAACTAACTACAGTTAGAAATTAGTACGAAACAATTAACTGCTACAGCTACTTACACCCCATTCAAATACCGGACGTAAAGCCCAATCGACTATGTCAATTGCCACCTGTCATCTGGAAAATGTTTTCACATTTTCCTAATCATGTGTCACCCGGTCATTCAATTCTGAAAGTTTCGCATTATTCCAGCGATCGGTTGTACCTACCAAATAACCAGTGATACGTTGTAATTTATCCAGACGCGTACTACCGCATTTCGGGCAAGCCTCCAAATGAGTTTCAGCATTCTCGAAACCACAATCCAGGCAACGGTTACGGTTATGATTTACAGAACCATATCCTATATTATAACGGTCCATCATATCAACTACCTGCATAATCACTTCCGGATTATGGGTTGCATCCCCGTCCATCTCCACATAAAAGATATGTCCGCCCCTGGTCAGTTCATGGTAAGGAGCTTCCACTTCAGCCTTATGACGAGCACTACATTTATAATATACAGGCACATGGTTGGAGTTTGTATAATACTCACGGTCGGTAATACCCGGCAACGAACCAAATTCTTTCCGGTCACGTCCGGTAAATTTTCCGGATAACCCTTCGGCCGGAGTAGCCAACACACTATAATTATGCTGATATTGCTCTGAAAACTGATTGACGCGATCGCGCATATAAGTTACAATCTTCAAACCCAGCTCCTGCGATACTTCATCTTCACCATGATGCTTACCGGTAAGAGCTACCAGGCATTCAGCCAAACCGATAAAACCGATTCCTAAAGTTCCCTGGTTGATTACCGAAGCTATTGTATCATTCGGTCTTAACTTTTCACTACCCAACCAGAGCGAAGACATCAGTAAAGGAAACTGTTTGGCATAGGCCGTTTTCTGAAACTCCATACGTTCGTGCAACTGGCGTGCTGCCACCTCCAACATACTGTCGAGTTTAGCAAAAAACTTGACAATCCGTTCTTCCTTATCAGCGATAGACATACATTCTATTGCCAGACGTACAATATTTATTGTTGAAAAAGAAATATTTCCGCGACCGATAGACGTTTTAGGTCCAAAACGGTTTTCAAACACACGCGTACGACACCCCATAGTTGCCACTTCATGGATATAGCGTTGCGGGTCGTCCGATTTCCACTCCTCACTCTGGTTGAAGGTCGCATCCAGGTTCAGGAAGTTAGGGAAAAATCGACGTGCCGTCACTTTACAGGCAAGCTGGTATAAATCGTAATTACGGTCGTCTGGCAAATAGCTTACACCGCGTTTCTTTTTCCAGATTTGAATAGGAAAAATTGCCGTTTCGCCATTACCCACCCCCCGATAGGTACTTTTCAAAATCTCACGAATCACGCAACGCCCTTCCGCAGAAGTGTCGGTTCCATAATTAATGGAGCTGAACACAACCTGGTTTCCCCCACGGGAGTGAATCGTGTTCATATTATGGATAAAAGCCTCCATGGACTGATGCACACGGCTGACCGTTTTATTGATTGCATGTTGCACAACACGATCATCTCCCGACAAGCCATCCAACGGACGATTTATATAATCATCTAATTCTTTCCGATACAGATGAGAATAATCCGCCCCGGTCAATTCTTCGAGATTTTTAATTTCCTCCACATAACTATTCCGTACATAGGGAGCCAGATAAAAATCAAATGCCGGAATAGCTTGTCCCCCGTGCATTTCATTCTGCGCCGTTTCCAAAGAAATACACCCCAGGATACTTGCAGTCTCTATACGTTTTGCCGGACGCGATTCGCCATGTCCAGCCGAAAAGCCGTATTTCAGGATACGATCCAGCGGATGCTGCACACAAGTCAAACTCTTTGTCGGATAATAGTCCTTATCATGAATATGTAAATAATTATTGTTGACAGCGTCTTTGGTTTCTTCACTCAGTAAATAATCATCAACAAACGGCTTGGTGGTTTCACTGGAAAATTTCATCATCATACCCGCCGGAGTGTCCGCATTCATATTGGCATTCTCGCGGGTAATATCATTTGACTTAATATTAATAATTTCCAGAAACATATCCCGGGTCTTCGCTTTCCGGGCAACACTCCGCTGGTTACGATAAGCGATATATTTTTGTGCCACATCTTTGCGGCTACTGTTCATCAGTTCCAACTCGACCGCATCCTGGATTGCCTCCACAGTCATCTGAGCATCTCCCTTGAATGATATATGGTCTGTTATCTGCCTGATTAATTGCATATCCTCCCCTATCTCCGTATGCAACATTGCTTTTCTTATGGCGGTTGTTATTTTCTCTTCATTGAAACCAACAATACGTCCGTCTCTTTTAATCACTGTTTGAATCATGATAAGTACTACAGGTTTATAATTTATTTATGCCACAAAGATATGCAAACAAAGACCACAGTTATTCTTTTTGGAAAACTTTTAACGAGTTAATTTTTGTCAACCTATTTAAAATCAAAATTATACAAAATAAAAACGGAAAACTTAAAAAAACAAATAACAAAAAAAGTTTTCCAAAAAGAAACACATACCTACAAATAGGTAGTTTTCTTAGCGTTAGCTTATTAATTAAAAAATATAACTATATTTGCATCCGGATGGACAGATTCACTAAATATCTGAAAATAGCCCTTCCTACTCTATTCATAGCGTATTTAGGATGCTTAATTGCGTTTACCCACGTACACATTATCAACGGGGTAACTATTGTCCATTCACACCCCTACCATAAAAATGACAACGGAACATCCGGCAATGAACATACCTATGCCGAATTTCAGCTATTGCATCAACTTTCGACAGTACAGATAAGCGGTGCCGCTTTTATTTCTGTACTGATTACTACTGCTGAAGGTTCCGTTTTCCAAATCCTTTGCCCGCCGGTTTGTATGGCATATCTGTGCGCCGTGCCGGGAAAACTATCTCTACGCGCCCCTCCTGTTGCCTGACACATAAGTTTTTCGCGAGAAGAGTTGTAGTTTATTTTTTATTACACACATTTATTTAATTCAGTATGAACAAGATATTTATGCTTATACTATGCTTGTGTTGTGCCCTTACTGCTGCACAAGCTTCAGACAACAGAGAAAAAACAGACGGTTCGGATGCTAACGTATTCGGACATGTATTAGACAAAGAAACCGGGGAGCACCTTCCTTTCATTACCGTGATGCTAAAAGGGACAACCATCGGAACAACAACCGACAATTCAGGACATTATTTCCTGAAGAACCTTCCGGAAGGAAAATTCACTCTCGAATATAAATTCCTCGGTTATAAGCCCGTAACCCGTGAAGTCACATTAAAGAAAGGAAAAACACTCGAGATAAACATCGAAATGGAGGAAGACCGTATTGCCCTGGACGGGGTAGTGGTTTCGGCAAACCGAAGTGAAACATCACGGCGTCTGGCTCCTACATTGGTTAGCGTAATCGACTCCAAAATGTTTCAGTCAACGAATGCGGTAAACCTTTCACAAGGGTTGAATTTCCAACCGGGCGTCCGTGTAGAAACAAATTGTCAGAACTGTGGCTTTCAACAGGTTCGCATAAACGGGCTGGATGGTCCGTATACCCAGATTTTGATTGACTCCCGCCCTATATTCAGTGCTTTGGCAGGGGTTTACGGATTAGAACAGATTCCTGCAAATATGATTGAGCGTGTAGAAGTTATGCGCGGAGGCGGTTCTGCCCTATTTGGTTCTTCAGCAATTGCAGGAACCATCAATATTATTACCAAAGAGCCTTTACGCAACTCAGGAGAAGTGGCACATACGATTACTTCTATCGGAGGTAGTTCCTCACTGGATAATAATACGACCCTGAATGCCTCACTGGTTACAGAAAGTGGCAAAGCCGGTATGTACATATTCGGACAAAACCGGGTACGCGACGGGTACGATCATGATGGAGACGGATTTACCGAATTGCCGAAACTTAAGAACCAGATGGTAGGTTTCCGCTCTTTTATCAAAACAGGTCTTTACAGCAAGTTGACACTTGAATATCATCACATGAATGAATTCCGACGTGGTGGTAATTTACTATCGCGTCCGCCGCACGAAGCGGACATTGCAGAGCAATTGCAACATGCTATCGACGGGGGAGGATTGAAATTTGATCTTTTCTCGCCCGATTACAAACAGAAGATAAGCATCTTCTCTTCCGCACAATTCACCGACCGCGACAGTTATTATGGTACAAATCAGGATCCGAATGCTTATGGCAAAACAACAGATTTAACCTGGATGTCGGGAGCACAATATAATTATAGTTTCAATAAATTCCTGTTTATGCCTTCAGACCTGACTGCCGGATTGGAATACAGCTACGACCATCTGAAAGATGAAATGTTGGGATATAATCGTTTTACCAACCAGAAAGTACATATAGAAAGTGCTTTCCTGCAAAATGAATGGAAGAACAAAAAATGGAGTTTTCTGATTGGCGGACGTCTGGATAAACATAATATGATAAACCATGTCATATTCAGCCCGCGTGCTAATATTCGTTTCAATCCGACAGAAGACATCAACATCCGTGCAAGTTATTCCAGTGGTTTCCGTGCTCCGCAGGCATTTGATGAAGACCTGCATATCTCTGCTGTAGGCGGTGAAGTTGCTTTGATACGACGTGCCGAAAACCTGAAAGAAGAAAAATCTCAAAGCCTCAGCACATCGGTCGATTTTTATCATCGTTTCAAGAACGGTATACAAGTGAATTTCCTTGTGGAGGGTTTCTATACTAACCTGAGTGACGTATTTGTATTAAAAGACATAGGGAAAGACGAACAAGGCAATCTGATAAAAGAACGTCAGAATGGTTCGGGTGCAATGGTTATGGGATTAACATTGGAAGGCAAAGCAATCCTTACCTCCTGGGTATCCGTACAGGCAGGCACTACAATACAGCGCAGCCGTTATAAAGAACCCGAGCGATGGAGCCAGGATGAAGATATACCTCCTGTAAGAAAAATGTTCAGGACACCAGATGTATACGGGTATCTTACTTCAACATTCACACCGCTGAAACATTTTACAGCATCCCTTTCCGGTACCTATACCGGCAGTATGCTGGTACAACATCTTGCCGGATATATACCTAAAGATAAAGCAGTAACTACCCGGGACTTCCTGGATATGAATATCAAACTGGGATACGACTTTCATCTATATAAGGAACTGACACTGGAAGTAAATGCAGGAGTACAAAATATTTTCCAAGCCTACCAGTCTGACTTTGACTTGGGGAAAAACCGTGACTCTTCTTACATCTACGGTCCAGCTACACCAAGAAGCTATTTTGCAGGAGTAAAAGTTAGCTTCTAATCAGATGACAGTTGACAAGTGACAGTTAGGCTTCGCATCCTGTATGCAAATCGGCTGAAAGCCGAAATAACTGTCACTTGTCAACTGTCAACTAAAAAAACAATTCCCTTAACGTAGTAACCAGCGCAACCCCGCCGATTGCCAGACAAACCAGAACAAGCAGTGCATTTACATATTTGGCATCCGGTTTCATTCCTGCATGCCGGCTATTTGCGAAATACTCCCTGAAAAACAGATAGAGAGCGGGAATAGATGCGCTTACCAACAACAAGTCTTCCGGAATATTAAAGGTATAAGTCTTAGACAGCCCGATTAAGGACCAATGAAATAAGAACAATACAATAAACAGATTGATATTGCGGGAGAAATACAGCAGCAATCCAATCATAAATACCGTTACGGAACAAGGCATCACCGGCGAAGTAATCTCCGGAAAAGAAAGCCCGCGCGCCATAGAAACCAACGGATAAACAAAAGGCATCGCAAACAGCAGATAAGCAAACAAGTCATATTTCCGGGTTCGTTCAAATGCTGTATAACCGGTTGCAGCATCCCATACCCACATAAGGGCCATAATCCCCCAAAAGATTGCCATCACCTGATAATACTCCCGTTCGGAACAATAAACATAGTAATATACCACCGACAACCAAAAACAAACAGCCGCCAGATAAATTTTCATCCCCAGCTTAATCCGGGGACTGGGACAAGATGCCAGCAACACCGTCAAAACAATACCGATAAGAACAATGGCCAACTGGAATCCCCAGGTAGAGGCATTATAGAGTGCAATTGTTTTCCAAAATATTTCCATAAATCCTTCAACTTATTATTTACGCCGGGTTAATGAGAACGCTTTCCCCGGACACATGAAAATAGGCAATGTCGCACCAATCGTCAACATAAATATAACCGTACAGGTTACGATCCCGTTAGATAAAAACATATCTATGTATTTTGCTTTCTCTACCGGATTATCCATCGTTTGCAAAAACATAATCAGGGAAAAGACCATATTATAGGCAAATCGTCCGGGAATCATCGGCAATAAAGCTGGGATATACAAAACAGTCATCGGGCAATAAATCTTCCCTCCCAACCAGAGACTGCCAAAACCGATTATTAATGCACCCAACAAAGAAGCTGTTGCTATATCCATTCCGAAAAATGTCATCATACAAAACCGGCACGCATGTCCGGCAGCAGCCAGTAAGGCAATAAAAGGAAATGCTTTCAAAGGAGGGTCGGAAATCGCCCCGAAACCAATACCTGCTATAGCTGCAAAAAGTCCGTCGCCAAGAATATCCCAGATTATCATATCAAATTATTTTTTACAAACATAAGTGTGAAAGAAAGCCCGATTGCAATGCATATAATCAGCATTACCGCATTGACCAGACGGGCAAAACCAGTCAGTATGTATCCCTCTACAATATCTATGACACCGTTGATAAGCGGCACACCGGGTATCAGGAACAAAACACTTGTTGCAAGCGCTATTTCCGAAGTCGTATCGAATATCAAAGAGACGGAAGCACATAAAGACGCCACAAACGCAGACGATACGAAAATAAGATAATGATTATATTTCCGGGCTTGCATCTGTTGTTTCAAAAACAGCCCTATGATTGTTGAAGAGAAAATGATTCCCATCGAACACCAGTCACCACCGAACAAACGGCAAAAAGAGGCGTTTGCCAATCCGACCAGAATCAAGACGAACAGCGGGTCTATCGCTGGAGCAGAGATTATTCCCTGATATTTCTGTTTTATCTCATCCAAAGGTAAATGTTTGTCATATACCTCCCAACTTAATTCACTCAAACGGGCATTCTGTTCAAAACTGATAGGGAGTGAAGGAATTTCCACAACTTCACTATATGCTTTACTCGTTTCATCATCGGATAAAGTCAATATAATATTCTTTTGAGTAATACTGATTTTGACATCCAGCCCGAAGGCTTCTCCTATACGTTTCGAGTTCCGGACAACTCGTGAAGTATGCACTCCACATCCCATTAAATGGGAGGAGTACTCAGCGATGAATTTAGCTACCGGCAGCAAAGATTCATTTCTGCTCATATTATTTTATGACGATTTAATTAAAAAGATAATCCTAAACAGGGGACAAAGGTAGGAAAAAGTTGAAAGTTGACAAATGATGCAGATATCATCTCCTTCAATAAAGCCTGTTTGGACAAGAGGGGCGTCTCTGTTTATTATTCATTGTATGGAGGACTCTATTTATAGAAAAAGGAAACTGTCTGAATCATTTAGTTGGGATTACGGTTCAATACGCTAAAAATAGTTTGTTTAGTTCGATTAAGACTACGTTAAGATTTCACAAATGTATAAAGATATTACTACATATTAATACTATAATCCTTTGATTATTAAGGCTTATTATTTATAGGAAATTCTCAAAATCGTGAGGATTTATGAATCTCAACAACTTTCACGGTATGAAATTTATTAAGATATTCTAATTTTTAACGTAGTCTTAATCGGACTGCCGATTTTATTTTTTTATAAACTATCCAATTG
>DXVO01000004.1 GCA_019417325.1 Parabacteroides sp. | reverse complement strand
ACGCTGATGACGCAGAACACGCAGATTTACGCAGATTCTTTATTGAAAAAATATGTTCTGCGTAAATCTGCGTGTTCTGCGTAGTCTGCGTTCCCTAATATATATATGGTACATCCCTCTAATATCTGCGTCTGCCATCGCTACCGCCCGGTAACTACAACAGTTATCGGGCGGTAATGTCTGTAGTTACCGCTCGGTAATCACTGCAATTACCGTTCGGTAACGATGGCAGTTAGCGAACGGTAACGACCGACGTTACAGATTCCAGTTCCTTTTGCAGTTTCGGAAGTGCCGACGGACGCGGAGGCATCTTGTTGATGATAGCGCCTGTTTTATCCAGCAGGAGGTAAGTCGGGAAGCCCGGTACTTGCAAGGCAGACATGCAGATTTGCGACATATCCTCGTTGAGGAAATAGTTCTCTCCACCTATGTTTTCATCCCGGATAGCCTTTTCCCACTTTGCCCGGTCGGACATCATACAGATATTGATAAAGACAATATCCCTGTCTTTAAACAAGGTGTGGAGCGCCTTGGCATGTTTCATCTCCGCCCGGCAGGGACCGCACCAGATAGCCCAGATATCCAGATAGACCACTTTCCCTGTGTATTTCTTTTTTAGAAAATCCGTGAGGTTCTTTACGGGGATAAATTCCGTTTTTCCATTGGGAGCATAATAGAAAGCGCCATCCGAAAGAAGCATTTCCGGCAATTGGTTCTTTGTGTGTCCTGCTGCGGATAACCGGCTGACGCATTGGAAAACCGTGTCATTGCAGAATGACTCTCTGGGCGGCAGTATTTCCAGATTGAACCTTTTGAGCCGGTTGCAGAAACCTGCCAGCATGATATCCCGGTATGTCCCTTCGGGCAAAGTAAGCAGAAGTTCGGCGCCCCTGCGGTACAAAGCCGTTATATCCTCCTTTTCCAGACAGGCTTTTGCAATGGAATCGCTGTCCAACAAGGCTTGCCGGTAATAATCCAGATGGTAAGGAAACATCATGACCTTTAGGTTCTCTGCGTTGTAAAGGTCGAAAACCGGTTGTGTGAAAAAGGCTAACGCATCCTGCGGGTTCTTTTCGGTATAATCCGTTGCTGTGTTGGCAAGGCTGAACAGGGCCATATTGTCCAACATCCGCAGTACATTTTCCTGTGAGGGATAGGGTTGGCTATACACGCGTATGCTGTCTTTCAACCGGGTATATTCGGATTGGAAAGTCTCCATATAGTCCTTTAGCGGTACGGATACCGGAGCCAGTTCCACGTTGTTTATCAGCGGGAAGGTCTTGTCGATGACTTCACTGAAATAATTGTTTCCGGCAGCTTTGTCGCCACCGAACAGGATGGGGCTTTCTTTGTTTTCCGACAGCTTCTTTGCATCGATTTCCAGATAGAGGGAATCCCCGTTTGCTCCATACAGGTTAATGAATCTGTTCGCATAGTTGATTGTAAAACTATGCTCGTAGACAAACGACATCTCCGTTCGGAACATTCCATTACTGTCCAGTTGGGACGCGTATCTGCCCCCGTCATCCAATGGGCTGCATTCGATAACGGTTATCACTTTAGGGCTTTCTTTCGTCCGGTTGATAACTTTGCCGGTGACGATTAGTTTGTCCTGCTGTGCGGATATGTATGAGCCGGCATGTATTTGTGTCTGCATATTGCTTACAAGAAGCAAACAGAAGAAGGCAGAGTAGATGATGTTTTTCATAATGTATCTATTCGTTTTCGTTTTATCCGATGGCGGTAAAGGTATGGATAATTAGACGCGGATGACGCGAAAAACGCAGATTTTCACAGGCTAAATAATCTATGTCCTGTATTAATCCGCGTTTTCCGCGTCATCCGCGTCCACAAATAGAGCTGCGTCTCAGGCAGCATCCCTATTTTAGAGTCTTGATGACTTCCGGCATCATCGTCCAGATATGGTTTTCTTCTTTTGCTGTGAAGAAGTTGCCGTCGATGGTTGAATCATCGTCTGTAGCGATTCCTTTCTGAATGGCAGGCTTAGCCAATGGGTGGACAGATACTTTCTTGCCTTCGCTGACACCTGCGATTTCGAAAAGCAGGGCGGCGGCACAATGGCCTATCATTTTCTTGCCTTTTTGTGCAAAAGCGCCGATAACGGATAATAAATCCTGGTTGTAAGGTTTCTCCGCATTCTGTGCAAAAACGGGAACCGCATCGCCACAAGCGAAAACCAATGCTTCATATTCATCTTCATGTCCCTTTAGATTGGCAATCACGTCATCCGCAAAAAGGGTGATGCCGGAGTTCGTTTTGATTTCTTTCGAGTCGCTTACGGCGAAAACGGTATAAGTGATTCCATTCTCAAAAAACGCTTCCAGATATTGGAACAACCCGGAACCGTTTACCGGGTTAACGGCTACAACTGCTACTTTCTTTTTCATAACTGTGAATATTAAATGAGACAATAGTTATTTTTGGTAAGTTTCTTACCTTTGTGTTGCAAATGTAAATCTCCTTTCTGTGATAAACAAGAAGGTACTTGACAGTAAGGAACTTACATGGAGGTAACTAATGTTCATCATAAGTCAATTAGCCGAAGAAATAAAATGAAAAATTTTCATAATACAGGAAGCTGTCCGATACGGGAGATACTGAGTAAGCTCGGAAATAAGTGGTCGATGCTTGTTTTGGTAACACTAAATGCCAACGGAACGATGCGTTTCAATGATATCCACCGGACAATAGATGATATTTCGCAACGGATGCTGACGGTGACTCTCCGGTCGCTGGAAACAGACGGGCTGGTGGCGCGAAACGTCTATGCCGAGGTACCTCCCCGGGTCGAATACCAGTTGACGGAAAGGGGAAAAAGCCTGCTGCCCCATCTTCAGAGCCTGGTCGATTGGGCAGTCGCTAATATGCCGGATATATTGGAGGGACGCACGCTGGTTTCCCTTGAATAACAGTGAATACGTGTTTTTCTTGCATTGAATGGGTTAAACGTTTATTTTTGTCGGAGTTTAAATAAATCAAGCATGAAAGACTCAATTCTCAATTCCCGGTTGGTATGGCTGGATGTCATACGGGCTGTTGCCATGATTATGGTTATAGGGGTTCATTGTATCGACCCCTTTTATATCTCGCCTACTTTAGGGAGTATTCCCGAATACCGCCATTGGGCTGCAATTTACGGCTCTTTGCTTCGTCCTTCCGTCCCTTTGTTTGTGATGATGACCGGTTTATTATTGCTTCCGGTCAGACAACAGCCGTTAGGTGGCTTTTATAAGAAACGTATATTCCGTGTATTGTTTCCCTTCCTGATATGGTCGGTTTTATATAATATGTTCCCTTGGTTTACAGGGGTTCTGGGATTGCCTAAGTCTATTATTGGCGATTTCTTTTGTTATGTGCAGGGGAATGAATCCCAAGCTCTGATGGACTCTTTGAAGGATGTGGCGATGATTCCTTTTAATTTCAGTTTTAAGGAAAATCATATGTGGTATATTTATTTGCTGATAGGGCTGTATCTGTATATGCCGTTTTTCTCGGCATGGGTTGAAAGGGCAGACCGGAAGACGAAGCAGATTTTCCTGCTTATCTGGTTTGTCTCTTTGTTTATCCCTTATTTATCTGCTTATGTGTCCTATTATATGTTTGGAACAAGTACTTGGAACCAGTTTGGCATGCTGTACTATTTTGCCGGTTTTAATGGCTATTTGTTATTAGGGCATTATTTGAAAGAAGGGAATGACTGGTCGTTGGGTAAAACAACGCTGGTTTCTGCCGTTTTGTTTGCAGTAGGATACGCAGGAACCTATGCAGGTTTCAGTGAAGCAGCGGCCAATATGCAGTCGACAGAGGCGGAAATGGAGCTGTTCTTTACTTTCTGTAGCCCGAATGTGGCCATTATGACGGTTGCCGTTTTCCTCTTACTGCAAAAAGTGATAATAAAAAATGAAACGGTAATGAAGGCGTTGGCTAATATGACCAAATGTGGTTTTGGTATTTATATGGTGCATTACTTTATTGTAGGTCCTGTATTTATATTGATGAAGCATGTAACATTGCCCATACCTTTGCAGGTTCCTATTATGGCTGTTATCATCTTCTGTATTTCCTGGGGCTTTACCTGGATGATGTACCGTTTACTGGGCGAACGTGCCCGGTGGATTATGGGATAGGGTGATTGATATTAAAAGAGCAAGGTATACAGATGACGCGGATTGGGCGGATCAGGACGGATAAGAATAAATTTAAAAATCCGTTTTAATCCGCCCAATCCGCGTTATCTGCGAACCTGGTTCTTTATTATCTTAATTAGAAGTGACTACCTTCACTATCGGTATATCCAGCAAAAATGCAACTTTCTCTAATTTGTCAGCCAGATGTCCGATGCCGATGGCGCAATGGTGGGAGGGACCTGCTTTGCTCCAGGCATTGATAAAATTGCGTGCCCCACAGGCGAAACGGTAACGGCTGTTGGTATTCCCTATTTGCAGGGTGGGACCGTTTACCGATTCTCCTTCTGCAACGAGCAGGAAGATTCCGTCTTTTCCTTCACATACGGATAACAGGGTGATAGGACCGTGTTTCACACTCATTTGGATGGATAACCCTTTCCCCGGTTTTCCATGATAGACGGGAAGGGGAACCAGTTTCACTTTGCCTTCTGCAATAGCAAAATGGGCGGGGCCGTCGTGTCCCAGCATAACAATATCGTCGTTGAAATCCATTGCATAAAATTCGGCAAAGGAGCCGCCTGCTTTCAGCAATGACAGAATCTTCATTGCCTGGACGTTTTTCACTTCACATTCTCCGGCTATGGGGATATTCTTTCCTGTCAGCAAGGTGTTGCCGGCTATGACGGAGGTTACAATGTTTTCGTAATCATTGCCCTTATATCCTTCATAATAGTATGCCATCGAGCCTAAATGATGGGAGGCAACCAATTTGTCGAGGGCAATGGAGGTACGGGCAGCTCTTTCCAGTTCGAAGGATTCGCATTGCGGGACAATATCGAAGGATTGGCTGAACTCTTCCAGTTTGTCGTTCAGTTCCTGGTCGGTAACGGCATCGCGGTAATCCTTTAACTCGCACATTTCCATGATTTCGACATGCGTTCCGAATGTGACCGATTGTTGGGTCGTATCGCTATAAACATCCAGCATACCGCAGTAATAATGTCCCAGGATGCCCATCCGGTTATGCTTCATGTTGTTTACTACATATACTGCTTCAATCCAGGCATGGATTTGTTCCCATATATAATCTTCCTGTAAATAACCGGTCACTATCTCATAACGGATATGGGCTTTGTTGAATACATTGGCAAATTCCGGAACCGAGCATGCCTGGCAATGGGCGAGCCATTCGCCGGTCATTTTTCCCCGGTCTCCAAGGCTGTTTATATATTCGTAGTCGATACAGGCTGCCGGTTGGATGTTCAGAAGAATGACCGGTACTTTCAACTGTTGAACAAACGGCAATACCGTCGATGATAAAGCGTAGGTCGATATGAAAATGAAAAGGAGGTGTATATCCTGCTTTTGCAATTCGGTTGCCGTCTCTTTCGCTTTGACCGGATTGTCGATGATTCCGGCATTGATAATAGATGCTTCCGGACAGGACATCTTCCTGGCAATTTCTTCCTGGTATCCGCATAAGCGGTTGTAAAGTCCATCGAACTGCGGCCAATAAGTATCCAGCCCCAGACCGATAAGCCCAATATTCGTTTTTCTGTTTTCCATGCTGTATTATGACTATATAATTGACGGGATTAATAAATTGTGAAACAAAAGTAGGGCGTTTTTCGCATCGGCTTTTTATCTATTTGA
The DNA here is from genome assembly GCA_019417325.1 of Parabacteroides sp. GTDB lineage: Bacteria > Bacteroidota > Bacteroidia > Bacteroidales > Tannerellaceae > Parabacteroides. The sequence continues at coordinate 5,164 of DXVO01000004.1, read as the reverse complement.
TTTAATTATTTCGTAAAATGATAGATATTAATATCTTGTATAATAGAAACTTGATTATCATTATCGAATTAATAATAAAACTTTATCTTTGCGAATGGAGATATCATACTACTTATAAATAGAAGGAATAAATACCATGACAACACAAAAAAGTAATAATATCCGGTACCTGAATGTGAGTGCGGTAGATGAAAAATGGGGGCTGACGGTAGTGACGGCAGGTTATCAGTGCATACCTCCGCATAGTTCCTATCCATCATCGCAACATCCGAAATCCTATATGTTCGACCCGCAGAAAGGTCGGATGCTTGATGAATATCAATTGGTATATATATCGAAAGGAAGTGGTTATTTCCAGTCGCAGTTTTGTAAAAAACAGAAGATAAAGGCGGGAACGATGTTCTTGTTATATCCGAATGAATGGCACAGCTATTATCCGGAGGAAGAAGGATGGTTTGAACACTGGGTCGGCTTCAAAGGTAAACTTATTGAGAGTTGGATAGAAAATAAATTCTTCTCCAGAGAAAAGCCTGTTTATGAGATTGGAGTGAATACGACGATTATTGGGCTGTATGAAGATATTGTGACCTATGCCACAGAAGAAAGAACCGGTTACCAGCAGTTGATATCGAGTATGGTTTTGTATATAATGGGGAATGTTTACTATAAGGAAAAGAATATGTCTTTCGGGAAATCGATTGCAATTGAGAAGATTAATGAGGCACGAACCATTATGAAGAAAACAATCGATAACCCGCTTCCCGTGGAAACTATAGCTAAGAATCTGAATGTCGGTTATTCGTGGTTTCGGAGTTCATTTAAGGAATATACAGGAATTTCTCCGGCACAATATCAGTTGCAGTTACGTTATCTCAGGGCTAAAGAATTGTTGAATACCACCCAAATGAGCATTTCTGAAATAGCTTATGCCCTGAGTTTTGAGAGTGTGGCACAGTTCTCTACCTTTTTCCGTAAACGGGAAGGTTTTCCTCCTTCCCATTTCAGGAAAAAAGGAAAACTTTGATGTAAATACCGGATACGTTATTTCTTGTCGATAATAAATACGGAAGAACTTTTCTCGATAGGCAGCGTAATAGAGGTGGTCTCGATGCCCTGGGAGCGTTGGTGCTTATATACTACATCTGTTTGTTGTCCGGTATGCGGGTTCAACAAAACAGGTGTTATTTTTCCGCGTAACACAACATCCGCACGATAGGGTTCTTCTTTTAAATTGGCAAAGTAATAGACTGCCTGGTCCCCGTTTACTTTATGGATATAATTCAGTTCCTTTCCTACAGGGAAACTGATATCCGGAGTGCTACAGCAGGCTGTGAGTGCTGTCCTTAACTTTTCAGGTGCCGGTTTGTCTATAAAGAATACTCTACCGGAAGAGGTGCCGGTCTTTTTAGAAGAAAGCATATTGTTGATGATGCTTTTTATCTCGTTGTCTTTACCGGGCTCTACGGATTTCTCCGGTAGCCGGGTGGTGAAGATAACATTTCCTCCTGCCTTGTAGAAGGACTCTATCTTTTTCAGGTTCGATAATGAAATGGTTTTTACTCCCGGAAGGATGATAACCTGGAAAGATTCTTTGTTGATAGGATTTTCCATGCACAATAATCCTTCTTTTATTTTACATTTCCCGGCTAATACTTCGGGGTGTAGATAAGTGAAATCTCTTCCGAGTGTATCCGTTAATAAGGCAGAGACATGCGTATAATCGGTATTCGGAATAGCAATGCCACCTTCATAAAATCCTAACTCTCCATCTAACCGATGTTCTCCCTGTAGTGTCTCGATAGGATAAAGAACAGCAATATCTGCCACGTGTCTGCCTTCTTGTTGCAGGACATAGTTGAGGCGGGACAGGAATTTATTGAATTCGGGAAGCGAGTCCCGGTATAAATCGTTTCGCCAGGATAATTCGGGAAGGAATGTGACATTCTTGTCGTTATACCAGACTGCATGGGGGATTAACTGGTTTATGCCTTTTGTGTATTGTTCCATTGCAATGTGGTAAAGCTCTTTGACTTTCAGGTTACCCATGGCGCCGTAAGTTTCGGACATGACTCGTTGTTTGTCCCAGTTATAGGCAGAGGAGGAAACGACTTTATAAAATAATTCGGTGGGACGTCCACCGCCTATTTTATCTATACCGGGTATGCTCATGTGTTTGCCACAAAGCATCAAATCTCCGGATACACTGACGGGATTCAGGATTTCTTCCTGGTCCTGGTGGCCTGTCGACTGGATATGATGTGCTTTAGCCCATTCGCTGATTGCTTTCATAAAACCTTCCGAATACAATGTGGCGCGTAATCCGAACATACGGTTTCTTGCCGACTGTGTTTCTTCTCCTATGTCATACCAGAGGGCTGGATACAGTAAATCGGGTGAACTGTGATAATGCTCTGTGAATTTTTCATTGAAATTATTTGTCCATATCCGTCCTTTGGCACGATACAGTGTCGGCTCATCACAGAAGGTTTCTGTAATAACATTGCCGAAAGAAGGATAGAAGCGGTCGTAATATGCCTGATGAGTCTCTTTTATAAAGAGTTTTACCGCTTCCGGATCTAAGTAATCGACATTCGGGTCGCCATCTTTTACACATACGAAAAACATAACTTTCCAGGCTCCTGCCGGAACTTTCCAGTTTAATTCGCCTGAACGGATATTTTGTTTTAAAGAAACTCGTTTTCCTGTAAGTGTATCCATTGCGACTGTTGCCATTAGTTTGCCTGCCGGAATGGTTTGTTTGAAATAAGTATCGGAAGCTACGCTATATTCAATTTTATCTAAGCGTTTAATGGTTGCATCGGGATATTTATTCATGAAGCGGGTGATTCCATCCCCGTTGATAGCTCCCATACTTCCGCTGGGAAATCCGTACTCGTCATAGATAGACATATGGACATCCATTTTCTTTGCTTCTTCAATGATTTTGCCATATAGGGAAAAATATTGTTCCGATAAATACTCGGGTTTGAAGTCTTTACCGAACGGGAGGATGGCGCAACCTCCATAACCGTCTTTTTCTATCATTTGTTTGAACTGATAGAGTAATTCAGGTTCTTCTATTGTCGCGTTATTCCAGAACCACAATGGGATGGGTTTATATTGCTTTGCCGGATTAACAAATTCTTTAGCGTTTGTTTGGGCATGTATCATCTGTGATGATAGTAGCAGTGTAAGTACTATTTTAACCAGGTTTTTCATATGCGGATATTAATCAATCAGGTTTATGAATTATAAATAGATAGAGTCGACAAATCAGTTATACAAAAATAGAAGCAAACCTTAAACGTCCTATTATCAAAAGTGACTATATTTTTGATAATTTTGATAATAGGGGTACGGGGAATAAAAGGAATGCTTCCGGAAAAAGAGAGGAGGGAGAATGGGGAGATAGAAAATATGGGAATAAATTCAATATACCTTTCCTTTAAAGAACCGGGAACTTATGATTAAAACATAAAACTAAATCCTCTTTGACGGGAAATTCCTTATCTGAGTTATCATATATAAGTGTGGATGGAACTGTTATAGTCATATGGTTTTATAGAATCAGTCAACCCAGAATCAATAAGTTTCAAGAACGTTTCAGTCGAACCCAAAAACAACATCATCAATTTCATTCACAAGGTGTGTGATTGCCTATGCTTCTAATACCTCCGTCTCAACTCCCGTTATTTGTAAATCGTTAAGGGTAAGGTTAGAGTTTTCCTCAACGCCGTGCAATAACCCGACTTTGATTTCCATGTCATTTAATATTTTTGCATCCATAGCCGTATTTATTTTAGAGGTTAAAAAGCAGAAATGTAGCGGAGGAGGCCTCGTTTGCGCTACATTTCTGTAAGATATACAAGCAGGATGGATGGCTCGATGGTTCGGTGATACCACTATCGTCACCCTTTCTGTTATGCCAAAGAAAAGTGAAAGGTGCTTTGGGATTTCATTCCAAATTACGTCACTCCCCAAAGATGTTATGAAAAGAAAATACCCTGCGAGGGTGAAGGTTGAAGCCTGAATAATCATTTCTACCTTTCACATTATAAATATAGCGGTTAGATGTGCCAAACAATGATACAATCGAAAAAATACTGGAAAATCAGTTGAGATTGAGGGCACACGTTGCTTTGCCTAATTTGTTCTTCCATAAGGTTTCAATCTTTATGATTTCGCGGTTGCTGATACTTAATGGCAATATCTGGAGTATAGACCATGTGAAGTTGTTTTTTGCATAGTTAGCATCCGACTCCAAAAGTTTTATGAGTTCCACATTGTTACCGTGTCCAGTTTGTGCATACTCTTTCCAACGCCCCCAAATACCATTTTTGTTGTAGGTAGAACCAATATAAAGTTTGCCAGTCTTGCTGTCGGATATTACATAGATGCAGTTACAGGCAGATAATTTGTGTCTCCAAATATCAATGTCGTCAGCCACAATACGCATCAACTGCTCATAAGTCAGTTTTATTTCATCGTAGTTCGGGCAGACCCAGTCCAAGCCTTTCTTTTCTATTGCAACAATGTCCTTGTCGTTTTTTTTAAGCCACTGATGCCAAGAAATGGTCGATTTACCCCAGTCAATGATGACGCGCTCATTGAATTCTTCAAATCCTTCAACTTCAACCATGTTGTAATAAAACTTGCCCGTTCCTGTGCACTGTGCCCGTTCTTCATCATAACCCAATATTTGGAACACTCCGATCATTCTTGCGGTCGTACCCTCTTCTCCTATAAAGGATACAATATAATCCACATCCTTAAACCTGTCTTCACTCTGTTCGCTTTGGTATGCGATGAACTTTGCCCTGTCGTTGATATACCAGTCGTAAGGTGAGCCACTGACTGGCTTGCCGTCTATCTTCTTATCATTATGACCATCTTTGTGTCTTACCAACTTGATTTTTTTTGTAGTGTCAAGTTTTGCCAATTCGAGGATTTTGCTGATTGTTAATATTGCCATGTCATTATTGATTTAAAGTTTCATTTGCAAAGATAATGACCGAATGAAGGTACCCCAAAAGTTAGACAAAGAGTTTTTGGGGTGTAGTTCACTTACACCTATACTGTGATTGAACCAGGAAGTTTCTTGATAAACAAGGCTCATACCGAAAATCTGAGGGTTTAAAATAATAAATCGTATCTTAGCCTGAGT
>DXVO01000038.1 GCA_019417325.1 Parabacteroides sp. | reverse complement strand
GACTCCTAAACTTGGATATCAATATATTAATGTGCTTCGTGACCAGAAGAAGTTTGCCAAGTTGGCTACAGTTATCAATGGTATAGATTTGACATCCCGTAAGAGTGGCTATGGATATGGGTATGGTCAGAAGTGTGGCTATGGACATAAATACGGGTATGGGTACGGTTACGGAATGGATAATAAGAAAAACAAATGATTATAGGATATGAGAGATTATGAAAATCTAAAGTATGGTTATAAGTAGTGTAAGCACTTAATATCTTTTTGAAAATCAAGCATATTTTTTTTGCTTAATAATTATAATGTATGAATAATATGTTAAATAGTTATAAAAACAAATACTTTAGATCTATTACGGGTCTAAAGTGACTACTTATTTTTATGCCTCAAACATCAGATAATAACAAGCGAATAGCCAAGAACACCCTTTTCCTCTACTTCCGCACACTGTTCACCATGGCAGTGTCATTGTACACTAGCCGGGTGGTGCTGGCTATGCTGGGAGTGGATGACTACGGGGTATACAACGTAGTTGGCGGCATCGTGATGTTTCTGTCTTTCTTGAACACATCCATGGCAGGTGCCACCCAGCGGTTCTTGAATGTTGAACTTGGCTATGGTGGCAAGGTGGGGGTTAAACGTATCTTTTCAAATGCGTTGATCATACATATAGTAATCGCATTAGCGGTAGTGGTTTTGGCAGAAACGATTGGTGTCTGGTTTTTAAACAATTATATGAGGATTACCCCCAATCGAATGGAGGCTGCCAACTATGTATTCCAATTCAGCATTGCCACCATGGTTGCCACAATCATCAGTGTTCCTTACAATGCGGTGATTATCGCAAACGAAAAGATGTCAGCCTTTGCATATATCTCCATCGTGGAAGTGACCTTGAAGCTTCTGTTAGTCCTACTTTTGGTCTATTCCCCAGTTGACAAACTAGTGACATACGCCGCCTTGATGTTCTTGGTTGGCGTGGTTGTGCAGCTAATCTATGTCATTTATTGCAGACATTGTTTCGAGGAATGCAGGGCAAACAAGTTCAAGCCCAATAAGGGAATTATCAAACAAATGATGTCATTTTCGTTGTGGACGGTTGTGGGTGCATTGGCTTCAATCGGGCATGGACAGGGAATATCAATCGTATTGAACATCTTCTTCGGCGTGGTAATAAATGCTGCCTTTGGCGTTGCCAACCAAGTGAACCGTGTTTTAAGCAGCTTTGCAGCTAATTTCATGACCGCACTGAATCCGCAGATAGTGAAAACATACGCAGCCGAAGAATTACAGGATATGCACAGGTTGGTTGCACGGGGATGCCGGATGGGATTTCTGATGGTGTTGTTTTTTGTTGTTCCTATCACGGTAGAAGCCCCGATGTTGCTCGGGTTGTGGCTGAAGGAAGTGCCGGCCTATACCGTGGATTTTGTGCGGCTTGTCCTAATCATCACCTTGTTCAATTCGTTTGCAAATCCGCTTTCGACAGCCCAGGGGGCTACTGGGAACATCAAGAACTACCAGATAGTACTGACTACATTGGGACTGTTGCACATACCGATTGCATGGCTTTGTTTCGCGCAAGGGCTTAACCCCAATTATGCCATGTATGTGTATCTGGTCATCGTCTTGTTGGAGCAAGCGTTCCGCATTGTGTTTGTCTCCCGTAGCATATCCATGCGCATCATTCCTTTCGTCAAGGACTTTTTACTGAGGTGCGGGACAGTGTTCATCCTTTCGTTCACATTCACGACCATGTTGCATGGATACTTACCAAATAACATCTTCATGTCGTTTGTTGTTTGCGCGATGGGAGCCTTGTGTGTGGCTTTGCTATCGTTCGCTTTTGGCATTGACCATGAAGAACGTCAAGGCGTCATCAGGATAGTTAGAGCCAAAATCAAGAGGCAATGAATTAAGAAACAATTAAAATTCTAAGATATGTACACAGTTCATAAAAACATACAAATCATACTCACTTTACTAAAAGCGCGTGGAGTCCAAAATATCGTGATATCGGCCGGTAGCCGGCCGATACCTTTGGTTTTTTCCGCTGAGGAGGATGATTATTTCAAGTGTTATTCTATAGTAGATGAGCGCAGTGCCGCATTCTTCGCCTTGGGACTGATAGAACGGTTACAAAAACCTGTGGTCATAGTATGTACTTCGGGAACAGCTACCTGTAACTATGTGTCGGCTGTGGCAGAAGCGTATTACCAACATCTGCCACTGATAGTGTTGACGAGCGACCGAAACCGTTATTATCTCAACCAACAGGAAGACCAATGTGTGCCGCAGAAGAACCTCTACAGCGACATTGTGCGACGAAGTGTGGATTTGCCCATCGTGCGTGATGAGATGGACTTTTGGTATTGTAGCAGGCTTGTCAATGAAGCACTTCTTGAACTTGACCATCGGGAGAAAGGCCCCGTGCATATCAACTTTCAGATAGATGACAATTATCCTGTGGAAAAAGCCTTGTACAAGTTTGAAGTGCCCGCCCTGCCTTCGGTTAAGGTGATAGAGCGAGTGATGCCGACAGACCCTGACGGCAAGTGGGAAGCATTGGCCAATGGACTCATTGGAAAGAGAGTGCTTGTCCTGTGGGGGCAACACTTACCATTGACTGAAGAACAAACCCAATCGGTGCAGTCTTTTTGCCAACAGTTTGGTGCCTTGACCACCAGCGATGTGATAGGGAACCTTCATACCAAGAACTTTGTCCGCAGTGATTGGTATGGCATGGTGGATAGTGTGAGGTTTGATTCCATTATGCCTGATGTGGTCATAACGATGAATGCTAACCGTTTGTTCAACATCAAGGCACGCTTCAAGAACGCCCCCTCAACACTCACACATTGGCACGTTTCACCCGATGGAGAAGTGTCAGATCCCATCAAGCGTCAGACAAAAATAGTGGAATGCACTCCGGCCTACTTCTTCAAGCGGATGGAGGAAACAGGTATCCACAACAACAAGGATTATTACAAGGAATGGAAAGCTGTGGAGGAGTCGACATTCGAGGACAGGTCTCTCATGCATACCTTTGAATACTCAGCTGTTTCGGCTATGCAAGCATTGGTGCGTAACATACAGAAGGGAGCGTTGTTCCACATATCTAACAGCAACAATATCCGTATAGCCAATCAGTTCACTATGCCTGAAGGTGTGGACGTATATTGTAATCGGGGCACTTGCGGTATCGATGGCTCGACTTCCAGCTACGTGGCACAATCATACATAAGCGATGTACCGTCCTACATGGTTGTCGGCGATTTGAGTTTCTTCTATGACATGAACTCCATTTGGAACCGTTATATCAGTCATGCCCGCATCATGCTCATCAACAACTCATGCGGAGCCTTGTTTCATTCCGTATATTATGAGCCATTCAGAGGTGTTCGCGATGTGGACGTGAACGTGGCGGCAGCGCATCATGCCACAGCAAAAGGCTGGGCAGAATCGCAAGGCTTTCAATATATGGGAGTAAGGACGCAAGTTGAATTGGAGAAAGCGATCAAGAAGTTCACTGATCCAGATACGAGAACACCGATGTTCATGGAAGTGTTTACTGATGCAGAAGCCGATGTGGCACAATTGAAAGAGCTAGGCAGATGCTCACTGAAAGGTACAGCAATGGTCAAGAATAAAATAAAGGAAGCGTTGCCCTCGTCTGTGGTCAGTGTACTGAAGAAACTCAAAAAATAGTATTGTGGCGATGAACATCCTGATTCTGGGAGGCACAGGGGCTATGGGATACCCCCTCTCCAAATTGGCGGCCGCACAGGGGAACAATGTCTACGTGACAAGCCGTTCGGTGCACAGCTCACAAGGCAGGTTACACTATTTGCAGGGGAACGCAAAAAATGTGGTTTTCCTGAAAGATTGTCTTTCACGTATGCGGTATGACGCGATTGTGGACTTCATGTCGTACTCGACCGAGGAGTTTGATGGACGTGTCCGGCTGTTGTTGCAATCAACCGACCAATATGTATTCATAAGCTCGGCTAGGATTTTTGCGGAGAGCAAGAAGCCGTTGACGGAAAGCTCCCCACGCCTGCTGGATACGGTGCAAGACGTGGAGTACCTGAAAACGGATGAATATGCTTTGTCGAAGGCGCGGCAGGAAGACATCATTCTTTCTAGCGGCTTTTCCAACTATACGATAGTCCGTCCCTCCGTAACATATAATACTCATAGGCTGCAACTGGGTGCCTTGGAAAAAGAAAATTGGCTATATAGGGCATTGAAAGGCAGGAGTATCGTATTTTCCAATGATTTGGCAGACAAATACACGGCCATGACACATGGCGACGACGTAGCCAAAGCTATTTATGTGGTTATCGGCAAAAAGGAGTGTCTGAACCAGTCGTACAATATTGTCATCGACCGTTCTTTAAAATGGCGGGATATATTGAATGTCTATCTTGACGTCATGGAAGAAGCCATCGGCAAACGTCCTAAAGTCGTTTTAGGCGATGAGACCATAAAGCTTAAAGACGAGCAATTTAAGTACCAAGTCATCTATGCGCGACGTCTGAACAGGGTGTTCGACAACGCCAAGATAAAAAAAGTTTATCATGAAGGATTCATGAGATCGGAAGAGGGCTTGGCGATAGTCTTGAAGGAGTTTCTGAAAAAGCCCTTATTCCAAGGCATAAACTGGAAGTATGAGGCATGGAGCGACCGCATTTCCAAAGAATACACACCATTGTCGGAAATACCGACTTTCAGAAGCAAGTTGATGTATTTGTGCTACAGACACCAAGTTGGCTGGATGTTTGAATCCATTCAATATATGTGGTATTTGTTGAAAAGACAGTCATGATTTTTATGGATAGCAAGAAATATGTAATCATTTCAGGGCTTGACCTACGAGACAACAACAGGGGAACGGCAGCGCTTGGATATGGGGCGATATCGTTTCTCCGCCAACTTGGAAAACTAAAGGAAGGAACGAGGCTGGTAAACCTGCGTTGCTACAAGAACTTCCTGAAATCCCGTAACCGGAAAGCCAAAGAGGAAACGCTGGCCATCAACGGAGTCGACTGGCATCGCATCACGCTTGGGATTTTTATTGTGGAAAAATGGCTGCTGTGCAGATTCGGCATATCATTGCCATGGTCGCGCACGGCAAAGGTGTTGAAATCGGTAGAATATGTCGCAGCCATCAATGGTGGAGACGGTTTTTCCGACATATATGGCACCGATGCGTTTCATTCACGCCTCTTGGAAACATGGATTGCCCTTAAAACGCAAATCCCGGTGATACAACTGCCGCAAACCCTTGGACCTTTCCAGTCAAGGGGCAATTACTATGAGGCCTGTCGTATCCTCTCGCATTCGGCAGCCGTATATGTACGAGATAAGAAGTTTATTCCCGAACTGAAAAAGATGGGAATCAACTATGAAATGACCAAAGACCTTTCAGCCTATATGCAACCGGAACCATGGGACATCGATGTCAAGCCTGATTCAATAGGCATAAACGTGAGCGGACTGGCTTACAGCAATGGTTTCCGCACGTTGGCAGGGCAGTTTGCCGCTTATCCGGAATTGATAAACCGATTGATTTGCCATTTTCGGGATAAGGGGCAGACGGTATATCTTATTCCGCATTCTTACAATTATGAGATACCAGAACCCAACAATGATGACATGGTGGCCTGCAAGGCAGCATACGATAGACTCAAGGACAAAAGCAATGTGATATTTGTGGATAAAGACTTGATTTCGCCACAAGTAAAATATGTCATCAGTAAAATGACGTTTTTCATCGGCACCCGTATGCATGCCAACTTCGCCGCCATCTACTGTGGTGTTCCGCTCTTCGGGTTGGCATATAGTTACAAGTTTGAAGGCGCGTTCAACGCCAACGGACTGGACGGTAAGAATCAGACGGCGATGATAAACAACATTTCTGAAGATGAAATTGGTGTCATAATTGAAAAGATAGAAAAGGTTTATGCTGGTAAAAGCAATAAGGAATCGCGTCCCTCAAAAGATTAAAGGTCTTGTCATAAAGGTTTTTAATCTGTTTCTGTGCAACAACAACCTGCTCTCTGTCTTGCTTAAAATCCGAAACGAGGGGGGGAATATGTTACAAATCGAAAGCCGGACACGGATGAAAGATTGCCGTTTCAAATTTAAAGGCTCCGGAAATCGGATAATTATAGGTGAACGGTGTGTGTTGAACGGGTTGCGTATCATGCTTGAAGGTGATGGTAATTCCGTAATGATAGGCAATGTTGTGATTGTCGGATGTCCGGCAGGTATAAAGAAACGAAATGTTAGATGGGTGCATAAAAAGTTATAATGTCAATATTGCCCCCTTAATCTTTTAATTACCAATAAACATATGGAACTCATTTTAGAAATAACCATATTTCTGATAATCGCATTTTCATTCATCAAACTTAAAGTCGGTGTGGCTATCTATTTGGCGTATTTGATGCTTGTGCCGTACATGCAGATACGCTTAGGAGGCTTGACACTCTCATATAATTTGGTGAACCTTATTTTTCTAATAGCTTTTTTTGTAGATTTCAGAGGTCGTCATAAATACCGGATAGACTATAAACCGCTGATACCTTTCATCGCTTTATATGTGGGTTATTTGATTATCATGATGTTTTCCAGTGAAACGCCATTGACATATATGTTTAACAAATATCGGCAAAATGTCATGCAAATATTCATTTTGGCATTTGTGATGTGGAACGTAATGCTTCAAGACTATGCTTCCTTGAAATTATTCAGAAATGTATGCTTGGGGTGCATCGCAATTGCAAGCATTTATGGTTTGTTCCTCACGCAGACAGAGGGTCTAAATCCTTATATCTTGGAGTTGACGGATATAAGTGGTGGTGAATATAACATTGAATACTTGACAAGGGAGACTGGGCGTATGTTTGGTAGAATCACGTCTGTTTTCATCCACCCAATGAGCTTCGGACTCTTTTTAGGATTGGCATTGATATTTATATATAGTTGTATAAAAAAAATAAATGTTTATATTCTTGTTATCTTATCCCTACTTGTCCTTATGAATGTCTTTACTTGTGGCGTTCGTTCTGTTATTGCTGGATTGGCGACAAGTGTGCTATTCTATCTGTTGCTGATACGAAAGTTTAAGATTTTTGTAGGCACAGCAGTAGTTATGGCAGTTATCTATGGCGTTATATCCCGTATCCCTGAGATGTCCGAATATGTAACATCTATTGTTGATAGCAGGAGTACGAATATTGGGGGGTCTTCGTTGGATATGCGTATTAGTCAGTTTCTGGGTTGTTTTGATATCATTGGTAGAAACCCTTTGTTTGGTATGGGATTCGACTGGCATCAATATTATATGCAATCACATGTAACTCACCCAAAATTACTTGCTTTTGAGAGTTTGGTATACGTGGTGCTATGCAACTTTGGTTTTGTGGGTGTCATCCTTTGGATTGTGTATGCTCTTAAAATGTATAAGTATATGCGCAGCTTGGGAAACTTGAAAGAGATTCTTCTCCCCTTGACACTATTTGTGTTTTATCTGTCTTATTCATGTATTACAGGTGAATACGGTTATATGCAGGTTTTCATACTGTTCTATATCGTCATGATTGGTGAACTCTATGTAACTAAACGAAATCAGTCTCTTTCCAATTTATAGAATATAGTTATGACTAAAACTTTAAATGATTATCCGCATAATGTTCGTCTATAAGTTTTCGATCTAAAATCGGAGCGGTATGATATGGTTGCCATGACAACTATATCGAATAGTCTCTCTCCGAAGTATCGTTGATTGAACTTATAACAGAACCCATTAAGGTATAATTGTAAGTATTATTCTTTGACTCTGACATTGTTATCGGAAAGATTAATTCAAGATAAATAATCTCATAAAAAACGATGAAAAAGCAAGAAAAACCATTTGTTATTGCTTACTATCTGCCTCAATTCCATCCATTTAATGAAAATGATGAATGGTGGGGCAAAGGATTCACAGAGTGGACGAACGTGGGTAAAGCCAAGCCGCTTTTCCGAGGACATTACCAGCCCAAAGTGCCAGCTGACCTTGGTTATTATGACTTGCGATTGCCAGAGGTGCGCCAACAGCAAGTAGACCTTGCCAAAGAGGCAGGTGTTTCGGGATTCTGTTATTGGCACTATTGGTTTGGCGAAGGGCGACAGTTAATGAACGAAATTATAGATGATGTTGTTGCTTCGGGAAAGCCAGATTTTCCTTTCTGCTTGGGTTGGGCTAACGAAACTTGGAAAGCCAAACAATGGAACAAAGATGGTTCAGGAGACAAAGTATTAATTGAACAGCGATATGGAGGGGAAGATGATTATCGCCGGCATTTTGAATATGTTTTAAAGATTTTCAAAGATGATAGGTATATAAAGATAAGGAATTGCCCCATATTCTTGATTTATCAACCGCAACTTATGTCCGATATGCAACGGTTCATCTCGCTGTGGAACAAATGGGCTATAGAGGCAGGATTTGACGGAATATATTTTATTGCCCGCATGAGGCAGATGGAAGAATATGACAAAGACAAGTGGCTAAAGATGGGGATTAATGCTGTCACCACCGAACGGACTTATGGTTTTGAATTTAACGAGTGGTTCCCCAAAAAGATGCTCAAGCGTGTCATACGTAAATTATTAGGGTTGCCAATCGTGGAGACATATAAGAATGCTATGAAATATTTTGTGAGAGATAGTGACGCAGATGAAGATTTCATTCCATGCCTTATCCCAAATTGGGATCATTCCCCTCGCAGCAAAAAGAAAGCGATGATTCTGACTGATTGCGCACCTAAATACTTCAAAAGACATATTGATGAGGTGTTTTCCATTGTTAAAAAGAAAGACAACAAAATAGTATTTTTGAAATCATGGAACGAATGGGCTGAAGGAAACTACATGGAACCTGACTTAAAATATGGAAAGGGTTACATTAATGCTTTGAAAGAGGAAATGGAAAAGCACTTTGGAAAATGAAAAAAATATTAGTCATATCAACAAATCCAGCCCCACCGATATATGCAGGTAATCAAAAGTGCATCATAGAATATTGCAATCAGCTTAATGATATTGGATGTGAAGTGTATTTCCTGTATGTGGAAGGACGACAAAATGCGACTGAAGAGATGCGCAATTATTGGGGAGAGAAATTATTTATTTATAAAAAGCAACTGCCGAAAGACGCGCTCAAACGAACGTTTGTTATTTTGCGGGCTAAACTTTTAGGATATAATCATGTGGATGACCTATATCCAATAGGTTTGACTAAATATGTGAATAAACTCCAACAAAAAATGGAGTTTGACGGAATAATTATTAATTACATTAATCTTTCAAAGTTGTTCAAACAACAATTGGGATGCAAAAAAATTCTATTCACCCACGATTGCATGACTTTCAAGAAAGCACATTTAGGTGTCCGTTCGTTTTGGTTTGATTTAACACCCAATCAAGAGGCGAAAGGACTGCGAAGATGTGACACCATTTTGTCTATTCAGGAAAACGAGAGTGTTTTCTTTAGGTATCTATATCCAGGTGGAAATATCAAGACGGTATATTCCTGCTTTAAAACTATGCTCCAACCTATAACTGGAAACAAAAATATTCTTTTCTTGTCAGGTAAAAGCACCCTTAACGTAAATGGAATTAACTATTTTATAAAAGACATATTCCCGTTAGTACTACAAAAAGAACCAGATGCGAAACTGATAATTGGAGGTGGCATATGTGACAGTCTGCCTATGATGGATGATTATTCGATCATTAAAATCGGCAGGGTAGATAGTGCTGAACAATTTTATGCTTTGGGAGACATTGTTATTAATCCTGTGTATCAGGGAACTGGGTTGAAAATCAAAACGTTTGAGGCTTTGTCTTATGGTAAAGTCACCGTTGTACATCCGCATAGTGCGGAAGGTATTTACGATAAATCCAGTGCCCCGATTATACAATGTGAAACTCCGGCTGAATACGCAAGGCATCTTGTGGAAGTGTTGTCCAACCTGGAAATTAGGAGAGTATATTCAGATAAGTCAATAGAATACATACATTCACTAAATCGTTTTATAGCTAAGCAGTATAGAGAAGTTATTATGCAATAGTGATTTGTGTATTTTTAAATAAATGAATAGTCGCGTTTTTTATTGGGTTTTGACGTTCCTTGCATGTTTATTGGGACAAAACAATGCATTGTGTCAGGGAATCTACAAATCGGACAGGTTTGTTGCCAATCAGCCATTTCCTATGAAAATTGTCTGTGATGCAGATTACACTGATGCAGGGTATATTTCAGACAAAAATGGCAAGTTGATAATGTCTCTATCTAATTACTCATCAACATCTTATATTGAAGTATTGGGGTGCGATGTGATTGAGTGCAGACTTCCAGAAAGCAAATGCGGAGGGTTGGCCTTTTACGATGTAGACAAGCATTTTCTTACTGCTATATCTTCTGAAACGGGCGATAAAATTAAAGTGAAGATACCACAAAATGCTTTCTTTATAAGACTGTGTAAACGTACAGATTTAGTAGGTATATCTTATTATGCCAAATTGTTTAAATCGGACAATAGAGACGAACTGATAATCATGCAAGAAATTCACGAGCAGATGCAAAACTTGAATGGAGGACTTTATGCCGCCCTGACACCCAATTATATCACAGTATTCCAACATGGAGATTTTGCATATAATGAGATGAATAAGAATGACAATTCTGTGATTAATTCAAACATTAAAGAAAGATATTATCCTATATTTAGGATTCCCATTCATTTGAAAACAAAGCACGGTACGATTATCGTGGCAGCAGAAGCGAAAAGAGTGCAAACTGGGATGGAAAGAAATTCCATAGTCGTAGCAAGAAGTACAGACGGAGGAAAGACATTTGATAAATGTCAAATATGTAAAGGCCATAACCCATGCATGATTTACGATGAGCAACACGATAGAATCGTCTTTATTCACGGACTCACCTATGCAGTCTCTAATGATGATGGGCAGACTTGGAGCGAGTTCAAGCCCATGGGCGTTGTGAAGCCTAAGGGATGGGAACGGTTTTATCCTTCGCCCACAATAGGTATCCAATTGGCCAACGGAATATTGGCCGCGCCCTATATCTTGATGAACGGGGCTGGAAAGGGAGTCATCCAGAATGCTAATGCGGTGGTGTATTCGGTGGACTTTGGGGCGACATGGCAGGTGACGGCAGCCACTCCAACCGACATTATTGCCAACGAGACAACTATCGCTGAATATGCGCCTAATCAAATAATGATTAATGCTCGTGGTGGAACAGAGGTGCATTGGGGCAGCGACAATCCGGGCAGGCGTGTTTTTGTGTCATCCATCGTGGAGAAAAGTGGGCGAAAGGATTGGAACATCAGTAGTTGGGAATTACATCCCTCGGACAAGCAGTTGATTGAGCCAATCTGCAATGCTTCGTTTATCGCCTGCCAGTATGGCAAACATCGCTTTGGGCTATTTTGCAATCCGCATACTACGGGCAAAGAGCGCAAAAACCTAATGTTACAGGTATCCTCGGATTTCACGCATTGGAGCAAGGTAGGGTTGCTCACCCCGTTCAATCGGATAGTATACGGCTATAGTAGCCTAAATTATCAGAACGGACAACTGTCTTTTGTCTTTGAGGACAAGGAATGCGGCATTTTGTACGCCGATCTTACGCCTTTCATGGACGAAATATTCATCAAGATGATAGCCAATAAGTTGCTCTATAAATAAAGAATAACTAAATCCAAATAGCCAATGATAAAGATTTTTTAGGAAATGCAGGGCATCGTTCCTCACTTTTCTTGCCAAACGACAGTTGAAGCAATATGGCAAGGGCTTGACTATGAACTACTATTGCCGTTTTTCAGGCAATGTGCGCGTAGGTGATAATTATCATTTTAATGGAATGAGAATATAAGAGTTAATACATTGATATATAATGATTTATATACTGGTGTGGGTGTGCAGATATTGGCTAAAAGCCATAACTACGATGGGGATGCATTGCCATACGACAGCACCTATATAGTAAAGGTTGTGGTCATAGATGACAATGTGTGGATTGGCAGCCGCGTACTTATTGTGGGAAATGTACATATAGGTGAAGGTGCCATCATAGGTGCTGGGAGCATTGTCACGAAAGACATTCTCCCAGTGGTCATCTATGCCAGCGGCAAAATCATAAAGTACCGGGACAGAGAAAAATACGAATTACTTAAAGCATTAAAAAAAATCACTGAGCATGAAATCTCCCAAAATCATTGCAGAAATCGGTTGCAACCACAAAGGTGACATGGCAATCGCAAAAGAGATGATAATGACTGCCGCCACATATTGCAAGGCGGATGTGGTCAAGTTCCAAAAGCGGTGTAACAAAGAGTTGCTGACTCCCGAAGAGTATAACGCACCGCATCTGCATCCCGAAAACTCATATGGGCCTACTTACGGGGCGCACCGTGAGTTCTTGGAGTTCACGCTGGAACAGCACCGGCAGTTGCAGGCATGGTGCAACGAGTTTGGCATCGAATACTCCACATCGGTGTGGGACATAACTTCAGCCAAGGAAATCTGCACGCTGCAGCCCAACCTTATCAAAGTACCGTCTGCCTGCAACCTCAACAAAGGTTTACTGGAATACCTGTGCGACAACTTTGGCGGCGAAATTCACTTGTCCTTTGGCATGACCACTCGTGAGGAGGAAGAGCAAATTATTCAGTTCTTTAAGCAGAAAGGGCGCAACAAGGACTTGGTTGTTTACGATTGTATATCGGGCTATCCCGTACCCTTTGAGGATATTAGCCTGCTGGAACTGACCCGCTTGCGTGAGTTGTATGCAAGTCGTGTGAAGGCCATCGGCTTCTCTGGGCATCACTTGGGCATAGCTGTTGACTCTGCTGCTGTGGCACTGGGTGCAGAGTGGATAGAGCGTCACTACACCCTCGACCGCACTTGGAAAGGCACAGATCATGCTGCTTCGCTTGAGCCCGATGGTGTGCGCAAGCTGGTACGCGATTGCCGTGCTGTGGCAAAGGCGTTGAGCTATAAGCGAGAAGATATTCTCGACATAGAGAAAGTGCAACGGAATAAGCTGAAGAAGAATCAGGTCAGATGGTAATAGCATTCATACCCGTTAGAGGGGGGAGCAAGTCTATCCCCCTCAAAAACATTAAGCCCTTTTGCGGCAAGCCTCTTGTGTGCTGGAACATTGAGGCATTGGAGCAATGCCTCAATGTGGACGAAATCATTGTGGCCACCGACTCGGACAAAATAGAAGAAGTGGTCACTTCACAATCGTATAAAAAGACAAAGGTCTACCGCCGTTCAGCAGAGAACGCTTGCGACACGGCAAGCACGGAGAGCGTGATGCTGGAGTATATCAATCATACCCGACTTTTCAAGGATGATGTGTTCATGTTGGTGCAAGCCACTTCGCCTCTGACTGAAACGCAACACTTCGCAGAGGCATTGACCATGTATCGCAAAGGCGAATATGATTCTATGCTTACCTGTGTCCGTAATTACCGCTTCTTTTGGAATACAGACGGCACAAGCATGAACTATGACTATAGCAACCGTCCCCGTCGGCAGGACTTTGAAGGGATGCTGATGGAAAACGGAGCGTTCTACATAAATAAGGTGGGGAATATCCTTGAATCGGGCAACCGTCTTAGTGGGCAAATCGGCATTTATGAGATGCCCGAATACACTGCCACGGAGATAGACGAGCCGGATGATTGGATTATCTTGGAAAACTTAATGCGCAAGCACGTATTCTCCAAGCATCAAGAAGAAAGAAGACAGATAAAACTCTTCCTGAGCGATGTGGACGGCACATTGACCGATGGCGGCATGTACTATGCCGAAAGCGGTGATGAGTTGAAGAAGTTTAACACCCGTGACGGCATGGGTCTGCAGATGCTTCGCGAAGCAGACATAAAGATTGGCATTATCACCTCGGAAGATACAAAGATTGTGGCTAATCGTGCCCAAAAACTAAAGGTGGACTTCCTCTATCAAGGCAAGCGGAATGGTGGTAAGTTGGCTGTGGCCAGGGAAATATGCAATCAGATGGGTATCACGCTGGACGAAGTGGCCTATATAGGTGATGATGTGAACTGCATTGAATTGCTGGAATCTGTTGGTGTGAAGGCTTGTCCTGCGGATGCTTGTGAAGAAGTGAAAGGCATTGCTGGTATTCGGGTGATGAAGAAGAATGGCGGCGAGGGATGTGTGAGAGATTTTATTGAGGAGATACTGCGATGAAAAATATCGTATTCTATGTCCACAGAACAGGGCTTCTTGGCTATTTTGTAAACCCAATATGCTCTTTCTTAAAAGACAAGTATCAAATAACGGTGTTTCATTTAGACAAGCGAAACGGATACTCGTCTTACGGCAACGGTGATTATCGGATGATTGATTTGAGTAATTATTCTATTGAAGAGACTCAACAAACATTAAAAGCGATTAACCCGCAGGCGGTCATTTTCTTAGGGTTTATATCAATATATGAGTTGATGCTCATTAGGTTGGTTACAGATTTGGGATTTAGCACTATTTATTTAGAGCATGGCATTTACGCAAAAGAGACAGCCTCTTTACCCTTAGCTAAGATTATATACAATTTTAAGAAAACTGCCTCAAAGAATCTATTCTTCTTGCGTCAGTATAGAAACTTCATAAAGAAGTCATCAAAACCCAAAATAGAAAAGAGCTTGTTTAAACAGTGTGTTGTCAAGAAAAATTATCAGAACAGCAAGTTCTCAAAGGCATTGTTCTTCTCAGACTACGGCTATAGGCAAGTCGACAAACTATTCCAATATGACAGAAGCAATGTCGATTTCACATGTTATCCATTGACATATGACAATGTGCAGTTTAATGAATTGAAAAAAATTTCAGCGCAGCCGCTTTCTGATAACAATAGGGCTATATTGATTCATCAACCGTTCATCTTAGATGGGTTGGCTAACTGGGGATATGAAAAGGAAAGAGAATACTTTACTAATATAGCCAATGAGATTGACAAATTTGGGTATGAACTAACAATACTTATTCACCCAAGAGAAAGCAAAGAGCGGTATGAAGAGCTGTATAAGGCAACAGCAATAAAGATTTGTCAAAACATTGAGAAAGTGGAATATAAGAACTATTCATTGGCTATCGGTCATTACAGCACAGCGTTGCTGTATTCCGTATTTATGAATATTCCCATGATGATTGTTGGATATGGAGATAAGGTAAAAGCCGCTGATAGCACGTTCCATTCACTCAATTGCCAGCTACCCATTACTGATTTTTCAAGTATTAAACAGAAATACGCGGATTTTTGTAAAGAATATATAGGAACTTCTAATTGTTCTTTTGAAAATATGGCATCTGTTATTGACAAGACTATTTCCCTGTTGTAAACTGAATTAAATTCATACCATGTTTCCTTTTAATCCATTCGACATTCTTAAGCGACTTGTAGCCTCCTTCCGCAGGGAATACGGAGGTATCAAAGCATTTGTAGAAGATAAACTATTATAAATATGAATAATAAGAACATTCCGCTTCCCACCGACGCAAGTATCATCCTGACTTATCGGTGTCCTATGCGTTGCCAGATGTGTAACATCTGGAAAAGTCCTACTAACAAGAGTGAAGAGATTAAGGCGAGCGACCTGAGAAGTCTGCCGCAGTTGAAGTTCGTCAACCTCACAGGTGGCGAGCCTTTCATCCGCGAGGACTTACCCGAGATAGTAGAAGAATGCTACAAGCACTCGCCGCGCATCGTCATCTCCACTTCAGGTTGGTTTGAAGATAAGGTGGTGGAATTGGCCAAGCAGTTCCCCAACATAGGTATACGCATATCCATAGAAGGGCTAAGCCAGAAGAACGATGAACTGCGCGGACATGCCGGAGGCTTCGACAAGGGGCTTCGCACCCTGCTCACGCTGAAGCACATGGGATTGAAAGACATTGGCTTTGGCTGTACCGTCTCCAACCACAATTCGAAAGACATGCTCTCGCTTTACCAACTCTCGCTCTCACTGGGAATGGAGTTCGCCACCGCTGCTTTCCACAACTCCTATTACTTTCACAAGGGCGACAACGTGATTACCAACAAGGAGGAAGTGGTGAACAACTTCAAGCAACTCATCGGATGGCAACTTCAGGAGAAGCATCCGAAAAGTTGGTTCCGGGCTTGGTTCAACATGGGCTTGATCAATTACATCGAGGGTAATCGGCGCATGCTGCCTTGCGAAGCTGGTTCGGCCAACTTCTTCATCGACCCATGGGGTGAGGTGATGCCCTGCAACGGACTGGAGGAAAAGTACTGGAAGGAGAGTATGGGTAATATCCACGATAAGTCCTTCATGGAGATATGGGAAGGCAAGCAGGCAGAGAAAGTCCGCGCAAAGGTGCGCAAATGTCCCAAGAACTGCTGGATGGTGGGCACAGCAAGTCCCGTGATGCACAAATATGTGAAATATCCCGCCAAGTGGGCATTTCAGAACAAACTTCGCTCGATACAAGGTGAGCCTGCTTGCATTGACCCGAAATGGTGTGATGTGGGACAAGACCCGGAACAGGGGAATTTGAGAGAGAAGTTTTGAATGAAGTGGATAGCTTTCATTGATGTCGCCAAGGCTATTTGCGGGAAAATGCCACTTGATACAGACCTATGGTATGTGTTCCTGCCAGAGACCCTTGTCGTAATCGGTAGCTGCGTGGTGATGCCCATTCTCCTGTATTACATTTTTAAGAAATACCGCCCGACAAAGTTTTTGTTTGGTTTATAATCCTCTGTTTTATGAAAATAGTTGTTACTGGTACCCGTGGTATACCAAATGTCATGGGTGGAGTGGAGACGCACAGTGAGGAGCTGTTTCCGAGGCTCGTCAGTCACGGCTTTAATGTAACGGTCATCCGCCGCTCGAGTTATGTGCATGATGGCCTTTCGGAATGGAAAGGCGTGAAACTTGTGGATGTGGAAAGCCCGAAAAAGAAATCGTTTGAGGCGATTATCCATACATATCGGGCCATTCGCAAAGCGAAACAACTTGGTGTGGAAATTCTCCACATTCATGCTATCGGCTCTGCATTACTTGTGCCCTACGCCAAGATGTTGGGCATGAAGGTGGTGTTTACCCACCATGGGCCAGATTATGACCGTGACAAGTGGGGCTTCGCTGCTAAGACGATGCTGAAACTCGGAGAAAGGATGGGCTGTATGTTTGCCGATGAGGTGATTGTCATTTCCGATGTGATACGCAACCTTATCAAGAAAAAGTACGGTCGGACTAAGAAC
This sequence comes from Parabacteroides sp., assembly GCA_019417325.1. GTDB lineage: Bacteria > Bacteroidota > Bacteroidia > Bacteroidales > Tannerellaceae > Parabacteroides. The sequence goes on along the minus strand of DXVO01000038.1, from coordinate 230,515 downwards.
GTACATCTTATATATAATGGTGTGCCAGAGGCTGACATGTGCGACTATCCTGAATATTTTGAAGAGTTAGGTATCGAAAAAGGTAAGTACATACTCGGAATGTGCCGTTTTGTTCCAGAAAAGAACCTGCATCACCTCATTGATGCTTACGCTTCTTTAATGAAGAATGAAGATGAGTTGTTGAGCGTAAGCGAAAAAATTAGAATAAAGAGCTGTAAGTTGGTGTTGGCAGGTGATACGGACTTTGAGGATGAGTATTCATGTAATCTGAAAGATATGGCTCGGAAGAACGGTGTGGTGTTGACGGGCTTCATAAAAGGGAAGAAGTTGCATTCGTTGCTATCGAACTGTCGTTGTTACTGTCTGCCTTCTTCGCATGAAGGACTACCAATTGCTCTGTTAGAGGCAATGAGTTATGGTGTGCCTGTGGTGGTAAGTGACATCCCTGCTAACCTTGAAATAGGGTTACCACAGGAAGATTATTTCCCTTGCGGGGATGTGGAGACATTGGCAAAGAAGTTGGAAGTGGTAGTGAAGAATGCGCCATGTCACATAGATTATGACATGGAGAAATATGACTGGGAACGGATTGCCGATGAAGTGGCAAATGTGTATAACGAAATCCTGAATAGTACAAAATGAGACATACTTTCATCATCAGCTGGTTAATCCTGCTCTGTTGGGTGATACCAGCCAAATCACAAGCCTTGCGCGACACAAGGGTTTGCTCCATGTGCCTACTGTAGATATGCAGCGCGACGCTAGGTAGCAATGTGTTCCATCTCACGCCTTTGCACGACATTGACAACAACGAGATAGATTATACCTTTAATTACTACATCAACATCTTTCCATGGTTGAAGGTGGGCTATACCTGTACTATTAACTATGCCGAGCCGGGTTCTACCTACTTTCTGCAACATGTATGGGGTAAGTACACCAACCAAGATCGTTCATTTTATGGGTGATTGCAGTTGTGGAAAGAGGGCTGGAGGAAAGAATGGACTTCGCAGATAGTATTTGGTGCAGATGCCCCGGGTACTCATGATAATGTGGGCAGAGGAGATATCAGTAGCTGTGATGACAATGGAGGCATTTACCACTTCACCCGCTGGTCTTTGGCGGCGACCAAGCACTTTGTCTTTGAGGGTATCGACACTTAGGCACACTCCTCGCCTTTATATGGGACAGGGAACTTCACGTGGAGCAAACGAACCGTCCAGCTGCAAGTGTGAACTTCCGTATAGGTTTGTCCGATGAAGGCTTTTGGCGCAAGATGCTGAACGGCTTCAACCTGATGGCCGAGTACGACGCACGGACCGTCAACGTGGGCGGGCAGTACTACCTATGGAAAGACTGCATCAACTTGGTGGCGGAACTGAACGACGGAAAGTATTTCTCGGGAGGTATCTTTTTTAAGGTGCATCTGAAGTGAGTTTGAAACAGTTGACACTGGATAATTTGAGTTGGCAGGCAATTTCGGACAGTACGATGACTGTGGGAAAGAAATGAAGAACGGTGGAATGTTTTTTCATACCGTCTGGAAACTGGGACGGGTGATAAGGCTGGTCAACAGCTATCCGGAGGAAGCCTTGTGCGAGTCGTTGTTCCGTAACTTATTCATATGAAAGGAATAGTTCTTGCCGGTGGTAGCGGTACCCGTTTGTATCCTATCACAAAGGGAGTAAGCAAACAGCTTTTACCTATATTTGACAAACCGATGATTTATTACCCTATTTCTGTTTTGATGCTGGCAGGTATCCGTGAGATTTTGGTTATTTCCACACCTTATGATCTGCCGGGTTTTAAGCGTCTTTTGGGAGATGGATCGGATTACGGAGTGAAGTTCGAATATGCCGAACAGCCTTCTCCTGATGGTCTTGCACAGGCATTCATTATTGGTGAGAAATTCATTGGTGATGATTCTGTATGTCTGGTATTGGGGGATAATATCTTTCACGGAAATGGATTCAGTACCCTGTTGCGTGATGCCGTACGTATAGCAAAAGAAGAACAGAAAGCCACAGTGTTTGGTTACTGGGTGAACGATCTGGAACGTTATGGCGTTGCGGAGTTTGATGCGGAAGGTAACTGCCTGAGCATCGAAGAAAAGCCGGAACAGCCCAAATTAAATTATGCAGTGGTGGGCCTCTATTTTTTATCCCAACAAAGTAGTGGAAGTGGCTAAGAATATCAAACCTTCCACACGTGGAGAACAGGAAATTACAACAGTGAACCAACGTTTTCTGGAAGACCGTGAACTAAAAGTACAGACATTGGGACGTGGTTTTGCATGGCTGGATACGGGAACACATGATTCATTGGCGGAAGCCTCGACTTATATAGAAGTCATAGAAAAACGTCAGGGCTTGAAAGTTGCATGTCTGGAAGGAATAGCCTATCGTAAGGGGTGGATAATAGCAGACAAGATGCGTGAGCTTGCTAAGCCTATGCTGAAGAACCAATATGGTCAGTATCTGCTCAAGGTGATTGATGAAGTGCAACGTACAGGCAAAGAAAATTTGGATTGAAATATGGAGGTTATAAAAACAGGAATAGAAGGAGTTGTGGTTATTGAACCACGCATCTTTAAAGATGGAAGGGGGTATTTTTTTGAATCTTTTTCTCAACGGGAGTTCAATGAAAAAGTGATGCCGGTCCATTTTGTACAGGATAATGAAAGTATGTCATCATATGGTGTGATGCGCGGTCTGCATTTTCAGAGCCCACCGTTTACACAGAGTAAGCTGGTGCGTTGTGTAAGAGGTGCCGTACTCGATGTGGCGGTAGACATCCGCAAGGGAAGCCCTACATACGGGCAGCATGTTGCGGTGGAACTAACGGAGGAGAACCACCTCCAATTCTTTATCCCCCGTGGTTTTGCCCATGGTTTTGCCGTATTGAGTGAAACGGCGGTTTTTCAATATAAGTGCGATAACTTCTATACGCCGCAAGCAGATGGTGGTATTCAGTTACGCGATGAAGGTCTTGGTATTGATTGGAAAATACCCGTTGCCGAGGCTATTTTAAGCGAGAAGGATTTGAAACATCCTTTGTTGAAGGATTATGATTCCCCGTTTGATTACAATATTAATCTTTATGAATGATGAATATACTTGTTACAGGTGCCAACGGTCAGCTTGGCAATGAGATGCATAGGGTATCATTGAAAAGCCGGAGCCGTTACCTCTTTACAGATGTAAAAGAACTGGATATAACAGATATGGCAGCTATCCGTGGTATGTTGAAAAAGGAACAGGTGAATGTGATTGTAAACTGTGCTGCTTATACAAATGTAGACAGGGCGGAAGATGACTTTGTTATGGCTGATTTGCTGAATAATAAAGCTGTGGAAAATTTGGCTGTTGCTGCCAGGGAGACGGATGCTACGTTTATTCATATATCTACTGATTATGTGTTCCGGGGTGATAAAAACCTTCCTTGCCGTGAAACTTGGGAAACAGATCCGTTGGGTGTCTATGGAAAGACGAAATTGGCGGGTGAGCAAGCTTTGGTAAAGTCAGGATGTAAATATATCATTTTCCGCACAGCCTGGCTCTACTCGCCTTTCGGGAAGAACTTCGTAAAGACCATGCGACAATTGACCGGCACGAAGAATTCGTTAAAAGTGGTTTTTGACCAAGTAGGCACTCCTACTTATGCCGGAGATCTTGCCGCTGTGATCTATAAAATAATCGAAGAGAAATTACTGGATCATCAGGGTATCTATCATTTCAGTAATGAAGGGGTATGTTCCTGGTATGATTTTGCCAGAGAAATCTGTGATTTGAGTGGTAATAGTTGCGATATACAGCCCTGTTACAGCGACGAGTTTCCCAGTAAGGTGGAACGTCCTCATTTCTCGGTGCTGGATAAAACAAAAGTGAAGGACACTTTCGGTATTAAGATCCCGTATTGGAAAGACTCGCTGAAAAAATGTATTCTCGAATTGAAAGCCGAATAATAACTACATATAGTAAAATTGAAAAATATGGATTCATTCAAACGCAACATAATTATAACCGGTGGTGCAGGCTTTATCGGTAGCCATGTGGTACGTCTTTTTGTAAACAAGTATCCAGAATATCGTATTATAAATCTGGATAAACTGACTTATGCTGGTAATCTGACGAATCTGAAAGATATAGAAGATAAACCGAATTATACCTTTGTTAAAGTGGATATTTGTGATTTCGAAACTATTCAAGAACTGTTGATGCGATACCAAGTAGACGGCATCATCCATCTTGCCGCTGAAAGCCATGTGGACAGAAGTATCAAGGACCCGTTCACTTTTGCACAAACCAATGTGATGGGCACACTGACGCTGCTTCAAGCTGCCAAGCTGTATTGGGAATCCCTGCCGGAAAAGTATGAGGGGAAACGTTTCTATCATATCTCTACCGATGAAGTATATGGAGCGTTGGATTTTGACGGAACTTTCTTTACGGAGGAGACTAAATACCAGCCTCATAGTCCGTACTCTGCAAGTAAAGCGGGAAGTGACCACTTTGTCCGGGCCTTTCATGACACGTATGGTATGCCGACTATCGTGACGAACTGCTCTAACAATTATGGCCCCTACCAGTTTCCTGAAAAACTGATTCCGCTTTTTATCAACAATATACGTCATGGAAAACCGTTACCGGTATATGGTAAAGGAGAGAATGTACGCGACTGGCTGTATGTGGTGGATCATGCTCGTGCCATTGATCTCATTTTTCATCAGGGCAGGACGGCGGATACATACAATATAGGTGGTTTTAATGAATGGAAAAATATAGACCTGATAAAAGTTATAATTAAAACCGTGGATCGTCTGTTAGGAAATCCGGAAGGCTATTCTTTAGATTTGATTACCTATATAACAGATCGTAAAGGACATGATTTACGTTATGCTATAAATTCCAGCAAGCTGAAAAATGAATTGGGATGGGAACCCAGTCTTCAGTTTGAAGAAGGCATTGAGAAAACGGTAAAATGGTATTTGGATAATCAGGCTTGGATGGACAATGTTACTTCCGGAGATTATCAAAAATATTATGATAACATGTACAAATAGATCACACTCTCTTTAAAATACAACTTCCTTTTGGAAATAAGATATTACCAAAACCTTACCCTTTAGTATTACATAATACAAAAAGTTATGTTTGGAACGTTTGGGATGTGATATCTCGAACGTTCTTTAATTTGTTCAAATTGGTTTAAAAATTAAGGGAAGAGGATACTTCAATTATTGAATGTATCCTTTTTCCTTATCTTTTTTTACCAGATATGTGTACGCATATCTTCCTGTATAAACAATTTATCACCCCACTGTACATCAAATGCGTTATACCATGCGTCCGTATGAATCACAATACCATTAACACGGAGCTTGGGTAAAGAGTGCACGTCCGTTTGGGTTGCTTTAATCGCATATTCTTGTGTATAAATAGCTTTCCAGGCTTGGGCGAATGACAGATAAAATTTCTTTTCCTGGTCTTCCAGTTCAGAGCCTTTGAAACCCTCATTTGCTTTTTTCTCCATAAAAGTTTGGTGGGCTATTTCCAAACCACCCAAATCAGCAATATTTTCACCAAGTGTCTTCTCGCCATCAGCTTGTAATCCCGGCCATGCTTCCATAGAGTTAAAACATTCGACGAAAGCATCCTGTCTCTTTTTAAATTCCAGTTTATCAGCAAGCGTCCACCAGTCTTCAACTACACCGTCCTGGTTGAATCGTGAGCCATTGTTATCAAAACCATGCGTCATCTCGTGTCCGATGGTTGTAGCTCCGAGAGCGGCATAATTGAAAGCATCAGAAACCGATAAATCATAAACAGGAGGAAGCATGATTGCTGCAGGAATAATCAAGGAGTTGAGAGGTGGATAATAAAATGTATTTACGATATATAACGGTTTTTTCGGAATTATAAAATCCCAAGAGCCCTCTTTAATGGATTTCCCGGAGATACTGATGTTGAATTTATAATTTTGTTCTCTGCACTGCATGATGTCCGTACAAAAACAGTCGCCACTTAAGCGGGGACTACCCAGTTCATTCCATGTATCAGGATAGCCGATATTAAATTTCATAGCTTCCAGTTTTGCTATCGCTTTGCTTTTGGTCGTACCACTCATCCAGTCCAGATTCTCTATGCGGCGTTTAAATATGTTTCTCATTTCATTGGCCATTTCTGTACCCCGCTGTTTGTAAGAAGGATCGAAATATTTTTCCACATACAGCTTGCTTATATGATAGGTCATGAATTGTTTTATAGCATTGTTTATTAGTGAATTTGCAGGCAGAATTTTATTATTGAATAATACCTCTTCTTTTTGACGGAATTCCATCGGCAGATAATCCCGATTACTCTGTATAATACAATTTTCTATATAATCTTTTAATATTTCCGTATCCTGCTCTGATATAATATCAAGAATGGGAATAGCAGGTTCATAAATTTTTGTGAGTTGAGGATCTAATCCCATACTTTCAAAAAAGACATCCCAAATAGAAGATGCAGCCTTGGTACTTGCTTGCGACAACTTCTTTAAACGACTGTAGTTATCGGCATCACTCCAATATTTTAAAGTGTAAGAATCCGGATTTGTACAGATTGCAATCGAACGTTCAATATTGATAGCGTTATCCGCTTTTCGATAAGCGTCATTTATACTGTATCCTACCATTTGAAAGCAGTAAGCAATCCATTCTTTATATGTATTGAAATTGGTACCTCCCGGTTGATAGTAGTAAGAATCCGAATAAAAGGTGTATCCTGCATTTAGGCGAGGTGCAAAAATTCCATTAATAGGTGCTACTGTGACAGAAAAGAATGGTTTGTATCCTAAGCTGATAATTTTTCCGATAGCTTTCAATAAATCTGCTTCCGAATATATATTTTGAACTGATTGTAAATGCTTTTTCAAAGCATTGATACTGTTTTGTTCCGTTAGCTGATTATTTGTTCCGTCTTGTCGCAGTTTAGTAATAGTAGGGTCATTTGTAGAATCAAGCAGCTTTTTAATATTTTCTATTTGTTTATCATAAGCTTCCTCATTAATACCATAAATATTTTGTCCGGGGGGAAGTGTCGCCGTTCCTAACCATTCTCCTAAAGCATATTCATAAAAATCATTTCCCGGTAAGACTGTTTCGTCCATATCATCACTATATGACCAAGGCATCGGATCGGTAGTTGAGTTTCTGGAGTCATCACTACAAGCTGTTAATAGCAGTATGAATAGCTGCGTACCAAACAGGATTTTGGCTATTTGCAAAGCAAAACAAAAAAGAGAGTTTGTTTTTCTCATATATTTGTTATTCAATTTGTAATAAACTTTCACAAAGATATAATAATTAAGAACATGTTGTATATCATAACTTAAAGTTATAATCTATTCGGTATTTTGATAACCTTTGGACGGTTTATCTGTTGTATCTTTGCCGGCTGAAAAATAAAAACATAAGTGATATAAACAGATGAATACAATTGAGCAAGTTTTGACAAAGTACAACAAACCATTATTTATCCTTCTTTTTATTCTTTGCCTGATGCCCTTTATTTCACCGGCTATAGCCTTGTTCTTAGGTCTTGCTTTAGGAATGACAGCAGGGCAACCGTTTCCTGTGTTCAGTAAAAAGACTTCTAAATATTTATTGCAGTTTTCAGTCGTAGGTCTGGGCTTTGGCATGAATTTGCATGAATCTTTACAAACAGGAAAAGACGGAATGATTTTTACAGTTGTGTCTGTAGTTGCAGTTCTCGTTTTGGGAATGTATCTGGGTAAACGTCTGATGATGGACAAAAAGACTGCTTATTTGATTTCTGCAGGTACGGCTATTTGTGGGGGAAGTGCAATAGCTGCTGTTGCCCCGGTGGTGAAGGCGAATGATAATGAAATGTCCATGTCACTCGGAACGATTTTTATATTAAATGCCATCGCCTTATTTATTTTTCCTCCTATCGGGCATTTGTTAGGAATGACACAAGAGCAGTTCGGAATGTGGGCGGCAATAGCTATACACGATACCAGTTCGGTAGTGGGTGCCGGAGCTGCTTATGGTGAGAAAGCGCTTGAAATAGCAACGATGGTTAAACTGACCCGTGCGCTTTGGATTATTCCGGTTACAATTGCAACCATGTTCCTGTTCAAACAGAAAGGTGCCAAAATTAGTATTCCCTGGTTCATTTTCTTTTTTATATTGGCTATGGTTGCAAATACATTTTTATCCATTCCTGAGGTGGTAAGTTCTTCACTTGTCTGGACTGCAAAGAAAGGGTTGACGGTAACTTTATTTTTAATAGGCAGTGGCTTGTCCCGTAAGGTGATTAAACATGTTGGGGTACGTCCTATGGTGCAAGGTGTCATTCTTTGGATATTCATCGGATTGATGAGTTTGGGGGTAATCATGTTGGTAGAATAACGACAGATTTACTTATTTGTATGGCAATAAATTATTACCTTTGCCGACTGAATAACGAAAATAAAGAATGGCTTCAAAAGTAACAAAAGGTATTATTATTGCATTTTGGGTGTTGTTTGCCGCAGGGGTAGGAATAGTAGCCCTGTTGTTTACAGCAATTGCCAATGGTTCTATCGGTTATATGCCTCCGGTAGAACAACTTGAAAATCCGATAGATAAATATGCATCCCAGGTCATCTCTTCCGATGGTAAAGTACTGGGATCCTACGCACATAGTAAAGATAACCGTATATATGTCAATTACCAGGACCTGTCTCCTTATTTGGTAAAGGCATTAATAGCAACAGAAGATATTCGTTTTTCCGAACATAGTGGCATTGATGCACAGGGGCTATTTCGTGCAGTTGTGAAGCGTGGTCTTTTGATGCAAAAAAGCGGTGGTGGAGGTAGTACGATTACCCAACAGCTTGCCAAGCAATTATTTTCGCCCAGCGCCGATAATATCATGGAACGTTTGTTCCAAAAACCTATCGAATGGGTGATAGCCGTACAGTTGGAACGTTTCTATACCAAGGAAGAGATTGTCAATATGTATTTGAACAAATTCGACTTCCTGTATAATGCCGTTGGTATTCAGTCGGCTTCTCGCGTCTATTTTGGAACGACTCCCAAGAATTTAAAAATAGAAGAAGCCGCAACGTTGATTGGGATGTGTAAAAACCCTTCTTATTTCAATCCGGTGCGACAACCAGAGCGTACACGTGGGCGCCGTAATACCGTATTGGAGCAGATGGAGAAAGCCGGTTATCTGAGTAAGGCGGAATGTGACTCTTTGAAAACATTACCTCTTACACTTCGTTTTACCCGTATGGACCATAAAGACGGTCCGGCTCCTTATTTCCGTGAATATCTTCGTTTGGTAATGATGGCAAAGAAACCGGAGCGAAAGAATTATGCATCCTGGCAATCCCAGAAATTCAGTGAAGATTCATTAGCATGGGAAACCAATCCTTTATATGGCTGGTGTAATAAGAATAAGAAAGCCGATGGTTCCAATTATAATATTTATACCGACGGTTTGAAAATCTATACAACCATAGATTCACGCATGCAGAAGTATGCGGAAGAAGCGGTACAGGAACATTTCAGTAAGACTTTGCAACCTTCTTTCTTTAAAGAAAAGCAAGGTAGAAGTTATGCCCCGTTCTCCCGTTCTGTTTCAGCCGGTCAGGTTGATACGATGATGATACGTGCAATGCACCAGACCGACCGTTACCGTGAATTGAAGAAGAGCGGAATGAAAGAAGACGAGATACGGAAAGAATTTAAGAAACCTGTGGAAATGCGGGTATTTACCTGGAGCGGACCAAGGGATACCATAATGTCTCCTTTAGATTCCATCCGTTATCATAAGAGTTTCCTTCGTACCGGTTTTATGTCTATGGACCCGCGGAGCGGACATGTCAAAGCATATGTCGGTGGTATAGACTATAATGATTTTCAATATGATATGGTGAACGGTGGACGTCGTCAGATAGGTTCTACCATTAAACCGTTTCTTTATTCGCTGGCTATGATCGAAGGATTTAGCCCTTGCGATGAAATGTTGCATGTGCAGCAACAGTTAACTGATGAGAATGGCATATTGTGGACCCCACGTAATGCCAGTGCTAAACGTGTCGGTGAAAAAGTGTCCATCCAATGGGGATTACAAAATTCGGATAACTGGGTAACAGCATGGCTGATGGGACAGATGTCTCCTTATACTTTCGTACGTTTGTTGCATTCATTCGGTTTGAAAAATCATATCGACCCGGTTATATCCGTTTGCTTGGGTACACCGGATGTTTCGGTAGCGGAGATGGTGAGTGCTTACACAACATTTGCAAATAGAGGTATTCGTGTAGAGCCTCTTTATGTAACCCATATTGAAGATCCGTATGGGAATACGATAGCCAACTTTAATCCTCAAATGAGCGAAGTCTTGACAGAAGAAGCTTCTTATAAAATGCTTTATATGTTGCGCAGCGTTATGGATGGAGGTACAGGTAGCCGTGTTCGTTTCCGTTATGGAATCAAAGCTCCAATGGGAGGGAAGACAGGAACGACGCAGAACAACTCCGATGGTTGGTTTATGGCATTTACTCCGAGTTTAGTGTCCGGTTGCTGGGTAGGAGGTGAAGACCGTTCTATACATTTCGACCGCTTGCAAGATGGACAGGGCGCCAGCATGGCATTGCCTGTCTACGGCTTATATATGCAGAAAGTGTATGCAGACAAGACTTTGAACTATTCTGAGACGGAAGATTTCGAAGTTCCTGAACAATATAAAAATCCTTGTAAAACGACAAACGAAGAAGATCGCAAACAGATACCTACCGATGTAGGGGGTATTGACAAGATGTTTGAATAATATTTCTTAAATTCAGGCACGGACCATCCGTTTCCCATCTTTTAATATTCAAAGTGGAGAACGGGTTTTCGTGCCTGAGTTGTGTAAAGCCTTCTGTCTTAATTATTTCATAACGCATTTTTTATCAGATTTTATTTGTTAGATTTGTAGATGTTAATCTTTAAAGATGCGTAATATGAAACGTGAGTTATTAATTTCTCAATTTTTAGACACTGGAAAAGATTTCGATTTCATAGTAATAGGCGGTGGAGCTACGGGGCTGGGTGTTGCATTGGATGCAGCAACGCGTGGATATTCTGTTGCTTTATTCGAAAGATCGGATTTTTCTAAAGCGACCTCCAGCCGGAGTACGAAACTGGTACATGGTGGAGTACGTTATTTGGCACAAGGAGATGTAATGCTGGTGTTTGAGGCATTGCATGAGCGCGGGTTACTACGAAAAAATGCTCCTCATCTGGTAAAAGACCAAACCTTTCTAATTCCTTGTTATCGCTGGTGGGAAGGACCTTTCTATGCTATCGGTCTTACAATGTATGATTTGATGGCTGGTCGTCTGGGCTTCGGACGGTCTTTATGTATAGGCCCGAAACGTGCTGTCCGTAAAATACCCAAGCTTCGCAGTAAAGGATTGAAAGCCGGTGTACTTTATCATGACGGGCAGTTTGACGATTCCCGCCTTGCTGTTAACCTGGCTCGTACGGCTGTGGATGCCGGAGCTTGTGTGCTTAATTACACGAATGTGGTAGGCTTGCTGAAAGATGAAGCCGGTAAAGTTTGTGGAGCGGAAGTACGCGATGAAGAAAGCGGTAAAGTATATAAAGTACGTTCCCGCTCCGTGATCAATGCAACAGGTGTTTTCGCTGATGAAATCCTGCAGATGGATAAGCCGGAAAAACGTCCGATCGTACGTCCCAGCCAGGGAGTGCACCTTATCCTGGAATCTTCTTTCCTTGATAGCGATTATGCCGTTATGATACCAAAAACATCTGATGGACGTGTGCTGTTCGCTGTCCCCTGGCACAATAAAGTGGTGGTAGGGACTACAGATACATTGATGGATAAATCGGTAATGGAACCCGTAGCACTGGAAAAGGAAATCCAGTTTATTTTGGATACGGCAGGCAATTATTTGACACGTCCGCCGAAACGTAGTGACGTACAATCTGTATTTGCAGGTCTTCGTCCTCTTGCTGCGCCCCGTGATGAAGGAAAGAAAACAAAAGAAATTTCCCGTAGCCATAAACTGATGCGTGAAGACTCTGGATTGGTAACGATTATCGGAGGTAAATGGACTACTTACCGTAGAATGGCACAGGATACGATTGATTATGCACTTCGTGATATGAATATACAGATAGAGGAGTGTGTAACTGAACATTATATGATACATGGCGCCCGTCCTAATCCGGATTTCAATAATCCTTTGTATGTATTTGGATCGGATGAGGATGACATACGCAAGTTTGAGGCTTCATCTCCGGAAATGGAAGAGAAGTTGCATCCTCGTTATGCTTATACGAGAGGTTTGATTGTCTGGATTATCCGGAATGAAATGGCTCGCACCATTGAAGATATTTTGGCTCGTCGTCTTCGCCTGTTGTTCCTGGATGCCCGTGCGGCTGTAGAGGTAGCTCCTGTAGTTGCTGATATATTAACAGAAGAATTAGGCAAGGATGAGGCTTGGAAGATAGAACAGAAAAAGCAATTTACGAAAGTTGCCTCTAATTATGTATTGGATTAATGTAAGAATTTAAAGATTGAATTTGTATGGACCTTAAAAGTAAATATGTGTTGGCTATAGACCAGGGTACTACTTCTTCAAGAGCTATCCTGTTTAACCATCATGGAACCATTATAACACTTGCACAAAACCCGTTTCAGCAGTATTTCCCGAAACCGGGTTGGGTGGAACACGACCCTAATGAAATCTGGTATACACAGTCGTCTGCTATCAAAGAGGCAATGGCTAAAGCAGATGTTACCGATGAACATATTGCTTGTATCGGTATCGCAAACCAGCGCGAAACAACAATTATCTGGGATAGGGAAACAGGTTTCCCCGTATATAATGCAATAGTCTGGCAAGATAGGCGTACAGCCGATTTCTGTGAAGAACTGAAAGCACAGGGATATGCTACTATGATTCAGGAAAAGACCGGATTGATTATTGACGCTTATTTCTCCGCAACTAAGATACGCTGGATATTAGATAATGTAAAGGGCATTCGCGAACGGGCCGAACGGGGTGAATTGTGTTTCGGCACAATAGATTCCTGGTTAGTTTGGAAACTGACGCGCGGTACTCATTTTATTACAGATATTACGAATGCTTCCCGCACGATGTTGTTCAATATTCATACACAGAAATGGGATAAGGAATTGCTGGAATTGTTCGATATTCCTCTCTCTATGATGCCGGAAGTAAAAAGCAGCAGTGAAGTTTACTGTCAGACAAGTACCCCTTTATTTAAAACCGGTATTCCGGTTTCCGGTATGGCTGGTGACCAGCAGGCTGCACTTTTTGGACAACTCTGCACGGATGTGGGGATGATAAAAACCACTTATGGAACCGGTTGTTTCATGATCCTGAATACAGGAAACAAGCCCGTTATTTCCCAGAATAATTTGCTGACAACCATTGCCTGGAAAATTAATGGTGAGGTTGTTTATGCGCTTGAAGGCAGTGTGTTCGTTGGTGGTGCTGTTGTACAGTGGCTACGTGATGAATTGGGATTGATACGTGATGCTGCAATTACGGAAGCAATGGCAAATTCCGTACCGAATAACGGCGGTGTTTATTTTGTTCCGGCTCTGACCGGTTTGGGTGCTCCCCATTGGGACCAGTATGCTCGTGGAACAATTATAGGTATCACTCGTGGAACAAGTGCGGCGCATATTACGCGTGCAGCTCTTGAAGGTATATGTTACCAAGTGTATGATGTTCTTACTGCTATGGAAAACGATATTCACACCCGTCCGAAAGAAATCCGTGTGGATGGTGGAGCCATAGCGAATAATTTCCTTATGCAGTTCCAGGCTGACATCAGTAATTGTCCGGTAGTACGTCCGCAGGTGCTTGAAACAACAGCTTTGGGAGCTGCTTATCTGGCCGGGCTGGCTGTCGGTTATTGGAAAAACGTGGATGAACTGAAAGAACAATGGTCGTTGGATAAAGTGTTTAGTGCCGAGATGGCTCAGAAAGAAGTCGATACATTGCTGGAAGGCTGGCATAAAGCCGTTGGACGTTCGCTTGACTGGGCTTCCGAATAAGAAAAGATGTGATAATTTAATTTGATTTAAATCGTAATACCCTATGACACCATTTTTAGCCGAATTAATAGGAACAGCCTTGCTTCTTCTGATGGGAGGCGGCGTTGTTGCCAATGTATGCCTGAAGAACACGAAAGGACACGGTGCCGGTTGGTTGGCGATTACAACAGCTTGGGCATTGGGTGTCTTTATTGGAGTTGTTGTAGCCGGACCGTATAGTGGAGCTCATTTGAATCCGGCTGTCACTATCGGGCTTGCCATTGCTGGTTCTTTCCCCTGGAGTGAGGTGGGCGGATATATTATAGCTCAATTACTCGGAGCTTCTATCGGCGCATTTTTAGTGTGGCTGGTTTATAAAGACCATTTTGACATAACCAGTGATAAGGAAACTCAGTTGGGAGTTTTTGCAACTTCTCCGGCGATAAAAAATACATTATTAAATTTTATCGCGGAAGTTGTCGGAACTTTCGTTCTAATGTTTGTCGTTTTTTATATAACAGGAGGTGCAGTAACCATGGAAGATGGGAAAGGTACCTTGCCAATCGGTTTAGGTTCGATAGGTGCTATACCTGTTGCCTTTACTGTGTGGGTTATCGGTTTGTCGCTGGGCGGACCAACCGGATACGCAATTAACCCGGCACGTGATTTTGCTCCACGTCTTATGCACTTTATCTTGCCTATCAAAGGAAAGGGGAGTAGCCATTGGGGATACGCCTGGATTCCGGTTGTAGGACCGATAACAGGTGCTGCCCTTGCCGCTTTATTGTTCCTGTTTACGAATTATTGAGTCTTAATAATTTACTATATTAGAGATCGAGATTGTTCGTGCTAAATTCGATATCAGCCTGTCGTGATTGACAGGCTGATGTTTTTTATATATCAGAAGAAATCTCTACTTTTGTGAATATTAAAACAAAAGAAAGTATGAGCAAGACACTGATAAAAGACGCCACAGTCATAAATGAAGGACGCACCTTTAACGGTTCCGTCCTGATTGAAAACGATAAGATCGCAGCCGTTTATGAGGGAGAACTTCCTCCTTCCGCCCTCGAAGGTAAAATAATAGAAGCCAAAGGCAAGTATTTGTTGCCGGGTGCTATCGACGACCAGGTTCATTTCCGCGAACCGGGATTGACTCACAAAGGAGATATTTCCAGTGAGAGCCGTGCTGCCGCAGCCGGTGGAGTTACTTCTTTCATGGATATGCCGAATACCAAACCGCAGACTACGACGTTGTCCGAACTGGAATGGAAATTACAGCGTGGAGCCGAGACATCAGCAGTCAACTACTCTTTCTTCTTTGGAGGAACCAATGATAATATGGATGAGATACGCAAACTGGATCGCACACGCATTCCAGGTTTAAAGTTATTCCTCGGTTCTTCAACCGGAAATATGCTGGTGGATAAAAAGGAGAGTCTGGAACGTATCTTCGGGGAAGCCGGCATGCTGATAGCTATCCATGCCGAAAAAGAGGAGGTGATCAAACATAATATTGCTTATTATACCAATTTATACGGGGAAGACCTGGATATATCCTTCCATAGCAAAATACGTAGTGAAGAGGCATGTTACGCATCTTCTTCAGAGGCCGTGGAACTTGCCACCCGCCTGAATTCCCGTTTGCATATCCTGCATCTTTCTACAGCGAAAGAATTGACTTTGCTCAGTAATAAGCATCCGTTGAGTGAGAAAAAGATAACGGGAGAAGTCTGTGTACATCATCTTTGGTTCCATGATGGAGATTATAAGTTGTTCGGTAATCGTATTAAATGGAATCCTTCTATTAAGACATTGGAAGACCGTACCGCCCTGCGTGATGCTGTCAATAATAATACAATCGATATTGTGGCAACCGACCATGCCCCACACCTTCTTTCAGAGAAGGAAGGCAGTTGCCTGAAAGCGGCTTCCGGCGGTCCGTTGGTTCAGCATTCGTTGATTGTTATGTTGGAACTGGCTTCAGAGGGACGTTTTACTTATGAAAAAGTAGTGGAGAAGATGGCTCATATGCCGGCAGAACTATTTCGTATAGATCGCCGTGGTTATATCCGCCCCGGTTATTATGCCGATTTGGTTCTGGTAGACCCGCAAAAGACATGGACGGTGGAAAAAGAGAATATCCTCTATAAATGTGGTTGGTCTCCTTTTGAAGGCTATACATTCCATCATGCAGTAACACAGACATTCGTAAACGGCCATTTGGTTTATGACAATGGTTGGATTGATGATGACTTCAGAGGAATGGAAGTAAAGTATACCCTATAAATAACATCATGAACTTTTGTGAGACAGCCTAAGCGTTACTTCAACGTTTAGGCTGTCTTTTTTATATTGTGTAATGTCACCCTTTTTAGCTATTGGCTGACATTTTAATAGAATAAAGCCTTTTTTGCTGACTGGGCATGTGTTTGTGAAAGCGTTTTTAGGGGAGATTGAACATTTTTCAGCGTTAATAAAGGGGATTTATATGGAATTCGGGACCTTTTTTTATTTACTCGGAGGGTAATTTAAATTAGTACCGGTACTAATTCCAACTATCTGCGCATAAAAATCCAATAATCTGCGCGGCAAAACACCTATGTTTTGACTTTAAAGCATAGGTGTTTTGATTTTAAACCATATATGTTTTGTTTTCCAATGTTATTAAACAGAAACGCAATGCTGGAATGGTTATAAAGCTGGACTTGACGCTAATATTAGATAGATTATTATCACCTGACAAACGTAACAATATGATTAGACGCGGATGACGCGAAAAACGCGGATTAATAAGCAAATAACATGTATTAATCCGCGTTTTTCGCGTCATCCGCGTCTAATAAATTAATTTCCGTCTCTAACCAATTAGCAAGTATTATGCTATCTGCGGCAACAAAGTGGTAAAGCTGAACCTTGCGAGAGCGGCGTATTTTCAATCTCTCACGCTATGATGGTCATGCAGGCGACACAGGAACAGGGTCTATTGACATTTTGATAAAAAGACAATTTCCACTTTCCTGATGTATTGTGAGATTATCCGGTTCCTTTCTCCCTTTGTACAATCTATGCCCCTGCATAAATAAGGAAGCCCAAGCCGATAATGAATAGAATAAACATACCCATATTCAGTTGGTTTGACACCTTGGGGGCTCCTTTAAATTCTTTCCAGATTAATATTCCCCATAAAGCAGAAACGAGCGTGGCACCTTGTCCCAGTCCATATGAGATGGCTGCTCCAGCCTTTTCGGATGCAATCATGCTGAATGATTGTCCTATGCACCAGATAACTCCACCTAAAATACCAACCAGATGTGTACTTAGATTTCCTTTGAAATAACCGGATATGGAGACAGGTTCTCCTTCAACCGGGCGTTTCATTGCAATCGTGTTGAATATGAAATTACTGGCGAATACACCTAATGAGAAGATAAATACGGCAGTATAAGGAGTTAGTTTTCCCGGAGCCGGATTAGCAAAGTTTCCCAGGTCCATTGAAGCAGCAACAAAGCGGTAGAAGAATGCCATGATAATACCGGCGGCGATGGAAATAAGAATGCCTTTGCCTGATACCTTTTTCGATCCGACCAATGCTTTTTTGTATGCCAGCCCATTAAGTATAATGGCTATAGTGATGAAAACAACGCCGATAAATATATACATCGGTTCTCCCTTTGCCGATCCGAAATAGTTAACAAGAACCCCGAGTACCAGTGCTAAACCTATGCCGACAGGGAATGCAACCGACATTCCGCAAATAGCTATTGCCGCCGACAATAAAATATTAGCAGCATTGAATACAATACCACCCAAAAAAGCACTTCCCATATTCATACAGTCTGCTTGTGCCAGGTTAAGCAAAAAACTTTGCCCTTCTGTTCCTGTACTTCCCAACGTAAAAGCGGAAAGGATGGAAAAGAGTAATACTCCGATTACATAATCCCAATAAAAGAATTCATACCTCCATGTTTTGGAAGCGAGCTTCTGTGTGTTTCCCCACGAGCCCCAACAAAGCATTGTGACTACACAGAAAGCAATTGCCAATGAATAATTTTGTACGATAAACATAGCTTTCTCTATTTAATTAATGGTTGATGCATCATATAATTTTCTAATAAAGCTGCCATTTCTTTATGCGGCATTTTTTCAATCAGGCGAAGGTCTTTCCCTTTCTCGTTGGGTTCCCAGTCGTTGTTTCCCTCTTCATCCACGACTTTGAATGTACCCCGTTCTGCCGTATAATAAGGTTCATATCCTTTGATGGCAACCAATACGGCAGTCTGGTCCCAACTCATACGTCCGTCGGGGTCTCCTTCGGCGAAGCTGAGGGCATAGGCTTCTTTTACCGGATCGTTTTCGGTATTCATTTGTACCAGTTTTTTACCTGTAAGGACTACATTTCCGATTTCCCAACCACTGAATATAATTTCAGTAGGCCATTGTTCTGCCACAATGTGTGATGAGGCTGCATCGCAAAAGACGTTGAACTCTTTGCCTTTTGGGAAAACACCCGCCATAGATACTAAATGTTTTACTTTTTTGGCAACCAGGTCTTTGCCATTAAGACGGCTATACTCATCTCCTTCGGATTGTAATAAGTTACTCAGGTTTGTGAAGAAACCTATCGTACAAATTACAACACTATTATCCGGCTGGGAACTGAGTACCTTGCGATATACTTTAACCGCATCGGGGGCATCGGATGTTTTTGCTGTCTTATGCGGATATTTGTCAGGCAAGATATCTGTCCATTTTGTTTTATGCCAGGTCGTCAGCGATACACCATTTTTACTTTTCGGAGCACCGACAGGAATATCCGGGCGCTTAAAGTATGTGTTCAATACTTCGATACAAGGAATAACCCTTTCATCACAGTTTGATGATACGGTAGCAAGAATATTGACCTCTCCGCTGTCTGCTAATGCGTGCATAACAGCAAAGGCTCCAACGTCATCATAGTCGGGACCTAAATCCGTATCAAGGATTAAGCTGACGGATTGGGTATTCTCTTCATTAAATCCGTTTTTAACCGTTTTTCCTGTGCAGGCAACTAAGAACAGGACTGTACAAATTAAAGGAAGAAGTTTATTCATGGTATTAAATTTTTAGATGCTTAATCGTTATGACTGTCTGCGACATTCCTCAGCGCGTCGGAATACACTAAAACGTCATTGAATTTTACAGAAGCATTAGAGACCGGGTTCAGCCATTTAAAGGTGAATACATGTTCGCCTTTAGGTATCCTGTATTTCCAAAACAACTCATTACGGCGTTTGAGATAAGATGCAGGGAGATTGGCTGTTTCCGTTAATACCCCATCCATATACATTTCTACTTTTGCCACATATTTATCATCAGGACAATGAACGAGGCCTTTAAAAACAACACCTGTTCCGGTTGTTTTAACTTCTTGTACATCCTGAATTTCTTTATACAGATTGATACGCTCAATAGGGTAGAGCCCTTCGAATGATTTTTCGTAACGGACGGGGACAGGGTGCTGGCAAATAATGGTAATTTCCTGTCCGTTTATTGTTCCTCCATTGCGTCCTATCATTTGCAGTGCATGATTGAAACTCATTTGGTACGCTTTTTTCAATGAGATATCTGTGTAGGCGAGATTCATATCCTCAACCTCTTTCAGGTTATCCAACCAACGGTCCGGTATCAGGTTGTAGCCTATAATTGTGCCGAGGATACCGGCTGCAGAAGCCGGGTTACAATCAGAATCTTGTCCGCAACGGGTTGCAATGTCCATCGTTTTGTAAAAATCACCTTCTCCATACAGTAATCCAATCAGAATATAGGCACTGTTGATGACCGCATCGATGCTGAAAGGCATGAATACGCCATCCGGGCAACCAACTTCTTCCGTCCATTTCCTTTCACATTCAAACCAGGTCCTTTTCCAGTCATCAGGAAATTCTTTGTGCCACCGGATAACATCACTCATACACTGGTAATAATTACTTTTTTCGGGTATTGTTTTCAATGCTTCCGTAGCAATGAATTCGATATCATCGGAAATAAAGGCAAGTGAGTACATGGCACCTATATATACGCCTCCGTACCAACCGTCTCCATAGGTCATGATATGTCCTATTTTATCTGATATTTCGGAGGCGGTATTGGGCATACCCGGCGACATAAGCCCGGCATAATCAGCTTCTATCTGGTAATCCAGGTCATCGGCATGCGGATTGTTCAGCCAATGTCCGGAAGCGGGAGGCATAAGTCCTTGCAGGATATTGTAGCGTGCCGCCTGGTTTGCATGCCATAAAGTGTAACCGGCGTTGGCAAAGGCTACGGCGAAAGAATCGGCAGGTGCATCCAGTCCGAGGCGGTCGAACACATTCACAAAAGTAAGGTCCATGTAGACGTCATCATAAAGTTCGGGAGTATGTTCGTACCACCATTTGATGTAATGGTCCGGCCATAAGATAGGAACATAATCCTGTATGATAGTACCATTATATTTAAACTCGGTAGGACCGCCGTATGTGCAGCCGATAGTTTGTCCTGCCCAACCTCCCTTAATCTTATCCATCAGCCGCTCTTCTGTGATAAGAAAGGTCTTCCGGGCGGGTTCTTTTATTTTTTTTGTCGGCGAGGAACAGGAGCCACTCCATATTAATGTAATGGCTGCCGCGATCCAAATCGTGTTTTTCATAATAATATGTATTTATAGGGTTAGAATATATCTACTTCGTTCCGGTAGGGAGCGGATGATTGCGCACCGACCCGTGTGACGGATATGGCGGATGCTTTGCAGGCGAAACGTACGGCTTCCGGCAGACTGCGTCCTTCTGACAAAGCAACTGTTAAAGAACCATTGAATACGTCACCGGCGGCAGTTGTATCTACAGCCTCGACTTTCAGTGCCGGTACCATTTCCACATCCTTGTCACAATAAGCCAAAGCTCCTTTTGAACCGAGTGTAATAATTACGTTTTGGACTCCCATACCGACCAGAACCTTTGCAGCTTCGATGGCAGATGCTTCGTCCGTTATTTTTATTCCGGAAATCATTTCGGCTTCCGTTTCATTGGGTGTTATCATATAAAGGTGTTTCAGAAGGGAAGGAGATAGCGGATGAGCCGGAGCCGGATTTAAAATTACTTTCTTTCCAAGGCGATGCCCTTGCTCTGCAACATATTCCACTGTTTCCATGGGAATTTCGAGTTGCATCAGTATCAGGTCGGCTTCCGCGATAGCTTCGTCTGCTTTATTTAGGTCGGATGGTAATAAATTGGCATTGGCTCCGGAAGCGACAACAATACAGTTTTCTGCGCTTTCGTCGACAGTGATTAATGCAACTCCGGAAGGATGTTCGGAATCCGAAAAAATATAAGAAGTATTGATCCCTTCCTCTTCAAAAAGTTGTTGGGACTGGTGGCCGAATATATCACTACCCGTTTTGCAAATAAAAGTAACCAGTCCGCCCAAGCGTGCTATGGCAACTGCTTGATTAGCTCCTTTCCCTCCCGGATTCATAAAGAAGGAACCTCCTAAAATCGTCTCTCCCGGGCGTGGCAAATGACGGGCTTTGATTACCATATCCGTATTGCTGCTGCCTACTACCAAGATTTTTCTTCCTGCTGTTTGAGTCGTTTCCATGTTGGTTTTTTATATAAATTAAGTGATAACAATGAAGTAGTGCAAATATAGATTTATAAAATGAATCCTTTTATATATAATTTGTTTGTAAAGATAAACCTAAATTGATAGATTTATGCCCTTGAAAAAAGATAATCTTATAAAAATCAATAAAGTATATTTATGAAAACGTCCACAATATCAGATCAGTTAGTCCTGCTTGTACGGTCATTGACCAAGGCAGAAAAACGTTATTTCCGTTTATATACGGGTATTCAAAGCGGGGAGAAGAATTACATGATCCTTTTTGATTTAATAAACAGCGAACTTTCACCGGATGAGATTTATGAGCAATATTGCCACCAACTGGATGGTAAAGGACTGGAAATGGCAACTAAACATTTATATCGTGTGGTACTGGATTGCCTGGAACATTTACGGGATAAACAAGATATGCAGGCTGCTATTTTCAGTGCTATTACAAAAGCTGATATATTATTTGAACGTTCCTTGTTTGATGCTGCCTTTGTTGAACTTGAAAAAGCGAAAAGGCTTGCTTTAGCCAGTGAAAATGACCCGTTACAACTGCTTATTCGACGGACCGAATTGAAATATCTCAGTGCTCTGGGATTTGAAGGGCTTAGCGAACGGGAACTGGTAAGCAAACAGATGAAGATTCACGATATAATGAAATATTCCCGTAATGTCAACCTGCATTTGCAATTATATGATATTCTGAAATATCGCATAGCCTATAAGGGATATGCCCGTTCCGAGAAACAAAAAGGGAATTTGAATGATTTGGTGTTGAGCGAACTTAACCTGATAGCCAACAGTTCTTATAAAGGATTTGAGGCAAGAAAGCTGCATCTTCTGTTTCAGGCAACTTATTATCTGAATACAGGCAATTATAAATCGGCTATCCGTTTCTATAAAGAACTCATTACCCTGTTTGAAACAAACCAACATCTGATTCAGAGCCCTCCGCTTTATTATTTAAGTGCGATACAAGGGGTGATGGATAGTTTGCACGTTGCTGGTCTATACGATGAAATGCCTTACTTTATTTCTTGTCTGGAGGATATTACAAAAGGGGATTATCCCATTGGGTTTATACTTGAAGTTCATGCCATGGTTTATTTGTATAAATTCTCTGCATTACTGAATACAGGCTGTTTTGAAGAGGCTCTTCATTTGATGGAAAGTAAAGAGGAAGACCTTTTTAAGAAAATCTCCCAGCTCGGTTTGGAAACGCAGCTAAAGCTTAACTTGACCTTGCCTATCCTGTATCTCTGTCTGGGGGACATCAACCGGGCACGGAAAAGCATGAAGAATATCTTTGGTTCGGGTAAGCTATACCATACGTTTCCCTCTTATAAAATAGCCCGGTTGATAAATTTGTTGGTTCAGGCAGAGTTGGGCAATTATGATTTCTTTGATAATGAGATCAACTCCATCAAACGTAATATCCGTTACGAGAAACAAACGTACCGGACGGAAAAATTGCTGTTCCGTTTTATCAAAGCATATCCGTTGCCTGTTTACCGGAAATCTAAGGATAAACTATGGCAGCAATTCCGTAAGGAGATTATTCCGGTCAGACAGGATAAGTATGAACGTCAGCTATTGAAAACATTCGATATTCTGGCTTATATAGAAAGTAAGCTGACGGGTAGGCCATTGTCCGAAGTCATGGTTTCACCTACCTGATATCAATCAGTTTATGGGTTTGCAGGCTGAGGCGCCATTCGGGATGACAGAGGATATAATCGACCACCTCTTCCGTATTTGAGCAGGAGCAAGGTTGTAGGAAATGCCAGTCCGCTTTTAAAGCAGCATAAGCTGATAAATCTTGTCCTGTGTAAACCACTTTCACCTCATTGATATGCTCCAAGCGGACGGGAGCATCTTCTTTGGGGGAACAAGTAATCCAGTCAATACCGGAAGGAAGCGGATGGGTTCCGTTTGTCTCTATACATATATATTTACCTGCCTTATGCAGTAATTCGATAAGAGCGTCATCTATCTGGAGAGAAGGTTCGCCTCCTGTCAGGATAACTGTATTTGCAGGAAAAGAAGAAATTGCCTCTATAATCTCATTGTCGGACATATATGTACCTTCTTTATATTTCGTATCGCAGAAGCTACATTTTAAATTGCAGCCGGAGAAACGTATAAATATGGCAGGTGTCCCGCTATGAAAGCCTTCTCCCTGAAGGCTGTAGAATATTTCGTTAATCTTTTTCATAGATGGCTGTATTTCCTTCGGATTCTTTTACTTCCACTTTGTAGCAAGTGGGTAATTGGTCGCATATCCATTTTGCTATATTTTCTGCGGTAGGGTTGAATGATAGCACATCATTTAGGTTTTTGTGGTCGAGTTGACCCTTCACTACTTGTTTGATCTGGCTGAAGTCGATAACCATTCCATCGGCGTTCAGCTCTTTGGAACGACAGTAAACGGTAATAATCCAGTTGTGACCATGCAGATTTTCGCATTTACTGGGATAAGAGAGCGACAGGCTGTGAGCTGCCGAAATCTCTAATTGCTTGATAATGGTATACATATTTATTGAAATAATTAATAAAAGATTAGTACCTAATGTCACCTCGGTACATGCTGCAAATTTAATGCTTTTTTATGGGTATCTCCTTTTTTGCATATGTATTGAAATATTAAAAAATGAATAACGTGTTTGCAAGTCTTATAAACTATATCTTTAATGCGATTTGATTGAAAAAAGTGATAATCTTGTATGTAAATGAAATATTTTGCCTTAATTTGCTTCAAAATCAAATAGATTTGATGTTTTTTCTTATAAGTACTGATATTTAATTGGTGAAGTGATTTTGTTAAAAAATAGAAGAAGCTGCAAATAAGTTTCGATAACATTAAAAATATGTTGTAGAATATCTTTTTTTATTTGCCCAGTCTTCCAAAATGCTTCATCTTTGCATGCAGATAACCTAAACAATCTTTTTGCCTTAAAGACTAATACCTATTAAACCTATAAAGAGGGCCTTTGAGAAAAGGCCCTCTTTATTATTTTACAAACCAGATGATAAATTCAGTAACTTTCCGTTTCTTCGATTTTAGATGAAATCTTGTTTATCGCATCATTTAATTTTTCCTCAGCAGGGATGATGTTGAAATTTCCCCAGAACTGCTTGTCGTATACAAAGCGGGTATCAGAAAAAATGGTACGGGTTGGTTGAACTTCGTTACGGGTAAAACGGCTTACGTCCGAAGTATCTATTTTACAGGTGACCATTTCAAAATAGGCATGAAGCGGGAATGTATTGAATAACTGCTTTTTCCTTTTTATTTTGAAATGAAGGTCGCCACGGACATGGTTGATATAATAATGTCCGTTCCATAATTTATAAGATACCGTGTAAATCACCTTTTGAGGTGTAATCTTATAAAGACGGCTTTTCTTTTCTACCAACATACCTGCTGCCTGAGCGATGTATTTGGGATTGATTTCGAAGCGGGCATGCAGCAAGGCTGAATTTTCCGAATCAATATAGATTTCTCCCCGGTATAAAGGAGCACGGATATCTTTTTTCTGTTCGAAACTAATGACATTGGCTACCCGGTTGTCTGTTATAACGACATCCGTGGAAGAATAAGTATACATTTCCTCATTTTGATACGGAGTCAGAAAATCCGGCATTTCTTTTATCAGGTCCAGCATCAGGCTGGCATTGATACCGGATTTCATTTTGGTAATTAATGTATCCCGTTCGTCATTGCTCGTGATTTTGCGCATTTTCAATAATTTCACTTGGTCGGAGGAAGACACATTCGAGTAAGGAGCTTTGTATATTTTAAAGATACCTTCGGTCAGGTTCACGAATTGATGCTTTCGTTCGATACCTTCTCTGTAAAAAGAGGTGAAGTAAACCGGGAATTGGGCATAGTTCTTTTTCCTTTTCTCTTCCATTTCACGTAATATCCGCAGCGGATTGCCGATCCGCACGATAACTTCCTGTAAAGAAATAACTTTAGGTTCCAGTTTTATCATGCAACTGCGTCCGGCAAGGAGGCTGGTTTCCATGGATTGCAGTTCGTAGCCCAGATGGGAGAAAACAATTGTAGATGTATTCAGCGAGTCCGGTAAAATAAGACGGAATTCCCCATTACTGTTCGTTACACTGCCGATAGACGTGTTGAGGACACCTACTGTTCCGGCTTCAATAGGCAGTCCGGTATATTTATCAGCCAGAGTCCCTTGTAAGATAAGGAAGGAATCTTTTTTTATCGTGGGAACAGTATCGGAAGGAGCAAGATAGGCTTCTTCCTGTTTGCCGGAAATAAGGATATGATTACCGATTACGCTTAAATCCAGGTTTTTATTTTCTGTTATCAGATAAATAGCGTCCCGGATACTGTAGGTTCCTTTTTTTACCGGAACTATTTTTTCGTTATCAATAATGTTACTATCATAAATAAAAAGGAATCCGGACTGTTCGGATACCTCATTGAGTAGATGGTAGACCGTACCTTTAGTCTTAGAAAGCTTTATCATGTGTGAAAGCACATCATCTCCTTTATCCGCCCGTATTGTTCCTGCCAGCAAAAGAAACATGCCGGCGAGGAGACAGGATATCCGATAGAGGTTGATAGCTTTTTTCATGATTGTTCCGTTTATTCAGACAAAGTTATGATATTTCCGTTTTGTGTATGTTTCAAATGAAGTACACGGCAAATTAGCTCACTCATCGTTTCCGGTGTATTGTTGGAGAAGGTAACGGTAAGTAACCTGTTTTCCAGTTCCGGGGTTGTCCGGATTTGTATATCAGGCGATTGCAGGTTCAATACACGAAGGATATTCCCTAACTTTTCATCTTTGAAACGAATCCGTTCGGTATACCGGTTGAATACTTCTGCATCACGGGTCTGTTCTTTATGTAATTTGTCGGAGTGGAGGAATACGGTTTCTCCGGCTTTTACATGGACATTTTCTCCGCTTCTCTTTGAAGTTACTTTTACTTCTCCCCGTTTAACCGACAGTTCAAAAGGACTTTTATTATTACTTTTTACATTGAAGGAGGTTCCTAATACCTCGACCTGTACGCTCTCTGTTTCGATAAGGAAAGGGCGTGCCCGGTTTCCTGTGATGTCAAACAAGGCATTGCCTGAAAGGCTGACTTCGCGTTTGTCGGTAGGGAAATGTTCCGGATATTGAAGGGAGGTATTCTCTGTCAGATAAACAATGGAACCGTCCTCAAGCGTTGTGACCAGGCTGGTTGTGACCTCCGTATTCTGCCGGGTGAGCAGTGAAGGTCCCTTTGCAGAGGAACCTTCATTACGTAGAAGGGTTGTATATAAAACGAAGCAAAGTATTGCAGCAACCGATGCTGCAATACCCCACATCCTTAAAGCCGGATGCAATATATAGCGGGGCTTTGCATTATCCAGCAATCCTTCTTTGTCGAGCCGGGTATGGAGTTTATTCCATGCCAGGTCTGTTTTGATTTTATTTCTTTCTTTAGTTGTCATTCTTTATAGTATGTAATTCTCTATTTCTTTTCTTAAGGCGAGCAGGGCTTTTGTCATTTCCGCCTCAACGGTTTTAACTGAAAGGGAAAGTTCTTTTGCTATCTCAGCATATTTTTTACCATCAAAACGTTGCATCCTGAAAATCAGCCGGCGCCGTTCCGGCAGTCGGGAGAGGGTCCGGGTTATCAATGCTTCCAGCTCTTTGTATTCAATCTGTTCCAAAGGGTCGGAGGTTTGATTCTCCCTGTCTTTGTTTGATAAAACAGCATCCCGGTAACGGCTTCTTACTTCTGCCTGCTCGTGGTACCGGAGGGATTGGTTTCGGACTGCTCCGTACAGATAGCTTTTGATGGAATGAAACACTTGCAGTTTCTCTTTTTCTTTCCAGAATACGTAGAACAGTTCCTGTACAATCTCCTCCGCAACATCCATTTGTCCGGTAATACTGGCGGCATACATACAAAGCGGGGCATAATACAGGCGGAAAACATTTTCAAATGCTTTGACGTCCCCTTCTTTTATCTTTGTTAGTACGAATAAATCGTTCAGCATCCCGTAGTGATTTGTTTGCCCAAATATAATGATAACTTTCCTCAGCAGGCTAATCCCTGTGTTGTTTCTTCAGTTTGTTTACTGCATTTTCAAGCGACTCGGTAGGCTCGATAATATTGTAGGCACCCCAGAAGTTTTCATCTGCGAAGTTGGATACTTTATCGGACAATGCCTGCGAGGCTTTGAAGGACTCCCGGTATGGAATACTGTTTACATTTTCATCTTTGCCGTCTGTTACCACCATTTCGGACAGGATTGTATAGTTGGTAGAGAACAGCCTGCGTTTCCAGTCGCATTTGAAGCGGATGCCATTCCGTATATAACTCAGGTAAGTCAGTCCGTCACGTTGTTTATAGTTGACGAAGTAGGATAATTCGACCGGTTTGAAGCGTAGCCCGAATGGTTTCTTCCGCAAGATAGCCTGTGTAGCCTTGTTTTTATCGTCCATATTCAGGAAAAATTCGGCCCGGGTGAAGGACAGGCGTTCTTTGTCTATGTATAGTTTACCGTAGTACAAAGCGAACGGAAGAATTATCTGTGGTGTGAAACTGATCGTATATTGCGGACGGTTGTCGATGGTAGTCGGCTCTTCCATGCGGAAGTTATACCATTGGATGGTTTCCATATCCAGCAGAATATCCGGGTTCTTTACAATATCTACATAGATAGACATATTCGGACCGCCTAATAGTTTTACGGCAAGTGTATCGCTTGCTTTCTGGCTTAACAGTTTGCGCCCTTTGTAAATTTGAACACGGTCGCGCTCGGCACTTTCCTTATAAGGCGTTTTGTAAACATCGATAACCGCTTCGGAGATACTGATGTAGCGACGTCCTTTCTGAGCCGTTTCCCTGTAGAATCCGGTCAGCATACTCGCTTTCGGATTGTAGTTTTCCGGTATTTTCCGGATCGCTTCTTCAACCAGATAACGGGCGTCTCGGGCATGGATGATTACTTCGTCCAGCATATTGACATAGGGGGTCATCCAGATTGTCTGGTCTTCGATATTCTCTCCGGCAAGAGGTATTTCAGTATTGTAATAACCGAGATGAGAAACTGCCATCTTCCGGGCATGGATGGAGTCTTTCACTTTGAAAGAAAATTCACCGTCGGCATTTGTTACGGTACCTATCGAACTGCCAGGAATGGAAATGTTCACATATTCCAGACGCTTCTTGTTTGATTTGTCTTTTACCACGCCACTGATAGTGATGTAATCATCTCCACTCGCAGTGTCGCTTTGTGCGGACAAGGGAACAGTATTGCATAACAGCAACGTCATCAAGAGGTATCCCAGCGATTTTTTGTACATGGCTTTCATATCTTTCGTTTTTAAATGATTTATTTACTTGCTTGTACTAATAGGTTCGGTCAGGAATGAAATACCCTATGGTTTTGCCGGATTATTTTCTTGTTTTTTATATTTGTGTGTACGTTTAAGCTTTAACAATATGGATATAAGTGATTTTTGTATGGGAGTCCAGCATATAGGTTTATCTGCCTCCGGAAATTAGAGAGAGAAATGAAGGTGTATATTTCTTTAATAAATAATGGAGTGCAACTCCTGCAAGTAAGAAAAGAAGTGCACTCCCCAAATATAAAATGATAAGATGCCATTCACTATTTGGGTGTAGGAATTTGAAACTTGCTTTGATAAGCAGAGCAAGCGGTATTCCATGAAAAGCGTAAACAAAGAAGCTGCTTTCCGCCAGAAACATATTTATTTTCCAGTTCCCTTTATCCAGAAATGTAGCCGTGAAGGAAATGACAAACACACATCCGACAATGATTCCAATCCGGTGCAAAGATTGGCACCATATTTCATTTATAAAGTAAAGATTGCAGGTCACTATGATTATATAAAGGATAGCAGACTGCAATAACAATGGCTTCATCTCTTTTATAAAGTATCTTTGGTGGATACTGAAAAAAGCACCAGTAGAAAAAAAGAATAAAGATATTATGCTGAATCCCGGTAAATTAAACCACCAATTCATAACCCAAAGTATACCCAATATAAGTAATGTGTACTGTCGTAAATACTTCAATAGTAGATAAATTAGTGGAGAAAATATCATCATAACCATTAAATCACGCATGAACCAGAGTTGATAAGCGATGGGGGTATTTACATATCCGTCATGACCGACACTTCCCCATAGGGCATTTAACCAGTATTTCCAGTCCGCAGCGAATATTATATAATCAGGAGATAATAATGACGGATATAAGACCCGTATTGAAAAAAAGAAGCTTATAACTGATAGGTTCCAGAAGAGATAGGGAATCAAAATTGTTCGTACCCTCTTCTTTAGTTTACCTTGGTAGGTTGATAAAGTAAAAGGGGTTTTATAGAAAAAGAGGAATCCTGAAAAAAAGAAAAAGAGGGGAACAGCTAAACGGGCTAAGATTTCAGAAAAAAGGTTTGAGATAATAGTATAAATCGGAAAATCAGTTTCGGGTATCATCGCATTTCCCATGACAGAAGTGAGATTGGAATGTATCAATACCACCCCGATAATTAAGGGAAAGCGTAAAAATGCAATCGTTTTCGACTGTAATTCATCGTCCTTCATTGTAAAAGTCTATGTTTAAAGGGTTCTAAATTAATCACGTGTAAGGGTTTCTTCATCAGAAAGCAAAAGTAGATAATATTTAGAAATCCGTATAAGAGGGACAAGCTATTTATAATTTATTTTTACTTTTGGATCAAACTAACAAATGCAGTTTTATGGATATAAGTGTTTTCATCAATAATTACAGAGAGGCTTTTGGCGAGAAAACCGAATTGCCTGTTGTCTTTTGGTACTCCGAAACCGCAGTGAATCCGGTTGATAAAATCGGAGGGTGTTTATTTAAATGTATGAAAGAGGTGAGGGGAGGGCAACCTGTCAGCCTGAGTGTCGATACGATTGGTTGCGGAGGTGGTAAATTCTATACCGGATTTACGGATATGCCGGAAAGAATACCCGGTTTTGTCTCATTGAAAGAGAAGTACAAACAAACACCGGAGCAGGTACAGGCGTTTATTGATGAATTGCAGCTTCCGAGGGCGAAAACTAACTATCTGAATTTTGCCCGTCTGGATAAGGTCGAGAGTTTCGAGGGGTTGGAAGGAATCTTGTTCTTCGCTAATCCGGATATGCTTTCGGGCCTGGTTAGTTGGGCATTTTTTGATAATAATGCACAAGATGCTGTTGCCTCTTTATTTGGTTCGGGATGTTGTCTGGTAGTTGCACAAGCCGTTATAGAAAACATACGAAAAGGACGACGGACTTTTATCGGTCTTTTCGACCCTTCTGCACGTCCTTATTTCGAACCGGATATTCTTACCTTTATGATTCCTATGTCAAGATTTAAAGAAATGTACCATACCATGCGTGAATGCTGCTTATTCGATACACATGCTTGGAAGAAAATAAAGGAAAGAATTGACAATTGACGAAATAGTTGACAGTTGTTTCGGCTTTCTGCTATTTATAAGACCGGGCTCGAAGCCAACTGTCAACTGTTGCATATCAATTGTCAACTGTTTCCAACACAGCCGGGCAATGGTCCGAATGAACCGCCTCGTTCAGGATGAAGGCATTTTTTAGCACATCTTTCATTGGTTCGCTGACCATGCAATAATCGATACGCCATCCTTTGTTCTTGGCACGGGAGTTGAAGCGGTAGCTCCACCAGGTATATTCCTGCTTTTCCGGGTTGAGGAAGCGGAAGGAGTCAATATAGCCGGCTGCAAGAAAACGTGTCATCCATTCCCGCTCTTCGGGAAGGAAACCGCTGTTGGTAGCATTACGTACCGGATCGTGGATGTCGATAGCTTCATGGCAAATATTATAATCGCCACAGAGTATCAACTTGGAACGTGATTTCTGCAACTCAACCACATACTTCTGGAAGTCTTCCAGCCATTCCATCTTGAATGCTTGCCGTTCGTCGCCGCTTGTTCCGGAAGGATGATATACGCTGACCACCGATACGTCTCCGAAATCGGCACGGATAAAACGTCCTTCGTTATCATATTTCTCTATCCCCATTCCATACTCCACATGGTCGGGAGTGAGGCGGGTAAGAATCGCCACACCGCTATAACCTTTTTTTTGGGCACAGAAAAGATAAGCTTTGTATCCCAATTCCTCAAATACCTCAGTTGGAAATTGCTCCGGTTGAAGTTTGGTTTCCTGGATGCAAACCACATCCGGTTGTTCTTTTGCAAGCCATTCGGGGAAACCCTTGGCAACGGCTGCACGCAGTCCGTTTACGTTGTATGTAATTATCTTCAAAACTGTAATATTTTATGTGATTAATTTTACCAATCCAAAGATATATAGAAGTCACGTAAAAAAGGCAGAATTTGGATAAATAAAGTAAGTGTTTGTTTACAAATACATGGGAAACTCCCATAACTGTTTCTGTTGTAAGTACGGCAAAACCCGATGTCGTTTTCAAAAAGTTCCAACACTCTATAATTGAATTTGATTTAGAATCCGACTTGTTTCTGCTGTTCGGCATTATATCGGTCACCGACTACGGGAATAGCAGCGACGGCATCTTCCAGTTCTTTCCACTCTTCTGCCGTGATGCTGAAATCGAGTGTGTGAAGATTCTCTTCCAGATGCGAAAGTTTCGTCGTCCCGGGAATCGGCACGATCCAAGGAGCTTTCTGCAACAGCCATCCGAGAGCGACCTGTGCCGAAGTCATGCCTCGTGTCCGTCCGAACTGTTGTAGTACATTTACGATGCGTGTGTTGGTCCGTATTGCTTCCGGTTGAAAACGTGGCAAAGTTTGACGGTTGTCGTTATTCGGGTCAAAAACTGTGTATTCATTGATACAGCCGCCCAAAAAACCGCGGTTAATCGGACTGTAGGGGACAAAGCCGATGCCCAGTTCCCGACAGATATTAAGTACCCCGTTTTCTTCCACAAGACGGTGCATCAGATGGTATTCGCTTTGGATGGCTGTCAGCGGACATATGGCATGAGCCTTACGGATGGTTTCGGCACTTACCTCGCACATTCCCCAGCGTTGTACCTTACCCTCTTTCATTAGGTCCGCAATTGTCGAAGCCACTTCTTCCGCCGGAACATTCGGATCGGCACGGTGCTGATAGAACATAGGCAAGGAATCGAGATGGAGGCGGCGCAGCGACTCCTCGCAATAGCGACGGATCGTAGCTGGTCGGCTATCCTGGCGCCCTGTTCCTTTGCCATCAATTACCTCGTGCCCAAATTTGGTGGTTATGTTGATTCTGCCCTTGAACTCCGACAAGGCTTCTCCTGCCAGTTCCTCATTCGTCAGTGGTCCATAAATGATTGCCGTGTCGAAGAGCGTTACCCCACGATCCACAGCTTCATGCAATAAGCGGATACATGCCTTCTTATCAGGATGCTGACTGCGATTGTAAGTCATGCCCATCACACCGAAGCCGAGAGCGGACACTTTTATCGCTACACGACCACTACCGAGCGTGCGGTGTTGCATCCCGTTTTTCTTAACGGAAGACAGACTCTCTCCGCTAAGAGCTGCATTGGCCGCCTTTACCTTGTTGATGGCGGGTTGTATTGTCAATGCCGTACTCACAACAGTAGCCGTTTTCAAGAAACCACGGCGGCTGATCCCATTGGCTGCATAATCGATGGCAGCCGTGTTCATTCCTGCTTTTACTTTCATTGTTTCCAAAATTTTTATGTTTTAATATTCTGCAGCAAAGGTAAAAAGAGAGCCCCGTGGCAGCTTTGCTACGAGGCTCAAATAATTTTGTTCTGAAGGTCACTTTGCGATTTGTCCCATCCGTATCCGGTTCAAATCATACTGGGAGCATAACCATATGTTTCTTTATAAATTTTCGAAAAGTGCGAGAGATTTTTGAAACCGACATCGAAACAAATATCAGAAACTTTTTTGTTTCCCTTTTTTATAAGTTCATGGGCGGCCTCCAAACGTCTTCGGATAATCCATTTTTGAGGAGTAAGTTCGTTTATTTTGGCAAAATCACGTTTGAACGTTGCCAAACTGCGTCCTGTGTAGCGGGCAATCTCTTCC
Organism: Parabacteroides sp.; assembly: GCA_019417325.1. GTDB lineage: Bacteria > Bacteroidota > Bacteroidia > Bacteroidales > Tannerellaceae > Parabacteroides. Next base: position 196,737 of record DXVO01000038.1, on the reverse strand, counting down.
ATAGAAAGGTCGTACATATAGTTTTCATTCAGATAATCGAGAATGTCTATTTTCCATGGATCGATGAAATCGAATAACGAGGCATAGAGATTCCTATCCGTATTGAGCAGAATATAAGTCCCTTCAATCATCTTCAGTTTCAGTACATCATCGGAAGGTTTTACCCCCGAATCGAAATAAGGAATGACCGACTCGAACAAGCTACGGATATCGGGACGGTTGTTCGGCAACACGCGCAAACTGACTTTTTCTCGTTTCGAATCCTTCGGAATATCCTGCTTGTCGAGGGTCTGGTAAAATTCCCGCAAAAAAGGTTTGGTGAATTTCAACACGACGGAGCGGTAGGGGAAGTCCTTTTCTGCGTATTTTTGCAGCCACATTCGGTTGTCCCGCCGCATAAAGGCGCAGTCTCCTGGATGCAGGAGCGTTTTTCGACCGCGTTCCTCAATTTCCAACTTGCCAGAACATAAGTAGATAAGCGTGTGTTCCCGGTTCTCGTGAGCGCATCCTCGGTCATCGGTGAAATAACTTGCTATAAGTACATTCGAGCAATCAAATATATCCAGTTGTTCCATATTGTTAAACTTTTGTTTTTCGCAAATATAATGGATTTGTAATATCTTATTATTTGCTGTAAAGCTCATTTTTATAGATGTTACAATATCGTTTGGAAAATATACGGTTTTGTAACGACGACCTTTACCGCTCGGTAACTGCCGTCGTTACCGGACGCTAACTATCATAGAAACAAATTTCCGGCGGAAAGAGATGATTTTTGAAAGAAAAAAACGCATTTGTGCTTATTGAACGTAAACGTTTGATACATTTGCAGCAGCAAAAAGAAAAAACAACTATAGAGAAATTGAAAATGGAAGACTTTAGCTTTGAAGCCCAAGTGCTTCATACGCCTTACGAAAAACCGGATGCTTACAACGCTCTGTCTATGCCGGTTTACAACAGTGCCGCTTATGAATTTGAAACGGCTGAAGCAATGGAGGCTGCTTTCTGCGGGCGTACTCCGGATCATGCGTATTCAAGAATAACAAATCCTACGGTACAGTATTTTGAAGACCGTGTACGTGCTGTGACAGGTGCGATGAGTGTAACGGCTTTAAATTCGGGTATGGCAGCAATAGCAAATGTCCTGATGACAATTTCCCGCACGGATGCCAATATTGTAACCTCTCCTCATCTTTTCGGCAATACCTATTCGTTGATGAAAACGACATTGGCTGCATTTGGTGTGGAAGCGCGTTTCTGTGACCTGACCAACCCGGCTGAAGTACGTGCGAATATAGACAGTAATACATGTGCCATTTTTCTGGAAGTGATAACCAATCCGCAAATGGAAGTTGCCGACCTGCGATTGCTTTCATCCATCGGCAAGGATTTGCATATCCCATTGATAGCAGATACTACCGTTGTTCCTTTCTCTGTTTTTAATGCACGGAAATTGGGTGTCGATATCGAAATCGTATCCAGCACTAAATATATATCTGGAGGAGCTACCAGCATCGGCGGTCTTATTCTGGATCACGGCACATTCGACTGGAGCCACTTTATTACATTGAAACATTGGTATGAACAGTTTGGCGAGAAGGCTTTTACCGCCCGTTTGCGTAAGGAAATCCACCGGAATCTTGGCGCTTACATGACACCGCAGGTTGCTTATATGCAAACCCTCGGACTGGAAACCATGCAGGTCCGGTTCGAACGTCAGGCGTCTACCTGTCTTGAACTGGCAAAACGTTTGCAGTCGCTGGACGGTATCGTGTCGGTAAACTATACCGGACTGGAAAGCAATCCTTTCTACGAATTGAGTACCTCTCAGTTTGGTAAGTACCCCGGTGCCATGCTCACATTCGATTTGGCTTCTCGCGAAGTATGTTTTGCTTTTATGAACCGGTTGACGCTTATCCGCCGGGCAACCAACCTGTTTGATAATAAGACATTGGCAATCCATCCTGCCAGTACCATCTACGGTTCGTTCTCGGAAGAACAACGGCAGGGCATGGATATAAGCCAGCAGACCATCCGTCTGTCTGTCGGTTTGGAATCCATCGATGATTTGTATAACGATATAAAGCAAGCATTGGAATCTGTCGGATGAGAACGCTTATATTGGCAGATAACCAGGATATAACAAAAGCCGGCATTTTATACTTTACCGATAAGATGCCGGGCTTTGGACTTGTTTTGGAAGCTGCTGACCGTAAAGAACTTCTGCAATTATTGGTAGTGTATCCGGATGCTGTCGTTATCCTCGATTATACGCTGTTCGACCTTGCCAGTGCTGACGAACTGGTCATCCTGCAAGAGCGTTTCGACAAAGCCCATTGGGTTTTATTCAGCGAAGACTTAAGTGAAGATTTTATCCGCCGTATCTTATTCGGCACCCAATCATCCAGCATTGTGATGAAAGATGCTTCACAGGATGAAATCAGGACTTCCCTGCAATCTGCTCTTGATTCCGAACGCTTTATTTCTCAACGTATCAATAACCTGCTGTCGAACCATAAGGTAGAGCGGGAACCCAAAGAGCATCTTATCCTGACTGCAACCGAAACCGAAATTTTAAAAGCAATCGCTTTAGGAAAGACTACCAAAGAAATAGCCGCCGAGCGTTTTTCCAGTATCCATACCATCACGACCCACCGTAAAAATATCTTCCGCAAACTGGAAGTGAACAATGTGCATGAGGCAACCAAATATGCCCTTCGTGCCGGAATTATCGATTCTGCCGAATATTATATTTAACAGCGCTGTTACGGGTATCGCAACGGCCTTATTCGATATACCGCATGTGCATTATTTCTCTTTTCGGACATACCCTTGTTTACACCATATCTTCCCCAGTCCTTACAATAGCAACCTTCAGTGTTTTGTGGAACGGGATAAAGCGAGAAATAACCATCATGATGATGGCGAACAGTAAAGTGTATCCGAGTAAAGTTTTTAAACCTAACAGCAGACCTTGTGTTTGTAGGGTATTATAGAGGGTATTGGTAGCCAGTTGTGCAGCTTCTTCCAGAGGATGTCCTTGTGCCAGGGCATTATTTAGAGCATGGTCATATTGGCTGGCGGCAACCGGATTGTCCATTCGCATATTTTCTGAAAGAACAGACATGGATTGCAATTGCAAACGGTAAATCATGTTGTTGAAGAAAGAAGTGGCAAGTGCCGGTGCCATTACTGAACGGAAAGTAATCAGAAAGAACGCATTATAAATCATTAGCTTCGGATCGAGGTCTTCTACCACATACACACCGAAAGCAATAAAGAGGATTAACATACCCATTCCACGGAAAAACATCGGCAGGTAGAGCATTTCGTATGTTCCATCCGGACGAATGCCGAAATAGAGGATTGCCAAATAGACAACAAAGCACGACATACCGCCTGCTATCAGTATCCTGAAGCGCCATCGTTGCCATTTAAACCACCAGTAACAGATAAATGCACCGCACACAAATCCCGGTATCATCCAGAGATATAAAGAATTGGCATGTACACTGTCTATCCTGAGCACAGAATTCAGATAACTGGTAAGCAACGAACTGGAAGAGGATAACACCATCGTAATAATCATAAACAGGTAACCAATCAGTGCTTTGCTGCTGTTCAGAATCGAAAGGCGGATAAAAGGCGTTTTCCTTGCATATTGGCGGTGTATAAAAAGCCAGAGCAGGAATGGGGCAATAAGTGTGTAAGCCAATATCTTTTCTGAAGAAAACCAATCGAGCATTTTTCCATAAGTCGCTACATAAATAATCATCAGCATGGCGGATGCTCCCAGCAGCATGCTTTTCCAGTCTATTTCCCGGAAAGGGAAGTGGATGGGACGGCGGGCATAACGGAAAAACAGCAGAACAAAAAGAATAGCCACCAACAACAAAATCATCACAAAGTAATACATGTATTGCCATTGGTAGGAATAAGCAAGTTGAGCTGTCAATGCCATGGATATTTGTCCTCCGGAAAAAACAAGCGGGTAGAAGTAGGCATAGAATTCGCTACGGACATTCTTCGGGCTGAAAAACGGTTTGGCCATAATGATAAATTCCAGCATTACGAAGGCTTTCAGTATTCCGATAAAGAAACTGCAAGTGATTACAATTTCCATTTGTGTCGTATTGGCACAAACAAAGCTTAATATAGCCTGTAGCAATAGATCAATCAGCAATACCGTTTTGGTGGTGATGACCGGGCGAAGCAGGGGAATAATAGGGTAGGCTATCGCCATGCCTGCCGAGGTAGCATAATAAGCCATACGGATATCTTCGCTCATGACTCCCAATGTGCCCGACACTTCGATAATATCGCCTGTATAGGCCCCGTTGACCAAAGTCATGGGCAGAACGATAATAAAAGCGGTGATAAGTCCTAACCATCGTGGCACCCAGGGGCGAATCGGAACATTTAATGCTTGCAGGCGGCTCATACAATAGTTTGTTAGTGGCTGAGTAGAGCTTCCGTTTCCACCATCATTCCGGCGCGAAGCAGTTGCATGTCTTCGGGAGAAACATTTTCCAAGTCGATGCGGACAGGGATGCGTTGCTGGACTTTTACGAAGTTACCCGCAGAGTTGTCTGTCGGAACCAAAGCATATTTGGAACCGGTGGCTTCGGATATGGCAGTGACAACACCATGGAATGTCCGTTGTTTGAGTGCATCTACCTTAATCAGCACTTTTTGTCCGATAAATATATTGGCAATCTGCGTTTCCTTGTAATTGGCGGTAATCCATTTGTCCTGTCCACGTACCAGATAGGTGAGGGTTTGCCCGGCTTGTACCAGTTGCCCTTTTTCGAGGGTACGTCGTCCCATATAACCGTCATAAGGAGCCGTAACAACGGCATAACTGAGATTTAGCTTTGCCATTTCCAGTTCGGCTTCTTTACGGAGGATGGCAGCATCGGCGCTTCCCGTCTTTTTTGTCGTTTCCGTATATTGGGATTGTGCAGCCTGTTTCTGATGGAGCAGGGCATTGTAGCGTGCCTGCATCGCTTCGTAATCGGCTTTTGCCTGTTCGTATTGTTGGCGGGAAACGGATTCTTCTTTCAGCAGGTTGGCATAGCGGAGGTAGTCCTGTTCGAGATGCCATAGGCGGGCTTTGGTTTCGGCTATATTTGCTTCCTGCACCGAAACATTCACTTCGGAAGTACGAATCCCTGAACCCAGGGCATCGCGGGCGGCACGTGCATCCATAAGAGCTGCTTCAGCATCCTTCAACTTGATGCGGTATTCGCGGTCGTCGAGGATAAGGAGTGTATCTCCCGTTTTTACAAACTGATGTTCGGTGAAACGGACATCATTGATATACCCCTGCACACGGATGTTGACCGGAATGATATATTGGTCTACCACAGCATCGTTCGTGATTTCGTAGTTGGCGTATTTCCAGAAGTAATTGATCGTCCAGGAAATTCCGCCCAACGCGAGAAGGATACAGACCGTATTGAGGGTGATATTCCTTATTTTTAACCGAATTAGTTGCCTTCTTCTTTTATGATGGCTGGATGTATTCATCTTTTTATGGGTTTATAAATTACCACATGCGTGCATAAGTTGATAGTAAGTATAAACAGCTTCACTTTGTGCTGTAGTGAGTTGCAGTTCGGCTTCGAGCCTTACGCTGCTGGCATCCAGCAGGTCGGTCAGGATAGAGAGCTGGTTGAGATAACGGTTGTTCACAATCCGGTAATTTTCTTCCGCTTGTTTGACCGATAGTTGCAATGCCTTTATCCGGTCGATGGCTTCCTGGTGGCGGATATAGGCGCTGCGTACATGGATACGGATTTCCTGCATCAACTGTTCTTCCGCATTGTGCCGGAGGTCGACGTATTGTTTTGCTTCGTGCATTTTATGTTTATTGTGATAGAGTGAAGAAAGATTGTAGGAGAGACTGAGGGCAATATTCCAGTTATTGGCGAACACATCCTCCATGGTCGTGCTGAGCGGGCGCGATAATGTATTGCCGGCCCGCACGGAAAGCGAGGGCAGGTAATCTGCTTGGGTAAGCCGTATGTCATTTTCGGCAAGGCGTGTATTGTAACGGGCGATTTGCAGACCCGGGAAGTTGGCATAGGCCTGTTGTATGTAAGTTTCGCAATTGTTGAGTGAGGGTTGTACGGATAATAAGGAAGTATCCGGCAGCAGGAGCAATGTTTCATCCAGCCCGAGTTGAATATCGAGTTGTTGGGAAACGATGGTGATATTGTCTTTCGCTTCACGAAGAGCCAGTTCGTCATTCGTCAGTTGCAGTTCACTGCGTATTTCGTCGTTGCGCGTTACGATGCCTTCTTTCCATAGGCGGCGAATATCGTCCAGCCTACGCCCTGATTCTTCAATGTTACGTGCCAATACTTCTGTCTCCTTATATAAAGAGAAAAGATCCGTATATTGACGGAGAAGCGAAAGCTTTATATCAGCCTGGTCGCTTGCCGTATTGAGTGATGCTACTTGTCTCTTTAGGGTGGCACGCCGGATGGAGTTGCGTATTCTGCCGCCCTGGTAAAGTGGTTGCGTTACCTCTACATTATAATTATGCGACCAGTCCGGCATGTCGGGATGTGTGGGGTTGGTAAGTCCCTGTTTGAAGATTGTGGGCTGACCGATATAACCGGCCGTGGCTCCGATACTGATATCCGGTAGCCGGGATGTCTGTGCTGTCTTTTCTTCTTCGCCGGCAATAATTTCCTGTATCCGGCTGGCTTTAAGGTGCAGATTGTTTTCTATCCCCAGCCTGAAAAGGTCATCGACAGTAAGAGGATAAGCCTGCTGCTGCGCAAATGCAACAACAGGCTTCGTGAATATCAATAACAATAATAAACTATATTTTATCCAATATGTCATCCAGTTTGTTTAAAAGTTTCATGAACGATTCGATTTGTTTGGGGGTCATCCCAATGCCTACCTGGTGATAGATTTCGTTGAGGAGAGGTCTGACACGGAGGGAGAGTGCTTCTCCTTCAGGGGTGAGGTGGATAAGTCTGTTGCGTCGGTCCGACGGGTCTTCCCGGCGTTCCACCCAACCTTTTTTCTCGAGATTGTTGATAAGGTAAGTCAGGCAGGATTTGTCTTTGGCTGTTTGCAGTGCCAGATATTGCTGGCTTACTCCGGGTTCTTTCCATAAACGGTGCATCACCTGGAGCATTTCGAATGTCATGTCTATATTGTTTGATTTTAATACCCGCTGAATCGTTTGGCGAAAGTTCATCCGCGTTTTTAGAATCTGGAGCATTAATTCGTGTGCCGCTTCGTTGTTGGTCATTGTTATTTGCTGTTTTTCGGCACAAAGGTAGAAAATATCCCTGGAATATTAGTCAAATGTTTGACTAATTATTCCGGAGTCTTTCTTCCACGTCGCCCAGAATCGTAACCCGTTCGAGCGAGAAAGTATGGTCGTGTGTCTGGATATATTCCAGTAAGGTCTTGGCTTGCCGGAGCATCTCTTTTTCTTTATCCGGGTAGAGGTAGCTTTCCTCGATAAGCGTCTTGATTGCTATTTCCAGGCGGAGGATTCCACCTTCATCATCCTGGTTCAGGCGGTCGATAAGGGCTTCGGGGGATGTGCCCATCAAGGTTTCCCTGTCCAGTTTCAGAGAACTGTATACCGTTTGTATCATCTCCGGTATTTTACGGGTTGCCCCGTCGTTGCGGTTCGTAATGATTTGGAGCACTACTTTGGCAAGTTCCTGTATCTGAACCATGATAAAGTCTCTTTTTAGCATATTATTCTACGGTTACACTGATTATACGTATATCTTTTTTAGGGCGGTCGTAAGCATCTTTAGGTTGTTCGGCAATCTGGTCAAGAATATCGAAGCCTTCGGTCAATTCTCCGAAGATGGTATAATGACCGTCTAAATGGTGGCAACCACCAACGGTGGTATAGGCTTTACGTTGTTCGTCGGTAAAAACCAGATGTCCCGGCGTCGCTAAAATCATCGAGTCGACATCCGCACTGATTTTACGCATGCGTTTGGTGTATTCGCGTTTATTTGTCTGTTTCAACATCTGCATGTCCATATAAACAGGCTTGTATATTTTATCGATTGCTTTTTGGCGGATGTCTTTATTGGCAATTAATTCCAGTGTATCCAGTTCGCCGCTTCTGTACACTTTACCTTGTACGATAAAGAACTGGGACATATCCGACTTTTTCTGTGGATTTACGTCGTCATTTTGGCGGGGAGCGGCAAATGCACCGCGTTTATGGAAATATTGCGGTTTCATCTCCGGCAGGATTTCCGCATTGCGGTCTCCGAAACCACACTGGGCTCCGGCAGGTGCATTCCGTGAGTCTGGAGCTCCGCCCTGTATCATGAATTCTTTGATTACGCGAGTGAAAAGCGTACCATTGTACTCGCCTTTATTGGCACGGTCGATAAAGGTACGGACATGGTTGGGCACGTCGTTGTATAAGCGTACCTTCATTGTGCCTACATTTGTCTTTATAATGACTGTTTTTTCGGAATCCTGTGCCCAGATAGAAGCTACACAGGCTGATAAGCATAGTAAAATGTAGTAAATCTTCTTCATCTTTTTTATTCATTTGGTGGGTAAAGATACAGTTTATGTTGTTAAACACAAAGTAAAGAGTTATATTTGCAACCTTTTTTCAGGGCAAATAATAAACTTAAATATAATATGGATTGGATAAATGATTTGCTATGGGGCGAGGGCATAGGGCACTCAATTCTTTTACTCTCCTTTGTCATTGCAGCCGGCATTCAATTAGGAAAAATCAAAGTGTTTGGCGTTTCTTTAGGCATTACGCTGGTATTGTTCGTCGGTATTATCCTCGGACATTTCGGTTTTACGATTAACCACAATGTAATTCACTTTTTTAAGGAATTCGGTTTGATTCTCTTTGTCTATTCTGTAGGTATGCAGGTAGGACCGGGCTTTTTCTCTTCTTTCAAGAAAGGAGGGGTAACCTTGAACATGCTTGCCTGCGGGATTGTGTTTTTAGGTGTTGCAACTGCTGTTATCTTACATTTTGTGACGGGTATTCCGATGCCGACGATGGTGGGTATCTTATCCGGTGCTGTAACGAATACTCCGGGTCTGGGTGCAGCCCAGCAGGCTTATTCCGATATGCACGGTGTGGGGGATAATACGATTGCTTTGGGATATGCCGTTGCCTATCCGTTGGGTGTAATCGGTATTATTCTTGCTATCATATTTGTCCGTTATGCCTTCCGCGTAAACTTTGACAAAGAAAATGAGCAGTTGAATAATGAGGATGTGTCGCATCAGAATGAAGCCAAGCCTATTTCTTTAATCGTAAAGAATCCGGCGATTTTCGGTAAAAAGATCAGCGAACTATCGAACCTGCTTGAACATCATGATTTCGTTATTTCCCGTATTTGGCGCGATAGTGATAAGAAGATTGAAATAGCATCTGCCAATACGCAGCTTCAGGAAAATGATAAGGTTTTTGTTATTACTACCGAGACGGAAGCCGGAACGATCAAAGCTTTTATCGGAGAAGAAATCAATATGGAGCGTAAACAATGGATTCGTATGGAAAGCCAGTTTGTGAACCGCCGTATCCTGATAACAAAACCCGAATTGAATGGTAAACGTCTGGGACAGCTCAAATTGCGCAAGTTGTATGGTATCAATATTACCCGTATCAACCGTGCCGGTGTCGATTTGGTTGCGACTCCCGGTTTGACCCTTCAGGTGGGCGACCGTGTGAATGTGGTAGGTACGGAAACTGCAATCTCCAATGTGGAGAAGGTGTTGGGAAATTCCATGAAACGTTTGAACGAACCGAACCTGATTACCATCTTTATCGGTATAGCTTTAGGTATCATATTGGGAAGCCTTCCGATTTCTTTTCCGGGTATCCCTCAGCCTGTCAAGTTAGGCCTTGCCGGTGGTCCGTTGGTTGTGGCTATTTTAATCAGCCGTTTCGGATATAAATATAAACTGGTTACGTATACAACCCAGAGTGCCAATCTGATGTTGCGCGAAATCGGTATCACGCTGTTTCTTGCTTGTGTGGGTATCAGCGCCGGCGACGGTTTTGTCGATACGATAGTAAACAACGGTGGTTTCGCCTGGATAGGTTACGGTTTTATTATCACGATTGTCCCGTTGCTGATTATCGGAAGTATCGGACGTTATTTCTGTAAAATCAATTATTTTACTTTGATGGGAATGATTGCGGGAAGTACAACCGACCCGCCAGCACTGGCTTATTCGAATGCTACGGCAGGAAATGATGCTCCTTCGGTGGGATATGCAACCGTTTATCCGCTGGCCATGTTCCTCCGTGTGCTTACCGCACAATTACTTATATTATTTTTTGCCTGATGGGGCTGTGGGTATATCTTCTTTAATAGATATTAGCCATACTCACTAAGGGTTCATATAGTTTTTCAATATCCTGAGCGTCCAGCTCGATAGTCAACTGGTCTCCCGCCTGAATAATCATTCCGGCGGGAGGCTGGTTTTTATGGTTGCGGTGTACATTTATAATGATACAATCTCCGGGGAGTTTTAGCTTATCTGTGGGCTTTCCGTCCAGGAATGCTCCTGCCATTACTTCCACATCGAGTGTTACCCTTTTCTGTTTCTTGAACAGGGGCTTATTAATCATTTCTTCATACAACAGGACGTCGAAAGGTTTTATTTCCAGTAACTGCGTAAAATAATAGGTAAGCCCTCCCACAACGATGGAAGGATAGAATACCTCAAAATGCCCGGTGATTTCGGTAATCAAAATGATAGCTGTAATCGGCGTACGTATCACGGCAATCAGGAATGCAGCCATCCCTATCAACATTACATAACTCACATTCTCGGGTCCGATTATCCCTTTCTGCACAAGTATCAGGGCGCATAATTTGCCGACTAATCCGCCGGTCACAAGTGTGGGGATAAAGCTACCTCCGGGCAAGCCGGAAGAAAAAGAATAAACGGTAAAAAACATATGCAGCAACATCATCCCGCCAATCCAGTATAGGTTATTGCTGCCGCCTATTGCCTGCTCGGTCAGGAACTGTTCGCCTCCCCCGGTCAGGTCTGTTACGGTAAGGGAGATGATGTAAGCAACGAATACAAGTCCCAGCAATTTAATATATTCGGGTTGCTTGATACGCGGATATAGCCGTTTGACGTGTAGCATCAACTGCGAATAAAGCTTACCGAACAGAGATATGATTACAGCGAAAAGCAGAAACAGTTTTATTTGTAGTCCGTATGGAAGGTCGGGAGCTACCGCCTGTATTTCATGATAAGGATTGATGGGAAACATCATGCTGGCGATTGCTCCGGCAACAACACCTGCCAGCAAGGTGGTAATTGCCGTCTTGGGTGCATCGAAACGTTCAATCGATTCAATTACTAAAGTAGCTGCTGCAAGTGGTGCTGCAAATGCCGCCGCTAATCCGGCTCCGGCTCCGGCAGCAAGCAACTGTTTCCGTTCCCCGCTTAATACATGCCCCCATTTGGCAACCAAATCGCCGATATAGGAGCCCATTTGTACGGAAGGTCCTTCCCGTCCCATGGATAATCCACAACTTAAAGTCATCACCCCTCCTGTGAATTTAGCCAACAGTTGGCGGAACGAATGCAAATAACCGATTCTCCCGTTGATGGCTGCCCGTGTCTGGGAGATTCCTCCGCCTGAAATAAATGGGTATTGCTTCACCATCCAGGAAACAATGATGAGCATTCCCCATAGAATAAAGAAAAACAGGACATGGAGATACCACGGTGGGGATGAATCGAAGAATGCTTTCCGCAGGTTGTAAAATAATTGCAGCAGGTAGTGGTAGGGTACGGCAACCGCTCCGGTCAGCAACCCCACTATCAGGCTTACGAAATATAGCCTGGCGTCTACTAATTTCAGTTTTATTCTTGTCCTGTTTATTTTCATAAGCTCGTTTAAAACAAGCTTGGGTAGGTTTTGGTTGATATTCTTTTGCCGCTTAACAATCAATTAAATAAAATGTTGTTTTTCCCGGTCATAGTTATGGTTTTCCCAATTCATAATTATGATTTTGAAAAACCATAACTATGAATTGATAAATGACTTGTTTAGGAGAGGGAAGAGGGGATTTGTAAGTGTCGATTCCCTGTTTTCAAAACATAGGTGTTTTGTTTTTAAAACATATATGCTTTGCATTCAAAACACCTATGTTTTGAAAATGTGTCTTTTTGTTTCGGGTATTTAGTATCTTTGTCTGGAAAAATCTTTAAACCAAGTAATATCATGAAACACGTATCTGTGGGGAAGCTCCTGTTTGTCGCTTTTGCTTTGTTGTTGGCCTGTACGGTATCGGCGCGTAAGCCGGTTAAAACACTATTGATTACAGGACAGAATAATCACAATTGGCAGGTTAGCCATGTCGCATTGAAGCAAATCCTTGAAAATTCCGGACGTTTTGAGGTGGATTTGGCTGTCTCTCCGGGGCAGGGGAAAGATATGTCCGGATTTGTTCTTGACTTTACGCCTTACCAGTTGGTCGTACTCGATTATAATGGTGATGCCTGGCCGGAAGAAACCAATAAACGTTTCCTGGAATATGCGCAAAGCGGGGGTGGGATAGTTGTTTATCATGCTGCCGATAATGCTTTTTCCGAATGGGCGGAGTTTAATAAGATTTGTGCATTGGGCGGTTGGGAAGGACGCAATGAAAAGTCCGGCCCATATGTATACTGGCAGGATGATAAGTTGATAAAAGACAGTTCGGCTGGGGTAGGCGGCTCGCACGGGCAACAGCATGAATATGTATTGAACGGTCGTAACAAAGTCCATCCTATAGTAAAAGGGTTGCCCAATAAATGGCGTCATACAAAAGACGAATTATATGACCGTATGCGTGGGCCTGGAAATATAAAAGATATTCTTTTTACCGCTTATTCCGATAAGGAAACCGGAGGCTCCGGCCGTGAAGAGCCACTGATCTTTACTGTCGATTATGGGAATGCACGTATTTTCCATACCATGCTCGGGCATGCAGGGGAAACCGTAGAAGATAATCCCGCCATGCAGTGTGCCGGTTTCCAGGTATTGCTTCTTCGTGGAGCCGAATGGGCCGCAACGGGGAAGGTAACCCAGAAAGTACCGGCGGATTTCCCGACAGAAAGCCAGAGCTCTTACCGGAAATCATATAAGTAGCACTTTATTTAAAGCGGGTATTCTTCAAAAGCATATAATGCAGTGGAAAGATAACGTTCTCCTGTATCAGGTAGCAGGGCAACGATTGTCTTTCCTGCATTTTCCGGACGTTCGGCCAGTTTCAGGGCGGCATAAACGGCTGCTCCGGATGAGATACCTACCAATAAACCCTCCTTCTGGGCCAGTTCGCGGGAAGTACGGATGGCATCATCTCCTTCTACTTGTATGATTTCGTCAACAACAGTTCCATCATAAGCTTTTGGGATAAATCCTGCACCGATACCCTGTATCTTGTGAGGACCGGGTTTGCCTCCGGACAGGACGGGCGAGTCGGTCGGTTCTACTGCCACAATCTTTACATTCGGATTGTGTGCTTTTAAGCCTTTGCCTACACCGCTGATGGTTCCGCCTGTGCCAACGCCGGCAACGAATATATCCACTTTTCCATCCGTGTCACGCCAGATTTCCTGTGCCGTTGTCTTTTCGTGTTTGGCCGGATTGGCTGGGTTCTCAAACTGTTGCAGGATGATGGAGCCCGGAGTTTCGTTGCGTAGCGCTTCTGCTTTGGCTATTGCACCTTTCATGCCTTCCGCTCCTGGAGTAAGTACCAGGTTGGCTCCTAATGCTTTCAATAAATTACGGCGTTCCAGGCTCATGGTTTCAGGCATGGTGAGTACCAGTTTGTAACCTTTGGCTGCCGAAACGAATGCCAGCCCCACTCCTGTATTGCCACTTGTCGGTTCGATGATGGTAGCTCCCGGTTTAAGGAGTCTTTTCTCTTCTGCATCTTCAATCATTGCCAGTGCAATCCGGTCTTTTACGCTACCGGCAGGATTGAAATATTCCAGTTTGCCGATTAATTTGGCTTTTAATCCTTTGCTTGCATTGAAATTCGATAACTCCAGCAGGGGAGTGTTACCGACAAGGTCGGTCAGTTTTTTTGCTACGTTTGCCATATCTGTAATTTTTTAGTGTTTATCTATTTTTCTTATTGCAAAGATAAAGATAGCTATTCTACTGGTATATACCATAAACAGGGTATATTTACATTTGGTTCTTACTTTCTGCATGAAAAAAAGTGGCGGGAAATAGCCTCCGGGTCTTGCATATTAAAAAATAATATCTACCTTTGCACCCGCAATCGAGAGAGATTGAATGCCTCTTTAGCTCAGTTGGCCAGAGCACGTGATTTGTAATCTCGGGGTCGTTGGTTCGAATCCGACAAGAGGCTCAAAAAGATTTGACAGTGGAAAGTAGACAATGGACAGTTGATGTCGCTTTCTTATTAAAGTCAACTATTAATTATCAACTGTCAACTGCTTGGGCAGTTACCAGAGTGGCCAAATGGGGCTGACTGTAACTCAGCTGTCTTTCGACTTCGGTGGTTCGAATCCATCACTGCCCACAGAATGAAAAAAGACTCGGAAAAATTCTTCCGGGTCTTTTTTTATTTTACGTATATCATCTGTCTTATTTAAACACGAGGATTCGTTTGTCCAACGGGCTGATTTCTTTGGGGCCGGGTTGTTGTGTAGGAGTGCCGAAAGGCATTTGGGCTATCAGGTCCCATTCGGGGTCGATGTTCCATTCTGTACGGATAGCTTCGTCTATTAACGGATTATAATGTTGTAAGGAAGCACCTAATCCGTTATCTTCCAGCATGGTCCAGATTGCCAATTGGTGCATGGCGGATGTCTGTTGCGACCAAAGCGGGAATTTTACGCTGTAAGTTGGAAAAGAATCCTGTAGATGTTTCACCACCTTTTTGTCTTCAAAAAACAGAATCGTTCCGTAACCGGAAGCAAAACTGTTGTTGATTTTTGTTTCGGTAGCATTGAAAGCCTCTTCGGGGACGATTTTCTTTAATGTCTCTTTTGTGATGTCCCAAAGACGTTTGTGCTGTTCGCCCAACAGGAGGACGATACGGGTAGATTGTGAATTGAAGGCAGAAGGTACATGCTTGACAGCATGGTCTATAATGTCTTTGATTTCATTGTCTGAAATCGGAGAACTGTTTGCTATATTGTAATAAGTTCTACGATGTGCTAATGCATCTTTAAAGTTTCGTGTCATAATTGTTTGTTCTTTAATTGTAGTCATTGTTAAAACAGGATACCGGAGGCTTTTGTTTACAAGTGGTAGATGTTTTATTAGGACTCTCCTGTTTAATTTCTTTTATGTTTTTATCAGGAGAATGGAATATTTCTTTAACTTCATTGATATTCCAACTCTATGGTTGATTAAACAAATGAAAGCAAAATGTCTTTTTATCCTTTTTTATATAGGACTTAGTTTATTAAACTCCGGCTTGCGGGCACAGGAGGTCCGCATGTTACCCGAAAATACAAGAGGGAGCTTATCCGGACTCTTAATCATAAATAGTAAATTTATTTCGTGAATAATTGGTTTGTTTAAAAATAATATTTACCTTTGCGCCCTGTAAAAAGAGAGAAACTCTATTAGAATCTTCGTTTTTGTACATGATGCTAGTTCAGAAAAGGGAAGACAGATAGCAGGAGTTGACTTAAATTTCTAATTAACAAAAAAAGAAAGATAGCGATGTCTAAGATTTGTCAAATTACCGGAAAGAAAGCAATGGTTGGCAACAACGTTTCTCACTCTAAAAGAAGAACGAAGCGTAAGTTTGATGTAAACCTGTTTACAAAGAAGTTCTACTGGGTAGAACAAGATTGTTGGATTAGCCTGAATATTTCTGCTGCAGGCTTGCGCACGATTAATAAACTTGGTTTGGATGCAGCAATTAAAATGGCTGCTGAAAAAGGTTATTTAAACGCTTAATTTAAGGAGGAAAACGAAGATGGCTAAGAAAGCGAAAGGTAACAGAGTTCAGGTTATTTTAGAATGTACCGAACATAAAGAAAGTGGTATGCCGGGTACTTCCAGATATATCACTACAAAGAATAGAAAGAATACGACTCAGAGATTGGAGCTGAAGAAGTACAATCCTATCCTGAAGAAAATGACATTACACAAAGAAATTAAGTAATAGGAGATTAAACAATGGCAAAAAAAGCAGTTGCAACATTTAAGAAAGGTGACGGTCGTACCTATTCAAAAGTGATTAAAATGGTTAAGTCCCCGAAAACTGGTGCTTACATTTTTCAGGAAGAAATGATTCCTAACGAAGCAGTAAAAGATTATTTCGCTAAATAAGTAGCGTATATGATATTTAAAAAGAGGTTTTTCCAGAAATGGGGAGACCTCTTTTTTTATGTATTATCCGGTGACGTATTAAATATTTTCTTAATTTTGTTCGGGCGAACAGAAATGTCTGCCGGTTGTTATATGAATAAGTAATATAATTATATAAATAGTTAAGAACCATGAGATTTGATGTATCCAGCACCGCGCTGTTATCCCGTTTGCAGTCTATCAGTAAAGTGATTGCTTCTAAAAACTCGTTACCCATCCTGGACAGCTTCCTGTTTAACCTGGATGGTAATAAGCTGACCATAACAGCTTCAGATGCTGAAACTCGTCTGGTTACTTCTGTCGATGTAATGAACGCACAGGGTGCCGGACTTTTTGCTGTGTCGGCTAAAATCCTGCTCGACCCGTTAAAAGAGTTGCCGGAACAACCGCTTACTTTCGATATCAACGATGAGAATCTGGAAATCTTTATCCATTTCCAGAATGGTAAATACAACTTTATCGGACAGAAGGGGGATACTTATCCGCAGCAAAAACCGTTGAACGAAAATGCTATCTCCATTGTAATGGATGCACAGATGCTACTGAATGGTATTAGCCGTTCTTTATTTGCAACTGCCGACGACGAGCTTCGCCCGGTAATGAATGGTGTTTATTTCGATATCCATACAGAAGACCTTACATTTGTAGCTTCCGACGGACATAAATTAGTACGCTTGCGTAACTTATCTATCCAATCACCGGAAAGAGCGGCTTTTATCCTGCCTAAGAAACCTGCTAATCTGTTAAAAGGATTACTTGCAAAAGAGGCTGATAGCGTTCATGTTAAGTTTGATGATAATAATGCCTATGTAACTTGCGAGAATTTTGAAATGGTTTGTCGCCTTATCGAAGGGCGTTACCCCAATTACAATAGTGTAATCCCACAGGAAAATCCTTTCAAAGTAACAATCGACCGCGTTTCTTTCCTGAATGCGTTGAAGCGTGTGTCTGTATTCTCCAATCCGGCAAGCAGTCTTGTGAAGTTGCAACTTAAGGATAATGTGATGGTTGTTTCTGCACAGGATATCGACTTTTCAACGTCTGCAGAAGAAAAGATCATGTGTAATTTTGACGGAACCGAATTGAGTATAGGCTTTAAAGCTACTTACCTGATTGAAATCTTAAGCAACATCAATTCCGAAGAAGTTGTATTGGAATTGGCTGATCCTTCACGTGCTGGTCTGATTATTCCTTCTGAAAATGAAGAGAATGAGGACTTGCTGATGCTGCTCATGCCGATGATGTTGAATGATTAATAAAATAAAAAATGCAGTTAAATCTTAGAAACCCGTTGATTTTCTTTGACTTGGAAACAACGGGTATAAATATAGTAAAAGACCGTATCATTGAAATTTCTTTCCTGAAGGTTCATCCGAATGGGAAAGAGGAATGTAAGACAAGACGGATTAATCCGGGTATGCCCATTCCTCCGGAATCTACTGCTATCCATGGTATTACGGATGAGGATGTGAAGGATTGCCCCACTTTTAAGGAGATTGCTAAATCGTTGGCTGTGCAGATTGAAGGATGCGACCTTGCCGGATATAATTCCAACCGTTTCGATATACCTTTACTTGCAGAAGAATTTCTTCGTGCCGGAGTCGACATCGATTTAAACAAACGCAAATTTGTGGATGTACAGACTATTTTCCATAAGATGGAACAACGTACATTATCTGCTGCTTATAAATTTTATTGTGACAAAAGTCTGGAGAATGCCCATACGGCAGAGGCCGATACGATTGCAACATATGAAGTATTGAAAGCACAGTTGGATCGCTATCCCGATTTGCAAAACGATATAAATTACCTTTCACAATACTCCAGCTTTAATAATAATGTGGATTTTGCCGGACGTATGGTATATAATGATAAAGGAGAGGAAGTAATAAACTTCGGTAAGTACAAAGGGCAGCTTGTTGCGGAAGTGCTGAAGAATGACCCGGGATATTATTCATGGATTATTAATGGGGATTTCCCATTGAATACAAAGAAAATGCTGACAGAAATAAAATTGAGAGGTTTTAATTCTAAATAGAAGCATTCGTAATTTATGTTGAAAAACAAACATATTATTTTAGGAATAACCGGTAGTATTGCGGCTTATAAAGCTGCTTATATCATTCGTGGCCTTGTGAAGAAAGGAGCTGAAGTACAGGTAGTAATAACCCCTGCCGGAAAAGAATTTATTACACCTATTACTCTTTCTGCTTTAAGTAGTAATCCGGTGATAAGTGAATTTTTCTCTAATCGCGACGGTTCGTGGCACAGCCATGTGGACCTTGGCCTTTGGGCAGATGCCATGTTGATAGCACCTGCTACGGCTGCCACTATTGGTAAGATGGCTAATGGGATTGCCGATAATATGCTGGTGACAACTTATTTGTCATGTAAAGCTCCTGTCTTCATTGCTCCGGCTATGGATTTGGATATGTTTGCTCATCCTACTACCCAGCAGAATCTGGATCGTCTCCGTTCATTCGGCAATCATATAATTGAACCGGGAGAAGGGGAGTTGGCCAGCCATTTGGTAGGAAAGGGGCGAATGGAAGAACCGGATAAAATAATAGAAGTCCTTGAAGACTTTTTTGCTTCCCAAACTCAACTTCAAAAAAAAAAGATCGTTATAACAGCGGGGCCGACTTATGAGAAGATAGATCCTGTCCGTTTTATCGGGAATTATTCTTCCGGTAAAATGGGGTTTGCTTTGGCTGAGGCTTGTGCGGGACAAGGTGCGGACGTTACACTGATAGCCGGACCGGTATCTTTGAAAACCGTTCACCCGAATATTCATAGGATAGATGTAGAGTCCGCTGAAGAAATGTATCAGGCTGCGGTTGCTGCCTTTCCAGATGCAGACGCCGGTATATTATGTGCTGCGGTAGCCGATTATCGTCCGGAAATGCAAGCTACGGAAAAAATCAAACGGGAATCGAAAGGGGAAATGATGCTTCATTTGGTTCCGAATAAAGATATTGCGGCTTCCTTGGGCAGTATTAAACGGGAAGGCCAGGTTTTGGTTGGTTTCGCTTTGGAGACAGAGAACGAAACCCAGTATGCGGAAGGCAAACTGAAACGGAAGAATCTGGATTTTATCGTAATGAATTCACTAAGGGATGCCGGCGCAGGATTCCGCACGGATACCAATAAGATTACTATTATAGACAGTAAAGGAGAAGTAACAGCCTATCCGCTGAAAAGTAAACAGGAAGTAGCTACAGATATAGTGAATAAATTGGCATCTTTTCTGAAATAAGAAATATCTGGTAGAGAATCCGTAATCTGACAACTATGCTGAAATCTTTATTTATACAAAATTTTGTCCTTATAGACAGTTTGGATATCCGGTTCGACAAAGGTTTTTCGGTGATAACCGGAGAAACGGGTGCCGGAAAGTCTATCATTTTGGGAGCTCTTTCGTTAGTGCTCGGACAGCGTGCCGACGGGAAAAGTATTAAAAAAGGTTCGGACAAATGTGTGATTGAGGCTGTATTTGATATTTCAAAATACCGGCTGGAAGAATTTTTCCTGGCAAATGACCTCGAATATGATGTGGAAATCTGTATTTTGCGCCGTGAGCTTTATGCCTCCGGTAAATCCCGTGCTTTTGTAAATGATTCTCCAGTATCGCTTACTGTCATGAAGGAATTAGGCAGCCGTTTGATAGATATTCATTCCCAGCACCAGAATCTCCTTCTGGGTGACAACCGTTTTCAATTGAAAGTGATAGATGTAATGGCAGAGAATGAAATTCTGCTTATTCTTTATCGTAAGGAATATGCCCATTATCAATCTTTGAAAAGGGAATTGAGGGAGTTGGAAGAAAAAGCTGCCCGGACTAAGCAGGAAGAAGATTATGTGCGCTTTCAACTGGAACAACTGGATGAAGCTGGTCTGGTTCCCGGTGAACAGGAGGAACTGGAACAAGAACTTGAGACTCTTTCGCATGCGGAAGAGATAAAAGGTACTTTATATAAAATCACTCACTTGTTGGACGGGGAAGAACAAGGTGCCGTACAATTGATAAAGGATGCCCTTTCTGCTGCCGACAATTTGGAACGCTATTTCCCGAAAGCAAAAGAAATAGCCGAACGACTTCGTTCTGCCTATATTGATTTAAGCGATCTTTCTTCAGAGACGGATGTGTTGAAAGAAGATATAGAATTTAATCCGGAGCGTATGGATTGGGTGAATGAACGTTTAAATATGCTCTATTCCCTGGAACAGAAACACCGGGTGTCTACCGTTGAAGAATTGATAAGCATACAGAAACAGTATATAGCCCAACTTCATGAAATAGATTCTTTTGACGAGCAAATTCGTTTGGTTAAGGAACAACTTGAAATTTCCTATCGGGAACTTATCCAACAAGCATCCGTGCTGAGCCAGCAACGGCGAATTGCCGCTAAAGCTATTGCAGAACAACTGGTAGAGAGGGTAATGCCATTAGGTATGCCGAATACACGTTTTACAGTGGATTTCGTATCACGTCCCGAACCTGAAAATGACGGGATGGATGAAATACGTTTTATGTTCTCTGCCAACAAAAGCGGCGAATTGCAACCGGTTGCACAAACCGCTTCGGGAGGAGAAATATCGCGGTTGATGTTGTGTATAAAAGCTATGATTGCCGGCTTTACTGCTCTGCCTGCCATTATCTTTGATGAAGTGGATACAGGAGTTTCAGGGGATATAGCCGATAAGATGGGAGATATTATGCAGGAGTTGGGAACGAAGATGCAGGTTATTACGATTACCCATCTACCCCAGATTGCAGCAAAGGGAAAAGAACATTTCTTTGTTTATAAGGAAGATACGACCGACCGTACAATCACCCGCATTAAGAAACTTGCCAAAGATGAACGGGTGAATGAGGTAGCGCGTATGTTGAGCGGCGCTTCACTCACCAATGCTTCTATCGCAAATGCCAAAGATTTGCTGCGCGCTAAAAATTAAACCTTCTGTTTATTATCGGGTCATAATATCAACAACGTTTGATTACTCACTTAAAGTTGAAACGAGATGAAAAAAGTAAGTTTTATATTCATATTGGTTCTGTTATTCAGTATGCAGGGACATGCACAATTCTGGATTAGTTTTGGTTGGAATGAACCCCATTGTCAGAACTGCCTTTGGATGGAACAGGCTATCCGGATGAATAACAGACAAGCTGCCGATTACCATCGTATTATCCATAAATACGGACAGAAAATAGAAAAAGAAGCACGCAAACATTATCGTTATTGGGACCAGAGTGCAAGAGCTATCTTCAATTTGAGAATGGAACGTGACCGCCGGTTGCAACGGGTCCTTTCTCCTTCACAGTTCCGTTTATATGTACGTCTTGTTCGTGAAGCTCCCACACGTATTCATGATTATCAGGGTTGGTTTAATAATCCTGCTTATTCACATTATCGTCCAAGTGATATTTGTTTCCGTTATGAAGACCATTATTGGCATAGTGACTGGGAGTATGCAGGTAGCCGTTGGTCCAATCGTTTTGATGAGAACCACTGGTACCGGGGTAAATATGATCGTCCGGGACATAATGACGGACATTACCGCCCTCAGACACCTCCACGGCCCAATCATGATAATGAACATTTCAGACCTGACCGTCCTACGCGTCCTTCACAACCTGCGCGTCCGAATCGTCCAGGTCGTCCTGAGCAGCCGGTTCGTCCAGAACGTCCAGAGCATTCAAATCGTCCGGAAAACAACCATCCATCCCAAACTCGTCCGGATAGAAACCGGCAAAGGAATGAGGTGAAGAAAAATGACAAGGATAAAGAGAAACAATCAGATAAAGAACGAGTACGGTCAAATAAAAACGACCGTACCCGTAGTAAATCCCGGATCTTAAAAGATTCTTGATAAAAGTTCAGACCTAAAGCTCGATATGTTTTTGTAATTCTACTTGTAGTCTTGCTGTCATACGATTCTGTGTTAAATGTTGTATTTAACTTCATTCAACCATTTTACGGTTTCTGGATCGCGATGGTCCAAAAAGGCACTTTCTTGTTTATCTAATGTTGAAATCAGTGCCATATCTTCGGTTGAAAGAGTAAAATCAAATACATTAAAATTTTCAATGATACGCTCTTTGTGGATAGATTTGGGAATAACTACGATATTTCGTTGTATCATCCAGCGTAACACTATTTGAGCAACGGACTTTTTATATTTTTCTGCCAGTGCTACCAATATTGTATTTTCAAACAGATTATTTCGTCCTTCGGCAAAAGGAGCCCATGATTCTGTCCGGATACCCTGTTCCGTCAAGAATTGTTGTGTCTTTATTTGTTGACAGAAGGGATGAAGTTCGATTTGATTGATTGCCGGAATAATCTTTTGGTTACAGATAAAGTCCATTACCCGGTCAGGTTGGAAATTACTGATGCCGATAGCTCTGATTTTGCCTTCTTCATATAGTTCCTCCATGGCGCGCCAGGAACCATATACATCTCCATAAGGCTGGTGAATTAAATAAAGGTCGAGATATTCGAGCCCCAAACGTTCCAAAGATTTTTGAAAAGCTTGCTTTGTACGTTCATAACCAGTGTCTTGAATCCATAATTTAGTTGTTATAAAAAGAGCTTCACGAGCAACACTACTTCGTTTGATAGCCCTACCTACAGCTTCTTCATTAACATAGGCTGCTGCTGTATCAATCAAACGGTATCCTGTTTCTATTGCATCATAAACGCTCTGTTCGCATACTGTAGCATCAGTAATTTGATATACTCCAAAACCTAAAACGGGTATTTCAATGCCATTGTTTAATTTTATTGTTTCCATATTCTCTTTATTTATGATTTTATTAAAACAAAAGTAGGAAGGAAGGAGTTGATTATGGCTAAACATTTTACGGATGGTTGTATACAAAATACGGATTTTCGTTTTTTTGTATTAGATTTGTAAATCAATTCATATGAAAAAATGAGTTTCAGAGTAAGCAGACGTACATTATTATTGATAGCAGGCTGTGTGTGGGTGATAGCCGGTGCAAATATTTTGCGTATAGGCGTCCTTACCTGGATGACAGATGAAAACTATTGGCTTTTCAAGATAGGGGAAGCTATTATTATTTTTATGCTGTTTTTCCATTTTGTATTTCGCCGGTTATTTCATAAACATAGAGAAAGGATTTCGCGAAAAGGGGAGAAAAATTGTCCTTTTTCTTTCTTTGATGTAAAAGGGTGGGTTATAATGGTATGTATGATAACCTTTGGAATTGTAGTGCGTTATTTTCATTTGTTGCCTAATTCTTTTATTTCCGTTTTTTATACAGGACTGTCGTCTGCTCTGATTATTACAGGAACTATGTTTTTGTTGCATGGATTTAAAGAGGAAAGAAAATCATAAAAGAATTTTAAATATCCTGTGATTATCGAGTCGATTTCGTAAATTTGGAAAATCACGAAATTTTTTTTAAAAGTTACCTTATGATCGACATTCAACACTTTACCCCTTGGACTCTTTTTACCGATATTGGTTTTATTTCTATTCTTTTGCTGATAGGCAAAGTCATACGTGTGTATGTAAAGCAGGTTCAGAAACTTTTTATTCCGCCTAGTCTGTTAGCCGGATTACTTGGATTAACCTTCGGCCCGAATGGATTGGGGTGGATTCCTTTTTCTGATAACATTGGAACGTATGCCGCTGTATTGATAGCTCTTGTGTTTGGATCTCTACCTCTTTCGTCTCCCAAAATGTCAATGAGACTGATTTCAGGAAGAGTTGGTCCCATGTGGGCATATGCCCAGGTCGGGATGTTGATGCAATGGGGACTGGCTGGTCTATTCGGACTTTTTGTTATTAAGCAAATATGGCCTGATTTAAATGATGCTTTCGGAATAATGCTTTCTACCGGATTTTATGGAGGGCATGGTACTGCCGCAGCTATTGGGGCTGCGTTTGACGGATTAGGCTGGGAGGATGCGTTTAGTTTGGCAATGACAACAGCAACTGTTGGAATCATATGTGCTATTATCGGTGGATTGATAATGATTAAGTGGGCGGCGCGTCATAAACAGACTTCTTTTATATCTGATTTTGACGACTTGCCGGATGAGTTGAGAAGTGGTCTGTTGCCCGAAAGTAAGCGTGAATCTATCGGTACAGCAACAACCTCCTCTATTTCGATAGATAGTCTGACTTTTCACAGCGCGTTAGTCTTTGTAATTGCCCTTTTGGGGTATGCAGCCAGCCAATGGGTGAAAATCCATTATCCGATGTTGGAATTGCCGGTGTTCAGTTGTGCATTTGTGATCGGATTGCTTTTGAAACAGGTGTTTGACCTTACACGCGTCTCGACTTATATTTGCCCTATTACAACCCAGCGTTTGAGCAGTTCGTTTACGGATTTGCTGGTAGCATTCGGCGTTGCTTCCATTAAGTTAGGAATTGTTGTGAAATATGCAGTACCTCTTATTGTTCTCATTGTCGGTGGGGTTATAATTGTTTGGAGCATTACTTTTTATTTGGGTAGACGGCTTGCTAAAACCTATTGGTTCGAGCGGACTATTTTTGCTTGGGGATGGTGGACTGGTACAATGGCAATGGGTATAGCCCTTTTGCGTATCGTAGATCCTAAACTGGCAAGTAAAGCGATGGATGATTATGCGTTGGCTTATCTGCCTATTGCCCCAGTTGAAATACTTCTTATAACTTTTGTCCCTATTCTTTTTGTGAATGGTTTTGGTGTTTGGCTTTCACTTGCCTGTGTAGGTGTTTCTCTGCTTATTTTGTTGTTTGCCCGTAAAATGGGTTGGTGGAATAAAAAGGCCGTTGCATCTAAATAATAAAAGGCTATGCCGCGATTCGAACCGGAACGATAATATTCGTATATTTGCACTTCAAATAAACGGAAGTAATTACATGAAGGAAAATGAAATGGTATTCGGCATACGTGCCGTGATAGAAGCAGTCCAGGCTGATAAGGAAATAGATAAAATATTGGTGAAGCGTGACTTGCAGGGTGAGCTTTCCCGGGAACTTTTTGAAGTACTGAAAGGAAAGGAAATACCTGTTCAGCGTGTACCTGCTGAACGTCTGGATCGTCTGACACGTAAGAATCACCAGGGTGTAATTGCTTTCATTCCGGCTGTTACCTATCAGAAGCTTGAAGATATTATCCCGTTTCTTTACGAACAGGGAAAGAACCCGTTTATTGTTTTATTGGACGGTGTTACCGATGTACGTAATTTTGGGGCAATAGCCCGTACTTGCGAATGTGCCGGAGTAGATGCTATCGTAATTCCTGTCAAAGGTAGTGTAACGGTGAATGCAGATGCGATTAAGACATCGGCAGGTGCTCTGCATGTATTGCCTGTTTGTAAGGAAAAAAGTATTACGCAGGCTATCCGTTTCTTGCAGGAGAGCGGTGTAAAGGTATATGCCGCGAGTGAAAAGGCCTATGAAAACTATACTTCAATAAAATATGACGGTCCCGTTGCCATAGTTATGGGAGCGGAGGATACCGGGGTTTCAATGGATAATTTGCGTATTTGCGACAGTATGGTAAAAATACCTCAGTTCGGGACAATCGGCTCTTTGAATGTTTCGGTTGCATCTTCTATTTTAATTTATGAAGTGGTACGCCAACGAATGAATGAACAACAGTCATAACATTATATAAATAAAAGAGAGACAATGAAGAAAGTTATCGCAACAAAAAACGCACCTGCTGCCATTGGTCCTTATAGTCAGGCTATCCAGGCAGGTAATATGCTTTTTGCTTCCGGCCAGTTAGGTATTGACCCTGCTACAGGCAATTTCGTAGAAGGTGGAGTGAAAGAACAAACAGCACAAGCTTTTAAAAATGTTCATGCTATTCTGGCAGAAGCCGGATACAGTATCGATAATGTAGTAAAAACAACTGTGTTTCTTGCTGATATGGGTGATTTTGCAGCTATGAACGAAGTATACGCTTCCCAGTTTGAAGGTACATTCCCGGCTCGCTCTGCCGTAGCTGTGAAGACATTACCGAAAAACGGTTTGGTAGAAGTGGAAGTAATTGCAGTGAAAGCATAATTTTTTAGCTATATGCCTTTTGATAATCCGGTCCGAATAGGGTTGATTCCCTATCTGGACCGGATTTTTTTATTCTTTTGTCAGCGATATTTCCAGTATTTTAAAGCAGGATTCGCAATCACTTTCAATGAAATCGACTTTTAAGGTTCCTTCCGGTAAAGGAGGAAAATGTAGTTTAAAAGGATATTCGCCGGATTCCGGCATAGTGAAACGTTCATCCGGTTGTATACCATCTGCTGATTTTAACAAGTAATGGGTTCCGTTTTCTGTTTTCAGATAGGTATCCTTACTGATACTAACCCAGTATCCGGGCGAATTAAAAGCCTTCATATGGAAAATCGTTTCAGTTCCCGTTACTTCTATGCGATTAATTTCTATGGTTTCTGTATTCGTTGATTTCGCGGTAGGAAAATCGATTATTGTTGTGTTACCTTCTTTTTTGACAGTCATGATGCGGTTTGTTTGGTTCATCCACTTGTTCAGTTTGCGTTTGAGTAATCCGGGACTGTATCCGCTCCAGCTATGCAGGATGATTCCTTCCGGTGAAATAATGACATAGTGAGGTATTCCCCTTACATTATATTTGGCTGCCAATCCGCTCATGCCTCCAAAGTCATTCAGGTTTGCCCACGGCATATCTTTTGTTTTAGAGATTTCTTTCCATCCTTTTTCCGTATCAGTACTCAGGCTGACAAGGGTTACTTTATCTTTTTGGGTTTCGGAAATCTCTTTCATTTCCGGTAAAGCCATCATACAGGGACCACAGCCACGACTCCAGAAATCGAGCAGGATATATTTACCCTTATAATCTGCCAAATGATGGATATTTCCTTCCAAATCATAAAGGTCGGCATCTGCTATTTCATCGCCATCCTTTACGGCAAGGGGAGGATATAAATTGTTGGTAATTTCTTTTCCGATTGCAGATTGTTTTTCGCTATCGGGTAGCTTTTTATATAAAGCAAGAATATCCTCTTTATAAAGGAAATTTTCCACATACTTCGTAATCATGCTTAAGCCCCGTAGTTTGTTTATCCAGATAGTTTCGACAGGAGTCTGCTGCATAATTTCAATTTCTTTTTTTGCAATGGCAAATTGTATTGAATCACCTTTCTGTCTAAGTGCATCCATTTCTTTTTTTAATTTGTCATTCTCTTTTGTAGGAAGATTCCCGGAACGCAAAAGAAGAATCTTTTCCATCATTTTTATAGATAGTTCTTGTTCCATATTGGTTTCTGCCAGCGTCGCTTTTTTGTACTGATTTAAGGTCTGTTGTTCTTTGATGTTACTGGATACATCCCAAGTCCGTAGCAGTTTGTTATTGCCGCTTATTGTGCTAACGGTATTTGGTGCAACCCATACTTCCAGCCAGGTGTTGGGAAAACCTTCTCCCTGAACTATAATTGATAATGCTTCCGGTTCGTTGTCGGCTGTTTGTCCTTTAAAACTAAAGGATTCTTGAATCACTGTAGCTTGGGCAATGGCGCTCATTACTTGTCCGTCACTTCGGAATAGTGAGATTAAAGTGCTATCTTTCAGACCGGAAACTTTACCCTTGATTGTGAACTCATTTTGGGAATATGCAGTTGTGGCTGCCAGAAATAATATTCCTGTAAGTAGTGTTTTTATCATGATAAGTACTATTTAGTATATGCTTACTATTGCAATAGTACGGTTTTATACTCAAACAAATGCATATTTGGATAAAAAAGATAGATTATCGTCCGAATAACTTACTAATCAAATCTTTCCTTCCGAGTTTTTGTAATGCCAAAGTGATTTGTTTGCGGAATTCCGGCTTATACCAGAAGAAAAACAAGCGCTGTGCTAACTTCTGTTCTTTCGTGCGTGCCGTATATACTTTTTCCAGTGTATACGGATGAAATCCGGTATAATACATTTCAGTGGCGAGCGTCATCGGAGTGGGTGTGAAATCCTGTATCTGTTCCAATTGGAAATGGAGTTGCTTGGTTTGGACAGCAAGACTTGCCATGTCTACTTCCGTACAGCCGGGATGACTGGAAATAAAGTAGGGGATGAGTTGCTGGTTCAATCCTTGTTTCTGGTTGATACGGTCGAATATCTTTTTGAACTGTCCGAATAATTCGAAGGAGGGTTTACGCATCATCTTTAATACCCTATCTTCCGTATGCTCCGGGGCTACTTTCAAACGGCCGGATACATGGCGGGCTATTAGTTCTTCTGTATAAGCTTGTGCAGACTGGTTCAGTTGTTCGTCGTCGTATCTGTGTAATAATAAGTCGTAACGGACACCGCTGCCAATAAAAGAACGTTTAATTTCCGGCAGGCTATCCACTTCTTTATATATTTCAAGCAATGGAGTATGGTCTGCATTCAGATTCTTACAGACAACAGGTGAAATACATGACGGCTTCTTGCATTTGGCACAAATCCGCTGGTCTTTACCCCTCATCCGGTACATGTTTGCGGAGGGACCTCCCAAATCACTCAGATACCCTTTGAAATCAGGCATCTGAATAATCTCTTTTACTTCTTTCAATATCGACTCTTTGCTGCGGGAAGTTATAAATTTGCCTTGATGTGCAGAGATGGTACAGAAAGCACATCCTCCGAAACACCCACGGTGTATATTGACTGAAAACTTAATCATTTCGAAGGCCGGAATAGTCTTCCCTTTATATTTGGGATGAGGCAGCCGGGTATAAGGCAAGTCGAAAGAAGCATCAATCTGTTCTTCCGTCATAGGAGGGAAGGGGGGATTAACAACAATCGTCCGGTTGCCGGTTGTCTGTTGCAGAATGCGGCTGGCATTATATTTATTTGATTCTTCTTCAATATGGCGGAAATTCTTCGCCTGTTTCAGTTTATCTTTCAGGCATTCGTTATGCGAAAATAGTTCGATGTCATCCGTACCAGCCTGGATTTCTTCTTTTTTTGCCAGATAAACCGTTTGGCGTATATCCTTTAGTTCATGGAATGGAGTACCCGCTTGCAGGCGTGTAACCAGTTCCATTAAAGGCAGTTCTCCCATGCCATAGATAAGCAGGTCGGCCGGACTGTCTGCCAGTATACCGGGCAATAGTTTGTCTTGCCAGTAGTCGTAATGGGTAAGGCGGCGTAAGGAGGCTTCGATACCTCCTAAAACAACGGGAATATCGGGATATAATTCTTTTAATATACGGGTGTATACAATACTCGGATAGTCAGGACGCATGCCTGGGCGACGGTCCGGAGTATAGGCATCGTCACTGCGTAGCCGTTTATTGGCTGTATAATGATTAATCATTGAATCCATAGCACCGGCCGAGACACCGAAAAAGAGACGGGGCGCCCCTAATTTTTTGAAGTCGCGGAAGTCTCCTCGCCAGTCGGGTTGAGGCACGATAGCAACGCGCAACCCCATGGCTTCGAGAGTACGCCCGATAACGGCAGCCCCGAATGAAGGATGATCAATATAAGCATCTCCACTGAAAAATATAACATCTATATAATCCCATCCACGGGCTTCAACTTCTTTCTTGGTGGTAGGCAACCATGCCTCCGGTTTATATGTTTTCATGTTGCAAAGATACGTATTTTCTTGCCGATTTTGTTTGTATGTAAATCTTATAACTTATATTTATGGAGGATTCAAATTAGTGATTAGCAGGTAATTTTTACTTCATTTATCTTTGTTTCCGAAAAGAAACGTAATCAACCAAACATTATTGGAGTGAACGTGTTATTTATAAAAACTAAAACATTTAAATAATATAGATATGAAAACATTAACAGACGAGAAGCTGACGATAGTAGGTGCAGCAGGTATGATTGGTTCCAATATGGCTCAAACAGCTTTAATGATGGGGCTTAGTTCTGAAGTTTGTCTTTACGACCCGTATGCTCCCGGTTTGAAAGGGGTAGCAGAGGAAATGTTCCAGTCCGGTTTTGATTACGCTCACATAACTTATACTTCTGACATCAGCGAAGCTTTGCACGGTGCCAAATATGTTGTTTCTTCCGGTGGCGCTGCCCGTAAAGCAGGTATGACCCGCGAAGATTTACTGAAAGGTAATGCTGAAATTGCTGCTCAGTTCGGTAAAGACGTGCGTGCCTATTGTCCTGATGTAAAACATGTGGTGGTTATTTTTAACCCGGCTGATATTACAGGCTTGATTACTTTGCTGTATTCCGGTTTGAAGCCTTCACAGGTAAGTACCTTGGCTGCATTGGATAGCACTCGTTTGCAAAGTGCATTAGCAAAACATTTCGGTGTTCGTCAGAATCTGGTTCGCAACTGTCGTACTTATGGCGGACATGGCGAACAGATGGCTGTGTTCACTTCTACGGCAACAGTTGATGGCCGTCCGTTGCAGAAATTAATCGGTTCTTCTGAATTGACAGACGAACAGTGGGCGGATATAAAACAGCATGTTATCCAGGGTGGAAAAGAAATCATTGATTTACGTGGACGTTCTTCTTTCCAGAGCCCGTCATATCTTTCTATTGAGATGATACGCGCTGCTATGGGTGGCGAGCCTTTCCGTTGGCCTGCCGGAACTTATGTACATTCCGGTAAATTCGACCATATCATGATGGCAATGGAGACAGAAATAAGTAAAGACGGTATTTTTTATAAGGAAGTGGAAGGCACTCCGATGGAAAATGCAGAACTGGCTCGTAGTTATGAACACTTATGCAAGCTTCGCGATGAAGTGATCGGTATGGGCATTATACCGGAAATCCATTTATGGCATACTTTAAATGAACATATGAAATAATATTTGTGTATTAGTCGCAAATAGATTGTTAGGTTAGGCAAGAAAGAAAAAGGCAGTCCCGTTAAATCGGAGCTGCCTTTTTTGTTATGGAATATTTTATCTTACAAATTTCTTTCCGGGTAGAGGGCATCCCACCATTCCGGTTCGTCTTTCAGCCATTTGGCAAACCATGCGTAGATACTGTTCTGCCATTCCGTACGTTTTTTGTAGTCTACTATACCATGGTTTTCACCGTCCACTTGTACGAACTCAACCGTTTTGCCAAGTAACTTAAGAGCAAGAAACATCTGGATACTTTCTCCCAAAGGCACATTGGTATCAGCATTGCCGTGAAGCAATAGCAACGGTGTTTTGATTTTATCCGCATTAAATAACGGGCTGTGCTTTGTATAGAATTCCGGATTATTCCAGGGATAAGTTCCTGTATTCGCAACCGAGCAGTAGCCGTATCCCCAATATCCTTCTCCCCAATAGCTGCTTAGTGCGCTGATACCCGCATGGCTTACTGCTGCTGCGAATAGATCGGTACGGGTTTGCAGGTATTGTGTCATAAAACCTCCGTAGCTGGCGCCGATACAACCGATTTTCTTGGAGTTTACAAAATCGTGTTCTTTACAGAACTTTTCTGTACCCAAAATGATTTCATCAGCCGTATAATCGCCCCAGGCATTTACGTGACGTGCTGCAAATTCTTGTCCGAAACCGGTAGTTCCGCTTGGATTAAGCGTATAGACCACATAACCCAGAGCAGCATACATATGCATGGAATAACGCATTTCCAATGCACGGTTCGTCGGGGATGTTCCGCCATAGTAATAGACAATCATCGGATATTTTTTAGATGCGTCGAAATCAGGCGGCAGATAGTAACGTCCCTGGATAACTGTACCGTCTGAAGAGGTGAAGTTCCAGTCGTGTGCTTCTCCCAATTGGATATTTTCCAATCTTTTTGCAGAGAGATCTTCAATCAGACGGTTCTTCCCGTTTTTGAGGTTATAGGCATACAAACGATTCGCGTTTGAAATGCTTTGTCCGTAATAGTACATAACAGGCGCATTATCTGCCAGCGTATAATTGGATATAATATCCTCCGGCAAATCCAAGCGTTTGATTTTTCCGTTTGACGGATCACAAGTGTAAAGGCGTTGGTAATCCTGATCTTCTGTCAGCATGTAGATTAGCCCGTCGGTATGGTTCCATGAGGCTCCGGTTACGTTAGGATTGAAGTCTTTAGTAAGAGCTGTTGCTTTGTGGCTTGCCAGATCGTACAGGAAAAGCTGTCCGTCATATGTGTTTGATATTTGTCCCTGTTTGATATTTAATCCGATATTATCGAATGCTTCTCCAGAGCCGCTAACCAACAGTTGCTTTCCGTCCGGAGAGAATGAACCTCCGTTTACAAATTTCTTGCCTTCCCAGATCGTATCGACAGCCATGGTTTGGAGATCCAGCTTGTATAAAGAATTGCTGGAATGTGGCAGCGAAGTGTAATCCTGTTCGCTGGTACTAAATAGAAGGTAGCGGCTGTCTGCACTTACATCATTAATGAATGTATTGGTATGACCATAAGTCAGCTGTTCGTAAAGACCGTTTTTCAGGTTATACCTCCAGATGAAATAACGATTGCGGAAACCAGGAAGGCGGTCGTTCGGTTCGAGGATACGAAGCATGTCAGGACCATCTTTCGGACCTTCTTCACGAATGGTATAGAGTAAAGTCTCTTCATCAGGAGTGAAAGAGAAGTTACCCTCCGGCAGATTGTTGGCAATAACCTCTTCCTGCATAGTGGCAGGGTCTATGGTGACCAGTTCCAGGCCGTTCATTCCGGTACGGGTAAAATACATTTTATTGCTTTTAGGCATCCAGGAGGCATTCAGGACAAATCCTTTGTCCTGTAATAAAATACGTCCGGTAGTAGCATCACGCAATTGGGCGAATTGTTCGCTTTTGCCGTTATCCAAGTGAGTGTAATATTTGATAAGCACAAATTTGCCGTCAGGAGAAAGGCTTACTCCACTGTAATTGGTTCCTGTCAGCATATCTCGTAATGTATAGCGCTTTTCCGGGTTTAAGGAAGCTGTGACCTCTGCTTTTCCCGGATTTTTAAAGATTGCTTTTAATGTGGGCGGGCAAGTATCTGTGTCCATAGTGAGGTATTTCACTACAACTTCATATCGATGAGGTTCCATTGCCAATTCGGAAGTTGCGCCTACTGATTTACTATTTACAAATACTTCAAAATTACCGGAACCGGATACTTCCAGCGAACCTTTTACATAGCGGTCGCTATTCAGATAGAAAGAGAAAAGATGAAGGGCATACCCTTTTTCCGGTGAAGCAAAAGTTATTTTTCCGGCTGTATCGGCATCGAGTACAGTTGCATTTTCCAACACCCGGTCAGCTGGGAGTGTGGATTTCAGGAGGTCTTTGACTTCAAATTTTTTACCGTTTACATTCAGGCTATCTGCCATGATGGGCTTATTTACAGGAATAGGCCCGGCATGCTTATATTGCATGACTTTAATATCATCCGCTGCATACAGTGCAAGAGTGGATAATAATAGCGTAAAAATTAATGCTATTTTTTTGTTCATATATCAGGTGTTTAAGAATTTCGTATGCCGGATACCATGTATAACCGATTGGTATCCTGAATAGTTTGTATCTGGAAATAAGGTTCCATCATATGTGCAACTTCTTCAGCAGGAGGTAGACCGAATGAAATCCTGACAGCTTGTTTGCCATGGTGCATGTTTATTTTGTCCCTGCTTTCGCTGTGGCAAATCACCAGTTCCCCTCCCGGATGCAAAAGTCCGGCAAGATGAGAAATGAGTTCTTTTTGATTGGAGAAATGGGGGAAAACACTATACGCTATGATATAATCGAAACGTTCGTTTTTCAGGTCCATTATATCCATACAATGAAAATCGACTGTTTTTACCGCATATTTGCAACGGGCTTTTTCAATCATAAATGAAGATAAATCCACTCCTACAATTTCTACAGGCGAATAGGGTAAAAGAAAACTTTCCAGTATGCCGGTTCCACATCCTACATCGAGTATGCGCATGCCTTTCCGGAGAGTCGTTTGTTCCAGAATCTCATTGATCTTATCAGGCTCATGCTGGCATAACTCATCCCAGCGGTCGGCAAGGTTGTCGAAGAAGTTTGCTATGGCATTCATTCGAGCGCTCCTTCCCATACAAAACAATCCGGAAATTGTTGTTTCAGTGAGGTCGCTTCTTTAAATAGTCCGAATACGGATGAACCGGAGCCGGACA
The DNA here is from genome assembly GCA_019417325.1 of Parabacteroides sp. Taxonomy (GTDB): domain Bacteria; phylum Bacteroidota; class Bacteroidia; order Bacteroidales; family Tannerellaceae; genus Parabacteroides. The sequence continues at coordinate 162,325 of DXVO01000038.1, read as the reverse complement.
TGGAAGCATACACTGCTCCTGCTTCATAAAGAGCCTCTTTTATAGTTGCAATAACCGGGAATTTAGGGAATACACTTGGTTCAAAATCATTTGCCATCAGTTTTTTCCATTCACCAACCGGCTGTTTTGCAATTTCTTTCAGTGAAACAGACGGTGCTGCAGGTTTAACCATTGAATAGGCTTCAGGAGTGGATACGGCTACATCCGGCTTAACCAAACAAAGATGGTAGCCTTTTAGCGACAACTCCACCGGTTCGAAAATATTTCCGGTACCTGTAGCAAAAACAGGTGTGTTCCGTATAAAAAACGGGCAGTCCGCCCCGATGGAAGAGGCAAGCTCTTCCAGTTCGTTTTCGGGAATGGACAACCTGCAAAAGTCATTGAGCAGTTTCAGCATGAAGGCTGCATCAGCAGAGCCTCCTCCTAATCCTGCTCCAAAAGGAATGGCTTTGAGCAGATGGACTTCCAATTCGGGAATGTCATATTGTTTTGTTAATAAATTCAGGGCTTTTACCACAAGGTTTTTTTCTACCGGAGCATCTACATGTATGCCTGTCTGCGTGAATGAGAAGGTTTTCGCTTCAACAATTTCAAGCGCATCTTTTACAGGAATAGGGTAGAAGATGGTTTCAATATTATGATAACCGTCCGGTCGTTTACTAACGATATTCAGCCCTAAATTTATCTTGGCATTCGGGAAACAAATCATAGTGAAATAGTTTATTTAACGTTGTCCTTCGCCAATCATTTCTTCGGCAAGAACAATATCTTCGTCTTTTTTGATATTCGGTAATTCTAGCCCGTAACCTTTAATCCGGTCTTCACGTTTCAGCAATAAGGAGATAAAGAGAGCCATTATACCAAAACATGTGAAAATCATCATTGGAATCGTATAGTCATAAGTAGGTTTCCCGTCGATATTACCGGTAACGCAGTAGCTGTCCAGCACTTTTCCAATCAGGTAAGGAACACCCATTAATCCCCAGTTTTGTACCCAGAAAATCAAGGCATAGGCTGTTCCCAGTTTATTTTCAGGTATGATTTTCGGAACGGAAGGCCACATTGCCGAGGGTACCAGAGAAAATGCAATACCTAACAGGATAATCAGTATAAGGGCAATAACCCAGTTGTTCAGTACCGGAATAGAGAACATTAAATGGATAAATACTAACATGACAGCTCCGACAATCATAATGGTTGCTCCTTTTCCTTTACGGTCGTATAGGTTTCCAAAGAAAGGAGTCAGCAGAATATTGCCGAATGGGAGAAGTGCAGGAATCGTTCCTGACCATTCCGGGGCAATACCGAATTTATTAATCATCAGGCTGGGTGCATATTTAAGGAAGGGAAATACGGCAGAATAGAACAATACACAAAGTAAAGCTACATACCAGAATCCTTTTAAGGTAACAATACTCCAGATATCGTTGAAACGGAATGGTTCTTCCGGCTCTTCATCATTTACTGTTTCTGCATCTTCCGCATCCCGCTTCTTATCCATGATAACAAATACAATAAAGGAAAGCAAACCGATACACAAAAGAATTAATCCGATAAGAATAGGCATACTGATTGAATTATTGAAAGCACGGCTCAACAATGGAGTAATACCGATTGCCAATCCCGTACCGATACGTGCACAAGCCATTTCCAATCCCATCGCGAGTGCCATTTCTTTACCTTTAAACCATTTAACAATGATTTTGGAAACAGTAATACCTGCTATTTCCACACCTACGCCGAATAAGGCATATCCTAACGAAGCCACCAGCAGGGTATAAGTCCATTCTGTTCCGAAAACAGAGATTGTAGCTCCCCCGAAATCGTGTGATATACCGAACCACTTGGTAAACACACCTATAATCATGATACATGTAGCCATAAGACCGGTGAAACGCACTCCCATTTTATCGAGTATCATACCACCGAAAATCAACATCAGGAAGAATACATTAAACCAGCCATAAGCACTGGTAAACTTTCCATACTCGTCTCCGCTCCAACCTAAACCTCCGCTACCGACAGGTGATTGCAGTAAATCTTGAAGCGGAGCCATCATATCTGTGATGAAGTATCCGCATAGCATAGTAAATGCGACGAGTGCCAGGACGGTCCACCGTGCTGTTTTAGACTCGCTTAACTTTTTTTGAATTAGTTCAGTCATGATATTTATTTTAGATAGAATTAAGTTACATATTTTTTTTGTTGAATAAAGGAATGGCATCTGCTACAATAAAAGTACTGCCTCCGATAAAAATGACATCATCTTCTCCGGCACGTGCCAAGGCTTTGCTAACGGCTTCCGGAACGGTGTCGCAAATAGTACCGCTCAGCCCGTGCATTATACCTTTTGCTGCAAATTCTTCAGCCGGCATAGCCCGTGGAATAGAAGCTTGTGTAAAGAAGTAGAAAGCGTCCTTAGGCATAAGTTCCATTACTCCGTTAATATCTTTGTCATTTACCATACCCACTATCATGAACAAATGTTTATGGCGTTTTTTTTCTTCTGCCAGTTGCTTTCGGGTGTATTGCCAACCTCCTATATTATGACCGGTATCGCAGATTACTTTGGGTTTTTGTTGCATGATTTGCCAACGTCCCATTAAACCTGTCAGTTCCACAACATGCTCGAATCCTTCCTTTACGGCTTGTTGGGTAATTTGTATATCCAGCGTATTCAATAAGTTCAAAGCTCCCAATACCGTATTTGCATTGCGTACTTGTACGGCTCCACCTAATTCTCCGAAGAATTGTCCATATTCGGCTGAATCGAAATACCATTCTCCGGTATCCATCAAATAGGATTCTCCTAATAAGTTAGCATCCTGTGCAAAATAAACTGAGGTATTGTTTTTTACTGCAGTATCTGCAAATACTTTAGCAACACTTTCCCTGTCTACTTCTCCGACTAATGCCGGTACGCCGTTCTTGATGATACCGGCTTTTTCGAAAGCAATTTTTTCGACCGTATCCCCCAGGAACTGTGTATGGTCAAGACTTATATTGGTGATAATACTTAAAATCGGTGTGATGATATTGGTGCTATCTAAACGCCCGCCCATACCTGTTTCAATTATGGCAATATCAACTTTTTCGGAGCGGAAATAATCGAAAGCTAATGTAGAGGTCAGTTCAAAAAAGGAGGGTTGGAGTGGTTCGAAAAAAGATTGATGGTGTGTTACAAAATCAGTAACGTATTCTTTAGGTATCATTTTACCGTTTACACGGATTCGTTCTCGAAAATCAACCAGATGGGGGGAGGTGAAAAGTCCAACTTTATATCCGGATTGTTGTAAAATAGCAGCCAGCAGGTGACTGACAGAACCTTTACCGTTTGTACCGGCTATATGAATTGTTTTGTATGCTTTATGGGGATTTCCTAGATAGTTGTCTAGTGCTATACTTGTTCCGAGTCCCGGTTTATAAGCGGATGCTCCGCTGTGTTGAAATACCGGTATACTGGTGTATAGATAGTGCAACGTTTCTTCGTAAGTCATGTTTTTGTTTTTAGAGTTTCGCAAATTTAGATACAAATACTGTAGGAAAAAAGCATTTGTTTAAAATAGTACGGACGGAAAGACGAATATCGATGATTGAATCTCGTGTTAATTATTACACAACAAAGATATCACAGGTAATAATCCCGGAGTCGGATAGCGACCATTAGAGTCGATTAGAAACCATTAATGATTAAGAAAATAATAGACTTGCCTTCATTTCAAACCATAGGTGTTTTGCATTCAAAACATATATGTTTTAAAATCAAAACACCTATGGTTTGAAAATAGGGAAGAAGCTTCATCTTTGTGGTGTAGGATGGTACAATGATGTATTCTTAAAAAAAACAAGAAAATCCCGATTTATAAATAGTTATAAGAAGAATCTTCCTTCTATATTAAAGAGGAGTGTTCATCCAGGGTGTTCGCTTTGAATTTGTAAGGTGTTATAAATGGTTGTTAGTCTGTAGGTTTTGGGTAGTCAACATTGTGCCATACCCCCTGCTCACTAATAAATTTATTTGTAATGAGAAATTTAACGGGCAAAAACCGGATATCGGGATTCCTGGAGCAGTCGTTTGTTCGTATTTCCCATAACGTGTTTATGATATTGTTTTAGGGACTTCCATCTTATTAAAAGAAAAAAAGGATATGTCCGCGGGACATATCCTTTTCAATAGGTAATATATATTTTACCAATTAGTTTCTTGGAAGTGCTTCTTTAACTACCATCGGGCGGCCGGCATATTCTGCTCCGTTCAAATCATCGATAGCTTTTTTTGCTTCAGAAGCTTCTGGCATTTCAACGAAAGCGAAACCTTTAGATCTTCTTGTGTCGCGGTCAATGATCAATTTTACTGATTCAACTGTTCCGTACTCTTCCATTACTTCTCTCAAATCTGATTCCCTAACCTGGTAGTTAAGGTTTCCAACATACATGTTCATAGATATAAAAATAAAAAAATTAATAATTTAACAATACAGTTTAGATAGTCCTTAATCAGAAATGGAGATACTCAGTGTTAACAACCGAGGAAATACATGTGAGAGTTCAGAGCGAAATAAATCTTTTATTGTTTCGGCTACAAAGGAAAGCATAATATTTGGAATGTGCACTATTTATTTCCTTTAAAACAGGGATATTATAAGTTTTTTTATGAAACAAGGGAGATAATAGGTGCATAGACGGCAGATTTTAGTTCTTCTGTTTTATTTATACCTTTGTATTCGATTATTAAAAATGAAGGATAAAATGAATAAGCAGCGTGTTACCTATACACCGGTAGGAGGTGTTTGCTCGAAGATGATGATTATTGATTCGGAGGATGAAGTGATTAAGGGAGTACAAATAGTGGGCGGTTGCCAGGGAAATACCCAAGGGCTTTCTAAGTTGTTGGTAGGAATGAATGTACAGGATGCCATCCGGCGTTTGGAGGGGATCGATTGCCGTGAACGTGGTACTTCTTGCCCGGATCAGTTGGCACAGGCTTTGAAGAAGATCAGTAAGTAATCTTCTTTTGTGATTTTCATTTAACCGGAATCGATTCTTCATATTGTGCTCATTGTTTGATAATACTAGATAACACTCCATAAGTGAGTGATAACATAGTTTCTCGGGTGAATCCGTTTCTTTTGTGATATAAATAAAATAGAACGAATATGAAATGGAAACACTATTATTACCTGTTATTTTTGATGACTATACATGTTGCCGGATATGCACAAAGCAATATTCGGGGAAGAGTTGTTGATATACAGGACAAACCGGTAGAAAGTGTAGCAGTTGTTTTACAAACAATGGATTCAGTTTATATAGATGCAGTGGTGACGGATAGTTTGGGGGAGTTTCGTTTTAATCGGCAAGTTGCATATCCTACCTGTCTTTTATTTCAACATGTGTTATATGAACCGGCTCAAAAAGAAATTACATCGGATGAAGTAGGTATTATCCGGTTGGAGGAAAAAGGTTATGTCTTGGAGGGGGTTGAGGTGAAAGCTGAGCGTCCACAGGTAAAAGTAGAAAATGGGGCACTCAAATATGATGTGCCTCAATTAATGGCAGGAAAGTCTGTCAGTAATGCCTTTGAAGTAGTAAAACAGATTCCGGGAATAATTAGTACAGATGAAACAATTCAGTTGCTTGGGGCGGGGAGTCCGGCTATTATATTAAACGGGCAATTAACTACGATGTCGGTGGAACAACTGATTAATTTATTGAAGACGATGCCGGCTTCGAGGGTGCAGCATGTGGAGGTGATGTATAATGCCCCGGCTAAATATAATGTAAAAGGCGCCTTGATCAATGTTATTTTAGATAAAGGTGCCACAGTTGATAATGCATTGCAGGGAGAAGCCGAACTCGATTATATGCAAAAGCATTATGCCGGGGGAAAAGTCAGGGCTAATTTATTGTATAGTGTATCCGGGCTAAATGTAGATTTTCTTATTGATGGATATAAAGGGCGTGAGTTTACGGGAGAAGAGATTTTTGCCCGCCATACGTTGAAGGAGCAGGTTACGGAAATCAATCAGGCAGGAGTCGGAGCGTCCAAGCGAACAATAGGAACTGTACGCTTGGGGATGGATTATACGTTTAAAAATAAAGACAAACTTTCTGCCGCTTATTTTCTAAACCCGGGGAAGTCCGATAACAACCGTACGGCTATAACTGAATACCAACGTTTAAAAACGAATGATAACTCGATAGATAAACGTTTCAGCAGTACTGTTTCTGATGATAAAAATACATTGCATAATGTCCGTTTCCAGTATGATGGCCATATGGGAATTATGGCAGGAGGTGATTTTACGTGTTATCATTCGCCTTCGTCCCAGGTTTTTAAGGAATATGCCGAAAATAACCTGTTGACAGATATGCAGAACAATACCAAACAGGATATTTCTCAATTGGCATTGTTCCTGAATCATAGCCACATATTTGAAACCGGCTGGTCTTTAAATTATGGTATTCATGGCAGTTTGGCATCATCCGAAACATATATTGAATATTTATATGACAAAGGGAATGGGTATGAACCGGATATTGAAGCGCAGAGAAATAATCGTCAAACAGAGGATAGTGGAAATGTTTTTGCCGAGGTTTCCAAAGGGTTTGGGGAACATTTTTCTGCAACTGTTTCATTGAAGACCGAGTACTTCAAATCAAATTATGAAACGAATGGCAAGCATTCTACGCTTTGGAACGACTGGGCTCTGTTTCCGAATGCTTCTTTAAGCTATGTTTTTAGCCCAAAACATATATTGCAATTGACTGTGAATAGTGAAAAAAATTACCCATCTTACTGGGCAGTAACACCTCAGGTAACTCCTTTAAATTCTTATTCGGAAATTATGGGTAATCCGGAACTGAAACCTTTCCGTTCATATGATGGGCAGTTGCTTTACATCTTCAATCAAAAGTATACATTATTGGCATTCTTCAATTATAGTCCTGATTATTTTGCCCAGCTTCCTTATCAAAGTACTTCGGAGTTGAAAAATATATTTCGTTTTGAAAATATAGACTATCAATTACAGTTTGGTTTGGGATTTGTTGTACCGTTCCGTATAGGTTCTTTTATGAATTCCCAGTTTACGGCAGTGGGTATCCGTGCACAGGAAAAAGCTTCTCATTTTCATGACTTATCATTTAACAATAAGAAATATACGGGGCAATTTACTTTGAATAATACGTTTACAATTTCTAAATCCCGTCCGAATCTGAAGTTGGATTTGAATGGCTATTATGTAACAGGAGGTGTTCAGGGGTTGTATGATCTTGGTTCGCTTTATGATGTTTCGACAGCTTTAAAGTGGCAATTTGCCGATGATAAGGCTATTCTGATGCTGAAATGTAATAATATCTTCCGAAGCAACCATCCTCGTTCTATAGTAATTGACCAGGCGGGACAGTATAGTAATCTATATAAAATAGACGATACACGTTGTTTTATGGTTTCTTTCATATATAAATTCGGTGGTTATAAGAAAAAACAGCATGAGCCTGTTGATGCTTCCCGATTCGGGAAATCTTGATAGAATAGCAAGAGGGAGGAAGTTGTGAATAGAGTAAGGCCGGATTACAATTTGTATCTAAATGTAATCCGGCTTATATTATTTTGTCCAGTAGTCAACAACAGTAATGGCTGATGCTTTGTTTCCTAAAACTTTTCCAAAAGCAGTGTGGGCAGGATGGATCAGATAGGTATCACGGTCTTCCTCAGAGTAGAACGTCAGAAAGAAGCAATGGGTTAATCCGTGTTGCAGTCCTTCCGGGCTACAATCCGTACCCCATTCGTAGCCTTTTATTAAATCGATTTGGGAAGGAAGGGCTCTAAAGGCATCTTCTACTTTTTTTATTTGTTCAGCAGAAACTTCCGGTTTAAATCCTAACATTACTACATGGCGGAGGACTTTCTCCGGCTTTTGGGGGCCTGCGCAATCAACCATCAATACGGATACTAGTATTAATGAGATAGTAAAAAGTCCGAATACAATTTTCTTCATACAATTTTTTATATTACAAATAATAAAATGTTTAACAGATAGTTATAAAGCAGGTAGGATATGTTCCCAAATCAGGTTGAGTTCTGCTTGCATATCCCCAATATCGGCTGTTACGGCAATTACGGTATCTTTTTCCGGTAATATGATAATGTATTGCCCGCTGGCTCCGTCTGCACGGACTCCATTATGGCGGCAACGCCACATTTGATAACAATAGCCTTGTAACCAGTCACAATCTTCCGGCTTCATTTTTACATTTTCCGGGCGTATGCCTGCGGGTAAAGAAGCTATTTTGGAAGTGGTGGCTTCTTTTATCCATGCAACAGGTAGTAGCTGCTTCCCTTCCCAAACACCATTTTGGAGAAATAATTGTCCCATTTTTGCCATATCTTCCGTTTTCAGATATAATCCCCATCCGCCACAATTAATACCTTGAGGGCTTTCGTCCCATTGAGGGTATGCGATGGACAGGGGTTGGAATAGTCTGGTAGATAGGTAGTCTACGATTTTTTCTCCTGTTACTTTTTGGAGAATAGCCGATAGCATATAGGTTCCCATACTGTTGTAGACGAAGTATGTACCGGGTTTGTGTTCTACCGGAACTGATAAAAATTCCTTAACCCAGTCAACGCCTTCCTGTTTCCGGATACTATTTGTCGGGTCTGTATCATGTCCACAAGACATTGTTAATAAATCCTGTATGCTCATTTCTTCCAAGTTAGGACTTATTTCTGCCGGAAGTTTATCCGGGAAAAAAGAGATAACTTTATCTGTTACTTTTAATTTACCTTCAGAAACTGCAAAACCAATAGCTGTTGCAGTGAAAGTTTTACTTACCGAATATAAAATGTGGGGTTTGTTGGCGGCACCTTCACCCATCCATTTTTCGGCAAGCACTTTGCCATGTTGAAGAACCATAATGCTGTGTAAATCCTGTTTGGAACTTTCTACTGCTTTCAGGTAGTTAGCCATTGCTTTTGAGAATCCGGCAGAAGCTTTTGTACGTGGTAAAGGTTTAGCTGATTTTCCTGGCTCAGTAAGAATACAGTTTGTAGGAATATCCATGTAATTAATGGATAATGGTTGTTCGTTTCGGGCTGATAAAGAAAAAGCGGATGCACACAAAAAACATCCGCAGATCAATTTGCTTGTATTTTTCATAATGTATAATTAATATCTTTGTGATATTTCCGCACAAAGATATTAATTATTTATATTACTATTGTTTATTGATAGTTGCTTATGAAGTTAGAATTTGTAACCGGATAGTACGATGTTCTTTTTTTTGCTCGTGATTTTCAAAAGCTCTATGTTCTTTTTGAATGCTTTGTCTCCATAAGGGGAACTATCATGTACCGTTCTTTTATTTAACAGACTTTTTATATTCTCCAATAATTTGGCGTTTTCAACATGGACACAACTCCATAGTTCCAGCACTTCTACCCAGAAATCATAGATATTCCATGCCTCTTCTGAATATAGAAAGTCAGACATGCTTCCCTGAGGCTTTTCTTTTATATATCTCTTATATGCCATATTCAGATCGGAGCTGGGACCCGGATAATCTGCTAAAATAGATTTGATTCTTGTACACCGCTCGTTCGGTTGGTACACATGTCCTTCAGGATCGGTCCATGGCATAGCCAGTCTTTCGATATTTTTTCCAAACTCAGGGTCTTCTTGTACATATTTAGTTGTATCTACCATGAGGAATGTCATCATACCCGAACACATCATACACGGTTCCAGGGTGGTTATAATTTGTAATCCATCCAGATAAGGTTTAGAATACTTTTTCATATAGCCTTGCATCAAACGAACTTCGGCATGTTGTGTTTTATCATTGTATTGATTAACGGAATTTCTTTCAAAAGCGATGATGGAATCACCTTTTGAATCGTATAACAACGCTCCGATATTGTATCCTCTCGATGGGGATATGTCTTTCCTTTGCCAGTCTTGATAGACATATGCCATTGCTGCCAGTGAAAGGATATGATTTCTTTCTTCTTCAATACTGAGTTGGTTAATCGGTTTGGAGTTAGCGGATATGCAAACAGTAAGTAGTAAGCAAATAGCCATGATTGTTGTTTTCATAAAGTTATAAAGTTTGTAAAATTATACAGTGTTATTTGAGTTTTGTATACAAATGTAGTGAGTATAAATGGATTAACCAAGGTATTTCCCATTTTAAATTTATATCGTCTGCCATTGTTTGGAGATAAATGCGAATAGGATATTTTTCTATTTTTTATAGAGTTATGCAATAGATTTTTTTGCAATTGAACAATTTCACAAATAGATGAGTTATTACAAAACAAGAGCTAAATGAAAAAGTAGCAGGTGAAAAAATGATATTATTACATAAAATATTGTTTTATAGTTAGATATGGCTGTGTATTTGGGCCTGCGTCAGAATAAACAAGCTCTCTTGTGAATGATATGTTTTAATTTGAAATTAAAAATAGTTAAAATGGTGTTTAATCCTGGGTTTTTAATAAATTTCAGCCGTTTTCGGATGGATAGAGAATCCTAACAGGAAATCATCTTTCCGATAAGTGTAATTCCTTAACAATAAAGATGCTATGGTAAAAAAACTTTTAATCCGTGATTTGACGTTGCGTGATGGTCAACAATCTTCATTTGCAACTCGTATGAGTCAGTCAGAAATTGATCGTGTCCTTCCTTTTTATAAGGATGCAGGTTTTTATGCAATGGAAGTATGGGGCGGGGCCGTTCCGGATTCTGTTATGCGTTATTTGAATGAAAATCCGTGGGATCGTTTGGAAAAAATCAAGGCTGCAGTGGGTGATGCTTCTAAACTTACGGCATTGTCTCGAGGGCGTAATTTATTCGGGTATAGTCCTTATACTGATGAGATTATAGAAGGTTTCTGTCGAAATTCCATTGAGTCCGGTTTAGGAATTATGCGTATTTTTGATGCATTGAACGATGTGAATAACGTGAAATCGACGATTAAATATGTAAAGAAGTATGGTGGCATAGCCGATTGTGCTGTTTGTTATACCATCGATCCCCATTTTTCGATGAAGGAACGTTTGCATTCGATGTTTTCGAAGCATAAACTGCCTCATGCCGTTTTTACTGACGAGTATTTTTTGGATAAGGCGAAACAAATGGAAGCTTTAGGAGCAGATATGATCACTATAAAAGATATGAGTGGCCTGATTCCTCCTAAACGGGTAGCCGGTTTGATAAAATTGTTCAAAAAGAATCTATCCGTACCTATTGACTTCCATACACATTGTACTCCTGGTTATGGATTGGCATCTGTTATGTCTGCCATTGTCAATGGAGCTGATATAGTCGATACGAATATCTGGAATTTTGCAGGTGGCCCGGCTGCTCCTGCTGTTGAGCTTATTTATCTGTTCTGTAAGAAAGCGGGTATAGAGATTTCTGCCAATATGGAGACTGTGGCAAAAATCAATGCGGAGTTGTTTACCATCCGCAAAGAATTGGAAGCCTATGATGCAGTAAAGCAGTTCCCAAAGCCGTTTAATCCATTGATAGATGTTCTACCGGAGGAAATAGATAAGGCTTTTGATAAAGCGCTTGAATTGGCACGTGCGGATAAAGAAGAAGAATTGCTGGAAGTTTGTCATGCTATAGAAAAATATTTCAATTTCCCGGCTCCGAATGAACTGGTGAAAAATGCGGAAATACCAGGAGGTATGTATACCAATATGGTTGCCCAGTTGAAACAATTGAAATCGGAAGCTATTTTGGAAAAGGCGATGGAGTTGATACCTCATGTCCGTCTGGATGCCGGTCTTCCTCCATTGGTTACTCCTACCAGTCAGATCGTAGGTGCACAAGCTGTAAACTGTGCGTTGGATTTGAAGAATGGTAAACCGATGTATTCCAATGTTTCCAATCAGTTTGTTAATCTGGTAAAAGGAGAATACGGAAAGACTCCGATTCCTGTTGATCCTGAATTCCGTTTCAAGATAGCTGGGGTACGTGAAGAAACTCCATATGATACGTCTAATTACCAGATGCAGCCCAATCCTGTATTGGAAGAATATGGAGGAGTCAAACTTGCTGAGAATGAGAAAGAAGTCCTTTTGCTTGAACTGTTCCCTCTTGTTGCCAAAACGTATTTGACGAATCTGAAAAAAGCCCGTTATGAAGCCGAACAAGCTAAGAATGTGGTAAAAAAAGAAAGCAAGGCTGAAAAGAAAGAAGAAAAGGCGGTTAAGCGTCAACCTATTACCGGACATGTTATTACTTCTCCGATGCCAGGTAAAATTCTTTCAATCAAGGTAAAGGTGGGTGATGCTATTAATCGGAATCAGGATTTGCTGGTTTTAGAAGCAATGAAGATGGAAAATAGTATCATGTCGGATTATAAAGGTGTTGTTAAGCAAATACTGGTAACAGAAGGCGATATCGTTGCGGCTGATACCCAGTTGGTAGAGCTGGAATAAGAGTATAATTTCGGCATAGAATAAAAAAGTGGTGCTATGATGCTTGTTCATTTTCATAGCACCACTTTTGTGTATTTGGCGGTAGGTATTAAATAATATCCAGACCTGTTAACCCACCTAATAACAGAAATATCGCTCCTGTTATTTTATTAATCCACTTGGATATCGTAGGGTTGCTTATTAGTCTGCTGGAGAATGAAGCAAAGAAAATGCTTAATGCCAAAGTCCAGCATATGTTTATGGAAAGATAGGTAATGCTTAATATCACAAAAGGCAAATGGCTCTCTATTTCCGGGGAGATGACAAACTGTGGAAAAAATGCCAGAAAGAAGAGGATGACTTTGGGGTTTAGTAAATTGGTCAGTATGCCGGCAAGGTAGCTATCCCTGTGTCGGGATATATCCATTTGTTCATTTTTCATTTCTGATATAATCGGCTTTCTTTGGCAAAATTTGCTTATTCCCAAATAGATAATATATGCAGCTCCGGCATACTTTATAATAGAAAATGCTATAGGTGAATGTGCAATTATCAGGGAAAGCCCTAATGTTACAAATGTAGCATGTATCAGAATCCCCGTGTTAATTCCTAATGTTGCATAGATACCGGCTTTTTTTCCTTGTATAATCGACCTGCTTAAGATGAAAAGCGTATCGATGCCCGGTAAAATTGAAAAAAAGAGTGATGATAAAATAAAAGTGGCATAATGTTCTATTCCTGTATTCATGATTTTCTCATTGGTTCAAAGTGTGATACAAAGATAATGTTCTTTTTACAATATTTCTAGACGTTTATGTAATTTACTTGTTTTCATATAATCCTGTCGCTTTTTGTTTAAATACAGAATATTTTGGTTGAATTGAGATATTTCAAGTCCTAAAAGAATAATATATCGGAAATATTTCTATCTTAGAGGCATAATCATTAAATCGAAAGATCATGGGAGCAAAGAAGAATTTTGTGTTGGATACGAATGTGATCCTGCACGATTATAAGTGTATTGAGAACTTTCAGGAGAATGATATTTACCTTCCGATTGTGGTATTGGAGGAGTTGGATAAATTTAAAAAGGGGAGTGATCAGATTAATTACAATGCCCGGGAATTTGTTCGTCAACTGGATACCATAACCAGCAACGATCTGTTTTTAAAAGGAGCATCCTTAGGGCCGGGTAAAGGAACTTTACATATTGTTACTGGCGACAAATATCAAGATAAGATTTACCAGTCATTCCCCGAAAAGAGTGCCGACCATCGTATTCTTTCCTGCACTCTCTCGGTAGCAGAAGCGGAAAAAGATAAAAAGGTAAAAACAATCCTTGTCACGAAGGATATTAACTTAAGGATGAAAGCCCGTTCCTTAGGTATCGAGGTGGAAGATTACTTTAATGATAAAGTAGTGAATGTCGATATTTTTGAAAGAGCTCAAGATACATATGACGGGATAGATGGGGATTTGATTGACCAGATGTACGCTTCTCTCGAAGGAGTGGATGCGGACTTGTTTGATATTAAATCAAAGTTACAACCCAATGAATGTTTCATTTTAAAAAGCGTGCGTAATTCGATTCTTGCCCGTTACAATCCTTTTACGAATAAGTTTAAAAAGGTGGAAAAAGGGACTAATTTCGGTATTATGCCTCGTAATGCGGAACAGACTTTTGCTTTTGAGGTTTTAAATGATCCCGATGTGAAACTTATAGGGTTGACAGGAAAAGCTGGAACAGGTAAAACTTTGCTTGCATTGGCATCCGCATTAAAACAGGCAAATGTATATAAGCAGATTTTGCTTGCCCGTCCTATTGTGGCGCTTGCCAATAAAGATTTGGGATTCCTTCCCGGTGATGAGAAACAAAAGGTGGCTCCTTATATGCAACCTTTGTTCGATAATCTGAATGTAATAAAAGGACAGTTCGCTCCGGGAGCTTCTGATGCCCGCAAAATAGACGATTTACAGAAGAATGGACAGTTGGTTATCGAGGCTTTGGCATTTATTCGCGGGCGTAGTCTTTCTGAAACATTCTGTATCATTGATGAGGCTCAGAACTTGACTCCTCATGAGATAAAAACAATTATTACCCGTGCCGGGGAAGGTACTAAGATGGTATTTACTGGTGATATCCAGCAAATAGACTCCCCTTACTTAGATGCACAAAGTAATGGGTTGGCCTATATGGTAGATAAGATGAAAGGGCAAGACTTATTTGCCCATATCAATTTGATAAAAGGAGAAAGAAGCCAGTTATCCGAGTTGGCCTCGGATTTACTATAGTTCTGTTTTGGTAGAAGAGGTTGTCTGACAAGTTTTGAAGTGTACTCCAATGAAAATGGAATATTTCATCAGGCAACCTCTTTTCTTAATATCCAGTATTTTCCTGCATAAATGAAACGTTTACAACCGGCTGTATTAATTCAACATCAACCTTCTCTTAATTTTGTACGGTTGGATAGCCTTTATGTTTGCCACTGTTAAGCTAGGCGTAATTTCCTGCGGACATCAGATTTGTAGTCCAAAAGATTTGATAGCACTCTACAACAATATGATTCTCTTCAAGAGGCCCCAATAAACATCAGGATCTAAAAAGAAAGCCAGGATAAAATACAAAATAAAAGAAGATTCATAGTTATGGTTTTCCGAAATCATAACTATGATTTTCAAAAACCATACTTATGAACCGGAAAAAAGAATGGCAAGTACTCTTTCTGCCAAACTTGGTGAAAGGGGGAAAAAGCATCTTTTATCGGGGATATTATTGAGAATTCAGAGAACAATTGTTTAGGTGGATAGGATTTTTGTTCTTAATATTTTCGTCAAATGTTGTGGTTTTACTATTAAAATACTGTGTATTTTACATTTATATATGACAACTTTGGTGGCATTAATATTTATATCTAAATTTGCATGGCAATATAGAGAATAAGCCATGAAAATTATGAAATTACAGGGTACGGAAAAAATGTTGTATGAGCTTGTTGCACCTTTAGTCATGTGCCCGGCTATCTTGCGACAGAATAATAATTACCCTTTTAAGACATCACGTAACCATATTTGGTATGTAGCCCTTCATGATATGAGCGTTGTAGGCTTTATTCCACTAAAAAAGGGAAGTAGTCATTATTCTATAGACAATTATTTTGTAAGTGGGGATAATTCCTCAATTCTAAGTGAACTTCTAAGTGAAGTAATAAAGGATTTATCCACCTTGTCTCCTCTCGTGGCTGTCGTGCATAAACGTCATGTAATGGTGTTTGCTCAAAAAGGTTTTCAGACATGTATTGAGTGGAAAAAATATGATAAAATGCAATATTCTCCGGAGGCATAGTTATGATACGAAGAATGGACGTATATGAAGCGACAGAGAGAAGATTGAAAATAATATTTGATTATTTTGATTATGTGTATGTATCTTTTTCAGGAGGGAAGGATAGTGGTGTGCTGTTGAATTTGTGCATAGATTATATCAGGAAATATGCTCCAGGACGACGCTTAGGTGTATTTCATATGGATTATGAGGTACAATACAGGCAAACTATTGAATACGTGGAAAAAGTTTATGCTGCGAATCCTGATATTCTTGATATTTATCATTGTTGTGTCCCTTTTAAGGTTCCGACATGCACTTCCATGTTTCAGCAATATTGGAGACCTTGGAGTGAAGATTGCCGGGATATATGGGTTAGGGAAATGCCTCAGTCATGTCTTAGGGCAAAGGATTTCGATTTTTTTAAAGAAGACATGTGGGATTATGATTTTCAGAATTTGTTTCCTTTCTGGTTACATAGGCAGCGGAAAGGACGGCGTATTTGTTGCCTTGTTGGAATTCGTACCCAAGAGAGTTTTAACCGATGGAGGGCAATTCACAGCGATAAGAATTACAGGAAACTTGCAAACTATAAATGGACCCGTAGGATGGGGTATTACACGTGTAATGCATATCCTATTTATGATTGGAAAACTCAAGATATCTGGATTGCAAACGGAAGATTCGGTTGGCAATACAATCATCTGTATGATTTGTATTATCAGGCGGGGATTCCTTTGTCCAGACAACGTGTGGCGAGTCCGTTTATATCCCAAGCGATGTCCACGTTATTTATTTACAAAGTCATAGACCCTGATACCTGGGGAAGGATGATTGGTCGTGTTAATGGTGTTGGCTTTGCCGGCATGTATGGAAATACTTCTGCCATGGGATGGAAAACCATTAAGTGTCCGCCGGGATTCTCTTGGGAGAAGTATATGTATTTTCTATTAGATACTTTACCTCAAGACACTCGTGAGAATTATTTGAATAAGTTGAAAGTCAGTCGGAAATTCTGGAAAGAGAAAGGTGGATGTCTTAGTGAAGAGACGATAGTCAAGTTACAGAGGGCGGGGATTCCTATTATTGTGGAAGAAAGTACAGCTTATCATACAGATAAGAAGCCCGTACGGATGGAGTATATCGATGATATAGATATACCCGAATTTAAAGAAATCCCAACCTATAAACGTATGTGTATTTGCATCTTGAAAAATGATCATACGTGTAAATACATGGGGTTTTCTCAAACAAAAAAGGAGAAAAATATGAGACAGCAAATAATGGATAAATATAATTTTTATAAACATGGAAAACTTTGTTAGTCCAGCATATGACGTCAAGGCTGTACCAATAGAAAAAATTGTAGCTAATAGCTATAATCCTAATGTCATAGCACCTCCGGAGATGCGGTTGTTAGAACTTTCTATTTGGGAGGATGGGTATACGATGCCTTGTGTCTGCTACTATCAGGAAGAAAATGATTTATATGAGATTGTAGATGGTTATCACCGTTATTTGGTAATGAAAACATCTCAAAGGATCTATGATCGTGAGAAAGGCCTGTTGCCTGTGACGGTAATAAAGAAAGATATTTCAAATAGGATGGCTTCAACTATCCGCCATAATCGAGCTAGGGGTATACATAATTTGGAACTCATGACTGAGATTGTTGCTGAATTAGTCAAATCGGGAATGTCTGACAACTGGATAATGCGTAATATTGGGATGGATAAGAATGAATTGCTCCGGTTTAAGCAAATTTCAGGATTGGCGGAATTATTCCGGGATAAAGAATTTGGCATGTCTGACGATTGGTTAGAGGAAGATTAGCCGGATTATTATAAGAAGAATAAAATTGAAGGGGGACATTTTTTTATCTGTCGTAATATATATACGTTCTTTTATTATATGTGTCGTCTGTTTTTTGTGATGCTTCATGCCCCCCGTGGGGATTTAAATAGTTAAAATATAGCGAGATTGCCAACAGTTCAATTGTCAATCTCTTTCCTCAATATGAAATCATCCATATAATAACCATTCCCTATATGGAGATACCTTGTCGTATGCTCGTGAAATCCCATATGTTTATAAAACCCAACAGCTTGGTTGTAGCGGTTTACATTTATTTCTATTGTAAATGGACCCGGATGAATGCTCTTTAAGTATTCGGTGCCCTGTTCTATGATAAAACGACCTATACCGGTTCCGTGTAGCGAGGGGAGCGAATATATTTTCTGAAAATTATAAAGGTCTTTGTCTACGGTTTCGATAGAAAGATAGCCGGAAGGAACATCTTCTGATGAAATGATAAAAAATTGATGATGCAATTCTTCCATCTGTTTACGTAGATTTATCGGAGCATACATCATGTCAAACATATAACTTATCTGTTCGGGAGACAAAATATTTCTATAAGTCGGTTCCCAAATTTTTGATGCCAGGGAGTTAATCTGCAGGCAGTCGTTAGTCGTTGCTTTTCTGATAGAGAACATATTATTTTGTATTAAGACGAACAAAATTACAAATATTTTGGAATAACTGATTTTTTAGCTTGATTTTACATTTATTTCTGGGTCAGTTCATGAAAAAGAATAACTTTGTGGGCGTTTAATTCTTTTAGGAAACAAATTTATAAATATATACAGAAATGGATACTAAAATTCAGGAACTGACCGACAAAATCTACAAAGAAGGAGTAGAAAAGGGAAATGAAGAGGCACAACGTATCATTGCCGATGCAAATGCTCAAAAACAAGCCATTGTAAGTGAAGCGGAAACAGAAGCAAAGCGTATTGTTGCTGAAGCTCAGAAGCAGGCATCTGAACTGAAAAAGAATACAGAAGCCGAGTTGAAATTATTTGCAGCTCAATCTGTAGAAGCATTGAAAAGCGAGGTGGTAAACCTTATTACAGGAAAAATCACTTCTTCCAATGTGAAAGCTGTAGTTTCTGATAGTGTATTTATGCAGAAGATCATTCTGGAAATGGCTAAAGAATGGGCAAAGAAGGAAGCTATTACTATCCAGACAGCCGATGCGGAAGCTCTTACCAAATATTTTGAAGCCAATGCCAAGGCTTTGTTGAATGCCGGAGTAAAAATCGAAAAGGTAAATGGCAAGGATGCCTCTTTCACTATCATGCCTGCCGACGGTTCTTATAAAGTGAGCTTCGGTGAAGAAGAATTTGTTGCATTTTTCAAAGAATTCCTGCGTCCCCAGCTGGTTGAAATGTTGTTCTGATTATGAGTAAATATTATTGCTTAATAGCAGGACTCCCCAATATCGCCCTCGATGATAGTAAAGTACCTTATTCCATTTCTGAATTCAGGAAGGAGCTGGATGGCATATTAACGAGCGCCGATAAAAAGCTGATCGATTTGTTCTTCCTGAAGTTTGATAACAGGAACCTGATCGCTCATGCAAAGTATCCGGACCGCGATCCGGATCCCAGGGGATATATCACTTATGATGAATTTATTGCTTTGTTCAGAGCATTGAAGGATGAAGAGAAGCTTCCGAAGAATGACAAAATACCTCCTTATTTTAAAGATTTCTTCTGTAAGTATATGGAAAGCGAAAGTAAAGGCATCAGACCTGAAATTTCGTGGGAAGACCAGTTAGCTGCTCTGTATTATGCATACGCTATGAAGTGCAGTAACCGTTTTGTGGCAAACTGGTTTGAATTGAACCTCAATATCAATAATATGCTTACTGCAATTACTTGTCGTAAACATGGAATAGAGAAAGCAAATTACATTGTGGGAGATAACGAAGTTGCTGTAGCCTTGCGGACATCCAATGCCCGTGATTTCGGCTTAGGGGATTTGGTTGATTATCTGCCGACCTTGCAACGGATAGCTGAAGAAACAGACCTGATGGTTCGCGAGAAGAAAATAGATTTACTGAAGTGGGAATGGTTGGAGGAATACACTTTCTTCAAGCCGTTTGATATTGAAAGTGTATTTGCCTATCTGCTGAAACTGGAAATGATTGAAAGATGGGTGACCTTGGATAAGGCAACCGGAGAAAAGACTTTCCGTGAAATTGTGAGAGCAATGAAGAAAGGCAGCGAAAATGCTCTGGAAGAATTTAAAAGAAACAATGATAAATAAATTATGGCTACGAAAGGAATTGTAAAAGGGATCGTTTCCAACCTCGTTACTGTTGAGGTTGACGGACCGGTTTCACAAAATGAAATCTGTTACATTTCCGTAGGAGGCGTAAAGCTGATGGCGGAAGTTATTAAAGTAATAGGTAAGAACGCTTTTGTGCAGGTGTTTGAAAGTACTCGCGGTATGCGTGTCGGCGATGAAGCCGAATTCGAAGGACACATGTTGGAAGTAACTCTGGGACCGGGTATGTTGTCACGCAACTACGATGGTTTGCAGAATGACCTGGATAAAATGGATGGTGTTTTCCTGAAACGTGGAGAATATACATTTGCTCTCGATAACGATAAGCTATGGGATTATAAACCTTTGGCTAAAGTAGGGGACAAGGTGGCAGCCGGTGATTGGCTGGGCGAAGTGGATGAAAACTTCCAGCCGCACAAAATCATGGTCCCTTTTACCTTTAAAGGAACCTATACAATCAAGAGCCTGGTTGATGCAGGACAGTATACGATTAATCAGACTATTGCCGTTCTTACGGATGAAACCGGAAAGGATGTAGATATAAACATGATACAGAAATGGCCGGTAAAACGTGCCATCACTTGTTATAAAGAAAAACCGCGTCCATTCAAGCTGTTGGAAACTGGTGTCCGTACAATCGATACCGTGAATCCGATTGTGGAAGGTGGTACCGGATTTATTCCCGGTCCGTTCGGTACAGGCAAAACTGTGCTTCAGCATGCTATCTCCAAACAAGCAGAAGCCGACATCGTAATTATTGCAGCATGTGGTGAACGTGCGAATGAGGTCGTGGAAATCTTTACCGAGTTCCCGGAATTGGTAGACCCGCATACCGGACGTAAATTGATGGAACGTACCATTATTATTGCAAATACTTCAAACATGCCGGTGGCCGCTCGTGAGGCATCCGTATATACAGCGATGACAATTGCCGAATATTACCGAAGCATGGGATTGAAAGTCTTGTTAATGGCGGACTCTACTTCTCGTTGGGCACAGGCTTTGCGTGAAATGTCCAACCGCCTGGAAGAACTTCCCGGACCGGATGCGTTCCCGATGGACTTGTCTGCTATCGTTGCAAACTTCTATGCACGTGCAGGATTCGTTCACTTGAATAATGGTTCAAGCGGTTCCGTAACCTTTATCGGTACGGTATCTCCTGCCGGTGGTAACTTGAAGGAGCCTGTAACTGAAAATACAAAGAAGGTAGCCCGTTGTTTCTACGCTTTGGAGCAGGAACGTGCCGACCGTAAACGTTATCCCGCTGTTAACCCGATAGACAGTTATTCCAAATATCTGGAATATCCGGAATTTCAGGAATACATAGCCAAACATATCTCTCCGGCATGGATTGACAAAGTAAATGAAATCAAGACACGTATGTTGCGTGGTAAGGAAATTTCCGAGCAGATTAACATCCTGGGTGATGATGGTGTACCCGTGGAATACCATGTGATTTTCTGGAAATCGGAATTAATTGACTTCGTTATCCTGCAACAGGATGCTTTCGATGCGATAGATGCTGTTACCCCGTTGGCACGTCAGGAATTTATGTTGGATAAGGTAGTTCAGATTTGCCATACGGAATTTAAATTTGACTCCTTCCTCGACGTAATGGAATATTTCAAGAAGATGATTAATATCTTCAAACAGATGAATTATTCTGAATATGAGAGTGAACAATTTAAAGAATTTAATGCACAACTGGACGCATTACTTGCGGAGAATAGAAATTAAAACGAGGTTTTATGAAAGCATTTCAAAAAATATATACAAAGATTACCCAGATTACAAAAGCTACCTGTTCATTGAAAGCAACAGGAGTAGGGTATGATGAGTTAGCTTCCGTAGACGGTAAGTTGGCCCAGGTGGTAAAGATTATCGGCGATGAGGTGACATTGCAGGTGTTCTCTGGTACGGAAGGTATCCGTACGAATGCCGAAGTGGTATTTATGGGCAAAGCGCCTTCTTTGAAAGTGGGCGACCAGCTTGCCGGACGTTTCTTCAATGCCTATGGCGAACCAATCGATGGTGGTCCTATACCGGAAGGTAAAGAGGTAGAAATCGGAGGGCCTTCTGTGAATCCGGTACGCCGTCAGCAACCTTCGGAGCTGATTGCCACAGGTATTGCAGGTATCGACTTGAACAATACCTTGGTAACAGGGCAGAAGATTCCGTTCTTCGCTGACCCTGACCAGCCGTTCAACCAGGTAATGGCAATGGTGGCACTGCGTGCCCAGTCCGATAAAATTATCCTGGGTGGTATGGGTATGACAAACGACGACTACCTGTTCTTTAAAAATACATTTAGCAATGCCGGAGCTTTGGACCGTATTGTCAGCTTCATCAATACAACGGAAGACCCGTCCGTAGAACGTATCCTTATCCCGGATATGGCATTGTGTGCTGCCGAGTATTTCGCTGTGCAGAAAAATGAGAAAGTGTTGGTATTGCTTACCGACATGACTAACTATGCGGATGCTTTGGCTATTGTATCCAATCGTATGGACCAGATTCCATCCAAGGATTCTATGCCGGGTTCATTGTATTCGGACCTTGCCAAAATTTATGAAAAGGCCGTACAGTTCCCCGATGGCGGTTCTATTACGATTATTGCCGTAACCACTCTTTCGGGCGGCGATATTACCCATGCCGTACCCGATAATACCGGTTATATTACCGAAGGCCAGTTATATTTGCGCAAGGATAGCGATGTAGGTAAGGTTATTGTAGACCCATTCCGTAGTTTGTCTCGTTTGAAACAGTTGGTAACAGGTAAGAAAACGCGCGAAGACCACCCGCAGGTGATGAATGCTGCCGTACGTCTGTATGCCGATGCCGCCAATGCAAAGACAAAGATGGAGAATGGTTTCGACCTGACCGACTACGACAACCGTACACTTGCCTTTGCAAAGGATTATTCCGAAAAGCTGCTGGCCATCGACGTCAACCTGAATACGACTGAAATGCTCGATGTGGCCTGGGATTTGTTCGGCGAATACTTCAAGCCTGCCGAAGTAAACATCAAACAGGCATTGGTAGACAAATACTGGAAGAAGTAAGGGCAACATCAGGTTGCTTCAACGAAAAATATAAAATATGGCAATAAAGTTTCAATATAATAAAACCTCCCTTCAGCAATTGGAAAAGCAACTGAAGATGCGTGAACGTTCCCTGCCAACGATCAAGAGCAAGGAAAGCGCACTGCGTATCGAAGTAAAGCGCACCAAGGATGAAGTGACAAGATTGGAACTTCAGTTGGAACAGGAAATACAAAGCTATGAGAATATGGTAGCCTTGTGGAATGAGTTCAATCCTGAACTTATCCGGGTAAAAGACGTCTCGCTCTCTACAAAGAAGATTGCAGGCGTGATGGTACCGTTGCTGGATGAGATTCAGTTTGAGATTGGACGTTACAGCCTGTTCAATGCTCCGGCATGGTTTACCGACGGTATAGACTTGCTCAAGAAATTGGCACGTACCGGTATAGAAGCCGAGTTTTCGGGGATGAAACTGGAGTTATTGGAGCATGCGCGGAAGAAGACTACTCAGAAGGTCAACCTCTTTGAGAAAGTGCAGATACCGGGCTATAAAGATGCGATCCGTAAGGTGAAACGATTTATGGAAGACGAAGAAAGCCTGTCCAAGTCGTCACAAAAGATCATGAGAGCTAATCAGGAAAAGCGTAAAGCAAAAGAAGAAGCAGAGGAGGCTGAAGTATGATAGTAAAGATGAGCAAATATGCCTTTATGGTATACCATAGGGAATATGATACGTTCTTGGATACACTTCGCAACCTGGGTGTCCTGCACGTAAAGGAAACCAATTCTATCCTCGACAATGCCGAGTTGCAGGCACTGATAGCCGAACGGAAGCAGGTGAATCAGGCTATACGTTTCTGTAAAGCCCTGAATTCGCAGAATAAGGGAGTTACACTTGCCCCGGCTCTCGAGCTTACTAAGAAAGACGGATTGAAGTTAGTCCATAAGCTCGAAGATTTGCAGGAAAAGAAGTTACAATATCTCGCAGCTAAAGCTGCATTGGAGAAGGACATCTCCTATATGGAAATATGGGGCGATTTCAGTTATGCCAACTTCAACCGCCTGAAACGCGCCGGATATGACGTTACGTTCTTTTCTTGTCCGACATCCAAATATGAGCCGAAATGGGGAGAAGAGTATAATGCTTTTCTGGTGAACAACTACCAGTCGGTTACTTATTTTGTTACGGTAACGAAGGAAGGGACACCCATCGAAATAGATGCCGAACGGCCTAAGATGCCGGACCGCGGTTTGGCGAAGTTGCGTAAAGGATATGACTTGTTGCTGGAAAATATGAAGCAACTGGAAAACCGGTTGAAAGAATATGCTGCCTGCCAATACAACACATTAATTGAAGTGGAGAAGCATATCCAGAACGAATTTAACCTGTCCAATACCCTTGTTCAGACCGACCGCGAGGCGGGCGACAAGCTGATGCTTCTGGAAGGATTTGTTCCTACGGAAGAAGCTCCGGCTATGGAAGAAGCGCTTGAAAAAGACGGTTATTACTTCCAGCAGTTGGATATAGAAGAGGGAGATAAGGTACCCATTAAGTTGCGGAACAATAAATTCAGCAAGTTGTACGAACCGATTACAAAGATGTTCTCGCTTCCCAACTACAGCGAATTTGACCCGACTCCGTTCTTTGCTCCGTTCTTTATGCTGTTCTTCGGGCTTTGCTTCGGCGACGGTGGATACGGCTTGTTAGTGCTGATTGTTTGTACGATACTGAAAAAGAAGGTTAATCCGGACTTTAAACCCTATCTGACACTGTTCCAGTATTTGGGACTGGCAGCCGTGATAGTTGGAACTTGTACCGGTTCATTCTTTGGTATAGAACTTGCAAAAATTCCCGCATTGGCATCTGTGAAGGAATACTTTGTAAACAGCGATAACCTGATGACGTTCTCAATCATTATCGGATTGGTTCAAATCATATTCGGTAAAGCTGTTGCGGCATTGAAAATTATGTCACAGAAAGGAACCAAGTATGGTATAGCCCCGTTTGCCTGGGTATTTATCATTACAGCTTTATGCTGTGCTTTCGGTTTGCCGATGCTGAATGTCCATCTGCCGGAAATAGCAACGAATATTTTTATGGGAATAGCTGCGGTAGGTGTATTGGTTGCATTCCTGTATAACACACCGGGCAAGAACATCTTCCTGAACTTCGGTACAGGATTATGGAATACTTACAATATGGCATCCGGTTTGCTGGGAGATACCTTATCTTATATTCGTTTGTTTGCAATCGGATTGACCGGTT
Organism: Parabacteroides sp.; assembly: GCA_019417325.1. Lineage (GTDB taxonomy): Bacteria > Bacteroidota > Bacteroidia > Bacteroidales > Tannerellaceae > Parabacteroides. The sequence continues at coordinate 137,129 of DXVO01000038.1, read as the reverse complement.
CTATCCTGGGAGGCGTATTCAATTCGCTGGCAGTGGATATGACAGAAGGTATGAATGTGGTGTTACGTGTGATTTGTATGTTACTTATTTTGCTGGTAGGACATGCTATCAATATCGGATTGTGTACAATCAGTTCGCTGGTTCACCCGCTTCGTCTTATTTTTGTGGAATATTACAAGAATGCGGAATTTGAAGGTGGCGGTAAGGAATACCAACCGTTCCGGAAATTATAATCAAACAAGTAAATTAAATAATAACAAAAGAATAAATTAAAACAGTTTTTATTATGGAACCAATTTTATTAGCTTATCTGGGTATTGCAATAATGACAGGTTTAACCTTCATTGGCAGTAGTTATGGTGTAACAATCTGCGGTAACGCAGTAGTGGGAGCAATGAAGAAAAACCCGGATGCACTGGGTACTTATATTGCGTTGAGTGCATTGCCTTCTTCACAAGGTTTGTACGGTTTCGTTGGTTATTTTATGATGCAGAAGTTCCTGGTAGAAGGTATTTCCATGTTGACTGCAACGGGTGTATTCGGAGCAGGATTGGTATTAGGATTTGCCGGTTTCTATTCATCTATCCGCCAGGCACAGGTTTGTGCTAACGGTATTGCCGGTGTAGGTGCAGGTCATAACGTATTCGGTGCAACTATGGTGATGGCCGTATTCCCTGAATTGTACGCTATCCTTGCATTGCTGGTGGTTATCCTGATTGGTGGTACGCTGCCTGTAGCATAATATAAAATAAGAGAGTAAAGGAAAAGGCTGCTTCTTCGGAGGCGGCCTTTTTTGTTTATTATCAAAATGTCAAAGTGACATTTTGATAATAAACCTGTATGCTCCTTCTTTTGTATGGGTAGAGAGACGGCGCCTCTTTCAAATATGCCGCTCTCGCGAAGTTAAGGTTTGTCGATTTGTCAGAGCAGATGGATTTATTGTTATGAAATGAGAGGACGCGGAAATTATTTTTTTTGACGCGGAAAACGCGGAAAACGCGGAAAACGCGGATTAAGAAATATAATAATCTGTATTAATCCGCGTTTTCCGCGTCATTCGCGTCAAAACATATTGTTGTGTTTATTAGGATATGACAATCAATTTAATATCTGCGTCGAGTTTGGTTTTCAGACCATTCCAGAACCGCGTCGATATCCGATAACATCTGAAAACAAAACATATATGCTTTAAAATCGAAACATATATGTTTTGAAGTCAAAACATACTGCTTTTATCCGCGCAGATAGTTGTTATTTACTCCGCATATAGTAGTCTTTTATGTGGAATATAGATGGAAATTTATCTTGAATAATGGTATTTATGTCCGGATAGTGGTAATATTACCTGTTTTTGCAGGTAAAAACGGCTGAAAAAATGCTGGAATGCGATTTTTATTTATCGGGATAGTTAGCATAAAGAGTAATATTTAATAGTATTGTCATTTTTTCTTTCAAAAAACTATCATTTTGCTTAAATGGGCGATATTAGAGGGTAAGGATAAAACCTTATTAATCGGTTGATTTTTGAAAAAACATTATCTATTTTTGTAAAAAATACCAAATTTCGTCAGATGAAAAAACATGTACTATTTATGATGCTGTGTGCCGGATTACTGTACGGCACAGGGGTCTATAGCCAGTCTTCGGAACGGCTGCCCGGTTATGTACAAGCAGAACGGTTTACAAAGGAAAAGCTGAATACGATGCTCTTTTCTACCACTGTAGACCCGCATTGGTTCCAGAATGGCAATTGCTTCTGGTACGAGTATAAAACAAGCAACGGCAACGCCTGGTATGTAGTCAATCCCTCGGCTAAAAGCAAACATCCCTTGTTCAATCTGGATGAAATTGCCTCCCAGCTTACAGAGATTGTGAAAGATCCTTTTACTTCCCAGCAACTTCCTATCCAGAAACTGGAAGCTCAGGCCGACGGACGTACTTTCACTTTCCAAATCACTTCCTCCCAAGACGCCAAGAAAGACAGTACGGACAAGAAAGATGACAAGAATAAAAAGGAAATCTTCTTTTTCTCTTATGATTATCCGACACGCAAATTAACCTGGTTGGAAGATAAGAAAAAAGAAACCGAATATCCGGATTGGGCTTCCTTCTCGCCGGACGGAAAAACGGTGGTCTATGCAAAAGACCTGAACCTTTACCGTATGTCGAGAGAAGATTATGAAAAGCTGAAGAAAGATGATAAAGACAGTACGGTAACCGATATCCAACTGACTACATTCGGTGTGAAGGATTTCGGCTTTGGACAACCTTACAGCCTGTTGAATACAGATACTTTATGCAATGGCAAGCGGAAAGCCGTGTGGGGGATTGTATGGTCGCCGGATTCCCGCCATTTTGCCGTAACAGTGGAAGACAGCCGCGATGTAAAAGATCTTTGGGTGATAAACTCGATGGCTTCACCCCGTCCTACGTTGGAAACCTATAAATATCAGATGCCCGGTGAGAAAGAAGCTCCTGTAGAACATCTTTATCTGTTTGATATGAGCAATAACTCTTATAAGGAAATCCGCACGTCGGCATTTAAGGACCAGAGTTTAGGTCTGGTGCGTAAACCCCGTTTGCAGAAACAACGTGATATGAAAGAGCTGGCTAATTGTTGGCTGGGTGATAACAAACGTTTCTTTCTTACCCGTTCAAGCCGCGACCTGCACCGTATCGACATCTGCTCGTATACTATCGGCGAGGACAGTATCCGTCCGATGATTGAAGAGCGCATGAATACTTATCAGGAAATTCGTCCGCTGGCTGCCGTTAATGATGGGAAAGAGTTTGTCCATTGGAGCGAACGCGACGGCTGGGCACACCTGTACCTGTATGATGATAAAGGTAATCTGAAAAACCGTATCACCTCCGGTCCGTGGCATGTAGACCAGATTGTAAAGGTGGATGATGCAAAGCGCGTGGTTTATTTCCTTGCCAATGGAAAAGAAAAGGATGAAAATCCTTATTACGAACATCTGTACCGTGTAAACCTGGATGGTTCCGGTTTGCAGTTGGTGACCGAAGGGGATTATTTCCATAATGTACGTATCGATGATAACGCACAGTATATCGTAAACAACTATTCACGTGTGAACACAATTCCTTGTACTGATTTGCTGGATAATACCGGACGCAAGATTATGAAGCTGGAAGAGAGCGATTTCTCCCAATTGCTGGCAGCCGGATATAAATTCCCCGAACCGTTTAAGGTAAAGGCTGCTGATGGCGTTACCGACTTGTATGGCGTTATGTATAAGCCCTTCAATTTCGACTCGACGAAAGTATATCCGATTATCGATTATGTATATCCGGGCCCGCAGGTGGAAGCTACCGTTTACCCGTTCAGCCGTATGAGCGTGCGTACGGACCGTTTGGCTCAAGCCGGCTTTATTGTGGTTTCTGTTGGTAATCGCGGAGGACATCCGAGCCGCTCCAAATGGTATCATAACTATGGCTACGGCAATTTGCGCGATTATGGATTGGCAGACCAGAAAGCTGCTATCATCCAGCTTGCCGATAAGTATAAGTTTATCGATGTGAACCGTGTAGGTATCCACGGACATTCCGGTGGCGGCTTTATGTCTACTGCTGCTATCCTGCAATATCCGGATTTCTTTAAGGTAGCCGTATCTTGTGCAGGTAATCACGATAACCGTATCTACAACCGTTGGTGGAGTGAAACCCATCATGGGGTAAAAGAAGTGGTAACGGATAAGGGGGATACTACATTCGTTTACCAAATCAAGACAAACCCGGAGATTGCCAAACAGTTGAAAGGCCATTTGATGCTTGTACACGGTGATATCGACAATAATGTACATCCGGGCAACAGCCTTCGCGTAGTTGACGCCCTGATTCGTGCCAACAAACGTTTCGATATGTTGATGTTGCCGCAACAGCGTCACAGCTTTGGTGATATGGATGAATATTTCTATTGGCGTTTGGTCGATTATTTCTCCCAGCATTTATTGGGAAAACAGGAAATGTCGGTGAATATTCCTAATCGCTAAATGTAAAAATAGAAGAAGATACTTGGTAGGGGCAGTTTACGGACTGCCCCTCTTTTATGAATCAGAATAAAATGGAACATAAAAAAAGGATAAGATACATCCTGTCTTTATTAATCATCTTCCTGATGATTGCTATTTCCACTTATACCGGTGAAAAAGAAATTATATTTCCGGAAATGGCGGCATTAACTATCGGCTTATGGATTGTAGATAAAAGAGTCTGGAAAGTGAACTGGTGGCAGATCATTTTATTAATGACTTTGGGTGCGGTAGGTGGTATTTGCATTGTACGGTATTCTCCGCTACCTTATGTATTGAATTTCTCTCTTGCCTTTATGTTTGCCGGGACTTGTTTGCTTATTAGCCGTGCCACATTGATACCTCTTATTTCTGCTTGTATGTTGCCTGTGTTATTACATACGGAAACCTGGCTTTATCCAATAGCCGTATTGTCGCTTTCTGTTATTGCAGTCTCAGGACAGAAGTTGATGGAAAGATTCGGGATTCGGCAACCGATAGAGGCTGTTTTTGCAGAAAAGACGGGAATGAAAGATATTGCCAGATGGTCTGCCATGTTATTTTTTGTTTTTTTAGTTTCCTTATTGGCTGTTCTTTTGGAATGCCCTTATTTTATTATCCCTCCTTTGGTGGTTACTTTTGCAGAGATGGTTAATTCCAAAGCCGGATTTAGAAACCGTCCTACACAGATATTCTTGTTTCTTACCGTTGCGGCAACGCTTGGTTCTATGTCGCAGTTAATCGGATATTATTATCTGCATTTGCCGGAAGGTGTTATTGCGTTATTTATAGCCGGCTGTTTGTTCTGCATATTTGAATGGACGGGAAAATACTTTGCTCCTGCCGGAGCATTAGCATTTATACCGATGCTTGCTTCCCGGGATAGCCTGATGTGGTTGCCTTTGCAGGCTTCAATCGGTGCCGCTTTATTTATTACGGCCGCTATGGTTGTTTTCCAGCAATGCTATAAATGGAACCGGGCACAACTTATTTTTTGTATGACGCCGACTGTATTGCGGAAACTCATAGCTTCGAAACCTTGATTTAGAAATCGTCTGAATTTTGGCCACGCGAATAATGTTTTAAGTGGATATTTTATAATGGGAACTGTTCCATATGTGTGCGAAATAGAGATGCTGTGCTGTTTCCTCATTGTGTATATAAATGAAGCAGTTTTACAGTACAGCATCCTACTTTCTTTAGAAAATCTTATTATTACTTTGATACGCAACGCACTTTGGCCTGGTCACTTGCATTCACAGGACCTACGTTGGCTTTATCACTATAGAATCCCATTACATAAGGTTGGTCTCCTCCTGTTGTAGAACGATGATACCCTGAATTGAAAACTCCATTATTTATTAGTGATTGGAAAGTGCTACCAGTAGAGTTTATCGGATAAAAACCTGTTGCTCCGATTATAGTAACCCATTCATTCGCATTGGGTACATACCAGTTTGCACCGGATTTGTTACTACAGAATGCAGTTGTTAAATCTGGTCTCCAGGCAGAAGTTCCTGCATCTTGGGCAGCTATGTAAAAGCCATTATATTTCCAGACGGCATTTCCGTTATAATCTCTGGATACGGTAATTCTGTAGGATACCGTTTGGCTATTGTCTGATTTATTTCTAAAGTTAATATATGTGTTTCCTTTGTACCGGGCCGTTACTGTAAATTTATTGCCATCTTGTTTTACACTGGCGATATTACTGTTTGATATTCCCGTATATTCATAAGAGCCGGATGGAGGAGTAACAGTGAAAGACAATGAGGTCGTATTTTCATTTCTTACATTATTCAATGTTCCACTGGATGAGCTCAGACTTGGTGTTGCAAAGCCGACAGGAGTAATTGTTATATCTTTGTCTTTGCCTCCTTTGATTTTATTTGCCAGATGTATAATGACAGGTTTCATAATTGTGCTTTGATTATTACGCTGGTTAATACCAACATAATCGGTACCACCTGTAGAAGAACTTCCGGAAATGTCGAACCAGCTTCCTCCTCCGTTCCAGTTATTGTTCAATACGGAAACGGTATATCCTTCAGGGGATATTACTGGGAAATTCGTATTTCCGCTATTGGCTGCTGTAATGTTCTGATCGGAAGCTGTTATATCTGTAGCCAATAGTTTGATGGTAATATCGGTTGCCAGGTTTTCAAACTTGGAATTTTTCAGTGTAAGGATACCTTCATCTCCGGGAGATGTAGTATCCGCATCTTTTAATTTCAATTCATATACATGCTCCCTGTTGTTTTCTGATACTTTGGTTATGTCCAGCCATTCAGGATTTGTAATTGCTATATCTTCCATACAAACCACTTTCAATTGCATGCCGCATTCGGCAGTATGATACATGCTTGCAATGGAATGTTCTTTGTCAAACTTATTGAAGTTGCCTTCACCTGCGGCTGTGGCTTCTATTACTTGAGGAGCGGACAAGGGTTCGACGAAGAATACGTCTTCTGTCCCGTCTATGATATTCAGAAAGCGAAGCACTGCTTTGGGATAGCGGTCGCCCGTATAGTCGCTTTTCAAAGAGACTTTGCAATTATAATTATTTTCTAAAATGTTTTTATTCATAGCTGTTTGAGGGGCTATTTCTACATTCAGCCAGTCATACTTTTGATATTCCAGACCACCTACATAACTCTTTTTCATAGTCAGTTCTGTTTTTGAAGAAATTGCCATATCAAAATAACTGCCCGGAGCTAAAGAAAGAGTAACAGTTTGCGTTTTAGACTCATATTGGCTATTTAAATCCAATGCCGGAATTGTAACTGTGAAATTGATTTTTTCTTCGTTCTCCGGATTATAGTTGTCTATATTTCCTTCATCTGTCCAGTTTTCAACTGTCAGATTGAAGTCCAGACGGTATTCGTCTGCTTTTGTGATACCGATAGTATACCGGTGATTGGGGTTGATTTCCAGTTCAACCAAGCCTCCGTCAGCGGTTTGCTGTTTGAATGGGATTTGGTAAGAGACTTCTTTTGCTTCTGTTTGGTTTACCCGGTAGGTACCGTTCAGAATCAGGTAACCTTTATCTTCCAACGGGCTTGGGTAACTATAGAATGCTGACACCTGCAATCCTGTATTTGCTTTCTCTCCTTCAAAAGTACGTGCCGGATAAGTAATTAACTCCCCGTCTACAGCAGGAGTTGCACCATATACCTTAACCGGAAAGAAGGTGGTTCCTCTCCGTCCGTTACCCATAGAGATAGATTCCAGATGGAATTTAGAGTCAGCCTCTATATTGCTTACATCGAAGCGTGCCATTGTACGAGTCAATTTAAAACCTACCTGTACACGTGCCGAGGAACCGAAGTCTGTTAAATCGATAGGAGTCGTTTGTGCGCCAGTCATTGGGAGGGGTAAGCCTAATGCCGGGGAGTCATTGGTCAGTAGTGGGGAATGGAATTTCTGAAATTGTAGCTCGGTTGGGATACCATCTGTCAGGAGTCCCGTTTCTATATCGTAAGTAAGCGGAGTAAAATAAGTATCTGCTACTATATTTCCATCGACCGGATTAATCAAGTCTGTTTGATTGGCAATACAATAAAGGCGAACGAATAAGCCTTTTTGCAGTTCCAGCAATGCGGTAGTGGTTGCATTATCCGTACTTGGTGTAAGATTGAGTTCTTTCGCTCCTGCCGGAAGTGCCGAACCGTCCTGTCGATAGGAGAACCGTTCGCGGAAAGTATAGGCGTCACCTTCTGCTTTTGCTCCGAATACATAGATATCCAGAGTTGTAATTTCATTCTCCGCTTCGGTGGCAATGAGAGCATCTGCTTTAGTCTCCGCCTTGGTTGTTTTCACTGAGAGTTTGTTCTTAAAGGAAAGAAGTACCTCACGTTTGTTAGCACTGCCCGCCTTTTCTGTAGAGCGGTCTGTTTTGTCCACCTCTGCCGTACAGGAGGCAAACAGCACAGCAGCAAGCAGATATATACTTGCCGCGAGTGCCTGTACCGGTCTGATAGAGGGACATAGACCTTGTAGTTCTGTTTTCATTTTCATAGATATTTAATTGTTTGTTATTACCCTGTTCTTGTTATTCTTAGTCCATTTTGAAAATATATTTGTGTCTGATAACTATCTGATTAGATAGTTTCTCAAAAAATAGTGACGGTAGTTCTCCATAGACTACGTTAAAAATTAGAATAAATTAAAAAAATCATTCCATGAAAGTTGTTGCGAATCATATATTTTCGGCATTTAAGACATGGGTTTACAAACAATAAATCTTAAAAATCAAAGGATTACACTATTAATATGTGATAATATCTTTATATATTTGTAGAGTCTTAACATGAGTCTATGGAGGACTCTATTTGTACATTTTTTTCCAATTTGTTTTTTGTTAGTATTTGGTTATAACACTCGAAAATAGAAATAACCGGATTTACTCCGAATATTTTTGCAATTTCAATAAAAATCCATATGTTTGCTGCGTTCTACATATTCAAATAGAATGTGTTAGGCTTAATTTGGATTATATATGCTCGTTAAATCTTACAGACGGCTTTTCAACTGCCTGATGTTCTATTCCAGGTAGTTTTTCTTTCCTCTTTTCTTGCTTTCCGGCAAGAGGTAAATCTTTATCGGCTATAAACAGTATGAATCTGCGTTGCGGCAATCGATTGTTTGTATGCTTTATCTACCCATTAAAATAAATACTTATACAATATGGATACAATCACAGCACAGCGTGCACCTCGCAGTGCATCGAATTTTGCTCCGGCAGTTGAGGCAAATGAATATGGAATGAACGAACGTATCAAACGTTTACGTAAGCAGACCTTTGATGCAGAGCCATCCCTGTCTATTGAACGGGCGTTGATAGAAACCCGTTTTTATAAAGAAAACTACGGTAAATATCCGATACCGGTTCTTCGTGCGATGAACTTTCTGGAAATCTGTAAACAGAAAACTATTTATATCGGGGATGACGAACTGATTGTGGGCGAACGTGGTCCTAAGCCGAAATGTGTGCCTACTTTTCCGGAACTGACCTGCCACAGTGTGGAAGACCTTCATGTACTAAATACCCGCGAACTGCAACGGTATACTATCAGTCAGGAAGATATCGATACCTACGAACGCGAAGTAATCCCTTATTGGGAGGGACGGACCCAGCGTGAACGCATCTTCAACCATGTCCCGAAAGAATGGAGGGAAGCCTATGAAGTAGGTATGTTTACCGAGTTTATGGAACAACGTGCGCCCGGTCATACCGCTCTCGACGGAAAAGTGTATCAATATGGTTTATTGGATTTGAAAGAACGTATCCAAAGCGAATTGGATAGCCTGGACTTTATGAATGATCCGGAGGCAACCGACAAACAGGAAGAACTGACTGCCATGTCTATCTCCTGTGATGCAGCTATTCTTTTTGCGGAACGTCATGCAGACTTGGCAGATGAAATGGCTATGACGGAAAAAGACCCGAAGCGTGCCGCAGAATTGCGTCGTATCGCTGAAGTTTGCCGCTGGGTTCCGGCCCATGCACCGCGTGATTACTGGGAAGCTATCCAAATGTATTGGTTTGTGCACCTCGGAACCATTACCGAGCTGAATGGCTGGGATGCTATGAATCCGGGGCATTTCGACCAACATCTGGCTCCTTTCTATGAAAAGGGGATAGCGGAGGGCAGTTTAACCCGTGAGCAGGCTAAAGAACTGATGTCTTGTTTCTTTATTAAAGTAAATAACCATACCGCACCTCCCAAGGTAGGCATTACGGCAAAGGAGAGCGGGACCTATAACGATTTTACCAACCTTAATATCGGAGGAGTAAAGGCGGATGGAAGCGATGGTGTGAGTGAAGTTTCTTACATAATGCTCGAGACTATCGAAGAACTGCATATCCTTCAACCGGGCAGTGCCATCCATATCAGTGCCCGTACTCCCGAACGCTTCCTGCGTGCAGGGTGTAAAGTAATCCGTCAGGGACATGGTTATCCTTCCGTATTCAATCCGGATATTTATATCCAGGAGCTGATGAGGCAGGGCAAATCTTTGCAGGATGCCCGCGAAGGCGGTTGCAGCGGTTGTATCGAAGTAGGAGCATTTGGAAAAGAGGCTTATGTATTGACCGGCTATCTGAATGTTCCTAAGATATTGGAAGTGACATTAAATAATGGAACAGACCCGGTATCCGGTCGTAAGGTCGGTCTGGAAACGGGCGACCCGCGTAAGTTTACTACTTATGATGAACTGTATACTGCTTTTATGGAACAGGTTCGTTACTTCGTGGATATGAAAGTACGGGTCAGCAATTATATCGACCGGATGTTTGCCAAATATGCCCCGGCAACATTCCTTTCTCTTTTTATTGATGATTGCATAGCCAAAGGACGTGATTATTATAATTGCGGTCCGCGTTATAATACAACCTATATCCAGTGTACCGGCTTGGGAACTATCACCGATAGTCTTTCCACTTTGAAGAAACATATATTCGAGGATAAGCGTTTCACGATGGATGAGATGCTGAAAGCAATGGCGGCCAATTTCTCCGGGGCGGAAGTGATGAGGCAGACTATCCTGAACCGTACGCCTTTCTTTGGCAATGATGACGCATATGCCGATGAAATAGCTGTCCGTGTATTTAATGATTTGTATGATACCATCGAAGGCAAGCCGAATACAAAGGGCGAATGTTTCCATCTGAATATGTTGTCTACTACCTGCCATGTATATTTTGGCAAGGTAATGGGAGCAAGCCCCAACGGTCGTTTGGCTGGTAAAGCGATCTCCGACGGCACTTCTCCTTCTCATGGAGCGGATACGCACGGGCCGTCTGCTGTAGTTAAATCCCTTGGTAAATTAGACCAGGTAAAGAGTGGAGGAACCTTGCTGAACCAGCGTTTCCTGCCTAGCCTGCTGAAGCGGGAAGAAGATATTTCCAAGTTGTCGTCGCTGATCCGTACTTACTTTGCTTTGGGTGGCCATCATATCCAATTTAATATAGTGGATACAGGAACTCTCTATGCCGCTCAGAAATGCCCCGAAGACTTTCGTGACTTGTTGGTACGTGTAGCCGGTTACAGCGATTACTTTAACGATATGAATGCAGATCTGCAAGCAGATGTGATTGCACGAACGGAACAGGAAGAGTTTTAGGGGTTATGTTAGTTTTCGATATAAAAAGATATGCCATCAACGACGGTCCCGGCATCCGTATTACCATTTTTATGAAAGGATGCCCGCTGTCGTGTGTATGGTGCCATAATCCGGAAGGATTGTCTGTCAGGAAAGAAAAACTTTATACAAAAAAGAAATGTATAGGTTGTCGTACTTGTGTGGAGGCATGTCCTTCACAAGCCCTGGCATTGACAACCGAAGGTATTGTAACGGACACAGACCGCTGTACGCTTTGCGGAATGTGTGCAGAGGTGTGTCCTTCTTTGGCAATGGAGATTTCCGGTAGGGAATATTCTACAGCCGAATTGATGAAAGAGATAGAAAAGGAAACGCTTTTCATGGACCGTTCGGACGGTGGCGTTACTTTTTGTGGAGGGGAACCGTTGATGCATCCGGCGGAATTATTGGAATTGCTGAAATGTTGTGGCGAGCAAGGTATCCACCGTGTAGTGGATACGACTTTGTTTGCCCGTCCGGAAGTCGTAAAAGAAGTCATGGCACATGCCGAATTATTTCTGGTGGACCTGAAACATATGGATTCTGCCAAACATAAGCAGTATTGCGGAGTACCGAACGAGTTGATTCTTTCCAATTTGCGAATGGTAGCCGAGGCGGGAAAAGAGTTTTATATCCGTATCCCTTTGATAGAAGGAGTGAATGCAGATGAAGAAAATATAACGTGTTCCGCTGAATTTTTATCATCCCTTCCCTGGAACCGGAAAACCGTTAACCTGCTTTTATACCATAATATAGGTAAAGGAAAACATGAAAAGCTGGGTACGGTTTATAATTCCGGTCATCTTGCAATGAAAGTTCCGTCGGATGATACTGTGAAACGCTGTCAGGCTATTTTCGAGCGCTTCGGTATCCAGGTTATAATTGGAGGGTAGATAAAATAGATGTTCTAACTTTTATTGTACCTGTATTTTTACAACTACTTTTCGGATATTACCTTGTCCGATACCTGGTGCGTGTCCATCTTCCGGAAAATAAACGGCAAATTGTCCCGGATAGATTTTTGTGAAAGCTGTAGGGCGGTCTATATAGAACGTAATGTCTTTCTCTTCATTGTAGGGAGACTCTTCTTCCTGTAGTTCGCATCCCGGTTTGAAACCGATTTTTTCGACGCCCAATAAAGGCATTTGTATGTCGATATATTTTTTGTGCGTTTCAATGGTTGCGTCTGTTTTGTCTTTGCCGGTAAGGCTGGCTATACTAACATAAAGGCGGGAACCGTCCAATTCATATTTTCCATCTTCCATTTTAGAAAAATCTGTAGATTTTAGATAGTCGAATGCTTTTTTGAATAGAGGGTGCAGGCATTCGATTTTGGTAGAATTGTTTAATGAGTCTAATATCATACTTGTTGTTTTTTATGGTATCCATCCATTTGAATACGAAACAAAGGTCGTATATCTAATTGTTAAATAATAGACGTTTACTGCAAATATTTCTATTAATCAAGTCTTACAAGGCTTCCAATGAAAAATATAGTTTGATATGGAATGTGGAAAATAACCGGATTGGCACTACTTTTGTTATACTGTATATGATTAGAAAACTTATTGGGAAGAAATTATGAAAGATATAGAAACAAAAACACTGCCTGTGCTGGAAATGAGCTGTGCCGTGTGTGCAAATAATGTGGAAGAAACGGTGAAGAATCTTCCGGGAGTTGAAGTGGCTACTGTCAATTTTGCAGCCAATACGCTTCGGGTTACTTATAATCCCTTACAAATATCTCTGGAACAAATGCAGGATGCTGTCCGTGCAGCCGGTTATGACCTGGTGATAGAAACAGAAGACCCAGTTGCTGTACAAGAAGAAATGGCACGTAAACATTACCATATATTGAGAAGGAATACGATAGGAGCCTGGGTATTTGCTGTGCCTTTGGCACTTATAGGCATGGTCTTTATGCATATGCCTTTTGGCAATTGGATAATGATGGTGCTGGCTTTGGTTATTATGGTATTTTTCGGTCGTTCGTTCTATGTGAACGGTATCCGGCATGCCTTGAAAGGAAAGGCAAATATGGATACTTTGGTTGCACTCAGTACCTCTATAGCTTTTGTATTCAGTCTTTTCAATACGTTTTTCCCTGAATTTTGGTATCATAAAGGATTGGAACCACATGTTTACTATGAGGCATCCGGGGTTATTATCGCCTTTGTTTTGCTTGGGAAACTGATGGAAGAACGGGCTAAAAACAGTACTTCTTCAGCGATTAAAGGATTGATGGGGTTGCAACCGAAAACAGCCCGGCTTGTAAAAGATGGGACGGAAGAGGAAGTTCCTATTGCATCACTTCGTATCGGGGATGTGGTAAGCGTTCGCCCGGGAGAGAAAATACCTGTGGACGGTACGTTGCAGCAAGGTAATTCTTCTGTAGATGAAAGCATGCTGAGCGGTGAACCTATCCCCGTGGAAAAGTCGGCAGGCGACCGCGTTCTTGCCGGGACAATCAATCAGAAAGGAGCTTTTACAATGGTTGCTACCGGAGTGGGCAGTATGACGGTTCTTGCCCGGATTGTCCAAATGGTGCAGGAAGCACAAGGCAGTAAAGCGCCTGTGCAGCGCATAGTTGACAAAATTAGTGGTATATTTGTACCTGTAGTGGTTGCTTTGTCGCTACTTACTTTTGTCTGTTGGTTGGTAATAGGAGGGGAGTCCTATTTTTCCTATGCGCTATTATCTGCCGTATCTGTGTTGGTGATTGCTTGTCCTTGTGCTTTAGGCTTGGCTACTCCTACCGCTTTGATGGTAGGTATGGGTAAAGGTGCCGAACGCCACATTCTGATAAAGGATGCGTTTGCACTGGAGAATATGTGCAAGATAGACACCGTTGTATTAGACAAAACAGGTACATTGACAGAAGGAGTACCGGAAGTGACCGGCTCATTCTGGGTTTCCGGCGAGAAATCCCAATGGCTGGATATTCTCTATACGGCTGAACAAAAGTCCGAACATCCCTTGGCTTCAGCTATTATCCGCTGGCTTGAAGCAAAAGGAACTTCAGCTTGTGAAGCCACAAATTTTGAAAGTATTACCGGACGTGGCATACGTATTGAAATAGATGGCGAAACGTATTGGGCAGGAAGTAAAGGTTTACTCGAACTGTCCGGTGCGGAATTATCCGGCATGGCGGCAGAACGGGTACAGGAATGGCAGGATGAGGGGCGTAGTGTTGTTTTCTATGGGAAAGCAAAACAATTATTAGCCGTATTTGCTATTTCCGACCGGATAAAACCGACATCGGCAGAAGCCGTCAAAGAATTGAAAAGGCAGGGTATAGAAGTCCATTTGCTTACTGGCGACGGAATGAAGACTGCCGGACAGGTTGCGGCAACTTTAGGTATAGAACATTACAAAGCGGAAGTAATGCCTGATGATAAGGAAGCCTATATCCAATCCCTGCAAAACCAAGGAAAGAAAGTTGCGATGGTAGGCGACGGTATTAATGATTCCCAGGCACTGGCACGTGCGGATGTAAGTATCGCGATGGGGAAAGGTACGGATATTGCCATGGATGTGGCTATGGTGACATTAATCACTTCCGATTTGATGTTGCTGCCGGAAGCGGTCCGTCTTTCAAAACAAACGGTACGGTTGATTTACCAGAATTTGTTCTGGGCATTTATATATAATTTGATTGGAATCCCTTTGGCGGCAGGTGTATTGTTCCCGATAAACGGTTTACTGTTGAATCCGATGCTGGCAAGTGCGGCAATGGCGTTCAGTTCCGTTTCGGTGGTATTAAACAGCTTGCGGTTGAAGTTTATGAAGTGAATAATTAATAAAGTTTGAAATTATGGCAACAATGAAATTTAAAACAAACGCGAAATGCGGCGGCTGTGTGGCTGCTATAGGTCTGAAACTGAATAAACTGATGTCTTCGGACCAATGGTCTTTCGACCTTTCAAATCCGGACAGAGTATTACAGGTTACGGCAGAGATTGCTCCTGAAACGGTTATTGCAGCAGTAAAAGAAGCCGGTTATCAAATAGAACTGATAGGCTGAACATTGGATGAGAAATCAAAGACAAACTCATGGTGAGGAGGTGGCAAATGTGCTGACTCACGGTGCAGGAATGATATTCGGATTAGTCGCCATCTATCTATTAATGTTGGCGGCTATCCGTAATGGTAATCCCTGGGCGATAGCCAGTGCTGCCGTGTATGTGGTTTGCATGACTTCCTCGTATGTTACTTCTACTTTTTATCATGCTTCCCGGAATGCACGTCAGAAAAGGATACTTCGCCGTTTCGACCATGCAGCGATTTATTTGCATATAGCCGGGACGTATACTCCTTTTACCTTAGTGGCTTTGCGGCAGGAAGGATATTGGGGATGGACTTTATTCGCCATTGTGTGGATTGCTGCCGCAATCGGAGTCTATCTCAGTTTCCGGAAAATGAAAAAGAAAGACCACCTGAAAACGGTCTGTTATCTGGCAATGGGTTGGGTGGTTGTCATTGCATTCAAGCCTCTGGTAGATGTTTTCCAGCAAACAGATACCATGAATATATTATATTGGTTGATAGCAGGAGGACTTTGTTATACGGTCGGATGCGTTTTCTTTTTCTTTGACAAATATAAATATATGCATCCGCTCTGGCATCTCTTTGTATTGGGCGGAAGTGTATGCCATTTTATTTCTGTCTATTTGTTGGTGGCATAAGAGCTTCTTCCTTTAAAAACCGATACTTTTGTATGTATACATCGGATGTAAATTACACTTTGTTTGATTTCCGTTTACATCCGATGTAATACGATAGAGTAATTCCGGTTTGTATATTTATGTTCCAGCTTTACTGTAACCGGAAAGTTACAGGTACGGTATACTGAACCCTTACGGTTTTCCCTTTTTCTTTACCGGGAGTCCATTTAGGCATCAGTTTAAGTACGCGCAATGCTTCGGCATCCAATAGGGGGGTAACTCCTGTGACAACTTTGTAATCAGATAAGCTTCCATCTTTATTGACAATAAAGGATACTGTTACTTTTCCCTGTTCCCCTTTTCGTTGTGACTCTTCCGGATATTTTATAGTTCTGGCAAGGTATTGCAACAGAGCGCCTTGTCCTCCCGGGTATTCAGGCATTATTTCACACGTGCTGTATATTTTGTCTTCTTTCGGAGGAAGAGGCATTTCGCTATCAGAAGATACAGCTGTTGGCTGCAGGGCGGTTACTATTTCCTGTGCAGAAGTCTGGGGAAATGCTTGTTCTGTCAATACGCGTGCCATGGCATCGATATTATTGATTAATAAGAGCCCGGCTACAAGCGGTATAAATGCCAGGTACTTTACTTTTCCGGCACTATTTGTTCTTTTTTTATTCAACATAGAGATTCTTCGTTTTAATGGTAAGACACTAAAGTTATTATATAATTTTGCTGCAGCCGTGTTCGGGTGTTCCATCCCGATGAGATGGTATTGGTACTCCTTTTTATTATATCCGGCAAGCATGACCTGATGGTCTGCCAGATATTCGTGATTGATACTGATTTCATTTTTTAATAACCAGGCAAACGGATTGAACCAGCAGATAATACATACCAATTCCCCCAGTAGCACATCCAGGGAATGGAACTGGCTGGCATGGGTTCTTTCGTGGACAAGTATTTCTTCCAATGCCGCTTTACTGTGCTGGGAGGGAGCAACGAAAATCCATCCGAAGAAAGAGTAAGGCTCATCCGGTTCCGGTAGGAGGCATACTTTTATTCCGTTGATTACCGCTTTTTTGTTTTTCAACCGGATACCTGTCACCGTGGATAGTTCGATAAGACACCTGAAAAACAGGATGATAACCCCTGCTATATAAATGAAACCAATGGTTCCTCCGAGCATATTTTTCCAGTTCCAGGCAGAAGAGGCAACTTCATTTGCCGTAATCACAGTTTCTTTAGGTAATATGGCAGAATAGTAAGTAACCATCTCCACAACATTTCCGCGTAAAGATAACCAGGAAGTGATATCCGGTAGCTGATATAAAAAGGCAATCAGGTAAATGGATAGCAAAGCTCCTCTTCTGAGCCGGAAGAACGTATCTTCCCGAAAGAGCAGGCGGTAACAGATATATAAAATAGCTAACGCGATGTTTACTTTTATAAAGTAAAGAATTATAGAAGTTACCATATGATTCGTCTGTTTAAATGATTACTCTTCGTTTTCAATCTGATTCATTAAATCCTGCAAATCATTCTTAGAGAGTTTACGGTCGCGAACAAAAAAAGAAACCATTTCTTTATACGAACCTGTAAAATAGTTATGGACTACATTCGACATGAATATACGTTTATAGTCCGCTTCTTTAATTCGTGGCGTAAATTGTGTAATTGTCCCGAATTTATTCGGGGTTACATAGTTTTTCTTTTCCAGATTGCGCACTACGGATGCAACACTGGTATAGGGGGGGCGGGGTTCCGGCATTTCATTCAAAATATCACGAATAAAACAAGGACCCAGTTTCCATATATACAACATTATTTCTTCTTCTTGTGCAGTTAATCTTTCCATGTCTGTTTTTAATTTACAGTATATTAATCTACTACTTTTTCGCAAAGCTACTAAAATTAAGTAGCAAACAAAGAAGCTCACGTGTAAATAATGTTAACGGAAATGAAATAGGGGGGATATTACTTCCATCTACTTACTTTTTCCGTAGTATCGGCAAATTGGGCGGATAAAGATTTCATGCGTGCCTTTAATAGTATTTTGCGTCCTTCCAGGGTACGGGCATTGATTAACTCGCAGTTGCCTACCCGTTTTCTCCATTGATAGTATAAATAGGAGGCAAATTCTTTTTTGCATCCGAGGGATTCCGGTACGGCATGGAAATCGTTTTGCGTTGTGTAAAATAAGGATTTGCTTTTTCGTATAATCAGGTAGCGGGGATTGTTTACAGGAGAAACAATTTCGGACAATGCCCCGATAAAGACAGAATTTTCATATCGTGTGCCTCCTTCGAGATTACAGAAAATACTTCCGTCTTTATTAAGTTCAGTAACCACATTAAGTTGGTTCGTATGGATTACTCCGGCTTTTCTTAGGGCAAAGACTAAAGCTTGTCCTATTTTGTTCAGGTCTTTGGTAATATCCCGGTATCGTATATACAGGTAAAAGGCATTCCATGCTTCTCTACCAAAAATGATTATCCCGAAAATCCCGATAACCAATAAATAGAGTTTTACGCCTTCCCAACTATGCCGGGCAAATTTTAAAGCATTGAACAGCCCTTCCATAATGGATTCTCCGAAAACGAGGAGACCGGATGTCAATCCGGCAATCAGAGAGGATATCGTGCGGTTCAGATATAATTTCTTTAAGGTTTGTGCCGGTTCATATTGGGTTTCTGCCGACATGTGTATTTCTTCTGTCAGACGTACCCCCCGACTCAAGGCATCATTCCAGATAAAAGACAGTTCGTTCCTTTGCGAAGCATGCGTAAAGGATACCTGGTTGATGCTTTCTGCATTATTCAAATTGGAAGGAAGCCCCAGACGGTTCAATCCGTTTTCAATGCCTCCGTTTTCGAGATAAGAGACTCCGACAAAGCTACGGAAACGCCGCCTGAGCATATCTATATCTTCGCCTCCTTCGGGCGATGTGGGATCGAGACTAACCAGATGCCAGATGTTGCTTGTTTTACCAGGATTGCCTTTTTCGGTGCGGATCGCTCGCCCGCGCATTTGATTGGACAAAACGAATGAACCGACGAAGCTTGCTAATATTAATGTATTCAGTGTGGGAGCATCCCAGCCTTCTCCTAAAAGAGATTTAGTTCCTATCAACACTTCTATTCCGCCTTGTTGGAATATTTCAGTAACAATTTCCACCACTTGGCTTCTTACACTTTCCGTCAAAGAGATTTGTATATATCCGGTATCATATGGCAGGGGAGAATAAGACAGCTTTTCTATTTCCCGCCGTTCTGCCTGCGATTCGAGTAGTTCGGATGCCGCTACAGGAAGAATTACGATACTTCCGGTCAGTACACCTATCTGCATACCGTTTGTGTTGCTTCTCCTTAGTTTTTCAAAGATGGGAATAACACCTAGTTTATTCAGGTGTAATGTGTTTTCTTCTGCATTGGCAAGGAATTCCTTGCGTATATAATCGGCAAGGATTACCATGCGAAGGCTTTTCCCTAATTGCTGGTATTCAAAATCGGTAATTTGCTGTATGCTGTTTAGCTTGCCGATACTTGTGCTCAACAGGGAGGAAATTTCTTTATTTTGTAAAAGTGTAATCCGGTTGCCTTCTTTTAACCCGTAATGTACCAGTTGACGTTCCAGTTTTTCCCGGTGTTTCTTATTGTCGGGAAACAAATCCGGTTCTTTTATCAGATAGAACTCAAGTAATGTTTCCGCCCATTGGAAATCGAAGGGGGGAATATCTGTTTTTTTGTTTCCCAGTATTTCCCAATGGGCGGAAGGAATTTTTTTCCCGATACTGTGAAAGAAAATGAGTAATGATGAGTAATAAGGAACATTACTATAAATCCAGTCCAGATTTTTTAAAGGTTCCTGCCAGATGGAAACCATTTCCAGCGCATGAATAAATTCCGTATCTTGTTTTAATTCCTGAAAGAATTGTTGTGTCTGGTCGCGGAAATTCCGGATAAGATTATATTCTTCGCCGGAAGGTTGTGAGAAGCAAATACAATCCTGATGCGGGCATAAATCGCCTTCAGCTATAAGTTCAGGTACGGTGATTTCCGAATCAATCGGACCGTTTAGTTCTGTATAACGTTGCCATTCGGTAGGGGAAACATCGTATGGAGGAGTTGCCGTTAGCCCCACAATAGTAGGTTTCAATAGTTCTTTCAACCGGATTAATACATTCCACCACTCGTTTTTCAGGTGATGGGCTTCGTCGGCTATAATGGTTTGGATACCTTCTTTTTGAAGTTTTCCGGATACCTCTTTTATTAGTGTGGTTGAGGAATGTTTGCTTTCCGGGTCATAGCATGCGGCATGTAAGCCCTGATAGGTGGAAACGGTAACAAATGCCGGATTATGAATATCCGTCGAAATCCATTCCGGGGCTTGTTCTGTTTCCAGAAAAAGCTCGCAGAAGCGACTTATCCACTGATTGCGGATTGCTAAGGTCGGAGCTACGATCAAGGTGGGTTTATTCAGGCGAAGCATTACTTCAAGCCCCAGAACCGTCTTGCCCGAACCGGGAGGTGCTACTATATGAAGATTGTTGTCATTCAGATAATTTTCTAATTCGGAAAGTATTCGTGCCTGGTAATTACGCCAGGTATATTTAAATTTTATTCCTTCAGGAAAAGTTTTCATATAGCAGTTGTTTGACTGGTGAGCTTGCTTTTGTAAAACCTTCCGGTGTTGTTTATCCGGACGATGTACAAAAATAAGAAAATTATCTAATCCGTGACGGTTCTGTCAAAGGTTCATTTTAGGAATGATAGTTATGGTTTTCCAAAATCATAACTATGAATTGGAAAAATCATAACTATGATTTTTTTGGGCATGTTTTATTGTCTGCGAATGTTTAAGACCCGGAAAGTGTCAAATAAATATACACCACTGTCCAATAATTTGACAGGTATAGAAATTTATATGTTTTGTAAATTGCTGTTATTTAGCCTGTTGTCGTTTTGGCACGCAATTTGAATTTTAATAGGAAAATGATAGAAAAAATTTAATTAGTAAAAAAACAAATACAGTCATGATTAAAATTGAAGGTTTGAGCAAGTACTTCCGGACAGAAGAAGTGGAAACTATAGCATTGAATAATATTTCATTAGAGGTAAAAGACGGTGAGTTTGTCGCTATCATGGGACCTTCCGGTTGCGGTAAGTCTACTTTATTGAATATTTTAGGTTTGTTGGACAATCCGACTTCCGGAAATTACTGTCTGGCTGATAAAGAGGTGGGACACCTGAAAGAAAAGGAACGTACCCAGGTGCGTAAAGGAAATATCGGCTTCGTATTCCAGAGTTTCAACCTGATAGACGAATTGAATGTATTTGAAAATGTAGAGTTGCCTCTTACTTATCTGAAAGTGAAGGCAACCGAGCGCAAACAAATGGTGAATGATATATTGAAACGAATGAATATCAGCCATCGTGCCCAGCATTTTCCACAGCAGTTATCCGGCGGTCAGCAGCAGCGTGTGGCGATAGCCCGTGCAGTCGTGTCTAATCCGAAGATTATCCTCGCCGATGAGCCTACCGGTAATTTGGATTCCAAGAATGGTGCTGAGGTAATGCAGTTGCTTACCGAATTGAATAAGGAAGGAACTACTATCGTAATGGTAACCCACTCCAAACATGATGCCGGTTTTTCACATCGTGTGATTAATTTATTTGACGGTAGCATCGTTTCATCGGTGAGTGAGTTTATATAATATGTATAGTTAACATTTTAGCATAGACACATTTCAATGGTATATCCTGCTTGAGAAAGTGGGATATATCTTCACATCTAAATAAAAAATAGATAATGATGAATAATCTCTTAAATATAAGGTCTTTCTTTAAATTCTTGAACCGGAATAAGGCTTATACGGCAATCGATGTGTTCGGTTTGTCTGTTTCGTTGATGTTCGTTATCCTGATTGCAGCCTATGTAGCAGGAGAGTTGTCGACCGACCGCTATCATGAGAATGTCGACCGTATATATGTTTTAGGCAATGGCGAATATACCGGGTCGGCATGGCAGGTGGGTTACCGTCTGGAAGAGCGTTATCCGGAGGTTGAGAAAGTATGTCATGTAATCACCCGTGTTTTCGATGGTACTCCACTCCAAAAAGGAGATGTTAATCTGACAGCCAATCTGATGCTTGCCGATACGACTTTTTTCGACTTTTTTAATTTTCCACTGGTCAAGGGCAGTAAAGAGCAGGCATTGGTGGCAAAAAACGCTGCTGTAATTTCAGAATCGTTTGCCAATCGCTTTTTTGGTAATGAAGACCCGATGGGTAAAACAATCCGGATCAATGATAACTTATCGTTGATCGTCAACGGTGTTATGAAAGATATCCGAAATTCGGTTATCCCTGATGAAGATATTCTGTTCCGGATTGAAAACATCCATGCTTTGACACAGAATGAAGGCATGTTCGGGAATTATAACAGCTATGGGGCTACCAACGTCTTCGTCATGGAACGTAAGGGCGCCGATATTTCATCCCGTTCGAATGATATAAGGGATTGGTTTAAGACTTTTATTCCGATGTTTGAAAGGGGACGACATAAAGCCGTCGATTTTGTCCCATTGAAAAAGTTATACTTTTGGGAACAGACCAATCCATACGGAATGTATACCATAGAAAGAGGCAACTGGCAGTTTGTAATGATTTTGTTGTCGGTCGGTTTGCTGATTTTGTTGTTTGCCGTCATCAATTATATTAACCTGACTGTGGCACAGACTGGTTTCAGGGCAAAAGAAATGGCTACCCGGCGGTTGTTAGGTTCTTCCCGCAAAGAATTATTTTCACGCCTGATTATTGAATCGACAATGCTTACGGCCGTTTCTTTCCTTATCGGTTTACTGCTGGCATTTTTCTTTGTTCCTTTCGCAAGCGATCTGCTTGAAAAGAAAATAGACCTGGCCGGGATGATAACCCCGCTGAACGTAATAATTGTAATACTTCTGATTGCCTTGATCGGATTTATATCCGGGTTGCTGCCGGCTATTGTTATCTCAAATGCGAAACCGATAGAAGTAGTACGGGGTACTTTCCGGAAGCAAACGAAAATGGTATTCAGTAAATTCTTTATTGTTTTTCAGAATACGATTACGATTTGTTTGATTGCAGCTTCCATTACGATGTTTTTGCAGGTAAAGTATTTGATAAAAGCTCCGTTAGGTTATAACACCGTTCATACTATCGATATAAGCGGCTCGGAATTGCCTGACGAGCAAACCTGTTATACGCTGATAAATGAGTTGAAACAGTTAGCCTGCGTTAATCAGGTAGGAGTAGGGCAGGGTACCCCTTTTAATATGGGGATGAATTATACCGCCCATTACGACAATAAGGAAATTAGTTTCCAGATAATCCGTTGCAATAAAGCGTTTTGTGATATTCTGGGATTTCAGTTTCTGCGCGATAACCATGTTGCAGGCTCCTCTAAATATTATCTGACCGAAGGGGCCATGAAGGCTTTGGAATTGAGAGAGAATGCCACGGAATTTGATTTTTCAAGTTGGGGAACTTATCCCGTAGGTGGCATCCTGAAAGATTTTCAGCTACGCAATATATTGCAGAAGAATAGCCCGGTTGTTGTTATTATGAATGAGAACAGGGATGAACTGGGACAACCCCGTAATATTCTGGTCGAAATAAAAGGTGATCCTTATGCTGCCCGCCAGGAAGTGGCTGCTGTTTATAAGAAAATTACCAGAATGGGCTTTACCGGCAAGTTTATGGATGAACAGGTTGAAGAATCGTTTGCCGCCCAGCAGCAGACGTTGAAGATTGTGATGATTTTTGCTGTGATTGCTATTCTGATTTCCTTGTTAGGCTTGCTGGCCATGTCGACCTATTTTATCCAGCAGCGTTCTTCCGAGATAGCCATACGCAAGGTATTCGGTTCGACGAATGCACAGGTACTTATCCGTTTGGTGAAAGCCTTCCTGATTTATGTGGCAATAGCCTTTTTCATTGCCATACCGCTGATCTGGCATTTTATGAGTGGATGGTTGTCGGGTTATTCTTATCGGATTACCCTGTCACCCTGGGTTTATGTGGCTGCCGGATTGTTTTGCTTTATGATTTCATTTATTACGGTGTTCTTCCAGAGTTGGAGAGCCGCAAATACGAATCCGGTGGAAAACGTAAAGAATAATTAATTTATTTAGGAAAAGAGCATGATGAATAATCTATTTAGTATCCGGTCTTTTTTTAAGTTTCTGAGCAAGAACAAAGCCTATACGGCAATCGATATATTCGGGCTTTCCGTTTCGTTGATGTTCGTTATCCTGATAGCCGTATATACGGTTCAGGAGTTTTCGACAGATAACTTTCAGGAAAACCGCGACAGGATATATGTTTTGGGATATGAAGAGAATGCCGTGTCCGGTGTGCCTGTTGCCTATCGTTTGCAGGAACGCTATCCTGAAATAGA
This sequence comes from Parabacteroides sp., assembly GCA_019417325.1. Classification (GTDB taxonomy): domain Bacteria; phylum Bacteroidota; class Bacteroidia; order Bacteroidales; family Tannerellaceae; genus Parabacteroides. The sequence continues at coordinate 112,850 of DXVO01000038.1, read as the reverse complement.
AAAAGTTTGTCCGGTTATTTCCAATAATTTCAATAAGTCCATTGTCCGGATGGATGATAAGAAACTGGATGCAGACCTTTGTTTTGCCGATTCGTCTTTTTTTCATATATTTTCTTTCCAGTTGGCGAGTGGCGACCGGGAACAGGCATTGAAAGCCCGTAACAGTGCGGTTATTTCGGAAACTTTTGCACGAAAGTTATTCGGAAGCGGCGACCCTATAGGAAAAAGTATCCGTATTACCGATTCTACTTCCGTAATGGTGACTGCGATTATGAAGGATTTCCGTAATTCGATTATTCCTTATGCCGATTTGTTACTGAGAATAGAAGGAGCCGGTGAATTTAATCCGAGTCTGGGAATGAATTCTTATAATAATGCCGGGGCGACCACTCCGTTTCTTTTGATGAAAGAAGGAGCGGACTTACGGCCGAAGTCGGAAGATGTGAAAAATTATCTGAAAGAAATTTTCTGGCCTTATAAGATGGATTTATGGAAAGAAGTAACCCTTACACCCATGGAAGAGTTATACTTTTCAAATATAGGCAATAATGGTAATTCGGGAGACAGGCGCTTTGTTATCGTCTTAATGTCGGTAGGTATTTTGATACTTATTTTTGCCGTTTTCAATTATATCAACCTGACAGTGGCCCAAGCCGGACAACGTGCGAAAGAAATGGCGACCCGCCGTTTGTTGGGTTCTTCCCGCATAGAGTTGTTTATGCGGCTGATGATGGAATCTACATTGCTGACTGTAATTTCTTTCGTATTGGGATTTTTGCTGGCTGTGGCAGTTCTACCTTATGCGAATGATTTGCTGCAGACCCGTCTCATTCTGGCAGACCTTTATAAACCGGAGTGGATGATATCCGGTGCGGTTCTGATATTGCTGATAGGTGCGCTTTCCGGTCTGTTGCCTGCGATACTGATATCATCATCCAAACCGATAGATGTTGTACGCGGTACTTTCCGCCGGCAGACCAAAATGGTATTCAGCAAATGCTTTATTACCTTTCAAAATATCATTACGATAGGAATGGTTGCCGCATCTATTGTGATGGTGTTGCAAATTAATCATTTGATACATGCGCCATTGGGGTATAATACTTCTAATTTGCTTGAAACATCCAATAGTTTCCTCACTTCGAATGAACGGGAGGCGGCACTCGATGAAGTCCGGAAATTACCTTTTGTGAAACGCATAGGCCTGACGAAAGGCATGCCTTTCAGCGGTAGTAATAATATGACCGGAACTTATGAAGATAAGACACTTAGCTTTCAGCAATTCATTATGGATAGCACGACTTTTAATATGCTTGGATTCAAGATATTGAGAGAGAATCATCTGACAAATACCGGTTGGTATCTGTCGGAAACAGCTATGAAGGAAATGGAATTGCCGGAAGATGCTCCGTCTTTTAAGTGGGGAGACCAGCCGACTCCTATTGCCGGTATTATTCGTAATTTCCAGCCACGGGGAAATATCACAAATCAGGACCAGCCGATTATGCTTCGGATAGATAAAACGGAAGATGTAAAATATCCCTGGTCTATAGTTATCGAGGTTACAGGTAATCCGTTTACTGCTTACGATGAAATCCGCTCTATTTACGAACGGGTCTCCGGAGTAGGCTTTGAAGCTACATATATGGATCAGCAGATACAGGATTCTTTCGAAGCGCAACGGCGATTAGCAACGATTGTAATTGTTTTTGCCTGTATTGCCATACTGATTTCCCTCCTTGGGCTTTTGGCTATGTCTACTTACTTTATTCACCAGCGCGCACAGGAAATAGCAATCCGTAAAGTAATGGGAGCGGATAATGCCGGTATTCTGCGTAAATTGATATTTACCTTCCTGAATTATGTCGGGATTGCCTTTATCATTGCAACTCCTGTTATATGGTACCTGATGAATATATGGTTGTCCGACTATTCATACAGGATTAACCTTAATCCGTTGATTTTTGCAGTTTCAGGCTTATTCTGCCTGATTAGCTCGTTGGCTGCTGTTTTTGTACAAAGTTGGAGAGCCGCAAATACGAATCCGGTGGAAAACGTAAAAGATAGCTAAACCGTCGAGTGTCAAATAAATATACACCACTGTCTAATTATTTGACAGTGGTGTATATTTGTGATGATTGTAAGAGGTTGTATTTTAATAAATTAGTATTTTGGCACACAATTTGAATTTGTAATAAAGAGTTATAAAAAAGAATATTTAATAAATAAAAAATACAGTCATGATTAAGATTGAAGGTTTAAGTAAGTTTTTCCGTACGGAAGAGGTGGAAACAATCGCGTTGAATAATGTTTCTTTGGAAGTGAAAGATGGCGAGTTTGTCGCTATCATGGGCCCTTCCGGTTGCGGTAAGTCTACCTTATTGAACATTTTAGGCTTATTGGATAATCCGACTTCCGGTGATTATTATCTGGCAGACAAAGAGGTGGGCCATCTGAAAGAAAAAGAACGTACCCAAGTACGTAAAGGAAATATCGGTTTCGTATTCCAGAGCTTCAACCTGATAGACGAACTGAATGTATTTGAAAATGTAGAGTTGCCACTTACTTATTTGAAAGTGAAGGCTACCGAGCGCAAACAGATGGTGAATGATATCCTGAAACGAATGAATATCAGCCATCGTGCCCAGCATTTTCCGCAGCAGCTATCCGGCGGTCAGCAGCAGCGTGTGGCGATAGCCCGTGCCGTCGTATCGAATCCGAAGATAATCCTTGCCGATGAGCCTACAGGTAATTTGGACTCCAAGAATGGTGCCGAAGTAATGCAGTTACTCACCGAACTGAATAAGGAGGGAACCACTATCGTAATGGTGACTCACTCCAAACATGACGCCAGTTTCGCACACCGCGTTATCAATCTGTTCGACGGTAGTGTTGTGTCGTCGGTGAGTGAGTTTATTTAATAGCAAGTTTTGAATTTTTAGTATACAATTGTGTTTTGATATATCTTGCTTGTGAAAGTAGGGTATATATTAAAAAAAAATATACAAATGAACAATTTATTAAATATCAGATCATTTTTCAAGTTCCTGAAAAAGAATAAAGCATATACGGCTATCGATATATTCGGACTGTCTGTTTCTTTGATGTTCGTAATATTGATATCTGTATATACGGTACAGGAACTGTCTGTGGATAATTTTCAGGTAGATAGGGAACGTATTTTTGTCGTAGCCCACAGTGATGCTACTGCAGTGGCTATACCGATTGCTTATCGCCTACAGGAACGTTATCCGGAAATAGAAAAAGTATGCCCTGTCGTTCTGAATAATATATCGGACCTGCAGGTTTATTATGGTGATAAGAAACTGAAAGCGGAAGCCTGCTGTGCCGATTCCACTTTTTTCAATTTCTTTTCATTCAAATTACTGGCAGGGAATAAGGTCGAAGTATTGAAAGACCGGTATAGTGCGGTACTCTCCGAAACATTTGCTAAAAAGATGTTCGGCATAGAAGACCCGGTAGGCAAAAGTATACGCATTAGCGATTCTACTTCGGTTATCGTGACAGGGGTTATGGCTGATATCCGTAAATCGATCATTCCTTATAAAGACATGGTAATCCGTTTGGAGCGCGCCCAGGAGTTTAATGGGAGTTTATCGATGACAAATTATGGAAATGCCGGGTCTACAACCGCTTTTTTAATGATGCATGAAGGAGCGGATTTACGTACGAAGACAAAGGATATTTACGATTATTTCAAGACTTTCTTCTGGCCGTACCAGATTGATGTATGGAAGGATGTGGAAATCGTGCCGATGAAGGATCTTTATTTCTCTTCGTATGATTATTCTTCCCTTAAACAGGGGGATAAGCGTTTTGTACTTGTTCTGATGTCGGTTGGTATTTTGATTCTGATATTTGCCGTATTCAATTATATTAACCTGACAGTAGCTCAGGCAGGGCAACGGGCGAAAGAAATGGCAACACGCCGTTTGTTAGGCTCTTCCCGTAAGGAGTTGTTTATGCGGTTGATTATGGAATCGACACTGATGACCTTGTTTTCCTTCATCCTCGGGTTATTGTTTGCAATTGCCGCATTGCCTACTGCCAACAACTTGTTGGATACGCGTATCGACCTGTTGGATATTTGTACTCCGACCTGGATTGGTGCCATTGTGGTGCTTCTGTTGCTGATAGGTTTCCTTTCCGGTTTATTACCGGCTTTGTTGATTTCAGCGTCCAAGCCCATCGATGTGGTGCGTGGTACTTTCCGCCGTCAGACTAAAATGATATTCAGCAAAGGTTTTATAACCTTCCAGAATACGATTACGATTGCTACACTTGTTGCCGCATTGGTGATGGGGATGCAAATCAGCCATATGATTAAAGCTCCTTTGGGATATAATACGGATAATATTCTGGTGTCTTACAATGTGTTCAGGTCCGATAACGAAAGAAGCCTGGCTACGGACCGGTTACGGCAGTTGCCTTGTGTCAAGTCTGTCGGTTTTTCGGAAGGAACTCCTTTCAACGGAGGAAATAATCTGACAGGTGTGTACGAAGGCAAATCGCTTAGTTTCCAACAATTGGTTCTGGATAGTGCCACATTTAAAATGTTCGGTTTTGAGATTAAAAAGGATAACCATGTAGCGTCCGCCTCCGAAACGTGGAGCTGGTATCTGACGGAAAAGGCGTTTAAAGCCATGGAACTTTCAGAAGATGCCCAGACTTTTGATTTAAAAGGTGATAATCCGGTTCCTATTCTTGGTGTGATTAAAGATTTCCATTTACGGGATATAACTTCGGAAACTCCTCCGGTAATGCTTCGTTTTAAAGATTTCAGCAAACCGAATAGCTGGCCGTGGAATATATTGGTGGAAGTTCAGGGTGATCCGTATACCGCTTATAAAGAAGTTGGTAAAGTTTTTGAAGATGTGTCAAAGATTGATTTTGAAGGTGAATATCTGGACCAGCAGATACAGGAAACATTCGAAGCACAGATTCGATTGGTTAAGATTGTTACGATTTTTGCCTGTATAGCGATTTTGATATCGTTGCTGGGATTACTTGCCATATCAACTTATTTTATTCAGCAACGTTCGCAGGAAGTGGCTATCCGCAAAGTGTTTGGCTCTGATAATCGCGCTATACTTATCCGTTTGGTACGTACATTCCTGAATTATGTGGGTATCGCATTTTTGATAGCAACACCGGTAAGCTGGTATTTTATGGAACAGTGGTTATCCGATTATTCTTACCGGATAAGTCTGAATCCGTTTATGTTTATAGCTGCCGGATTATTCTGTCTTTTGGTATCTTTCGTATCTGTATTTTTCCAAAGTTGGCGGGCTGCAAATGCGAATCCGGTGAATAGTGTGAAAAGTAATTGATATTTTGGGTTGGGAAATAGATAAAGTGTTGCAAAAAGTCGTTTGTATTTGGTAGAAACGACTTTTGCAACACTTTTTATTTTCAATTAAATCCGTACCTTTGTCTCCTTAAAAGAAACAACAACATAGAATTAAGGTATGAGCGATATCAAAACAAACGAAGAGGAAGGCAAGAAAAGCCTGAATTTTATCGAAGCAATGGTTGAGAGTGATTTGGCTAAAGGTAAAAACGGAGGACGTATACAGACTCGTTTCCCACCGGAGCCAAACGGATATCTGCACATAGGACATGCCAAGGCTATTTGCATGGATTTCGGAATCGCCGAACGTTATAAAGGAGTTTGTAACCTTCGTTTCGATGATACCAATCCTGTAAAAGAAGATATGGAATATGTGGATTCCATTAAGGAAGATATTGAATGGCTCGGTTATCATTGGAACAATATATATTATGCATCCGACTATTTCCAGCAACTTTGGGATTTCGCTATCCGTCTGATTGAAGAAGGAAAGGCTTATATAGATGAACAATCATCCGAACTGATAGCCCAGCAGAAAGGTACGCCTACACAGCCGGGTACGAACAGCCCTTACCGCGACCGTCCGGTAGAAGAAAGTCTTGCTTTGTTCAAAAAAATGAACAGTGGTGAAGTGGAAGAAGGACAGATGGTTCTTCGTGCCAAGATTGATATGGCGAATCCGAATATGCATTTCCGCGACCCGATTATCTACCGGGTGATAAAAACGCCTCACCACCGTACGGGAGATACATGGAAAGCTTATCCGATGTATGACTTTGCGCATGGACAGAGCGATTTTTTTGAAGGGGTAACCCATTCTCTCTGTACTTTGGAATTTGTGGTGCATCGCCCGTTATACGATTTGTTTATCGATTGGCTGAAGGAAGGCAAAGATTTGGATGATAACCGTCCGCGTCAGACCGAGTTCAATAAACTGAATCTGAGCTATACATTGATGAGCAAACGTAATCTGCTGACCTTGGTAAAAGAAAACCTGGTGGAAGGTTGGGATGACCCTCGTATGCCGACTATCTGTGGATTTCGCCGTCGTGGTTATTCACCTGAATCTATCCATAAATTTATTGATAAGATTGGTTATACAACCTATGATGCTCTGAATGATATAGCATTATTGGAAAGTGCCGTGCGTGATGATTTGAACGGACGTGCAACCCGTGTATCGGCTGTGCTTGATCCGGTGAAACTTGTTATTACCAATTATCCGGAAGGACAGGTGGAAGAAATGGAAGCTGTCAATAATCCGGAAGATGTAGCAGCAGGTACTCATATCATTGAGTTCAGCCGTGAATTGTGGATTGAACGGGATGACTTTATGGAAGATGCTCCAAGCAAATATTTCCGTATGACGCCGGGTAAGGAAGTTCGCTTGAAAAATGCGTATATCGTGAAATGTACCGGTTGTAAGAAAGACGAAAACGGTAATGTTGTCGAAGTGTATTGCGAATACGACCCGAATACCAAGAGTGGTATGCCGGATAGCAACCGTAAAGTAAAAGGTACGCTTCACTGGTTGAGCTGTGCCCATTGTTTGCCGGCTGAGGTGCGTTTATATGACCGTCTTTGGAAAGTTGAAAATCCGCGGGATGAATTGGCTGCTATCCGTGAGGCGAAGAACTGTTCGCCATTGGAAGCAATGAAAGAAATTATCAATCCGGATTCATTGAATATATTGACCGGTTGTTATGTGGAAAAATATTTGGCAGATGCCAAACCGCTCGATTATTTACAGTTCCAGCGTATTGGCTATTTTAATGTCGACAAGGATTCTACTTCTGGTAAATTGGTATTTAACCGTACTGTATCGCTGAAAGATACCTGGAGCAAGATCAAGTCGTCGAATTGATCAAAATCAGTAAATTATTGAAATGAAGAAAGAAGAGATTTCTCGTCTGTTACAACGTTATCTGTCCGGACGCGAAAGTGGGCATGATGCCTATTTTGATGCCGATGAGATTGATATACTGTTGGATAGTTTTGAAGAATCTGACGATTTTACTTATTATGATGGAGTCCTGGCACTTGGGCTGAGGCTCCATCCCGGCAATCCGGACCTGCAAATAAGGCAGTGTAAATCGTATGTGTATAATGAGGATTATGAGAGTGCGCTTACTTTAATCGACTCTATCGCAGAAAAAGGTAATCAGGAATTGGATATGCTTCGCCTTGAATGCTATGTTATGCAGAATACCTACGATAAGGTTGTAGAGTATACAGAGCAATTGATAGCAGCAGATTGCGAGTACCTGGAAGTTATATTCGAATATACCGCTCCTATTTTAGGGGATATGGAAATGACAAAAGAAGCTCGCGATTATATTAATCGGGGGTTGATGCTTTTCCCGGATAATCTGATCCTGAAAGATGAACTTTGCTATAATCTGGAAATAGAAGGCGACTTTGAGAATGCAATCCGCATATGCAACGAACTGATTGATAAGAATCCTTATTCGTATGACTATTGGTTTACATTAGGTCGTTTGTATTCCATGACTGCCGATTATGAAAAAGCAATTGAAGCTTTTGACTTCGCACTTACCTGTGACGATTCGGATGACGAGTTGAAGACTCTGAAAGCTTATTGCCTGTATATGAATGAAAACTATGAAAAGGCAATCGAATTATATAATGAAATTGTAGTAGATGAGGATTCTCGGTTGCGTGCTGCTCCTTTGTTGGCAGAATGTTATATAAAACTGGATGAGTTTGAAAAAGCGTATGGTATCCTGAAAGAACTGATTGATAAACAGGGGGAGAAGGAAGATGCCAGCACCTATCTGAGTTTTATCCGTTGTTGTGCCGAAACAGATCGGGAAGAAGAAGGTTCCCGGGTGTTAGAAGAAGCCTATAAACTATTTCCCGATAATGTCCGCATACTTTCATTGATGGCTATTTCAAGCCTGGATGAAAATGGAGAGAGCCGTGCTGAAGAACTGACCAATCGTTTGTTCGATGCAATAGATAAAGCGGAAGATGCTCAGTCTGAAGACCTGGATGGACTTATGCAGGCTGGAAAATATCTTTATATGCAGGGAGATGCGGAACGTGCTTTGAAATGTTACAATAAAATTCTGAAAACCAATCCGGATATGCCGTACCTGCATTTAAATATGGCAATGGCTTATTTGATGAAAGGCGATATGAAACATTTTGGAGAGCATTATCGTAAAACAACTCCTGAAGAAATAATGCAATATTTAAAAGAAGCGGGTGCGGATGTGGATATGTTGAAAAGAGATATGCTGGGTAAACAGATACCGCCGGAAGAGCTTGCGTCGGAATTCCTTAAAAACAAAGATAACAAGAATTAAAAATGAACAGAAGTTTGAAAGATTATGGTCTTTTGCTATTGAAGGGTATGGGCATGGGAGCTGCCGATGTCGTGCCTGGAGTATCAGGAGGCACAATTGCTTTTATTGTAGGTATCTATGAAGAATTAATCGATTCAATCAAAAGTATTAATGCCGCCAGCCTGAAAATGCTTTTTACCGGAAAGGTTGCTGCTTTCTGGAAAGCTATTAATGCAAATTTCCTGTTTTCTATCGTTGGGGGAATTGCTATCAGTATCTTTTCGTTGGCAAAACTGATTACCTGGTTGCTGACTGACCATCCTGTGTTGGTTTGGTCTTTTTTCTTCGGCTTGGTGCTTGCCTCTACCTGGTTTGTCTCGAAAGATATTAAGAAGTGGGATTGGAAAACTATTTTAAGTTTTGTAATAGGGGCTGTTGTCGCTTTTTATATAACGGTGGCAACTCCTGCCGAGACTCCATCGAATTTGTTTTTTATATTTCTTTGTGGAGCGATAGCCATATGTGCAATGATTTTGCCTGGGATTTCCGGAAGTTTTATTCTGGTGCTGTTAGGCAAGTATTTTTATATCATGGAGGCTGTAAAGACCTTTAATATAAAGATAATCCTGGTATTTATTTGTGGAGCGGCAATCGGTATAACCAGCTTTTCGCGGGTGTTATCGTTTGCATTACGCCGTTTCCACGATATAACGATTGCCGTACTGGCCGGTTTTATGCTGGGTTCACTGAATAAGGTATGGCCCTGGAAAACCGTAGTGGAAACGTATTTTGATAGCCACGGTGTAGAGAAACCTCTGATTGAAGTAAACAGTATGCCTGACCATCTGATTGGCGAAGCTGTCGGTTTGATGGTATTGGGTTTTGCTATCGTATATTTCCTTGAAAAACTGTCTGCCAAGACAGCTAAATAAGACTGTTTTCAAAACATAGGTGTTTTGAGTTTAAAACATATATGCTTTGAATGCAAAACACCTATGTTTTGAAAACAGTACAAAGGAAGACCTTTTTCTGGTTTAGATGGAATGACAGATTTAATAGAATGAGGGTGTAAAGAAAATAGACACTCTTGTCAAATAATTGGACACTGTTTATTGGTTATGATTTAGATATCATGCTGATAAACAGTGTTTTTTTTGTTTGGCATATTATTTGCCTTCATTTGGTAAAGATAAATAATCGATATGAAAACAGTATTACGAAGTTTTTTGAGCGTGCTCCGCCGTTTTAAAACGGCAGCTTTGCTGAATATATTGGGATTGAGTGTGGCGTATGTCGCTTTCATGATGATTATGATGCAAATAAACTACGACCGGACTTTCGATTGTAATATGCAGAGTGCTTCGCATATATTCAGGATGGATTTAATGTATGAAGATGGTTCACAGGCTGTCATAAATCGTCCGTTTGCCCGGGCTTTTACAGCGTCATCTCCTCATATTAAGGCGGGAACCATTATGTCGGGTTGGGCGCTCGAACGGTTTTTCAATGTAGAGCGAGACGGACAGAAAATAAATTATAAGGAAGGAATGCAGGAAACAGCACCTGAGATTTTGAATGTATTCCATTTCGACATGATAGAAGGAAATGAACAGTCGCTGCAAGAACCGAACAGTGTTATACTTCCGGAAAGTCTTGCAAAGAAACTGTTTGGTCCGGAGCCGGCTATGGGGAAATTATTTGTTTTCAACGATTCCAAGGAAGCCCCTAAGCAAGTGAAAGGCATATACAGGGATTTTCCGCAGAACTCATCTCTGAAGAATGTGATATATTTCTCTATGGACCCGAAAAAAGATTATGATGAATGGGGAAATAGCAGTTATCTCTTTTATGTACGCTTGGATAGCCCTGAAAATAAAGAGATGGTTATAGATAATTTCAAGAAAAATTTTGATACTAAAAACACATCCGTAGTACATTATAATTGGGAAGAGGATGATATACGTTTAACAGCTTTGCCGGAGTTACATTTTCTAAAGAATGTGGATTTCGATCCGATACCTAAAGCTAGCCGTCAGACATTGAAGGTGCTCTTTGCCATAGCTTTTATTATTTTGGCTATCGCGGGTATCAACTTTACCAATTTCAGTACGGCATTGACTCCGCTTCGTATTAAAAGTATCAATACACAGAAAGTCTTGGGTAGTTCCGACAGTACTTTGCGTGGAAGCCTGCTGGTAGAAGCTGTCTGTATTAGTGTATTTGCTTATCTGGTTTCCCTGTTTTTATTGTATTGGGCAACAGAGACGCCGATAGCATCTTTGTTGGATGCCGAAATTTCATTCAAGGCGCAAGCCGGAATCATCTGTTTGACCGGTTTATTGTCTGTTGGTTTAGGACTGTTAGCCGGTTTCTATCCGGCATCTTATATCACCTCGTTCCCGCCGGCATTGATATTAAAAGGTAGTTTCGGACTGTCTCCTAAGGGGCGGCAGATGCGGAGTGTACTGGTAAGTATCCAGTTCATAGCCTCTTTTGCCTTGATTATAGGTGCTTTATTTATGTATTTGCAAAACTATTTTATGCAGCATTCCCCTTTGGGATATGAAAAGGATGAGTTGATAGCTGTAACCTTGAACAATACGATTAATAAGAATCGTGAGGCATTTACCAATCAAATGAAAAGCTTTTCGGGAATAGAGGATGTTACTTACTCTCAGTTCTTGTTGGCAAGTGGCGACCAGTATATGGGTTGGGGACGCGAATATAATGATAAAATTATCAGTTTCCAGTGTATTCCTGTTTCTTCCACCTTTTTGAAGGTGATGGGGATTGAGGTCACGGAAGGACGTGATTTTCGTCCGGAGGATGATTTGAAAGAAACCGGAACTTATATTTTTAATGAGAAAGCCCGCTCCATGTATGATATAAAACTAAATGAAAAAATATATGATAGCGAGATTGTTGGTTTCGTTCCTGATATCAAATTTGCTTCATTCCGCCAGGAAGTGTCGCCGATGGCTTTTTATTTATGGGGAAAGAAACAGTGGTGGAATGATGAAGACTATGTCATGTATGGTGAGGCATATGTAAAAGTAAAAGCCGGCAGCGATATGCGTGCAGCAATGGAACATGTAAAAACATCACTTTCCCAATTCGATTCGGAATATCCGTTTTCCGTCCGTTTCTATGATGAGGTGATACAAAGAACTTATGAGAAAGAATTGAAGATTAGTACTTTGATTTCTTTGTTTAGCCTTGTGGCTATCTTTATTTCCATTGTTGGTGTATTCGGTTTAGTGGTTTTTGAAAGCGAATACAAGCGGAAGGAGATTGCTGTGCGCAAAATACTCGGTTCCACGACAGGACAGATTTTGTATATGTTCAATAAGAGTTATCTATGGATTTTGATTATCTGTTTTGTTTTGGCTGCCCCGTTGGCTTGGTATGGGGTTTCGCGTTGGTTGGAAAACTTTGCTTACCGTACACCGATGTACTGGTGGGTATTGCCGATAGCTTTCTTGCTTGTAGGATTGATAACAGCCATTACGGTAACTTATCAGAACTGGCATGTGGCAAATGAAAATCCGGTAAATAATATAAAATCGGAATAGTCTAAAGAAGGATATTGATCATATTATAGTACCGGGAGTGTAAAGAAAATTGACACTCTTGTCAAATAATTAGACACTGTTTGTAAGCTATGGTTTTTATATCGTATTGATAAACAGTGTTTTTTATTGTTTGGCATATTTTTTGCTTTTGTTAAATAAATGATGAATCGATATGAAAACAGTCTTACGGAACTTTTTGAGTGTGCTCCGTCGCTTTAAAACAGCTTCGCTCCTGAATGTATTGGGATTGAGCATTGCTTATGTGGCTTTTATGATAATCATGATGCAGGTAAATTATGATTATACGTTTGATAGCAGTACACAGAATGCCTCTTCTATTTATCGTCTGGAATTTGTTTATGGTAAAGGTTCACAGGCTGTTGTCAGTCGTCCTTTTGCACGGGCATTTACTGAATCGTCACCACATATTGAAGCAGGAGCTATTACAGCTTCGTGGCAGCAGAATAACTTTTTCTTTGTAGAACGCGAAGGTTCAAAAGTCGGTTATAAGGAAGCCTGCTGGCCTGTCTTGCCGGAGCTGACGAAAGTTTTTCATTTTGACTTTATAGAAGGTTCCGAACAGGCATTGGACGAACCGAATGCTGTTCTTCTTCCGGAAAGTATGGCAAAGAAACTTTTTGGAAATGAGTCGGCGATGAATAGACAGTTGTTTTCGTCCAATCCGCAGGAAGATGCGAAGATAGTGAAAGGCATCTACAAGGATTTTCCCCGTAATTCGTCTTTGCAGAATGTTATTTATACAGCGATACCTCCGAAAGAAAATTTTGATTCCTGGAATAATCAGAATTATTTCTTCTTTATCCGGTTGGATGATCCGTCTAACCTGGAAACCGTTATCGATAATTTCAAGAAAAACTTTGATGCCAAATCCGTATTTGGCGAAGATTTTGAATGGGATAAAAACGGCCAGGGGATACGATTGACTTCTTTATTGGATCTTCACTTCTTAAAAAATATCGATTTTGACAATCTTCCGAAAGCCAGCCATCAAACGCTAATGGTATTGATTTCCATCGCTTTTATCATTTTGCTTATTGCTGGTATTAATTTTACGAATTTCAGTACGGCTCTTACTCCGATGCGCATTAAAAGTATTAATACGCAAAAAGTACTGGGGAGTTCAGACAGGATGTTGCGTGGTTCATTGCTGGCAGAAGCTGTCGGAATAAGTATTGTCGCTTATCTGCTGGGGTTGGTTATACTGTCCTTGTTGAGTGAGGGGCCGGTTGCTTCGTTGGTGGATGCGGATATGTCGTTTTCCGTACAACGGAATATTCTTATAAGTACGGCTGGAGTGTCTATTCTTGTTGGGCTTCTGGCTGGAACGTATCCGGCATCTTATATAACATCTTTCCCTCCGGCTCTGGTGCTGAAAGGAAGTTTCGGACTTTCTCCCAAAGGACGGCAGATGAGAAGTGTGTTGATTGGTGTCCAGTTTGTAGCCTCTTTCATTCTGATAATAGGTGCTCTTTTTATGTATCTGCAAAATTATTATATGCAAAACACCCCGTTGGGATATGATAAAGATGTGATAATAACCGTAGGATTGAATGGCAATATCAATAAGAGCCAGAAGGCTTTTGTCAATCAGGTGAAATCTTTTTCCGGTATCGAGGATGTAACTTTCTCCGAATCATTGTTATCCAGTGGCGACCATTATATGGGATGGGGGCGCGACTATAAAGATGAATCTATTAATTTCCAATGTATACCCGTTTCCTCCACATTCCTGAAAGTAATGGGTATTGAAGTAACCGGCGGACGCGATTTCCGTGAAGAAGATGAATTGAAGGATACCGGTTCGTATATATTTAATGAAAAAGCGCACTCCCAATATGATTTGCAATTGAATGACCGAATAGGAGATGGTGAGATTATTGGGTTTATGCCGGATGTGAAGTTTGCTTCCTTCCGTATGGAAGTGTCTCCCATGGCATTCTATGTATGGGGTAAATATTATTGGGGACGGGAAAATACAAATTACTTCAATGTAGCTTATATCAAGGTAAAAGGAAGTAGTAATATGCATGCCGCAATGGACCATATTCAGGAGTCTTTGCGGAAGTTCGATTCCGAATATCCTTTCAGTGTGCGTTTCTATGATGAAGTATTGCAACAGACGTATGACAAAGAGCTTAAAACAAGTTACCTGATTACTCTTTTCAGCCTTGTTGCCATATTTATTTCGATAGTGGGAGTTTTCGGATTAGTTGTATTTGAAAGTGAATACCGTAGAAAAGAGATAGCAGTACGTAAGATTTTAGGTTCTACCATTTCGGAAATCTTGTATATGTTCAATAAATCTTATTTCCGTATTTTGGTTATCTGCTTTATATTGGCAGCTCCTGTAGGATGGTATGCGGTGAGCAAATGGCTGGAAAACTTTGCTTATCGGACGCCGATGTATCTTTGGGTCTATTTGTTGGCCTTTGTTGTGGTGGGTATTATAACTGTGCTGACCGTTACTTTCCAGAACTGGCATGTGGCAAATGAGAATCCTGTCAAGAATATAAAAAACGAATAATATAAATTAAAAGAATACAGTCATGATTAAGATTGAAGGTTTAAGTAAGTTTTTCCGTACGGAAGAAGTCGAAACAATAGCGTTAAACAATGTCTCGCTGGAAGTGAAAGATGGCGAGTTTGTCGCTATCATGGGCCCTTCCGGTTGCGGTAAGTCTACCTTATTGAACATTTTAGGCTTATTGGATAATCCGACATCCGGTAATTATTACCTGGCGGATAAGGAAGTTGGACATTTAAAAGAAAAGGAACGTACCCAGGTACGTAAAGGAAATATCGGTTTCGTATTCCAGAGTTTCAACCTGATAGACGAATTGAATGTATTTGAAAACGTAGAATTGCCGCTTACTTATCTGAAAGTGAAGGCAACCGAACGTAAACAGATGGTAAATGATATATTGAAACGAATGAATATCAGCCATCGTGCCCAGCATTTTCCGCAGCAGTTATCCGGCGGTCAGCAGCAGCGTGTGGCGATAGCCCGTGCAGTTGTGTCCAATCCGAAGATTATCCTCGCCGATGAGCCTACCGGTAATTTAGATTCCAAGAATGGAGCTGAGGTAATGCAGTTGCTTACCGAATTGAATAAGGAAGGAACCACTATCGTAATGGTAACCCACTCCAAACATGATGCCAGCTTTGCACACCGTGTTATTAATCTGTTTGACGGTAGTATCGTATCATCTGTAAATGAGTTTATTTGATAAGAGGTATACCCTGTAACCCGTCAGGGATAATTTGTGGAAGGCAGCTTAATAGGTTTAGGCTGCCTTTTTTATGAATCATACTTCTGCTTCTTTCTTGCGGTAGGCAGAAGGGGATATTCCCATAATCTTTGTGAACATGCGGGAGAAGTAGGCCGGTTCTTCAAATCCTAACTTGATGGATATTTCGTTTAACTTTAAGGGAGTTAGCTCGATGTATTCGCATGCTTTCTGTATTTTCAGACGGATAAAATACCCCATGGGAGAAACACCTGTTTCTTTTTGAAAGAGCATGGAGAAATGGGAGGGAGAGTATTTGAAATAAGAAGCAAGTTGTCCTAAAGTCAGATTTTGCTGGATATTCTCGCGCATATAGTGGATTACCCGTGAAGAGAACGGATATTCCTTTTGGCTGGGAATCATAATATGCCGGAATTGTTCCAGATAGATAAATGAAGCAAGGAACATATACAGGCACATGGAGGAGTAAATCATGTATTCCTTAATATATCCCATAGAAAAACTGCTGTATATCTCTTCAAATAATTGCAGCCGGTCTTGCAGCCGGGAATATTCGTTAGGCAGGATAGAAACGGGCATCGGGTGGGATGGAAGGAACTGCTCGCGCAACTTTCCCTGGAAATGTAACCAGTAGATTGTCCATGGATCTTCTTCGTCTGCCCCGAATGAATAGGGGATGCCCGGCGGGATAATAATATATTGGTGCTTTTCGACTACATATTCTTTTCCTAAAATGCGGTACCAACCTTTTCCTTCGGTACAATAGATAAGCATTGCATAATCGCAGCCCTGATCTTTTTGAACAAAATGGTATTTAACCCGGGGAAAAAATCCAATCTTGCGTACATATAAATTACTGATTAACGGCTCCAGCCGATAACTTGCCAGTAAATCTTCCGGCAGGAAAATCAGCCGTTCACCTTTAAAGCCCTCTTTAATCTTTGCCATCTTCTAAAATCGTAAGATTGTATAAGTAAATCGGGACAAATGTACTATACCCTTCTGAAATATTGAAATATTTTTGCAAACAAAGAGTTGAAAGTATATCATTCAATAAATCGAATGATACAAAAGAATAATTCGGATAGTAAAATCAGGACGAAATAAACAGAATGAGAAAAAGCAATTATGATAAGACACCTGCTACATTAGTGGAAGGTACGCTTTGGAAAGGATGGGGGGTAATCCGGGAAAAGCTGGCAGAGGAACATGCAAAACATAAAGGCCGCCAGATATGGGTTGTTGAATGTTATCAGGGCGTTCACCATGAAGAGTTGAAAAGTGAACTGAAGACTCTTCTGCCTGATGGGTTTATTGATACGGAAGAACTTTTTAAAACGCAGGAAGAAATAGGTGCAATGACTTATCCTTTCCTTACAGACGACCGCCTGTTCGGATTCCGTGCTCCGTTTTTGTATAAGGATTTTTTGGATGCTGAAAAAGTGTCTGCCTGCCAAAAGAAGTTAGAGCAGACACAAGGATGGATTATTATATATGGACATGCAGCAGCAGAAATAGTCGCGAATCCGGATGTTCTATTGTACGCAGATATGGCTCGTTGGGAAATCCAGATGCGTTCGCGTAGGAAAGAAATTAATGGGCTGGGGGTAAACAATAAAGATGAGGCTCCTTCTTTCCATTATAAACGTGGTTACTTTATCGATTGGAATGTTTGTGATGCACTGAAGAAAAAGTTGTTGCCGAAAGTGGATTACTGGCTGGATACTCATCAACCGGAGCATCCTAAGATGATTGCCGGAAATACTTTGAAAGAGGGATTGGAGAAAACGGCTCATACTCCTTTCCGTGTTGTCCCATTTTTCGATCCGGCTCCGTGGGGCGGACAATGGATGAAAGAAGTTTGCGATTTGGATAAAAAGCAGGAGAACTTCGGTTGGTGCTTTGACTGTGTGCCGGAGGAAAACAGCCTTTACCTGAAAGTTTCAGGTGAGTTGTTCGAAATGCCTTCCAATAATCTGGTGTTTTATAAAACAAGAGATTTGTTAGGTGGTCCGGTTGAAGCACGGTTCGGGCAGGATTTTCCGATACGTTTCGACTTTCTGGATACCATGGGGGGCGGCAATCTGAGTTTGCAGGTACATCCTACTACCCAATATATCCGTGATACATTTGGAATTTATTATACACAGGATGAAAGTTATTACCTGTTGGATGCAGAAGAAAATGCAACTGTTTATTTAGGGCTGAAGACCGGAGTCAATCCGGAAGAAATGATTGCCGCCCTAAATGAGTCGCAGGAAACCGGAAAAGCATTCGATACGGAAAAATATATCAATAAGTGGCCGGCTAAGCGTCATGACCATTATCTGATTCCGGCAGGAACGATTCACTGTTCAGGTGCGGGAGCCATGGTATTAGAGATTAGCGCTACTCCCAGTATCTTCACATTCAAACTATGGGACTGGGGACGTTTAGGGCTGGATGGCTTGCCTCGTCCGATTAATATCGGGCATGGTTCACACGTAATCCAATGGGAACGCCAGACCGATTTTGTTCGCCATCATCTGATTAACCAGGTAGAAATGGTTGCAGAAGGCGATGGATGGCGTGAAGAACAAACAGGTTTGCATGAAAATGAATTTATAGAAACCCGCCGGCATTGGTTTACGGATATTGTTCCCCATGATACGGACGGAGGAGTAAATGTCTTGAATGTAATAAAAGGGGATGAACTGATTGTGGAAAGTCCTACAAATGCTTTTAAACCGTTTGTTGTCCATTATGCGGAAACGTTTATTGTACCGGCATGTGTAGGTCAGTATACGATCCGTCCTTATGGTTCTTCCGTCGGAAAATATTGCGGTACGATCAAGGCATATGTGCGGTTCAGACAATAAATAATGAAGAAAGGGCATAGTCTATGTATATAAATGATAGTCGTATAGTAATGACATTAGATGCAGGAGGTACGAATTTTGTATTTTCTGCTATCCAAGGAGGGAGAGAGGTAGTAGCACCGGTGACTTTTCAGGCGAAAGCTTGTAATTTGGAGTTGTGTTTAGATAGTTTGGCAAATGGATTTAAAATAGTTCAGGAGCGTTTGTCTGAGCCACCGGTTGCTATTAGCTTCGCTTTCCCCGGACCTGCCGATTATGAGGCAGGGATAATCGGGGATCTACCTAACTTTCCTTGTTTTCGGGGAGGGGTGGCATTAGGTCCGTTCCTTGAAAATCTTTTCGGCATACCTGTTTTTATTAATAATGACGGGAACTTATTTGCTTACGGTGAAGCGTTGGCTGGTACACTGCCGGAATTAAATCATCGATTGGAAACAGCAGGGAGCAAGAAGCGGTATAAAAATCTTTTAGGCGTTACTTTAGGCACAGGCTTCGGTGCCGGAGTTGTGATTAATGGAGAACTTTTATCCGGTGATAATGGTGCTGGGGGGGATGTTTGGTGCTTGCGGAATAGAAAATATCCGGATTACATTGTAGAAGAAAGTGTAAGTATCCGTGCCGTGAAACGGGTGTATGCAGAACAATCCGGAGACTTATCCGATAAAACTCCCAAAGAGATATTTGATATAGCCGAAGGTATTTGCCCGGGGAATAAAGAAGCTGCTATTGCTTCTTTTGCAGAAATGGGAGAACTGGCAGGAGAGGCGATAGCATCTGCAATTACTTTGATTGATGGTATAGTCGTTATAGGTGGTGGCTTATCGGGTGCATCCAAATATATTTTTCCGTCTTTACTGGCTAATTTGAATGGTACAATCGGTATGATGGATGGAAGCCGGTTCGGACGTATACAAATGAAAGCGTTCGATCTGGATGATGAGGAAGAATTTTCCCGCTTTGCAAAAGGTGAAGCGTTGAAAATACCTGTTCCCGGATGTAATACTTTAGTGGATTATGATCCGATGAAACGGATAGGCGTGACGATTAGTAAGCAAGGTGCAAGCCATTCTATTGCAATGGGCGCCTATATCTATGCTTTGAATCATTTAAAATAAATAAAGAATATAGATACCATGATACATAAAATAACAGGAGGATTGTTGTTTACTCTTTTTTGGGGTATTACAGCCTGTTCTGTTTCTGAAAAGAACACCTCGCTTGAAGAACTAAGCCAGTATGTGGAGCCTCGTATCGGAACTGCACATTGCCGTTGGTTCCATTTTACTCCGGGAGCTATGCCTTTTGGCATGGCTAAACCGGCACCTTCTACTAATGGGCATATAGGTAATAAGTCAGGTTGGGAGGCTACAGGGTATGATTATCGGGATAATACAATCGAAGGTTTTCCTTGTCTGCATGAGTTTCAGATAGGTGGAATTGCATTGATGCCGACTTGTGGCACGCTGAAAACAGTTCCCGGAACTGTAGGGGATACGACGGGTACAGGCTATCGTTCCCGCTTTGACCGGAAGGATGAGATTGCAACGGCAGGTTATTACTCGGTTCTTCTGAAAGACTATTCAATTCGTGCAGAGCTGACAGCTACGCCTCGTGTCGCTTTTCAACGGTTTACATTTCCTGCGGGAAATGAGAACCATATTCTTTTTGATATAGGAAATCGTCAGGGAGAAAGTGGTGCTGTAAAAGATGCCAGTGTGGAACTTAAGCCGGATGGACGAATAGAAGGTTGGGTAGTCACGGAGCCGGAATATGTAAAGAAATATCAGAAGGGGGCAACGGTTCCTTTATATTTTTCTGCGGTATTGGATAAGGAACCTTCCGGACACGGTGTCTTTAATGGAGAAAATATACAGGCTAACCGAAAGGAAACTTCAGGAACAGGTGCCGGTTTATACTTGACATTCCAGATGGAAAAAGAGGAAACCGTAACAGCCAAGGTCGGTCTGTCTTACACTTCCGTGGAGAATGCCCGTTTGAATCTGGATACGGAAGCGGCAGCTCTTTCTTTTGATGATGCGCGGGACATTTCCCATAAAACTTGGGAAGAATATCTGGGGCGTATCCGGGTAGAAACTCAGGTAAAAGAAAATAAGGTGAAGTTTTATACGGGTTTATATCATGCACTGTTAGGAAGAGGTCTTGCGAGTGATATAAATGGGGCTTATCCCCGCCATGACGGTACTGTCGGACAGATTCCTTTGCAGGAAGGAAAACCGGTACATAATTTATATAATACGGATGCAGCCTGGGGAGCGCAATGGAATTTGTCACAACTCTGGGCATTGGCTTATCCTGAATATTATTCGGATTACATAAGCAGTCATTTGTTGGTTTACCAGGATGCCGGTTGGCTGGCGGACGGTATAGCTAATAGCCGGTATGTTTCGGGGGTTGGGACAAACTTGTTGAGCACAATTATTGCAGGAGCCTACCAATGTGGTATTCGGGATTTTGATATAAAGAAAGGATACGAAGCTTGCCTGAAAAATGAACTGGATGGGGAAAACCGTCCGTTAGGTGCCGGTAAAGTAGATACCCGTGAATTTGTAAAATACGGTTATGTTCCTCATTTGGAAGATGGCGACGGCCCTCATGAAGCATTTATGTTCTCTGCATCTCATACGTTGGAATATTCCTATAGTGCATGGGCGCTGGCTCAATGGGCTAAACAATTAGGGAAGACAGAAGATTATAACCGTTTGATGGATTTGTCGAAAGGTTGGGAACGGATTTATGATCCGTCCGTAAATTTCGTCCGTCCTAAAAAGAAAGACGGTTCGTTTATCGATAAGTTTGAACCGATGGAGGTCTGGAGAGGATTCCAGGAAGGTAATGCTTGGCAATATACATTTTATGTGCCTCATGATGTAAAAGGATTGGCAGGGAAAGTCGGAATCGATGTTTTCAACCAACGGTTGGATAGTATCTTTACCGTATCACGGAAGCTTATTTTTAGCGGAGGAAAGGAAGTTGGAGCTTTTGCCGGCTTGCAGACTTTGTATAACCATGGCAACCAGCCTTGTTTGCATATTTCATGGATGTTTAATGAAGCAGGGCGTCCGTCTTTGACACAGAAATGGGTGCGTGCCATACTGAATGAGTTTTATGGTATAGATGGCATTCATGGATATGGGTACGGGCAAGATGAAGACCAGGGACAGCTTGGTGCCTGGTATGTTATAGCCTCTATGGGATTATTTGATATAAAGGGATTGACTGATGAACAACCGGGTTTTGCGTTAGGCAGTCCATTGTTTGACAAGATTACGGTTTCCTTGAATAACCGATACTATCAGGGAAAAGAATTTGTGATTGAAACAAAGAATAATAATCTGCAAAATGATTATATACAATCGATGAACCTGAATGGTAAAGTCTGGACTGATACCCATATTCCGTTTGATGAAATTATCAAGGGAGGACATTTGATAATGGAAATGGGCAGCCAGCCGAGAGATGTATATACAAATAACTAAATCTGCATTATGGAAGCTCAATTGAATCAATATACGAAATCCGGTTCCGCTATTTTCCCTATTTTATTCGGTTTCTTTATCATGGGGTTTGTAGATGTTGTGGGAATTGCTACAAACTATGTGAAAATGGATTTCGGCTTGTCAGATACGTTGGCAAACTTACTGCCTATGATGGTGTTTCTTTGGTTTGCCTTATTTTCAATTCCGACCGGTATTTGGATGGGGCGGCATGGCCGGAGGAAAACTGTGGTAATTGCTTTTGCCATTACCGCAGTGGCCATGCTGATACCCCTCTTTTTCTATGATTTCATTTGTATTTTGCTTGCCTTTGCATTACTTGGCATAGGCAATACAATTTTGCAAGTTTCTTTGAACCCGATGGTGGCTCAGGTGGTCAATCCGGGGAAAGTGACAAGTGTTCTGACTTTAGGACAATTTATTAAGGCGATTTCATCTTTTTTAGGTCCGATTATTGCAGGTGTAGCTTCTTCTTTCTGGGGAGATTGGAAACTGATATTTATTGTCTATTCCTTAACCACGTTGTTATCCATTTTATGGTTGGTGATAGCTATTCCGAAAGATGAACGGGGAGAAGAGTCTGATGCCTCTTTTGCATCGACCTTGTCTTTATTTAAAGACACAAAAATATTGATGCTGTTTTTAGGTATTTTGTGTATTGTGGGTATAGATGTAGGATTGAATACAACCATTCCTAAATTGTTGATGGAAAAGGTGAATATACCGTTGCATGAAGCAGGGTTGGGGACAAGTCTGTATTTTGCAGCCCGTACAGGCGGTTCTTTTCTGGGTGCTATCTTATTGGCAAAGTTGCCGGCTCGCCCGTTCTTGCGGATAAGCATGTTGTTGGCGATTATCGCTTTTATAGGATTGCTGGTTTCGGATGTATTGTGGATGATGAGCGCAATGATTGTGATTGTTGGCTTAGCCTGTTCGAATGTATTTTCTATCTTGTTTTCATTTGCATTGGAACATAAGCCGGAACAGTCTAATGAAGTTTCAGCCCTGATGATTATGGGGGTATCGGGGGGAGCGTTGATTACTCCCTGCATGGGAGGTCTTGCAGATGCTTTCGGTCAGGTTGCTGGTTTGCTACTCTTATTAGTGTGCATGTTTTATATAGGTTTCATATCATTAAAAACACAATAAAATGAGAAAACGAGGTTTGTTATTGGTTGGAATGGCAATTATGGCAAGTGTATTTGCTATTCAGGCTTCTCCGGATTTTTCGGGAGTTAAAGTCCGAACGTTGCCTGCTGTTTATAAATCGAAAGGAGGATTGACACAGAAGGTAGAAATATCCCTTAAGCATGAAGGCGAGCCGGCTATAGCTACGGTTCAGTTTGATGGGCAAAACCGGAAAGTGAAATTGGTTCCCGGAGACAATGTGCTGGTTTTTGAAATACCACAGGTTCAGTCTGCGAAAGAAATACCATTAGTGTTTACGTTAGGAAAGGAGAAGGAAACTTCTTCTGTTACGGTAGAGCCTGCCCGTCACTGGCAGATGAATATGGTTCAGCATACACATACGGATATAGGATATACCCGCTCGCAAATGGAAATATTGGCGGAGCATCTTCGTTATATCGATTATGCACTGGATTATTGCGATGCAACGGATAGTTATCCGGATTTTGCCAAGTTCCGTTGGACTTGCGAAATTTCCTGGGCGGTTAGCGAATATCTGAAATGCCGTCCTGCCGAACAGATTGCCCGTTTGAAACAGCGGGTGAAAGAGGGACGTATAGAGTTGGCAACCATGTATCTGAATTTTGATGAGTTACCCGACGAGCAAACGCTTGCTGCTTCCTTATATCCATTAAAACAGTTCAGGGAAAATGGAATGCGTGCCGAACTTGCCATGCAAGATGATGTGAATGGTATCGGTTGGTGCTTTAGTGAGTATTTTGCAGATGCGGGAGTAAAATATGTCAATATGGGGACACATGGTCACCGGGCATTGATTTGTTTTGATAAACCGACTGTTTTCTGGTGGGAGTCTCCTTCCGGCAAGAAAGTTTTGACCTATCGTGCAGAACATTATAATCAGGGAAACTTTTTCGGTATACATACAGATAACTTTGAACAGTTCGAAGAACGGGTATTGGCTTATTTGGACCAAATGCAGGCAAAAAATTATCCGTATGATATTCTTGCGGCACAACATTCCGGATATTTTACAGACAATGCACCTCCATCGACGAAGAGCTGTGAGATGTTGAAGAAATGGAACGATAAATATGAATGGCCGAAATTACGTACGGCTGTAGCCAGTGAGTTCTTTAAAACAGTAGAAACTCAGTACGCAGACCAGATACAGACAATCCGTGGTGCATGGCCTGATTGGTGGACAGACGGTTTTGCTTCTGGTGCCCGTGAAGCTGCGATTTCACGTGTGACTCATTCTGATATTATCTCCAATCAGGCAGGACTTTCTTTTGCTAAAATGATGGGAGCAAAGTTACCTGTGAATATCAATGAACAAATTGACAATATTAATAAAGCATTATTGTTTTATGATGAACATACATTCGGACATAGTGAAAGCGTTCGCAATCCCTATGGATTGGAAACATGGGAACAACGTTCTTTAAAGCAGTCATATGCCTGGGAAGCTTACCGCCACTCCGGATTGTTAGGGGAGGCGACATTGGGTATTCTTCAATCGTTCGTTCCTAAAAGTAATGTACCCTCTATTGTTGTATTCAATACCTTGAATTGGAGTTATAGCGGTATAGCAAAAGCTTATATCGACCATCAGATTTTACCTTTGGATAAAGATTTTGAAATAGTCGATGCACAAGGAAATGTGATACCTGCACAGGCAGGTGAAAATCGTTCGGACGGAACTTATTGGAGTTTGTATGTAAAAGATGTGCCGGCATTAGGATATGTTCAATATTATATAAAGGTAAAGAATTCTCCACGTCAGGAAATGAAAACTCTTCCAACATTGGAACAAACACATGTGGAAAATCCTTGGTATGCTATAGATTTTAATATCAGGAAAGGTACGATTAGTAAATTATTCGATAAAGAATTAAATAAACAATTAACAACTCCGGATGCAGAGTGGGAGTTTGGTGAATTTATTTATGAGATCATCGATAGCCGCCATCCAATGGAACAATACCGGGCTCCTCAGTTCTTACGTCGCCGTCCGGAAAAAATTCGTTTTGAACAATATAAACAAGGTCCTATTTGGGATACCTATCGTTTCCGTGGAGAAACTGTTGCCGGACGTGAACCGAATAATTTGATGGTTGAATTCCGTGTGTTTAATGTTTCTAAGAAAATAGAAGTCGTTTATCGTTTACGCAAAAAAGCTGTAACAGATCCGGAAGCGGTTTATATTTCCTTCCCGTTTGAAGTGGAAAAAGGAAAGATCCATTTAGATGTACCAGGCGGAACAATAGAAGCTGGTGTAGATCAGATTCCGGGTTCTTCCAATGATTGGTATACCGTACAGAACTTTGCAACGGCGCGAAATAGTGAGTCACAGGTTGTGATGGGTAGCCAGGAAATCCCTTTGATGCAGTTTGGTGCAATTAATACCGGACGTTATAAGGCGGGTGCAGTTCCCCAATCGACAAACATGTATTCATGGCCTATGAATAATTATTGGGTAACAAACTTTAATGCGGATCAAATGGGAGAATTACAATGGAGTTATTTCATTAATTCATCAAAAGATAATTCGATTGAGTATGCAACCAAGTTTGCTTGGGAGAATAGAATTCCATTCCTGACTCGCGTGCTACCGGCCGGTAACAAGGAAACTGCTATTGTACAACCTGCTTCTATTTTTAATATTGTTCCGGAGAATATTTTATTAGTGAATATGAAGCCTGTAGAAGGTGAAAATGCAGTTATGCTTCAACTTCGCGAAATAGGAGGTAAGTCTTGTCAATTTGCTGTTACTTCAGATAAGGTAAACTTTAAGAAAATAGTAGTTTGTGATGTGGTGGGTGAACCGGTATCTGCTAATCCTTCATTAGTATTTACTCCATGGGAAAATAAATTTATAAAATTATCCTGGTAGATATTTTTTTAAAAAAAGGAAAATAGGACAGAGTTCAGATAGAACTAAGATAGTTTTGGACGATGTTCTCATAAATATAGCATCCCTGCTGATAGATATATGTTAAAAAAAACATAAGAATCAGGCAGGGATGCTATATTTGTACCTCAAATATGAAATAATGAGGCATTTTATGAACAGAAATAGTAATGTGTTTTAGTTAGTTTTCAGTTTATTGAGAAATTTTTCTATATTTGTAGTGTGAAAAGGTTTAGTTCTATCTGAACTCGTGTTAAATATCAAGTAGGAATGGTAATGGGAGATCTTGGTTATAACAATGTTGATATTCAGACCGATTTTGACAAAATCTATGTCATGTATTTTTCCCGTATGCACCGTTTTGCAAAAGAATATGTTCTTTCAGATGAGGATGCTGAAAATATCGTGCAAGATGTTTTCTTAATGTTATGGGAAAAAAGGACGGTCTTAGATGTGCAAGTAAGCTTGCTCTCTTATCTTTTTTCTTTAGTAAAAAATCGTTGTCTGGATTTTTTACGACATCAAATAGTAGTAGAAGACTACAAACAAGAGTTAAGCGCTAAGTTAATTGCATTGGAGCAATTTAACTATACTTTTAATACAGATGAAGATTTAGAGCGATTATTTTCATCAGCAATTGATAAATTACCGGAACGATGTCGTGAAATTTTTATTAAAAGTCGTTTAGATGGAAAGAAGTATCGCGAAATAGCGGAAGAACTCCATTTATCCGTAAATACTGTCGAAAACCAGATGACAATTGCTCTGAAGAAGCTCAGGGCTGAATTGAAAGACTATCTTCCCCTGTTATTTATCATATAAATGTTAAATAATATTTATTTTAAATACCCTTTTGGTGGTAAATAAATCTTAAATCGCTCTATTCTACAAAAGCGAAAAGAATGCACCAATTAATAGTAAGATATTTTAACGGAGAATTAACAGAAGAAGAAAAAAAGCTGTTATTTTCCATGATGGATACAGATGCGGATTTAAGAAAAGAATTCGTGTCTGCTCAGAATTTGGGTGCATTGACATCTTGTTTACCCCAGAAGGAAGATACTATTGAAGGTTTGAATCAACTGTCTGTTTTTAAGCAGACACGTATAAAGAAAACATTTAGGATACCATATATACATATTCTTGGATATGCAGCTTCAATTTGTATTGCTATATTTTCGACATGGATGTTGATGCAGCCGGAAAAAATACAGAACGTGTCTCCTGTTACATATGAAGAATTTATTACTCCGTCCGGTCAACGGGCTATGGTAAGATTACATGATGGAACTACAGTATGGTTAAATGCCCGTTCTGTTCTAAAATATCCGAATAGATTTGAAAATGGGGAACGTAAGGTGGAGTTGAATGGGGAAGCTTTTTTTGAAGTGGCTCATGATGCTAAGAATCCATTTATCGTTTCGACTGAAGATTTGGATATAAAAGTATTAGGGACGAAGTTTAATGTGTTTGCATATAAAGGTCGTAAAGAGTTCAATACGTCTTTAGTAGAAGGATCTGTCAAGATTTATCATTCGAAAGATGAAGAACATGCTGTCTCATTGAAGCCGAATGAACGTGTTGATTTGGTTGGAAACAAGCTTATCAAGCGGAATTTCGATAGCATGGATTTCCTTTTATGGAGGGATGGTATTTATTCATTTGACGATGTTTCTTTTGCCGAGATTATCAATAAGTTGGAATTATATTATGATATAAATATAGAAGTGAAAAAATTTAATTTGAACGCATATAAATTTAGTGGAAAGTTTCGTCAAAGAGATGGCGTTGAAAATGTCCTTCATACCTTGAGGAAGGTGAAATATTTCTCTTATGTAAAAGATGAAGAACACAATAAAATAACAATACGATAATTAGTAAGTGATATAAATATATGTATAACCTATAAATCTTTTTATTGCCTATGATGTAAAAAAGAGGTCTTAACAAAAAAGACCGGAAAGTGTTGCAGCACTTCCCGGTCGGCGCTAACACAAAATTCACACATTATTAATGTATTAACGAAATTAACGAGGTAAAGTTATGAAAAAAGAATCGAAATTTCTAGATGTCATGAAAATTTCAACCTTTCTTCTTTCCGCTTGTGCTTTTTCGACATTTGCAGCTCCAACAAGCTCGCAGAATGCAAAGGTCAATATTAACGGGAATGGGATTACGATCGGTGATTTTATCGATCAAGTAGAAAAACAGACAGATTATTTGTTTGTTTATAGTAAAAATGAAGTCAATACTAACGAAACGCTAGCTGTAAAATCTGGAAACAAAACAGTTTCTCAATATTTGAATGAAGCGTTTGGAAATTCCAACGTTAAGTTTGCTTTTGAAAACGATTATATCGTTTTAACAAAAAATGCTTCTCCGGTTGTTCAACAAGGTAAGCTTGTTAAGGGAGTTGTAAGAGACATGAACGGAGAGCCTATTATTGGTGCAAACGTTATTGTAAAAGGAACAACAAACGGTTCAACTACAGATATTGATGGTAATTATTCAATAGAAGGTGTTCCGACTGGCGCAGTATTGCAGATTTCTTATATCGGTTATTTAACTAAGGAAATTACAGTTGGAAACCAATCTTCAATTAATGTAGAGTTAGTGGAAGATACTCAGGCTTTGGATGAAGTCGTTGTAGTTGGTTACGGTACTATGCGTAAGTCCGATGTAACGGGTTCTATTGCCAGTACAAAGGGTTCTGATATCCTTAAGGCTCAGTCTTTTAGTGCATTGGATGGTTTGAAAGGTAAGGCTTCCGGTGTAAACATTTTCTCTAACTCAGGACAGCCGGGTGCTGATATCCGCGTTCTTATCCGTGGTGTAAGTACGATCAATGCGTCAACAAGTCCGTTGTATGTTGTAGACGGTGTGGTTATGGAAGATTTCCGTTTAGTTAACCCTAACGACATTGAAAACATTGAAGTATTGAAAGATGCTTCTTCTGCAGCGATCTATGGTGCTCGTGGTGCGAATGGTGTTATCTTGGTAACTACTAAACGTGGTAAGACTGATGGCGAAGGCGTTTCTGTTTCTTATCAGGGTTCTGTAAGTTTTGGTAAAGTAGCCCGTTATATGGAAACATTGTCTGCTTCTCAATGGCAAGATGCTTTCATGCAGGGATTGGCTAACTCCAATACATATCACGGAACAGATTATTCATTGAATAAGGCTGACCATTTTACAGACCGTCGTTATTTTGATGCAAACGGTAATGCAATCTATGATACCGATTGGCAGAGAGAGGCAACTCGTACAGCTGTATCTCACAACCATCAGATCAACATTCAGCAGGCTGGCAAGAACTCTACAATGGGTGCTTTCTTGAACTATACAGACCAACAGGGTGTATTGCTGGAATCATACATGAAACGTATGAATGCTAAGATTGCTTATGATGCAAAACCGACAAAATGGTTATCTACTTCTGTAAACTTATTGGTTAACCATGCTTGGGGTAACAATACAGACCATGGTGATGGCGGACAAAATGCGCTTCGTACCATGATTGAAATGCCGGCTTGGTATCCAATTTATAATCCTGATGGTTCATGGGCCGACAATAATACTGCAGAATTCCAGCCTGTGCTGAAAAATGCAGCAAAGGATGGTAAGAATGCTGAATATGTAACTTTCTCAGGTGAAGATGGAGCAAATCCTGTTCACTTCCTGAAAACAGTACAGCGTAAGCAATATCGTACTCAAATCTTTGGTAATGTCGGTTTAACATTCCATATCCTTCCGAATTTGGATTTAAGAACTCAGTTCGGTGTGGACGGTCATATCAATACCAATCGTGAATACGGACCTCGTGATGTACACGACTTCGGTAAAGGTGATTTGGGTAATGCATACCAGTCAAGTTCAAATACACTTTACTGGCAGGAAGAAACCTATTTGAACTATCAGAATGTATTTGGAAAACATCGTGTTAACGGTATGTTAGGTTTATCTTGGCAGGAACGTACATACGAATATTTCAATGCTACGGCTAAGACTTTCTCTGATGATTACTATGGCTACCATAATATGGGAGCAGGTACACAGCGTCCTTCTGTTGCTTCTGGTCATGACCGTTGGGCAATGAACTCATACTTCTTGCGTTTTGGTTATACATATGATGACAGATATATGGCTACTGTTACAGGCCGTGTCGATGGTTCTTCAAAATTCGGTAAGAATAACAAGTATGCATTCTTCCCTTCTGCAGGTTTGGCATGGTTGATTTCTAATGAAGGCTTCATGAAAGATAGCCCGGTAATTAGCATGTTAAAATTACATACAAGTTACGGTCTTATGGGTAACAGTGAAATTGACACATATCAATCACTGTCAGTGATTGCTCAGGAAAAAGCAATTATCGGTGGAGAAGTTGTTTCAACATCTCGTTTGGAAAATATGCCGAATAATGATTTGAAATGGGAAAAAACTGCTCAGTTCGACTTGGGTGTTAATTTAGGCTTGTTTAAAGATCGTTTATCTTTTGATGTATCTTTCTATCATAAATATACAAGCGATTTGCTGTACAAACGCCCATTACCATTCTCTACTGGTTATTCAGAGGTTATGGCTAATATCGGTGAAGTGTCCAATAGAGGTCTTGACTTGATGATTAATGGTACTCCTATTATGAATCGTGATTTCACATGGACATCTACATTGAATTTGAACTTTAACAAAAATAAGGTAGAGAAATTAGGTGCTAACGATGAAACTATCTGGGAAAACTGGGGTGCACTGAAAGTTGGTGAATCTTTGTCTTCTTTCTCCGGATTTGAATGGTTAGGTATTTATGATTCAGGCGACCAGATCGGACGTAGCAAAATTGCAACAGAAAAATCAATCTTAGGTAAAGGTTTACCTGATTGGACTGGTAGCTTTATCAACAACTTCAGCTATAAGAATTTTGACCTTACTTTGGATATGCAGTTCATGTGGGGTGTTGATGTATTGCAAGATTTCTTGCACTCAACTCAGTCTCGTTTCTTAACATCTGGTCTTTCTACTATTTTGACTGATGCTTGGACTCCGACAAATACTGATACCAATGTACAGATGATTTATAACCGTCAATATGGTGATTCATATAGCGATCAGAACTTCAACTCTTCTTGGATTGCAGACGGTTCTTATTTCCGTTTGAACCTTGTTCAGTTGGGTTATACTTTAAGTAAATCTGCCGTACAAAAAATCGGTTTACAGAATTTACGTGTCTACTTTAATGTAAACAATGCATTTATGCTTTGCTCTAAAGATTTCAAAGGATATGATCCTGAATCATCTTCTAAAAATGCTACTTGGGGACAGAACGTAATGTTCTTCGCTTATCCGAAGGCACGTACATTTACATTAGGAGCAAGTGTAACATTCTAATAAAAAAGACAATTGTATGAAAAATATAAAAAGTATAGTATTAAGTGTGGCTGGTATGTTTGTTTTAGCAGCTGCAACATCATGTACTAGTTTTTTGGAAGAAGAGCCATTAAACAAAAAGACAGATGGTCAATTCTGGACTTCTGATGCAGATGCACAATCTGCTGTGAATAGACTTTATATTCAAGGTGTTCCAGAATTGTATAAGAGCCGTAATAATGGTTGGCATCCTACCCGGTTGATGTACGGAGGTTTGATGTCCGGTCTATTCACAGATTTGAAGAAAGATGGTGATTTTTCTGCTAATACAGAAACAATGAACATTACTTTCCAGACAGTATCCAGCGATATTAATAATCTGTGGCAAGAGCTGTATAAAGCTATTGGAGAATGTAATGTTATTGATGTTAGATTACCGGAAATGGTAGAAGCCGGCATTATTTCAGAAGATAGAAAGAATGAATTGCTTGCACAAACTTATTTCTTCCGTGGACTGTCTTATTATTATTTATTGAAGGAGTTCGGATGTAAAGATGGTGAAGCTCAGGACGGTGGTAATGGTGGTGTACCTTTGGTATTGAAACCTTACGACACAATTGATCCGGATGTGGTTCAGCAGCCGCGTGCATCTATTACTGCTGTTTATGAACAGATTGAAAAGGATTTGAAAGAAGCCATCAAGTATTTACCGGAGAAGACTTTCTATAACAATGGAGGCCGTATCACAAAACCGGCAGCACAAACCCTGTTGGCTACTGTATATTTACAGTGGGCTGGTTATCCGGTACAGAATACAGCTAAATATGCAGAAGCTGCTCAGATGGCAGAAGCTGTAATTACAGGTGCTTCTGGACATGACTTGGAAGCAAGTGATGACAATCAAAGCAATAGTGCATTTAATAAGGTTAAAACCAGCAAAACTTCTAATGAGATTATTTATGCATTGGAATATGATTATTCATTAGATACAGGTCTTGGTAATCCGTATATTAATTGCTGTTTGACAAATGAAGCTACAGGCTGGACAGAAAATGATGGTAGCAAAGTATTTAATACAAGTGTATTAGCAAATATGTATAAAGCTAGTGATTGTATTATTAATAGCTATGCTGATGGTGATGTTCGTATTAAAGAAAAGAATTTCTTCTTTAAAGAGTACACTTCAAATAAGGGAAAAACATTCCACTGTCCGGAACTTGATAACTACTTCTGGTTTGAAAACACTGCTATGATTAATTCTCAGGGTAGTAGCCTGAATTTCCCTGTATTCCGTATGTCTGAAGTTTATTTGATTGCTGCAGAAGCATTCTTGAAACAGGCAACTCCTGATGCAGGAAAAGCAAAAGACTATCTGAAAAAAGTTAGGGAACGTGCATTTACTGTGAATGGTGCTTTAGATCCTACTTGCGTTATACCTGCAACAGTTACAATTGATGATATCTTGACAGAACGTTTACACGAACTTCCATTGGAATTTAAAGTTTGGGATGATATTCGTAGAAATCGTTTATATCCGCAATTGCAGTCTGATAATTCTTTGAAATGGGTAGACATTGCAACTGCTGAAACATACAACAAACGTGATGGTAAGACTTTTAAAACTAACCAGCACATGTTGTTATGGCCGGTTCCGCTGAAAGCAATGGAAAATAATCCAAAGCTGGCACAGAACCCAGGTTACTAATTGACATATTGATCCACCTGTGTAACGGGCTGATCTATATCTATATGGAAGGGTATAGCTGATTCAGCTATACCCTTCTTTTTAACCTTTAAAAATTATAACATGAAACAAATTCTTATTTCTTTATGCCTTATTGCCGGTCTGGGATTTGATGCCTCGGCTCAAAAAACGGATTTGACAAAATATGTGAATACTTTACAAGGAACAAATTCAAAACATGAATTGACAAGAGGAAATACCTATGCCACGACCGCATTACCTTGGGGTATGAATTTCTGGACACCACAGACTGGCCCGAATGGTAGCGGATGGATTTATCAACATTTTAAAGATTCTATCCGTGGGTTCAGGCAGACACACCAGTGCAGTTCCTGGACAAATGACTATTCCGCTTTTTCTTTGATGCCTGTTACTGGCAAATTAGAGGTAAATCAGTATAAAAGAGCAGCTAAATTCAGCCATAAAAATGAGATAGCTCATCCGGATTATTATAAAGTTACTTTTGATAATAAAATTACTACAGAAATGTCACCTACAGAAAGAGGTGTACATATGCGTTTTTCATTTCCGGGAAAAGGAGATTCTTATGTAGTGTTAGATGCAAATAATAGAGGCAGTTGTGTTAAAATTATACCCGCAGAACGTAAAATAATTGGTTACAATAAAAATGCAAACCATAGCGTTCCTAAAAATTTCGCGAACTATTTTGTTATTGAATTTGATAAACCTTTTGAATCGTACGGAACATGGACCGGTAATGAAGGTTTGATTGCAGAAGGTAATACTGATGCAGAAAGTGAATATACTGGTGCTTATATCCAATTTAAAAAAGGTTCTAAGGTACAGGCTAAAATAGCATCTTCTTTTATTAGCTATGAACAGGCAGAGTTGAATCTGAAGCAGGAGTTAGGTTCATTTAAATCTTTGGAACAGACACGTGCAGCTGCAAAAGAAGCCTGGAACAAACAATTAGGTAAAATACAGGTAGAAGGTGGTTCGGAAGAATTGAAGTCTACATTCTATTCCTGTTTCTTCCGTTCTATGCTTTTCCCGCGTAAGTTCTATGAACATGATGAAACTGGTAATCCTATATATTACAGTCCGTATGATGGAAAAGTTCATGAGGGATTGATGTATACGGATAATGGATTCTGGGATACATTCAGAGCTCAATTCCCTTTGAATGCTATTTTGCATCCGGAATTCCATAACAATTATATTACAAGTTTGATTACGGCTTACGATCAGAGCGGCTGGTTGCCTTCATGGTCTTTCCCTGGTCATCAGGGTGGTATGATTGGTAATCATGCATTATCGTTGATTGCAGATGCCTGGGCTAAAGGTTTCCGTTCCTATGATCCGAAACATGCTATGGAAGCAATGTTCCATGAAGTGACAAATAAGGGACCTGGTGGACCGGCTAATGGTCGTGAAGGTTGGAAAGAGTATTTTATTTATGGTTATGTTCCATATCCTGATGTACGTGAAGCAACGGCTAAAACGTTGGAATATTGCTATAACGACTGGTGTGCAATGGAGTTCGCAAAGATGACAGGACAGCCATTCTACGAAGAACAGTTTAAAAAGCAAATATACAACTACAAGAATGTATTCGATCCTTCTGTAGGATTTATGCGTGGACGGCAGAATGATGGTAACTGGTATCCTAATTTTGATCCGACAGAATGGGGTGGTCCGTTTACGGAAGGTTGTGCATGGCATTATGTATGGTCTGTGTTCCATGATGTAAAGGGATTGATTGATTTGATAGGGGGTGATAAATCTTTTGTTGCTAAATTGGACGCTGTATTTTCTTCTCCTAATACATTTAAAGTTGGAACTTACAACCGCGTTATCCATGAAATGGCAGAAATGGAAATGATTAATATGGGGCAATATGCTCATGGAAATCAGCCGATTCAGCACATGATTTATTTGTATAACTATGCTGGAGAGCCTTGGAAATCACAGAAATGGGCACGTAAGATAATGAACGATCTGTATAATTCGACTCCTGATGGTTATCCGGGTGATGAGGACCAGGGGCAGACTTCTTCTTGGTATGTTATCAGTGCAATGGGGTTGTATTCAGTTTGTCCGGGTACAACGGAATATGTAATAGGTAGTCCGGTATTTCCGAAAATGACAATACAACTTGAAAATGGTAAGAAGTTGGTTATTGAGGCAGAAGGCAATAGTCCTGAAAATGTATATATACAGTCTGCTTCTCTGAATGGCAAACCATTCACAAGAAACTATTTGCAATATGATGAGTTGATGAATGGTGGTGTTATTCATTATCAGATGGGCAATACACCTGCTCTTAACCGAGGAACATCAATGGCTGACCGTCCGTTCTCTTTGTCGAAATAGCAGAAGCTTTGATTTATAAAAATTGACGAATGCTCTCTAAAAAGAGAGTATATCAGAGGATCATAAAAAACGAGACTTTTTTATGATCCTCTTTTTTTTGTCTTTCCTTAAAGCGATCAATTTATTTCATTCCGTTTTTAGCTGTCTGTTAATTTAGATATAAATACTTTTCAGAAAAACTTCTCTAAATATTATCCGAATGAAATGATGGTTTTCATTCGTTTCTTCCCACAATTCATCGGCATCTTTTACCAATTTCATCCTTTAGAAATATACTTTTGATGGTTGTTAAAAGTAATTTCCATATTGATTTTTTTTAGTTTGATAATTATTATACTTTAGTTTGATAGCTATCAAAAGAATATTTCAAAATATGGTTTTTCCGAAAAGTACGGCTGTTTTTTTAAAAGGATGGGATGAAGTTTGAAAAAGGAAAGGTGTTCTTGAGGAGATGAAAAACATGTGCGCAGGTGGCACTGATTGGATTGATTTAGATGGATTTATCTTGGTGTATTGTAAATTAAATAATTATTATAATAAAATAAATTAAAAACATAAGGTGATAGTAAAAGCGTGTTTTGTATGTAGAGCTGTACTTAATTGGTGTTTTTTGAGACTTTGTTTGATAAGCTTATTACGTACATGTTGATATATATGGCTTATGTATTTGTTTTGCAATGACTAAAAAAACGGTCGTTTATTTTAGTCATTGCAAATATATATATAAAAACGGTAAAAACAAAAGAAAAAATTATACAAATCTGAGGCTCTTCCAGTTAGCTAAAATGTAATAATCCTATTATTAGTGACTTACATGGAACATAAATGACTAAAATAAACGACCGTTTTTTTAGTCATTTTTCGTTAGTCTGTATATGGGGCTGACGAACTTTTTCATCCTCAAAAATAAACTCTGTATAATACCTTATATGTTGATTTTGTTGTGTTTAGTAATAGCAATCGTAGTATCACCTATGTTTATTTCACACCAGTTCGTGGTTGCATATAAAAAACGATTGCTTAATATACCCGATAAAAGTAAAATACGCAGTAAAGAAGTTTCTCGCTTTACAACGGGTTTGCGTTACCAGTTAGGATATACCATTCTTACCACTACCCTTAACTTTTTAATGTTTGTGTGTGGATTTTCATTCTTTACCAATGATTTCCGGACGTGTTTCATGTTTGCTCTTGCAATGTTAGGCGTCCTTTCTCTTTTCTTTTATTATAATGTATTCGGGAATTTAGAACATTTTCGAACGGTTTTTATGGGGGATACCGGAAGTCCAGCCTTGGGTTTTTACTGGTATTTCTCGCTATTCGGTGTGCAATATACTGTCTTTCGGGATATCCGTCTCCCACATATTCTTGGATATCTCCCTTCAATAGTATGTAGCTATATTTTCGAGAGGGTTGTTAATGCAATTCGGAGAATATATAGAATGCCGATAAATATAATAAGTGATCTAAATATGATGTATAACCTCTAAATCTTTTACTGCCTATGAGATAAGAGAAGTCTGGATAAAAGAAGACCGGAAAGTGTTGTGCGCCTTTCAGGTCTATAAAAACACAAATTCAAACACAATTAAGTATTAACGAATTAATCAAGTAAGTTATGAAAAAAGAACCGAAATTTCTGAATATCATGAAAATTTCAACCTTTCTTCTTTCCGCTTGTGCTTTTTCAACATTCGCAGCTCCAACAAGTTCGCAGAATGTGAATGGTGATATCGACGGAAATGGAATTACGATCGGTGGTTTTATCGATCAAGTAGAAAAACAGACCGATGATTTGTCTGTTAGCAGTAAAGAAGTAAAAAATGCATCTCCGGTTGTTCAACAGGGTAAAATCGTAAAAGGTGTTGTAAAAGACATGAACGGGGAACCTGTTATTGGTGCAAATGTGGTAGTAAAAGGAACAACAAACGGAACAATTACAGATATTGATGGTAATTATTCAATAGAGGGAGTTCCTGCCGGTGCTATCCTGCAAATTTCCTATATCGGCTATTTAACAAAAGACGTTACAGTAGGAAACCAGTCTGCAATTAATGTCGTATTAGCAGAGGATACTCAATCATTAGATGAAGTAGTGGTAGTTGGTTACGGTACAATGCGTAAGTCCGACGTTACAGGTTCTATCGGTGTTGCCAAAGGCGAAGATTTGACTAAGAACCAGAACTTTAGTGCGTTGGAAAACTTGCGTGGTAAAGTTTCCGGTGTAAATATCTTCTCGAACTCCAGTCAGCCGGGTGCTTATAATAACCGTGTTATTATCCGTGGTATGGCAACAATCAACTCTTCTTCGGACCCGTTGTATGTTGTGGATGGTGTGGTAATGGAGAATTTCGGATTAGTAAACCCGAATGATATCGAATCCATGGAAGTTTTGAAAGATGCTTCTGCAACCGCTATCTATGGTGCCCGTGGTGCAAACGGTGTTATCATGGTTACAACAAAGCGTGGTAAAAAAGGTGGAGAAGGTGTTCAGATTAGCTATCAGGGATCTGTCAGTGCCAGCCATATTGCACGTAAAATGGATTTGTTGAATTCCCAGGAATGGTGTGATACCTTTATGAAAGGGTTGGAAAATGAAAACACTTATATGGGTAAAAACTGGTCTTTAGACCGTAGCTACTGGTTCCATGACCGCGATTATTTTGATGCAAATGGTAATCCGTTGTACGATACGGATTGGCAGGATGAATCAACGCGTACGGCTGTGTCTCACAATCATCAGTTGAATATCCAGCAAGCCGGTAAAAATTCATCAATGGGTGCATTCCTGAACTATACGGATCAACAGGGTATTGTAATGAATACGTATAATAAACGTTTGAATGCAAAGGTCGCTTATGATGCAAATCCGACAAAGTGGTTATCGACAGCCGTTAACGTATTGGTCAACCATACTTGGGGCCGGTATACGCCGGAAGATGGTGGAGGCCAGGAAGCTCGCCGTACTATGATTGAAATGGTACCCTGGTTGCCTGTCAGAGATAAAAATGGAGACTATACTACAAGTACGACTTCTTTGAGCGAAAGTAATTATTTCGGTTTGGAAGGTATGTCAAATCCGGTTATGATTCTGGATTTACAGAAACGTATGAAGTATAATACTCAGATATTTGGTAATGCAGCCTTGACATTCCACCTGCTTGAAGGTTTGGATTTAAAGACTCAGTTCGGTATCGACCATCATAATATTACTTACAGAGGTTATTCTTCTACCTCTTTGAATAATATTTCAATGCCTAACGGCTGGGCTGAATTTGAAAACTGGAACACAATGTATTGGCAGGAAGAAACTTACCTGACTTACAACAAAACATTCGGTGAACATCGTTTGAATGCTATGGCAGGTCTGTCTTGGCAGGAACGTACAGAACGCTGGAACAAATCCCGTACGGAAGGTTTTGCAGACGACTTCTATGAAGATTATAATATGGCTGTAGGAACTAACCCGAGTTCTCCGGAATCAAGCTGGAGCCGCTGGGCTATGAACTCTTATTTCTTGCGTTTTGCGTACACCTATAAAGATCGTTATTCCGCAACTTTAACAGGTCGTGTCGATGGTTCTTCTAAATTTGGTGAAAATAATAAATATGCATTCTTCCCGTCTGCCGGTTTGGCATGGAATATTTCCCAAGAAGATTTCTTGAAAGATAATAAGACTATCAGTATGTTGAAAATCCATACAAGTTATGGTTTGACTGGTAACTCTGAAATCGGTTCTTATAAATCATTGGGAAAAACAGCCGCCGGTACACATTTAATTGATGCTAAGCGTGCTTCTTATTCTTATATTAATACCATGTCAAATCCGGATTTGAAATGGGAAAAAACAGGACAGTTCGATATCGGTATCAATTTAGGTTTGTTCCAGAACCGTTTGAGCTTTGATGTTGCTTATTATAACAAGAAAACTACCGATTTGCTGTTAGATTGCCCGGTTCCTCACTCAACAGGTTTCAATTCTATCTACAAAAACATCGGTGCTGTAAGAAACCAGGGTGCTGATATCATGGTAACAGCTATTCCAGTACAGAATAAAGACTTTAATTGGAGTTCAACAATTAACCTGAACTTTAATAAGAATAAAATTCTTGCATTAGGTGATACGGATGCAGATGTTTATCTGTACGACTGGGTAGGCGGCGGCAGTATCTTGCGCGTTGGCGAAAGTATGGGTAGCTTCTATGGTTTGGAACGCTATGGCGTTTATACAAAAGAAGACTGGCAAGCCGGTAACTGTACGCAGGATCAGGTAGGCCGTGCAAAACGTTCAAAAGACAAAACGATTATTGGAAAAGGTTTACCAGATTGGACCGGTAGCTGGATTAATAATTTGTCATATAAGAACTTCGATTTGACATTGGATTTACAGTTTGTATGGGGAGTTGAAACTTTACAGCGTTTCTTCCACTCAACTTACGACCGTTTCGGTATTACCAACGGTTTAAAGAATATTTTAACTGATGCTTATGACGGAACAAATCCGGATGCAATGCAACAGATGATTTATTTGCAAAGTGGCGAACACAACGGGGAAAAACACGCAGGTCAGGATACTACAACTGATTCTCAATGGGTGGCTAATGGTTCTTATTTACGTTGCAACTTGTTGCAAGTTGGTTATACATTTGATTCAAAAGTGATTAAAGGTATCGGTTTGTCCGGATTACGTTTGTATGCAAGTGCTAATAACTTATTCCAGATTGTATCTAAGGATTTCTTAGGATATGATCCCGAATCAACTTCTGAAACGGGTGGTAAGTTTGGCCAGAATATGACATTCTTCTCTTATCCGAGAGCAAGAACATTTACATTTGGCGTTAATGTAACCTTTTAATTAACTCATTAAATTGAATATATATATGAAAAAGATATTAACAACAGCTATTTTATGTGCTGGCTTAATGGGCTTTACGGCTTGTAGCGACTTTTTGGAAGAAACTCCAAAAACAGAGTTAACAACCGTTGGCTACTATACAACGGAAGCTCAGGCGTTAGCTAACGTAAACTATTTATATCGTACAGGGGCTATTCGGCAAATAGCCTCGGCACCAAGTGCATATGTAGGAAGTTTTGCTTCTATAACCGGTTTCCTGACAGGCTATTTTTCTAATAGTTATGAAGGACAAGAAATCGTTTGTAAATATTCTCGTGAACTGAATCGTCAGCAATATACCATGCAGATTTCAGGAACGATGGATGGTGTTTGGGATGCTTGTTATAAGGCTATAAATGTTGCTAATGCTGCAATCAAAAATATTCCTGAAATAAAAATGGACGAGAATGTGGCTAATAAGTATGTTGCCGAAGCAAAATTCTTCCGTGCATTTAACTATTACTACCTGGTAAAAACATTTGGAGATGTTCCTTTCTATACAGAACCTTATGTTATAGCAGAAAATATGGAGTTGGAGCGTACTGCGGCAGCAACTGTTTATGCTCAGGTAGAGAAAGATTTGCAGGATGCCGTAGGTATCTTGCCTGAAGCTAAATTTGCTGATAATGCTCACCGAATTACCAAGTATGCAGCTGCTATGATGTTGACAACGGTTTATATGCAGCAAGGTAAATATGCAGAGGCAGTTCCATATGCGAGAATTGTGATAAACTCTCCTCATGGATTGACACAGAATGATAATTTGGAGGATAAGAGTGCTTTTAATAAATTGCGTTCAATTGATGACTTGGATGAAGTTATTTATGCTCAGGAATATGATAACGCAGTTAATACAAGTGATTGGTTCCCAACTTACTCTGTTAGTTCAAGTGCCGTTTCCGTATTTAATAAATATTCTATCTTTGAAAGGGTGTACGGTCCTACTGATGAATTTTTGAATGTATATGAGAAAGGCAAAGATTTACGTATCAAGGAAAATCAATTTTTCCATTGGAAATATACAAATCCTAATAATGGAGCCGTTTGGGAATCTAAAGTGGCAGGTTGCTGGTACTATTTCGATGAAGATG
Source organism: Parabacteroides sp. (assembly GCA_019417325.1). GTDB lineage: Bacteria > Bacteroidota > Bacteroidia > Bacteroidales > Tannerellaceae > Parabacteroides. The sequence continues at coordinate 71,473 of DXVO01000038.1, read as the reverse complement.
CTTTGCTGAATACAGGTAAAGGAACGAAAGACTGGAATATATTCCGGTATGCGGAAGCGTTGTTGGACGGTGCGGAATCAATAGCTCAGAGTTCAGGTGTAACGGATGAGGCTGCCGGCTATTTGGCTCAGGTACAAGCTCGTGCACGTTTGGATGGGAAAACAGCAGAAGAGCTTAAGTCTGAGTTGCTTGCATTATCTAAACAAGCCTTTATTGAAGCTTGCTGGACAGAACGCCTACGTGAATTCCCATTGGAGTATAAGATTTGGGACGACTGTCTGCGTACAGGTAAATTCCCTGTGATTTCAACAACAACTCCGGGACAGGTAAATTATGTCGATTTAGTTGGTGCAAAGAATGCTTCTGGCGCAACATTTAAAAAGACGGATTTATTATGGCCGATATCTGTAAATGAAAGACAGAGAAATCCAAATTTGACTCAGAATGATGGATATGAAAATTAATTAATAGGAATCTGTAAAAGGAACTATAATTGAGTAAAATAGAAGGGGAGGGTGACTTTTTTCATTCTCCCCTTTTTATAAGAGGTATTGAGCCGTATTTTATTAAAGTGCTCCGTCAGTACATTGAATTTTAAGGGAAACATCTTTGATTTAAATTCAACCTGTTCAAATTTCAATCAAAATGACTGTTCTTCTCCCTTTTTTTAATTATTTGTATTCTTTTTGCTCCATATTGTTCCTATATTTGTAACGCATTGCCAGCAGTTGTGGGCAATAAATTTAAAGCGTTTAAGATTTTTGTATTAATTAACAAGTGTTATATCATGAAGAAAAAAAGTGTTTGGGCTTTGGCTTTGGCTGCTACTTTGATGTGGGTGGGGAAACCTGCTTCGGCGGCTGAAAGCGGGGCTTTTGATCCGGTGGAGTATGTAAACCCGTTAATGGGAACACAGTCTACTTTCGAATTATCAACGGGAAATACGTATCCTGCGATTGCACGTCCTTGGGGTATGAACTTCTGGACTCCGCAAACAGGCAAGATGGGAGACGGATGGCAATATGTATATACTGCAAATAAAATTCGTGGTTTCAAGCAAACCCATCAGCCAAGCCCGTGGATTAACGATTACGGACAGTTTGCCATTATGCCAATCGTCGGCAAACCGGAATTTGACCAGGATAAACGTGCCAGCTGGTTTTCTCATAAAGGGGAAATCGCTAAAGCATATTATTATAAAGTATATCTGGCAGAGCATGATATCGTAACCGAGCTTACTCCGACAGATCGTGCAGCTATGTTCCGTTTTACTTTCCCGGAAAACGAACATTCATATATTGTTGTCGATGCTTTGGATAAAGGTTCTTACATAAAAGTAATACCGGAAGAAAATAAGATTATCGGTTATTCGACAAAGAATAGCGGTGGTGTTCCTGATAACTTCAAGAATTACTTTGTAATAGAGTTCGACAAACCGTTTACTTATGAAGCAACTTTCGCTGATGCGACATTAAAAGAAGGTGCTAAAGAACAATCCAGCAACCATGTAGGAGCTGTAATTGGTTTCAAAACTAAAAAAGGTGAAATCGTTCATGCAAAAGTCGCTTCTTCTTTCATTAGTTTTGACCAGGCTGCTATCAACCTGAAAGAGTTAGGCAATGATAATTTCGATACATTGGTACAGAAGGGTAAGGACGTTTGGAATAAGGAATTAGGAAAGATAGAAGTTGAAGGTGGTAACTTAGACCAGTATCGTACATTCTATTCTTGCATGTACCGTTCTTTATTGTTCCCACGTAAGTTCTATGAAATAGATGCTGCCGGACAGGTTGTTCACTACAGCCCTTATAATGGAGAAGTATTGCCGGGTTATATGTTTACAGATACAGGCTTCTGGGATACCTTCCGTTGTCTGTTCCCGTTCCTGAACTTGATGTATCCTTCAATGAATAAGGAAATGCAGGAAGGTTTGATTAATACATATAAGGAAAGCGGTTTCTTCCCTGAATGGGCAAGTCCGGGACACCGTGGCTGCATGGTTGGTAACAACTCTGCTTCTATTCTGGTGGATGCTTATATGAAGGGCGTAAAAGTAGATGATTTGGAAACTTTATATAAAGGCTTAATCCATGGAACTGAAAATGTTCATCCTACAGTTTCTTCAACAGGTCGCTTAGGACATGAATATTACAACAAATTAGGGTATGTTCCTTACGATGTAAAGATTAATGAGAATGCAGCCCGTACGTTGGAATATGCTTACAATGACTGGTGTATCTGGAAGATAGCTAAGGAATTAGGCCGTCCGAAAAAAGAATTGGAATTGTATGCCCGCCGTGCATTGAATTACAAGAATCTGTATGACAAAGAAAGTAAATTGATGCGTGGTAAGAATGAAAACGGAGAATTCCAGTCTCCATTCTCTCCGCTGAAGTGGGGTGATGCCTTTACTGAAGGAAACAGCTGGCATTATTCTTGGTCTGTATTCCATGATCCTCAGGGATTAATCAACCTGATGGGTGGTAAAGATTCTTTCGTAATGATGCTTGATTCCGTATTTGCTGTTCCGCCATTGTTTGATGATAGTTATTATGGTGGAGTAATTCACGAAATCCGTGAAATGACCGTAATGAATATGGGTAACTATGCTCATGGCAACCAGCCGATACAGCATATGATTTATTTGTATAACTATGCAGGTCAGCCCTGGAAAGCGCAATATTGGTTACGTCAGGTTATGGACCGTATGTATACTCCGGGACCTGATGGCTATTGCGGTGATGAAGATAACGGACAGACTTCAGCCTGGTATGTATTCTCTGCTTTAGGTTTCTATCCGGTTGCTCCTGGTACAACTCAATATATTTTGGGTGCACCTCTGTTTAAGAAGGCTACTCTTCATTTTGAAAACGGAAATAATTTGGTAATTAATGCTCCGAACAACAGCGACAAGAATATTTATATCGAGTCGATGACGTTTAACGGTAAGAATTATACGAAGAATTATTTGGATCATAATGATTTGTTCAAAGGCGGTGTTATCGATATCGTAATGGGTGACAAACCAAATTTGAAACGTGGAATCAATCCGGAAGATATGCCTTATTCATTTTCTGTAAACGAGGAAGGAATTAGTAAACTTTCTCCGATATCAGTAAAACCGAGTAAAAAGAAAAAATAAAACAAGTACAATGAATTTTATTCATAAACCGATAATGTCAGGCATAGCAATGTGCCTGACATTTTTCGCATTTTCTTGTACCACACAAGAGAAAGTAGAAAACAAAACAGACTATACTGTATATGTAGATCCTTATATCGGATCAGGTGAACACGGGCATGTATTCGTTGGCGCGAATGTCCCGTTCGGAGCTATACAAGCCGGACCTCAGAATATCCATAAAGGATGGGACTGGTGTTCAGGTTATCATTATTCTGACAGTGTAATTATAGGCTTCAGCCATACTCATTTGAGTGGAACCGGCTGTGCTGATTTGGGCGATATTTTATTAATGCCTTATACAGGTGAGGTTCGTACCGCCCGTGGCGAACAGGATAATATTGAAGGTACAGCATCTTCCTATTATAAGCACGCAAATGAGACCGTATCTCCGGGTTATTATTCTCTGTTGATGGATAATGGTGTGAAAGTTGAACTTACAACAACGGAACGTACGGCTTTGCATCGTTATACTTATCCGGAAGGAAGTGAGCAACGTTTATTGATTAACCTGAAAGAGGGTAATGGCGACAGGGCGTATGAGACTTATCTGAAAAAGATAGATGATAATACAATTGAAGGATTCCGTTTTTCCAAAGGTTGGAGCCCGCGGCATAAAGTGTATTTCACTATGAAAACAGACCAACCTATCGAATCATTAGCTGTATTTAATGATGATGCAGTGGCTGGTAACGATGAGTTGAGTGGCGAATCTGTAAAAGGTGTCGTAACTTTCAAGAACAATACTCCGAATGTACAGGTAAAGATTGCAATCTCGTCTGTAAGCTGTGCAAATGCATTGGCAAATATGAATGCCGAAGTTGAGCATTGGGATTTCGACCGGGTACACAAGGACGCAATTGATAAATGGAACAACCAATTGGCATCTGTTGTTATCGATACCAAAGATGAACGTGCCAAAAAGATTTTCTACACATCTATGTACCATGCATTCATCGCGCCGACGTTATATTGTGACGTGAATGGAGACTTCCGTGGACATGATGATAAGGTTTATACAAACAATAACTGGAAGAACTATTCCACTTTCTCTTTGTGGGATACCTACCGTACATTAAATCCGTTGTTTACTATTATTAAGCCGGAAATGGTTGGCGACATTGTGAACTCATTCCTGAGCATCTATGATCAGCAAGGCAAATTGCCTATCTGGCCGTTGGTAGGAGGAGAAACGGAATGTATGCCCGGTTACAGTGCAGTTCCCATTATTGCAGATGCTTATTTAAAAGGCTTTACAGGTTTTGATGCGGAACGAGCATATGCCGATATGGTTTCTTCCGCTACTTATGAGAAACAGAATGGCGTGCCTTATGTACTGGAAAAAGGCTATATCCCTTGTGATAAGATTCATGAAGCAACCTCTATTGCTATGGAATATGCTGCCGACGATTGGGGCATTTCGCAAATGGCAAAGAAAATGGGTAAGACTGAAGATTATCAGACATTCTTGAAACGCGGTAAATATTATGAACAATATTATGATAAGGATATCAACTTCATCCGCCCGAAAATGAATGACGGTAGCTGGCGTACTCCTTACAATCCGTTCCGTTCAGTCCACGGTGTTGGTGATTTCACGGAAGGTACCGGCTGGCAGTATACATTCTTTGTTCCGCAACATCCGGAAGGATTGATTGCCTTAATGGGAGGAGATGCTAACTTTGTTTCCAAACTGGATTCCTTGTTTATTGTAGAAGGTGATATGGGAGAGGGAGCGTCCAGCGATATCAGCGGTTTGATTGGCCAGTATGCACATGGCAACGAACCCAGTCATCATGTGGCTTATTTATATCCGTATGCCGGTGAACAATGGAAGACTGCGGAGAAAGTTCGCTTTATTCAGGATGAGTTTTATACAGATAAGCCGGAAGGTGTTATCGGTAATGAAGATTGTGGTCAGATGTCTGCATGGCATATCATGTCTGCTTTAGGATTCTATCAGGTAAATCCATCGAATGGTGTACTTGTATTCGGTAGCCCTTTGTTTGATAAGGCTTCTGTCCGCTTGCCGGATGGGAAGACATTTGATATTGTGGCACAGAACAATAGTAAGGATAATATTTATATCCAGTCCGTGTTATTAAATGGAAAGCCGTATAACAATTCTTATATCCTGTATGATGACGTTATGAAGGGAGGAAATCTTACCTTTGTAATGGGGAATACTCCGAATAAGGAATTCGGGGCCGCTCCGGAGAATCGTCCGAAGACAGCAGAATAATCTGTCCTAAGTCCAAAATTAAAATAAAAACGTATGAACAAGACAATCAAGACAACAGTAGCGTTACTGGCATCCGCATTTTTGCTGGGTGCCTGCGCTCAGAGTGGTGACAAAGGTTCTGCCCTTGATCCGGTAGACTATGTGAATCCCTATATGGGTAACATCAGCCACTTATTGGTGCCTACTTATCCTACAGTGCACCTGCCAAACAGTATGTTGCGTGTTTATCCCGAACGTGCTGATTTTACAGGTGATCTTTTAGGTGGATTGCCAATCATTGTAACCAGCCATCGCGGAAGTTCGGCTTTTAATCTGAGTCCGTACCAGGGAGATGAAGCCGGATTGAAACCTGTTATTAATTATAGTTACGATCAGGAGAAAATTCATCCGTACCGTTACCAGGTTTATTTGGATAACGAGAATATAGATGTAAACTTTGCTCCATCTCACCAAAGTGCTGTTTATGCGATCACTTTTGAGAAAGACGGTCCTGCTTATCTGATATTCAACAGCCGTAACGGGCAATTGCAGGTAAAAGATAATGCAGTTAGCGGCTACCAATATGTAGACAAAAAAACAAAAGTTTACCTGTATGCCGAAACCGACCGGAAACCTTTAAAATCCGGTGTTCTATCGGCTGAAAATGTAAATTATGACCAGACATCGGTAGAAGGACGAAACGCTGCGATTGCTCTTTCCTTCGGTAATGATGTAAAGACTTTGGGTGTTCGTTACGGTATTTCATTTATCAGCGAAGAACAAGCAAAGAAAAATCTGGATCGTGAAATTGCTGCATATAATGTAGACGTCGTAGCGAAAGAAGCTAAGAACGATTGGAATGATGCTTTAAGTAAAATTCAGGTTCAAGGCGGAAGCCAGGACGATAAAGTGATATTCTATACTTCTTTATACCGTTGCTATGAGCGTCCGGTGAACTTGAGTGAAGACGGACGTTATTACAGTGCATTCGATGGTAAGATTCATGAAGACAACGGACGCCCGTTCTATACGGATGATTGGATTTGGGATACTTACCGTGCTACTCATCCGCTTCGCGTCCTGATTGACAACGAGAAAGAAAGTGATATTATCAATTCTTTCCTGTTAATGGCAGAACAAATGGGAACAAACTGGATGCCTACTTTCCCGGAAGTAACAGGAGACTCGCGCCGTATGAACTCCAACCATGCTGTAGCAACCGTTATCGATGCCTACCGTAAAGGTGTCCGTGGTTTCAACCTGGAGAAAGCTTATATTGCAGCGAAGAAGGGTATAGAAGAAAAAACATTAATTCCCTGGTCTGCAGCACCGGCCGGTTGGTTGGATGAGTTCTATAAGGAACACGGATATATTCCGGCATTGAAACCGGGGGAACAGGAAACCGTTCCGAATGTATCTATTTGGGAAAAACGTCAGCCGGTAGCTGTTACTTTGGGTACGGCTTATGACCAGTGGTGCTTGTCACAAATAGCCGCAGAATTAGGAAAATCCGATGAGGCGGACTACTATTTGCGTCAGTCTTATAATTATCGTAACCTGTTCAATCCTGAAACCCGTTTCTTCCATCCGAAGGATAAAGACGGCAAGTTTATAGAGGGTATCGATTATCGTTATTCCGGAGGATTAGGAGCACGCGATTATTATGATGAAAACAACGGATATGTTTACCGTTGGGATGTACAGCACAATATTGGTGATTTGGTTTCTATGATTGGAGGGAATGAAGTGTTTACCGCTGCATTGGATTCTATGTTTGATACTCCGCTGGGAATGTCCAAATGGCAATTCTATTCTACATTGCCCGACCATACCGGAAATGTAGGTCAGTTCTCAATGGCCAACGAACCGAGTTTGCATATACCTTATCTGTATAACTATGCAGGTCAGCCGTGGAAGACACAGAAGCGTATCCGTACATTGCTTAACCAGTGGTTCCGTAACGATTTGATGGGTGTCCCCGGAGATGAAGACGGTGGTGGTATGTCTGCATTTGTTGTTTTCAGCCAGATGGGTTTCTATCCTGTGACTCCGGGTTCTCCTACTTATAATATAGGCAGTCCGTTCTTCACAGATGTGAAAGTAGATTTAGGCAACGGCAACGTATTTGAAGTAAAAGCAAATAATGCTTCTGCTGAAAATAAATATGTTCAGTCTGCCAAATTGAACGGTAAAGCATTGAACCAGCCTTGGTTTGATCATAGTGAAATCGCTTCCGGCGGTATTTTGGAGCTTGAAATGGGACCGAAAGCAAACAAGGAATGGGGGATTGCAACTCCGCCTCCTTCTGCAGCACCGATGCCCAAATAGTTGACGGTTGTTTCAGCTTTTAGCCGATTTGTAAAGATATTCAGTAAATATCTTTAAATAAAAAATCCAACTACCCCTCTGGGAATTAGTTGGATTTTTTATTTTATAAAGGATGCGATATCTAATAATTAATCAAGTGTTGTCTAATTGTCACTTGTCAATTATTAACATTTTTCTGATCAAGTCTTCTAATTCTGCAATTTCAACCGGTTTTACAACATAGTTTGTAAAGCGGCATTGTTCCGCCATTTTTCTTTCTTTCTCAAAAGCAAAAGCCGTAAGGGCGACAATAGGTACTGTTTCTGATAGTTCCCTGATTTTACATGCTGCTTCAAAACCATCCATTATAGGCATCCGTATATCCATCAATATGAGATTCGGTTGTTTCTCTTTGTATAAATCTACAGCTTCCTGCCCGTTCCAAGCATGATATAATGTGTACGTTTTGCCTAATAAGGCATCCATCAGCTTATAGTTCTCGACAGTATCTTCAGCCACAAGGATACTCTTCTCTTTAGAAGGTTCCCTGTGGGTAAGCGTTTTGTAAGATTTATTGGGCGCTTGAACATCTTCATCTTGTTCTTTTCCAAGAGGCAATGTGAACCAGAAGGTTGAACCTGAATCAGCTTTTGATGTTACGCCTATTTTTCCTCCCAGGCTTTCGATAATCGTTTTACTGATAGTCAGCCCCAATCCTGTGCCAGGCTTGAAATCATTTACTTTGATGAAACGTTCGAAAATACGGTTTGCATCTTTTTCGGAAATCCCGATTCCTGTATCGCTGACACTCACACGTAAATGATCCCCTTCTTTGTTATAGGATAGAGTGATAGAACCATCTTCTGTAAACTTGATAGCGTTATTTACAAAGTTTGCAATAACCTGTGTGATTCTTTGCGGGTCTGTTTGCAGGTGAATAGAAGGTAGATTTTGGTCAAAGAGTAATTTGACATCCGGATTGGTATTATCCAGATTAGCCAGATATATCTCTCCACAGATTTCTTTGATATTGGTATCTGTAATATGATAATTGAACGTTCCCGCCTCTATTTTGGAGAAATCCAGAATATCGTCAATCAGATGCAACAGCAAGTCATTATTTTTATGAATAATATTCAGATACATTCTACGTTCGTCGGCGTCATTTGTTTCTGCTGCTATATCGGAAAAGCCAACGATTGCATTTAAAGGAGTTCGTATCTCATGACTCATATTGGCAAGGAATGCTGATTTCAGTTTGTCGGCTTCTTTGATACGTATCAATTCATTTTCACCTTCCCGCTGTTTGGTTATATTGGAAGTATAGCTTACAATTTTGCTTGGTGTACCGTCTTCATTGAACTTATATGCCCGAACGTTTGAATTAAACCAAAATAATCTACCGTTCAGGATACGGCGATAAGTCGCTACATAATTATTTATCTCGCCATTTATCAGGCGTCTGAATAAATTGTAATAGACTTTATCTATATCTTCAGGATGTAAAGTACTGATGAAGTCCTGAAGGCAGGTCGGTTGCTGTTCCTTTATATAAGATAAAGTTTCACTTTTTTCCAGGTCATCATTCAAGCCGAAATCTACGGTTAGTTTTTCAGTGGCAACAGTATATTCCCACATAAAGGATTCTCCGGTATCGACTGCCACCTTTAATTTGGCAAGGTTGTCTTGGATGACTTCTGCTTTATGGTGGTTTTCCGTATTATCATATACAATGTATAAATAACCGAAAACCTGTTCTTGCAAATCCTTCAGGATAATAGCTTTTACCAGCAGGTGTTTAACCGTATCTACAACATCGCTTTGGTAATAGCCGGTATTTTTGACCGTCACAAAGTTGTAATCGAGTGAGAACTCCACATCTTCACCTTGTTTCTGCTTTTGTTTTACCCATTCCGGGATATTTGGATTTTGGAAGATATTGACACCTATAACATCCCGGGTGGTTCCGAATATATCCAAGTCTGCATTATTCAAGTCCAATAAATTTCCTTCTTCATCATATAATTCAACACCCCACGGCAATTTTTCAAAAATGAGGCGGAATTTAGCTTCGCTTTTTAGTATTAATTTAGCCGAATATTCGAGCTGGAATTTGCTGTGTTCCTGTTCTATGGCTATGGAAACTATATCAGCAAACATAAGCAGGTTCTCTATATCCAACGAATTCCATACACGGGGAGTTTCTACTGCATCCAATCCGATAAAGCCAACAGATTTGCCATTGCATACTACCGGCAAGGCAAGTAGGGAGGCAATATTTTGCATTTGTAACAAATATTGTACGGGAGCAGCATCTTCCGGCATTTGAGAAACATCATTTACAATAATATGCTCGGCATTTTTTATTTTATCAACCCACCAGGTAATTTCTTCTGTGGGCAACTTACGCAATATGTCTTCGCGCATGGATACAATGCCACTGCTTGTTACTTCATGAGTAAAGTCAAGCAGATGATTTTCTTCATCCAGAATGCCAATGTATACTCTGTCAGCTTTAAAAAAACGGAGAATTAAGAGGAGTGCCTGGTCGATGACATCATCATTCTCTTGTCTCAGTAACAGAGAAAGAACTTCAGACATGGTTTTTCTTAATGAAATTAAATTGACAAACATATGATTCTCATCTATGTTATCTTTCTCATCCGGAAGTTTTTTTTGTTTTAACTGTTTTATCTCACGTATTAAATCCTCTTTGGAATAATTCTCATACATGTTCATCCTGGTCTATTTTTAATACTACAAATTTATACAATGTATTTGATATTCAATGTATATGTAAATGAATTATTATTGTGAATATTTTGTAACCGATTGTTCATAACAGGCAGCGAATCTTTGACGTTTGCTTATTGAGGGAAATAGTTGTATCTTTGTCTATCTATAAAGAAGACAGGGATTAGATTACATGACAAAAAATAACGATACAAATTGGTATGTATTATATACATCACCAAGGGCTGAAAAACAAGTGAAAAGCAGAATTGACGCACTGGGTGTAGAATGCTGGCTTCCACTTCTTCATACTCCCCGTGTATGGTCCGACCGGGTTAAAATGGTCGACATCCCTCTGTTTAATTCCTATTTGTTTGTACGTTGTACAGACCCGGTGTTAAGAACTTTAACCCGCGTATATGGTGTTGCACGCATTGTTTATTATAATGGCAAGCCAGCCATTGTGAGGCAGAAAGAGATAGACTCTATCCGGGAATTTCTTGAAAAAGCATCCGACCATGTGCTTTGCCCCGGCGAAGAAGTGGAAATCCTTTGCGGAGCCATGAAGCATGTGTCCGGAAAAGTCAAGAAGATTAAAAAGAATCACTTATTGCTTTATTTGGAGCAGTTGGGAGCTACTGTTTGTGTGCGGTTGGATGATGTAGCGCGTGTTAAGAGGGTTAAGTAAATTTTCTCCATATCAACGTTGGCTCTTACCCAATCGGCCAGCTTATCATATTGCTCTTCTTTGAAGGCTTCATAATTGAAAGGAGCTGAGTCTGTTTCCTTATCAAATCCAAGGGCAAGGTTGTCCAATACTTCCGTATTGTCGAGGATACCGTGCATATAACTTCCCCAACACCGGTCGCTCAGATAATATCCGTCTGTCCGTCCGTCTTCCAGCAAGGCGACAGGGTTGTCGGGGGTATTGTTCAATAGGGTGGTGCGTCCCATATGTATTTCGTATCCTTTGCAGTTGTGCTGAGTCTCAGGGGAGATTGTATTCTTTTGTTTTGGTATAAAGGTAAAAGTGCTTTGTCTGGTTATTTTTTCCTGTTCGATGATTGTGCATTGGGGGAGTAATCCGAGTCCCGGAACTGCCGGAATATTGCCTTCCAGGCCTTCGGGGTCTTCCAGGCGCGCTCCCATCATTTGATAACCTCCGCAGATACCGATTACTTTTTTTCCATTTTTATAAGCTCTTATAATGGCTTCCGCCGTACCGTTTGCACGCAGGCTTTGTAAATCGGAAAGCGTATTTTTAGAACCTGGCAGCAGGATAATATCCGCCTTTTCTATCTCCTCTATATTATTCGTATAATAGGCATTGAAACGAGGGTCCATATCCAATACATCGAAGTCTGTAAAGTTAGACATCCGTTTTAGCAGAATAATTGCCACATTAATTTTACCGTCCCGGTAGGTGTTGGTTTTCATATCGAGCGCCACGGAATCTTCTTCTTCAATCTTTATATCCCGGAAGTAGGGGATAACGCCTACTACCGGAAGGCCTGTCAACTCTTCCAATATTTTCTTCCCTTCTTCAAACAAAGAAGCATCACCGCGGAATTTGTTAATGATGATACCCTTCATCAAGGTGCGTTCTTCCGGCTTCAGCAAAGCAATGGTTCCGTAAACGGAGCCGAAAACTCCTCCGCGGTCTATGTCTGCAACCAGATAAGTAGCAGCATCTGCCTGCATAGCCATTCGCATATTTGTTATGTCCCGGTCGCGAAGGTTTAATTCAGAAATGCTACCTGCACCTTCCAGTACAATCGGATTATATTTGCTTTCGAGGCGTTTGAATGCCTGGATCGCTTCTTTAAACAATTCTTCCTTCTGGTTTTGTATCCCGAAATAATCCTTTGCCGACATGTTTCCTACAGGACGTCCGTTAAGCACCACTTGCGAACTTTTGTCATTTGTAGGCTTTAATAAAATGGGATTCATATCCGTATGCGGAGCAATCCCGCATGCTTCCGCCTGTACGACCTGAGCACGTCCCATTTCTCCTCCTTCCAGAGTAGAGTAGGAATTAAGAGACATATTCTGAGCTTTAAAGGGAGCCGGATTGTAACCGTCCTGTTTGAAAATACGGCAAAAAGCCGCATTGATTACACTTTTTCCCGCATCGGAACAGGTGCCTACGAACATAATCGGTTTAAGAGACTGCTTCATATTGATTGCTTGTCGGATTTCTTTCAGCCTACAAAGCTAATAAAAAAAACATACCGGAGATAATCCTTGCAATACAGTATTCGCCAGAGTAATCTGAAATGTCAGAATGATATTGTTTTCTCTTTATTTGTGTCATTATTGTCGTATTATCCCTTTTATGATGGCTTGTAATATGTGCTTAGGACTCATTTCGGGAGGAATAGGAGTCTTTTTTAGGTTAAAAAGGAGACATTTCAATAGAATCCGGCGACTTTTTACATTTACCCTCCGGGTAATTCCAATTAGTACCGGTACTAATTCCAACTATCTGCGCATAAAAAAACAATAATCTGCGCGGTAAAACACCTATATTTTAACTTCAAAACATATATGTTTCGATTTTAAAGCATATATGTTTCATTTTTAGATGTTATTGAACATGGACGCGGTTCTGGAATGGTCTGAAAACCAAACTTGACGCAGATATTAAATTGATTACCATATTCTGATAAACACAACAATATGTTTTGACTCGGATAACGCGGAAAACGCGGATTAAGAAATATAATATCTGTATTAATCTGCGTTATCCGCGTTATCCGCGTCAAAAAAATAATTTCTGCGTCCTCTCTTTTGTGGCTATAAGTCCATTTGTGTTAACAAACTGATAAACCTTAACTCCGCGTGAGCATCATATTTGCAAGAGGTACTGCCTCTCCCTCCGTACAGAAGAAGCAAGGCATAGGTGTATTATCAAAATGTCAAAATATCATTTTGTAATAGTTGAAATAAAGGTATATTTGTAAATGTAATGAATTAAAAAGAGATTCAGGTGAAAAAGGTAAAGATTACAGTTTTGAAGACTACTTTGGATAAAGAGTTAGCGAACGAATATGGAGCGGAAGGATTAACCGTATGCCCTATGCTGAAAGAAGGGCAAGTATTTTATGCTGATTATGCGAAGCCGGAAGGGTTTTGCGATGAAGCATGGAAAGCGATTTATCAATACGCTTTTGCTTTAGCGCACGGAGCAGGGAAGGAGTTATTCTATTATGGCGACTGGATAAGGAAACCCGGTGTGGCAATTTGCAGTTGCAATGACGGATTACGTCCTGTGATATTTAAACTTGAAGCAACAGATGAGGAGTCTGTTATCGATTATACGCCTGTCCGCTAAAATAAAAAGAAGGAGAGGTATCAAAAGTTACTTTATTTTGATACCTCTCCTTCTTTTTTATTCTTGGGAAAAATCTTACACTTATTCAGCAGGAGTACCTCCGGAAGAAACCGTTTTGCTGCGTTCGATAGATTGCAGAGCCAGATAGTTGTCTCCGAAATTTTGCAGGTTGTCGATTTCTGTTTCGAACTGGTCGAGGTGTGCTTCTTCTTCTACAACAAGACCTTCGAAAATCTTCTTTGTAGCAGAGTCTGCATGCTGAGCACATTCGTTGGCCCAGTTGTTATAATCGTCAACACTTCCTGTTTCCATTTGTGCAGCTTTTTCAAGCATAGCTTTCACATCATGAATTTTTTCTACCGGGCCTGAACATTTCATTTCAACTTCCCCTTTCAGGAAAAGGATACGTTCGGCCAGACGTTCCACATGCATCATTTCAGTGATAGCCGTACGCTTGAACAGGCTGGATAACAAATCATATCCCATGTCGTCCAGACGGAAATGGAAATACATGTACTGGTTTACGGCAGTCATTTCGTCTGCAACCGCTTTATTCAGCAGTTCGATGCTTTTTTCTCTTTTAATCATAATCATTAAGTTTTTAATCAGGTTGAGTTTATATTATCTAAGTTATATTATGGGTGTCAAAGTTAATAGATTTATCGAGTGATTGTCATTCCTGTCAAGGAAATATTTTATCTTTGTACTATCAGATTGTTTGAATAAACGAAGAAAATAATGACGAAAGTACAAGAAACATTGGCTGCATTGCCGGAAGAAAAGAAAGCATTATTTGTACCGGTATTCGGTACTATCGATAAATTTTATACCGTAGTATATCTGATCGCGCGAAATGAGCATGTCACCGACCAGGAAAAACCGGAACGCTATGAAGACCGTTTGCAGGTGATACGCCGGATCCGGAGCCTGGTAGAGAAAATGGTTACCTCATTCGGCTTGGAAGGAGAAGAAATCATAGCCGATATTGCCAGCGACTATTTTGAAGACTATGTAAATTACAGGACACCGGAATTAGACATAACGAATGAAGACTTTGTCGGAATCATCCAAAAGATAGCCCAAAGTTGATTAAATAACTTTTTTTTGCACAAACTGTGCCTGTATGTGCAGAATAACCTCTAATTTTGTGGGTTGCCTGACTCTGCTTGGGAAGTTGGAGAGAGTGATTGGTTTATTTGGGTTTATACAAAATTTAGATGAGATATTTTGCTAAGATAGGGCACTGGTTGTCCTCACAAGAACATTTATTCTTTTTGTTCGGATTATTATTTATTATCCCTAACTGTTTTCTGTTTTTTACGGAACCATTGCCTGTGACGGTGGGTATCGCTTCCATCATATTGCCTTTGGCTTTCTGGTTTGCCATATTGCTGCTGGCCCGTAAGCCCGGAATTGTTGTCTGGTGTTTGCTGCCGAAAGTAATATTGGACGGGGGGCAGTTGGTGCTGTTACATCTGTTTGGCGAGTCGGTTATTGCAGTGGATATGTTTCTGAACCTGACAAGTTCCAATGCTTCGGAAGCCAGTGAATTATTGGGGAATATATTTGTAATCATTATTTGTGTCTTCTTTTTTTATACATTGCCTACTTTATGGTTGGCAGTCTATTCCATACGGTTGAAAGATAAATTACAATCCGGTTTCCGTAAGAAATGGGCGTTGAGAAGTTTGGCAATGTTTCTTGTGGGTATTTTGTTATGTTGCTTTTCCCCCCTTCTGGAACACCGTTTCTCCTGGAAAGATGATATTTATCCCGCTAATGCACTGTATAATTTATACTTTGCAATTAATAAGGCAGGCAAGAACTCTAATTATCATAAGACATCCGCGGCTTTTAAATTCAATTCTACACGGACAGCGCATGCCGATGGGAAACGTGAAATCTATGTGCTTGTTGTAGGCGAGACTTCGCGGGCTATGGAATGGAGCCTGTATGGTTATGAGCGGCAGACTACTCCCCGTATGGAGAAGCTGGATGGTTTGGTACATTTTAAAGATGTAGTAACACAGTCTAACAATACTCATAAGAGTGTTCCGATTATTCTTTCGGCAGCAAGTGCCGAAAATTATAACATCATATATGATGAAAAAAGTATTGTGACAGCTTTCAAGGAAGCGGGTTTCCGTACATTGGTTATAGCCAATCAAAAACTTACTACCTCTATGATCGGTGCATTTTATCGTGAGGCTGATACCTTCATCGATATGAGTAGCTTTAATACGGGGTCTTATCTGACCTCATTGCATGACGGGGCTTTATTACCCTATCTGGAAAAAGAATTGAATAAGACGGATGATAATATGTTTATCGTTCTTCATACATATGGTTCCCACTTCAATTACCATGAACGTTATCCGGATGATTTCAAATTCTATACACCGGATAAGGCCAGAAGTATCAGTGCCTCTTATAAAAAGGAATTGAGGAATGCGTATGACAACTCTATCCATTATACGGATTATGTATTGGGTGAGGTGGCTGATATGCTTGCCCGTACCAAAGCATGCTCTTCTATGCTATACTTGAGCGACCATGGAGAAGATATTTTTGACGACTCCCGCGAACGGTATTTGCATGCATCTCCGATACCGACTTACTACCAGCTTCATATCCCTTATGTTATCTGGTTCTCCGAGCCATACCGGGAAACATTCCCTGACAAATACCAGACAGCTCTTACACATGAGGCTGTACCGGTTAGTACGAATAGTGTATTCCATACGATGCTGGATATTGCCAGTGTAAAGACAGACCAAACGGATTCTACCTTGGCTCTGACAAATAAAGGATTCGTTATACGTGATCGTATGTATCTGGGTGACCACGACGAACCGGTTCCTTTCTGGAAGATTGGTTTGAAGAAGGCGGATTTTATAATGCTGGATAAAATGAAGATTGCCTACGGTAAAGATTAATGGCTGGACCGAACGGACATATTACGCTTAAAGTAATATTAGGATACCTGTTGCTGGTTGCAATGGCAGTGGGTTCGGTTGTGTATATTTATAATGTAATAGGTAAGATAGCGGAAGAACAAACACCGGATAGTTTATCTCATAAAAAAGTATATTTGGTTACCAATACATTGTCTCTGCTTTATGAAAGTGAAGCGTTGGGACAGTTAATAGGTATGCCTCAAGGTCAAATCTCCCATTTTAACCGGACATTGAATAAGGCTATTCATAATATGGATACCCTAAGTACTTTGGTCTCTCCTGATTTATCTCCGAAAATTGATAAGATAAAAGCCCTGATTGAACAAAAAAGGCGGAATACCCGGGTGTTGCTGGATACCTGGAAAGAAACGAATACGGAACATTTATATAATCAAAATATAGAAAAAGTCATTGCCCGGCAGGATACCGTAATCAAGCAACTGGATGTTCAGGAGCGAGTGATTGTACGTCAGGATTCTGTCGTTTCTCCAATCGTAAAGAAGCCTCGTGGATTCTTCCGCCGTCTTGCCGATGTATTTTCGCCTCCCAAAGAGGATACGACACTTGTGTTGAACACAACCCGGCAGGTCGTTACCGATACATTAGTCCGGGCTTTTAATCCGTCGGATACGATTGTTTCGGTTCTGAATAATTTGCGTGACAGTGTGGCCGACCAGCGGAAGTTGTTGATGGACCGGTTATTGGAACGTGCAGCAGTGCTCCGCTATGATAATAGTGTGATAACAAGCCGTATCAATCAGATGCTCCGGGATATAGAAGAAGAAGAGGTGAATGTCTCGTTGGAAAGGATACAAAAAAAACAGGATTTATTGAGTGAGACTTCTGTTCTGATAGGGGGAATAGCTATAGCGGCATTAGTTATTGTGGTTATCTTTATTATTATGATTACCCGGGATATTTCCCGTAGCCAGTATTTTCGGCAGCAATTGGAAAAGGCTAAATTGTATGCGGAAGATTTGCTTCATAAACGGGAAAAGCTGATGCTTACAATCAGCCATGATATTCGTGCCCCGCTTTCTTCTATTATCGGATACATCGATTTGTCACTGAGACGCCGTCCGGACGAACGGCAACGTTATTATTTAGAGAATATGGCAGGTTCGGCCGACCATATTTTATCGCTTGTAAACGGATTGTTAGACTTTCACCGTCTGGAATCCGGACAGATGGAAATTCAGGCAGTCCCGTTTAATGTGCGGATTCTTTTTAATGAAATCTATGGTAGTTTCAAACCGATAGCAGATGCTAAAGGACTGGAGTTTATCTTGAATATGAAAGAGGAAGGGCTGGAGTTTCTTTATTCAGGTGATCCGATTCGTATCCGTCAGGTTGTAAGCAATCTGCTTTCAAATGCAATAAAGTTTACCCATAAAGGACGCGTTGTTTTGATTGTGAAGCTGGTAGATGATTTTACACGGCTGGTGGTTATTGTCTGCGATTCAGGGCCGGGTATCCCGAAAGAAGAACAAGAAAAGGTATTCGGGGAATTTACCCGTTTATCCGGAACGGAGAAAGAAGAAGGTTTCGGTCTGGGGCTTTCTATTACCAGGAAATTAATAGAATTGATGGGAGGGAAACTAACACTGGAAAGTGTGCCGGATAAAGGAAGTGATTTCACGGTAAACCTGCCTCTTGCAAAATCCGATATACAATCTTTGCCTGCAAATTCGTTGCCGGAGGAAGCCGTTGAGGTTGCACCTGAATTTAACAGGCGTGATATACATTGCCTTTTAGTAGACGACGATCCTTTACAGTTGGCTTTGACAGAAGAGTATTTGAAGCAGCATCATGTGCTGGTTACTTGTTGTACGGACTCTTCTTCTGTTACGGAATTATTTAAACAAGCCTCTTTTGATGTAGTCATTACCGATATACAAATGCCTGGAGTAGATGGATACCAGCTACTTGATACAATTCGTAAATCGGGCATATCCGGTACGGATACGGTTCCGGTTGTTGCTTTATCTGCCAGTCTGGAGAATGAACATGACCATTATCTGGAAGCAGGTTTTACCGGGTTCCTGAATAAACCATTTACGGCAGAGCAATTGATTACTCTGTTAAATAAATTATTAGCTGTCGATATCCATACAAATACTTCTACCGGATTGGATTTTACATCCCTTACTGCTTTTGCCGGAGATGATAAGGACGCTTCAGCCTCTATTATCCGGACATTTACAGAAGAAACAGGCAAGAATCTCACTCTGTTGGAAGAGGCATTGAACACAATGGATAGAGAGTCGGCTGCAAAAGTTTCACATAAACTGCTTCCTCTTTTCACGATGCTTGGTGCAACAACTCTGGTTCCTCTTCTCCGGATGCTGAACAAGAATGATGAGGCATTGTCTGATGATGGTTGGAAAAGATTATTGTCTGATGTGATTGGTCAGGCGCGCCAGATTCTACAGCAAGCAATCGATAACCTGTAGAAACGGGTGTGGAAAATTTCCACACTTGTGATGCCTGTTTCCCCATAAACGATACTTCTTTTTATTTTGTCCGGAACATTCATATCGTTTTATCTGTTCAATTATAAGAGTTTAGAAAAACAAATACCGGAATTGTACAGTTCTGGCACGAATTTCGTAGTATATTAAATACGAAAGGCTATAAGCGTTTCTACATTTAAACCGTTTTATTAAGTAGTAATAAGTCCGAGTATTGAATTAAGTCTGCAAAACAAGAAGAGTACCTCCGCAAGGGTACTTTTTTTGTTTTATGCCATATCTTTAATTACTTTTGCCGCAATTATAAATTCTACTTGTTAATACCATGAATATCGGACTTCAAAGTAAATCCCCGCGTATCGAGGCGGTAGATGCATTACGTGGCTTTGCTGTAATGGCAATTATGATGTTGCATAATATCGAGCATTTTAATCTGTATGATTTCCCCACACCCTCATCTCCTTTTATAAAAATGATGGATGGATACACCTGGAATACTTTGTTTTTTCTCTTTTCCGGTAAAGCATATGCCATATTTTCCCTGTTATTTGGTTTTAGTTTCTTTATTCAGTTCAACAATCAGGCACAAAGAGGAAAAGATTTCCGTCTGCGTTTCTTGTGGAGGCTTTTCCTCTTGTTTATTATCGGTTGTTTCAACGGAGCTTTTTTCCCCGGAGATATATTGGTTCTCTATTCGATTATAGGGGTAGTGCTGGTTCTTGTTTGTAAGTGGAGTGACCGGGCTGTACTGGTTACTGCGATTATCCTGATGCTTCAACCGCTGGAATTGGCTAAATTCTTTTATGCTATGATGAATCCCGATTATGTCGGAGGTATACAACAATGGCAAATACATGGCGACCGTATGTCGAAGTTCCTTACTCAACCTGATTTCTGGGCAATGGTAAAATCTAATTTATGGGATGGACAGTTATTCAGTTTGTTATGGGCATGGGGATACGGGCGTTTTTTCCAGACTGCCTCTCTGTTTATGCTTGGGATGTTGCTTGGACGCCGCCGTTTATTTGTGAACCTTTCTGAGAATCGTGTGTTCTGGAAACGGGCTTTAGTGATAGGATTGATCGCATTTGTTCCTTTATATTATCTGTCGCTCTCTTTACCGGCATTGTTTAGTAATAAAGAAATGCTGACACCTATTTCTACCGTTGTTTCTTCCTGGCGTAATTTTGCCTTCATGTCGGTACTTGTATCTTTGTTTATTTTCTTGTGGCAGCAGGCTTCTGTATATAAAGTCCTGTATGGACTGGTTCCTTACGGGAAGATGAGTCTGACTAATTATCTGACACAGTCTATAATAGGCTCATTTATCTACTTTGGTTACGGGCTTTCTCTGTACGATGATTTATGTGTCACCGCCAGTTTCGGAGTATCCGTTTTATTATTTGCCCTGCAATTGGGTTTCTGTCATTGGTGGTTAAAGAAATATAAACAAGGTCCGTTTGAAGGTGTATGGCGTAAAGCTACCTGGATTTTCTCCTGAGATTTCGTTAAAATCTATATCTTTGTATACGGAATAAAAATAAATACTATGCCGTCTATACTTATTATAGAAGATGATATAACGTTTTCTTTGATGTTGACAACCTGGCTTGGTAAAAAAGGGTTTGAAGTTGTTACATCCACATCGGTTTCTGATGCGAAGAACCGGATAGAAAACGTCTCTTTGGATCTTATCTTGTCGGACTTGCGTCTACCGGATGGGGATGGTATCGATTTGCTGAGATGGATAAGAGAACGGAATACCTCGGTTCCTTTGATAATGATGACAAGCTATGCGGATATACAAACAGCCGTACAAGCCATTAAACTGGGGGCTTCCGATTATATAAGCAAGCCTTTGAATCCGGATGAACTGCTGGGAAAGATTCATGATTTACTAAAAGACGGACAAGCTATGTCTCCGGTTGCTTCTCCTAAGAAGGCGGAGCGGCGTCCGGCTGAAAACTCACAATATATAGAAGGTAAGAGCCCGGCTGCACGTCTGCTGTATGACCATGTAGGATTGGTTGCGCCGACTGATATGTCTGTACTTATTACCGGTTCGAGTGGAACAGGTAAGGAGTATGTGGCACGCCGTATCCATGAGCAGAGTGACCGTAAGAAGGCTCCTTTTGTTGCTGTAGACTGTGGTGCTATTCCTAAGGATCTGGCAGCTTCTGAATTTTTCGGGCATATCAAAGGTTCGTTTACAGGTGCAATAGATAATAAGGAGGGTGCTTTTATTGCGGCTCAAGGAGGTACCATATTTCTGGATGAAATAGGAAATCTTTCTTATGAAGTGCAGGTTCAGTTATTGCGGGCTTTGCAGGAACGTAAAGTCAAGCCTATCGGTAGTAACCAGGAAATTCCTATTAATGTCCGCCTGATATCTGCTACAAATGAGAATTTGAGGACGGCAATAGAAAAAGGGGATTTTCGCGAGGATTTATATCACCGGATCAATGAATTTACAATCCGTATTCCTGATTTAAAAGAGCGTCAGGAAGACTTATTATTGTTTGCCGATAGTTTTCTCGACCAGTCAAATAGTGAATTGCAAAAAGATATTATCGGTTTTGATGCGGAAACAATCCGTATATTCCAATCTTATTCATGGCCAGGGAATCTTCGTCAGATGAAGAATGCAATCAAATATGCAACCTTGTTGGCTACCGGAAGTTATATTACGCGCAAAGAGTTGCCGGAAGAACTGACGGAGATACAGCCGGTATCTTCAAATATTCAACTGAAGAGTGAAGCACATGAGAGTGAATTGATAATAAGGGCTTTACAGAAAGCCGGAAACAATAAAACGAAAGCAGCCCAATTGCTGGGAATAGACAGGAAAACGCTTTACAATAAATTGAAAGCTTACCATATCGAATAGGTTTTAGAAAAGAAAGCCTAACGAAAAACTCATGACATTTGTCCGTTTGTCTATAGACATCAGCCCCGTTTGGGTTGTATTGGTTTTTATTTCCCTGAAATTGGATTCAACTTCATTCAAGCCGAACTCGTAAGTGAAATCGAAGAATAAACGCCAGATACTGACTCCGATTCCGGTTGCAATATTGATGCCGTAAGGGGTACTTTCGCTTATATATTCGCTGGGTGTTTCCACGAAACTTGCCGAATAACGGTTTTTGTAATTATATTTGAGATTCGGACCTACCATCAGGCTAAGTGCATAAGGACCTTGCTTGACAATATAATATCCGATCATGATCGGAACTTCCAGCGAAGTCGTTTTATATTCCAGTTTACTGTTTTCTTTTACTGTGGAAGTAGGTGTAGTAGTGGAAGCCAAAGGTATAGTGAAACGGATATCACCCTCCGCATAACGCCAGGATAAACTGGGTTGTATGAAAAAGCGGTCGATATTTATTCGTGCAAAAGCTGCGGCAAGAAAACCCACCTTATATTTCTGACTGATATTTTCGGCTTCAATATCATTAATTGTCAATGAATTGATAACGGGGAGGGTAGCACTGAAACCTACTTTCCCTCCCCAGTTAAATGATTTATCCTTGATTTGTATAAATTTCTGGGCATTTACAGGTATCAGGAATAAAAACACAAACAGCCCTATAAAGTGGATTTTTTTCATTGGTTATTTTTTCTTTTTCACTGACCAGCCGAATTTACCGACCAGCTCTCCTAATTCGTAATATTTACCGTGTGAATAGGCCAGCAGTTCCGCCCGTTGCATGTCGAAAGCTCCGGTTTCTGGATCCAGATATTTGTCGTCAGCTTGTACATTTACAACCTCGGCAATAAACATATCGTGGCTGCCTAAGGCAATAACTTCTTTTACCCGGCATTCTATACATAGAGGTGTTTCTTCAATAATAGGAGCCTTCACAACAGAAGCTTTACCTGGTGTCAGGTTCATTTCTTCAAACTTGTTATGGTCTTTTCCTGAATTCACCCCGCACCAATCAGTTGCGTATGCCAATTCTTTATTGGTAAGATTGATGACAAACTCCATGTTCTTTTTCAGAATGGGATAGGAGTGACGCTCCGGACGTACGGAAATATAACACATCGCAGGGCTAGTACAGATTGTGCCAACCCATGAGACGGTTATAATATTATATTCTGAAGGCTCGGAGCCGCAACTTATCATTACCGCCGGCAATGGATATATCATTGTTCCCGGCTTCCAGTCGTGTTTCATTTTACAATAATATCTTCTTTATTGATTTTACGTTCGCAATAATGGCATTTAACGGTACCTTTATCTCTGTCGATTACTTCGAAGCGGGTAGGCATCGGTTCATTATTGGTAATACATTTCGGATTGTTACATTTTACCAGACCGATTAGTTCGTCCGGCAGGGTAACCGTCTTCTTTTCCACCACTTCATAGTCACGTATAATGTTCAGAATGACGTTGGGAGCAATCAGGGCTATCCGGTTGATCTCATCTTCTTCAAAAAATTTATCCGATATTTTAATCATTCCCTTACAACCCATTTTGTTGCTGTGAAGATTATTCCCAATAGTGATTGTATTGTCCATATTTTCCAGTCCCAGTAACTTTGCGACTTTAAATAACTGGCTGGGGGGGATATGGTCGATAGCAGTTCCGTTTTCTAATGCGGCTACTTGCAATTCTTTTTTCTTTTCTGCTGACATAACTTTATTAATTGAAGTTGGTAAATGATAATGGACAGTTGGTAAATGATAATTGGCAATAGACAGTTGATTTTTTCTTTTAACTGTCGTATATCACTTGTCAACTGTCAACTGATAAGTTTAACACTTCGCTGATAATAGCCTGACGGGCAAACAATCCGTTGCGGGCTTGCTGGATATAATAAGCTTTGGGATTATCATCCACATCGTAAGCAATTTCGTTCACGCGAGGCAGCGGATGTAGGATACGCAGGTTTTCTCGGCTGTTTTTCAACATGTCGTTTTTAAGAATATACACGTTCTTTACCCGTTCGTACTCTTCCAGGTCGGTGAAGCGTTCGCGTTGTACACGAGTCATATACAGAATATCCGTCTGATTGATAATGTCTTCGGTAAAATCCGTACACTCGTTGTATTTGATACCATGCTTGTCGCAGAAGTTTTTTTGTTCGTCGGGCATGCGTAGTTCTTTAGGCGCTACAAAATTGAAAGTAGGATTAAAGTGAGACATTCCGACAATCAGGGAGTGAACCGTACGGCCATATTTCAAGTCGCCTACCATTGTAATTGTGAGGTCTGTCAGTTTTCCCTGTGTCTTTTGGATGGAATATAAATCCAGCATGGTTTGCGAAGGATGCTGGTTGGCTCCGTCGCCGGCATTAATGATGGGAACGTCTGTTATTTCCGAAGCATAACGTGCAGCACCTTCAAGATGGTGCCTCATGATGATAAGATCCACATAATTGCTGACCATCAGGATCGTATCTTTCAGCGTTTCGCCTTTGGAAGAACTGGTTGTCGAAGCATCGGAGAATCCGATTACGCGTCCGCCAAGCCTGTTGACTGCCGTTTCAAAACTCAGGCGAGTACGTGTGGAAGGTTCGAAGAAGAGAGTCGCAGCCACTTTACCTTCCAGTACTTTCCGGTTGGGATTTTCCTCAAACTTCCTGGCGTTTTCCAGAATACGAAGAATGTCCTCTTTGGAACATTGATCAATAGAAACTAAACTTTTACTTTTCATTGTAATGTGTATATTCTGTCTATATGTGCAAATTGTATTAACAAAGGTACGTAAACTATCTTTATTATAAATAATCTGTATGTGAATATTTCATTTTTTAGAAACTCATACGGAAAACAGTACGAATATCAGGTTGGGATTCAACTGTCAGACTTCCTCCGTGCAATTGCATGATACGATGGGATATACTTAAACCGATACCACTTCCTCCGGGTTTTGTGGAAAAGAATGGGGTAAAAATAACGGGGATTTGTTCAGGTAAAATGCCCGGCCCATTATCGGTTATTGTTATTTGGACTTGCCCGGAAACAGAAAATGCTTCTATTAAAATTGTTCCTCCTGTTTGTCCTTTTATCGCTTGCAGGGCATTGCGTATCAGGTTAATTAATGCCAGTATTAATAAATTCTGGTCGGCATGAAGTTCTAAATTTTCCGGAGCTTTAAAATGTATTTTGTTACCATCCGGCTCAGCATGCAGCAAACGTTCCAGTTTATGGAATAATTCCGTTACACATATTTTGCTCTTTTCCGGTTCCGGCAGGTGGGTTAACCTGTGATAGGAATCCAGAAATGAAGAAAGATTTTTGGCTTGGCTATGGATTACATCCAGTCCTTCCTGTATTTGTTCGGGGGTATATATGTTGGAATATTTTAGTAAATCGGCAGATAAAGTGCGGATAGGAGTGATGGAGTTCCGTATTTCATGTGTCAATACACGTAAAATACTTTCATAGTACAGACGTTTTTCTTCTGTTTCGTTCCGGTTTTTACTAAAGAGTTCTACAATCCGGTTCATCTCTGTGAATAAACTTTTTAAGAACGGATCATCCGTTGTATCAAGGTATCTCAGACTTGTATCTTCATTGCGGATAGATTCGAAGAATACGGATATTTTACGATTCATCATATTCATCCACCGGATTTGTGATAAAGCGGTTAATACGACAATTATCAGGCATATCAGAGAAAGAAAATAAGAAGTGCCCGTCGTGAGTAAGGTAGAGCCGAGAACCGAGCAGACTACAATCAGAAAGACACTTCCGATAATTTTCAAATATAGTTTACGATTTACCATAGTCTTTCGGATTATAAACCATACTTTTTGATTTTATTATATAAAGTCTGGCGACTGATATCTAATTGCTGGGCAACAAGGGAGAGATTCCCCTTTTTTTCTTTCATCACTTCTGAAATAAACTGTTTCTCCATCTCTTCCAACGTATAATTATGGGTAGAAATAGTATCCGGTTCATCATAAAAATCATCTATGTCAAGAATGTCGGAATCAGTAAATAAAAGAGCCCTTTCTACTGATTGTTGAAGAAGGGATAAATCGCCTCTTCCTGCCATATCGGAAAGTTTTCTGAATGCTTCCGGGGTTAATTCCGGGAAGGGTTTGGCGTAGGCTGTTGCGTACTTTTTTAATAGAGCTTTGATGATTTGTTCCGGTATCGTATTTATACCTTTCGGTTTATGTTCCCATACATTTATTACAGTATCTATTAGCTTATCGTTATCCCATGGTTTTACGATAAAATCGGAAGCCCCTTTTTTCAGGGAGGCAACAGCAAGTTCGATATCTCCAAATGCCGTTATAAGGATAACAGCCGGCGGATTTTTATATTCGAGAATACGTTCCAACCAAAAAATGCCTTCCCTGCCATTTTGCTGGCCTGTACCGAAATTCATATCCAGCAAAACAATATCTACGTTGCTGTTTATGAGTAAGGCAGGAAGTAAAGTGGGGGAAGAAACCGTTATGATTGTTTTAAATTCATGAGCCAGTATGGTTCGCAAACTTTTTAATACGGCTTCATTATCGTCTACAATTATTATTTTTCCGTCACGCATGTTATTTACTTTCTCCATATAAGGATGTACAAATATATTTATTTGGCTGGAAAATGAGGCTATACATTTCTATTCTCTTCCTGAAAAAGACGCTTTGTCCAATATTTGGACAAATAATGGGTGAATATTTCTTTTTTGTCCTTTTTGTTTGTGGTATGTTCGGGTTTGGAATAGTTTTGATGTATAAAAATCAAAAAAAATGAGAGTTGTATCTTTGAAACTAATCTTCCGTAGTTGGTGGCGGAATAAAATATTTGCAGTCATTTCTCTGTTGAGTCTTGCCGTTGGCATTGCCTGTACAAATTTATTGATTGCTTATGTTATTTATGAGTCAGGGATAGAATCCGGAAATCCGAATAAATCACATATTGTCTATATGGCGCAGGATTCTCCGATGACCACAGGGCAGAAAGTTTCTTATATAGTCGGTGATATTCCCGTACTCTTGAAAGACCAATATCCTGAAGTGGAGGATTACTTGCGTATGAATATTGGAAATACACCTTTTATCACTATCGGTGAAAAACATTTCGACCCAATCACAATACTTATGGCAGACCCGTCCTTCCCCCGCTTTTTCCCCTATGAGGTGTTGGCCGGAGATTTAAACAAGGCATTAACCCAACCGAATGCGATTGCTTTAAATGAGAATTGTGCAAAGATTTTTTTCGGAAACGAGGATGCCATCGGGAAAATCTTTTCGGCGAAACTCCTCTATGAAAATGAAACAATTACCTATGAGGTTGCAGCTATTATTAAAGACTATCCCCAGTCTTTCTTAAAGTTCGATGCGATAACCGGTGCCCCCAAAGACTTTCCCGGTGGTCCTACATTATTGCTGGTAAACGATTTATTCAATATCGATACTTTTGCCGGAAAACTTAAGGCCGACAAGGTCCCGACTTTTCAAAATGAAATCGGGCAATATTATTTCTATACGCTTCAAGAAAGTTATTTCCAGGAACAGGAATATATACAAGAGACTATTCCCTACATTAACCGGAATCAGAAAGACTTGTTGTACGTAGGGTTATTTTCGGCTATTCTTATATTGGTAATTGCTTGTTTTAATTATGTCAATCTAAGTTTTTCCCGCATTTTTCAGCAGGTAAAGGTGATTTATATCCAGAAAGTGACGGGAGCATCCTCCGGACAAATCCATCGTCAACTATTTACGGATACATTCCTTACCGTACTCATTGCTTTCTTTTTATCTTTATTGCTTACCCTGGACTTTCTTCCGTTATTTAACCATACTGTATCCGGGCGTATTTCTATAGCGTTTTTCTTTGGCGAGCAGGTTTTACCGGTTATAGGAGTATTAATCCTCTTGCTATCCGTTATTCCTTCTCTTTATATGAGCCATAAAATTACCACTTTATCTCATACTGAGTATAAATCATTTACCACGGGTTCCCAAAAACGTACAATCATTGCCGGACTGTCTATCGCACAGTTTGCCATTTCCATCAGTTTGGTATTCGCTACCTTAACAGTACGGGAACAATTGAATCTTACTCAAATGAATGGCGAACGTTATCGGAACCTGATAGAGGTTGGCGATTGGACAGGAAATAATATTCCTTATATACAAACGTTCGCGAAAGAAATCCAACGTTTTCCTTCTATCGAAGAGATGTGTCTGTCAAAAGGTTCGATTATTAATTTCGGATTACGGCAAATTATCCTAAAGAACGGGAATGGCAGTGAAAATTATTATTCTCTCGCCCAATTCTGTGGAGATAGCTCATTCTTAAAGATTATGAAAGTGCATGTATTGCAAGGACTTCCCGAACAAGAAGCATTAAAGCTATATGCCACTCCCGTATATATTAACGAACAATATGTACATCTATTTGTACCCGACGGTGAGAATCCTGTGGGCAAACCTGTTTGTCTTTACGATAAGGAATATGAAAAAGAAAACAAGGAGGGAGAACCAATTTCTATTATTGCCGGGGTTGTCGAAAACCTATATACGGGAACTTTACGGCAGGAAGTTTATCCGAGCTTAACTTATTTGGTGCAAACTCCGCCTTATAGTGCTGTCCATGTCCGGTTTAAAGAAGAGAATAAAGCAGAGACTTTGGAGCTATTGAAGAAAACCTGGGAAAAAATTAATCCGAATGCACCCTTCGATTATAAAGATATATATGAGGAATTTATGGTGGCAAACAGGAAAACATTCGAATTAGCGAAATTACTTACCATGTATTCAATAATCAGCTTGTTACTAACGGCATTCGGACTATTTGGCATCGCTCTTTATGCAATCGAACAGCGTACGAAAGAAATCGGTATCCGTAAGGTTAACGGAGCTACGACCGGAGAAATTCTACAATTATTGAACCGCCGGTTTGTTGTTTGGGTAGGGATAGCTTTTGTTGTTTCGGCTCCGGTTATCTGGTATCTATTAAATCGTTGGCTGGAAAATTTTGTATACCGGGTAAGTGTTTCCTTTGGAATATGTTTGTTTTCCGGAGGGATAGTATTGGTGTTGACTCTGCTTACTATAAGTTGGCATAGTTACAGAGCTGCTTCCCATAATCCAGTGGATGCGTTGAGGAGTGAATAGGGCCGATAAAAGAGACGTGCCAATCAATTCAAGATTTTTAGAATCGATTGGCACGTTATAACTATTTTATTTATTGTAAATATTCAACCAGTTTTGTCGGTAGATAGAATGTGTTGTTTTTATCCACATACACAACAACAGAATTCAGGCGTACTTCATCCTGCCCTTTTTTACCTATCGTTACGATGTTACTGAACGGAGTGATATTGATTTGTTTCTTTTTGTTCTTAACAACTAAAGAAGGAGATCCCTTTTCATCTTTTGCCGGAATGATTTCACATTTGAAGTCTTTGAATACTTCTGTATGAGGGGCAAAATTCTGAGCAGTCAGTTCTTCCAGCTTTCCATTAATGCCAAACAGGGAACAGAGGTAATGATTCAATTCAATATTTGTAAGCATTCCTAATGTACGTGTATTCTGGGGATGGTAAGCAGCCAGAAATACGTCTTCACCGGTATGGCCTCCTGTCGTAAAACCAAAACAAGTTTTGGAAGTAATCAATTTGGACATAAAAGATGTCAGAGAGCCACTATATAAAGATCCTTCTACATTATCGGAAGAACGTTTTTCTTTCGGGATAGGACTGTTCTTATAGTCTTTACAGTTATTCAGAGCATTCAGTTCCTCCGGTGTCAGTTCAAAGCCTGCATAGGTACGGAATACATCCTGCACTTCGGAAGCAGGAACGCTGTTTACTTTATTGGCGAAGCCTTCAGCTGTCAGTTTATATAATGAGAACTGATAGAAAAGTTGGTCTTTACTCAATCTGTCATAACCTTTACAACGTGCTTGTCCGATACTGACTCCGCTATTACCGTGGTCAGGTGCGATAACTACTGCTGTTTCACCATTTTGACGGGCAAATTCCAAAGCAGCACCACATGCACGGTCGAAAGCAAGGAAGTCTGTAGCCATACCTACCGGGTCGTTGGCATGAGCAGCCCAATCTATTTTACTACCTTCAACCATAAGGAAGAATCCTTGAGGGTTTTTAGACAGTTTTTCAATCGCTTTACGAGTCATTTCTTCAAGTGAAGGTTGTAGAGCCGGATCGCGGTCGATATCGTAATCCATTTCCCGGTCAGCAAATAAAGCCCACATTTTATCTCCGGTGTAGGTACGCATGGAGTTGATGTCATTTTTAAAAACACCCCATCCGTTTTCTTTTAAATAAGCTTCACTTTCAGCAGGCAATAAAGAAACACCACCTCCGATTACAACATTCAGGTCGTTATGAGCCATTTGTGGTGCAATCCATTCGTATTTACCACGGTTATAACTATGCGCGGAGCAGTCTGCCGGAGTTGCATGTGGAAATTCGCATGTAAATACCAATCCGGTAG
Organism: Parabacteroides sp.; assembly: GCA_019417325.1. Taxonomy (GTDB): domain Bacteria; phylum Bacteroidota; class Bacteroidia; order Bacteroidales; family Tannerellaceae; genus Parabacteroides. The sequence continues at coordinate 40,840 of DXVO01000038.1, read as the reverse complement.
ATTTCCCTTGCAGAATTTTGGCAGCCTCCAGTACTGTAGTCAGGGGCTGGAATGCCCGTTTAGGATCTGTCGGGTAAATATCATTGTCGCCATCACTTTCCGGGTAAGTAGAAACATATCCGGTACGACTGGGTTGACCGGTCATATAGCAGGAGGTTGTAGGTGCGGAATCCCCAATCGGAGCATTCGATGAATGGGTACGGACTGTCCCGCACAAATAAGGGTCGATATTTAATTTCGGTTTATCCGGATTTGTATACCATTGCAACCAGCGTGCCATAGATACAGTAGATAGAGATGTTCCATCCGGAATAAGGAGAATAACATTTTTGACCGGCTTGACGTTTTCCACATCCTGAGCTTTTGCCGGAATAAAAATGATTGCCAACAGTAATAAAAATGCAACCGTTTTTTTCATGAGAATTATAGTTTATAGGTGAATAATTTCTTCTTTGAACAATGTGAGTTTTTCAATACCGTTTTCCGTGACAAGGAAACTGTTTTCGATACCGACAGCACCTACACCTGGAATAACGAATTTCGGTTCGAGGGCAAATACCATATTGGGAGCCAATACTTCTTTCGAGCGGGGAGTCAGAACCGGCAGTTCGTTAATCTGGATACCGATGCCATGACCTACAAATTTTGCCTGTTGCTTTGTTCCCATGAAATAAGGAAGGAGTCCTTCATTTCCGGCGATTTTTTCAGCGATATTGTATAGCTCGGCACATGCTGTTCCCGGGCGTGCAACATTTTCTATTTCGCTTTGTATAAAACGTGAAGTTTCATGAGCCCGATAAGCAAGGTCCGTAAGACGCCCTACTGCAAATACGCGAGTCATGTCAGTCATATAAGAAGTATAGTTTCCTGCCATGTCTACCATAATAGCAGTGCCTTCTTTTAGCAGAGTTCCATTTGCACCCAGTGGACAGGAGGCATCTATTCCGCCGCCACCTAATGCGAAATCAAAAGGAGAGGGAGTTTCGGCATTTTCTCCGGCAAGGATGCTTCCCATGAAAATATCCATATTTGCACCGAATGCACGGAATAATCCGATAGATCCGTTTTTACGCATCCTTTTTTCTATCTCATATTGGAATTCCAGGTCTGTCATTCCCGGACGGAAACATTCGGGAATTTCCGCATATGTTTTAGCATGTTGTTTGGCTGAGATACGGAATAGGGAGATTTCCCAAGGTGTTTTTATTTCTCTGAGTGTACGGATCAATGCTGTAGCATTTGCTGTCTCTTTCGGATTGAACACGTTTTGTAAACGAACATAATCATTATAAGTCAGTTCGTCTGCTTCCAGTAAAAGTTTTTCGGGCATTTTTAGTCCATGAGCAGCAAAGAGTTCCGGCATTTGCTCCGGTTTGCGTATATATTCTACCTGCTTGCCACTCAATCCGTTCGGGCGTTTTATGAAGAACCAGGGAGTTCCTTCTACCGGCAGATAAAAATATCCGCTATAAATACGTCCGGTTGTATAATACAGATTCACATCTACTGTCAGCAGGCAGCCATCAGCATTTATTTGTTTCATCGCCTGCTGTATACGATCCCATTTTAGTTGGAAATCGCCGGTTAATTCTTGTTGTATCATCTTCTACATTTTCATTTATCAAGCTTCAAAGGTAAAAAATTAAGTTAAGCAAGATATGAAGAAGATGTTATTTTTGTGTGTCTTTTTTGCTTTCGGAGTGATTTTTTACTTTAAATTCTTATCAATTTGATGGATTAATTTGAAAGACAAACGCTTATGGAAGTTCTGAAAAGTCTAAGGTAACGATTTGGAGATTGTGCTAATTTCAGTACTTTACAGTCTCATACTTATGAACAACTTTTATAGGACAAAGATACTATTTTTTTTGAATAAGAGAATAATTTCACAGGAAAAATAGAAATTTTATGGGGAAGTGTTCTGATAGCATGTCGTTGTAGATTGTAGGGAGGGGATGTAAAACGGCAGGCACATAGAATTTCCGATATTCAGAAAGCCGTATTCCCAAAATAGAGATTATTTTTGAAAGAATCACATAATCCGCTAAGAATAAAAGTTTATGCGGATCATCAAAAAACGAGGTAACGAGTTGGCAACCGTTCTGGTTTCTACATACTTGCATCAATTGCGTTGATGTGCAACTCACTTTATGTAAAGGTACGATTTTTTACGGAACATGCAAAACACCTTTGATTTTTCTTTTTTAGCAACCGTCAAAAACAATCTTTCGGTTTCATATCCCGGTCACAAAGGCGGTACAGTCTCTTTATGAAAAGTAAACAAAGGTCAGGCAGGATTGAAACAGACTGTTACGAGAACAGTCAGAAAAGGATTGCATACAGGAATTACAGTCTGATACCGGGCAGGGGACGACTTTGTGCCAAAGTCCAAAAAGAGGTTCTTTTTCCAGACGGCAAACTCCCTCACCTCTAAAAAACAGTCTGTGGCTGGCGCACGCAAACGTCCAGCCTTTATGCGGACAGTCTTAATGCCCGCAGCCTGTACAAGTGCGTAAAAAACAGGTAAATGGAATCTTCATCCGCTTCCCCGCGCCTTGCCGACACTCCTATATTCCCGTTCCAACACCTGCTCGATCTCGCTCCTCTTGTACAAGACCTTGCCACCAAGTACATAGTAAGGCAGCGTGCCGTTGCTCCGATACTCGCCCAATGTCCTGCGGCTGACTTTCAGCATACACGCCACCTCACTGTCGCACAGGTACACGTCTTCTTTTGGCGGAACCGCGCCATCTCCGAAAATGCCGTCAATCATCGCCGACAGCCGGTCGATACGCTCGTGGATGGACTGCATCCACGCATCGTCTTTCGTTTTCAATTCATTAAACATTATATAGATTAATTTGTTATATGACTCATTTTGTGACTGATTCTGAAGTTGTGTAATCCACAAGCAATAAGAATCACCATATCTTCGAAACCGAATTTATGGCATCTGAATCGTTCTTTGACAATACGGCATTTTTTCATACCACCTATGGCATGCTCCACTTTAATCCTAACTCCGGAAATCCGCTTGTTCTCTTGTTTTTCAACACAAGTAAGCTCTTTCCCTTTAGGTTTCTTTTTGGGCATGCATATTTCAACTCCATCCGGTTTGTGTCCGATGAAACCTGTATCCTGCCAGAGCCTAATACCTTTGGGAAGTAGAAGAGGTTCTTCATCACAAATCTTTTTGTCATGGACATGACCTTTGTATGTGGAGCTCAACCATACAATCCGAAGATTGTTAGTACATAACAGGTTATTCTTTATGCTATGAGTTTTTTTTACCACTATAGCATGCAGACTGCCAGTCTTCATCCAAAGGACGCTGAATAGGTCGCTCGGTTCCGTCCAACAAGACTTCTTCGCACCCTTGAAGAATGTGTATCAGACGTTTGGAGTTACGGTCAGGCAATTCACCAAGCGTTTTCAATGTACGCCGGAGAATCTCAGAAAGAAGGTGAATCCATCTATTGGCCTGGGGCTGGGTCATCTCAAACTGAATAGCATGGAGTTCCTGAAGGGGATTGATCTTCAGATATACCAATATGAAGAACATTTTGTCCTGAATCAGAGACAACACTGTTGTAAGATATACGTTGGCGCACTTTACCTTCCAAGGTAAAATGGCTGTAATATTCATCCCAATGGTACTTGAAAGTTATTAGCAAAGCGTCAAACTCTGCAGGAGTTAATCCTGTCGCAGCAAGCACTTGGCTATGACGGTGGCGAATCTTGTCGTAATACATCAATTGAACTTTTTAGATCACAAAGATAAATCAAAGAACGCTTTAATCAATTATTCGATATAAACTCTATTATACATACTGCTCATTTGTCTTTTGTTGATACTTCAGTTCAATTCCTTCAAATGGTGTGCCCCCTGTAGCGTGCATCCTTGCGTCTGTCCTCCACTTTCGTGACGATACGCTCCACGTCTTCCGGCAGGTAATAGGTACGGTTGCCTATCTTGGTATAGGCGAGCGTGCCGTTATCCCGCAAGGTCTGCAAGGTGCGCTTGCTGATTTTCAGCTTCAGGCAGACATCCTGGTGGTCGAGCCAGCCAGCCGTCCTCTTCACGCCTTTCAAATCCAGATGGGGATTCCCTCCACCCTATGTATGAACCGTTCGATTTTCATGGCAAATTCCTCGAACGCCTTCCTTTCAAAACATACGGTTTCCATAACAATCCGATTTTATGTTGATACTTCAAATTCATACCATCCGGAGAAACGGTCACTCGTGGTGCCGGTATAACAGCGCATGGAAGAATTTAATCTGAAAACTGACCGTGCAGATGTTATTGTTCCCGCCGCTGAGATATTTCTGATAATTGCAGGTATTGTCAAAGCTGAGTATATCCATGTTCCGGTCATTGGCTTAGCAGATGGTATTATTGACAATTTGTATGCCATATACCTGAAAACGGAATAAAAGGAATTGTGCATAGCTGTTTTAACTAGGGGATATTCAGTAAATCCTATAAAATTAGCCAACTAATTCATACTAAAAGTATTGCGAATTAGTTGGCTTTTTGTATCTTTAGGTATTTCCCCTAAAATTTTGAAGAACGATTGACAAATGCTTCAGCGGAGTCGTTCAATGCTAAAATCAAAGCTCTTCGAAGCCAGTTTAGAGGGGTGGCTGATCTGAAATTCTTCATGTTCAGACTGGCTAGGCTATACGCTTAAAGGAAAGCTTGCCAACCGGAAAAATCCGCTGCCCCTGGAAAAAGCAGCATAGCCAAAAGAAAATATAGCAGAACTGTAAAATATAAAAGAGTTTGTGCCAACGTTTTGACACAAACTTAGCAGATTACTATTCAGCTGATACCTATTCTGAAAGATGTAAACAACTTGTTTCTTAGATAGCCTTATAAATATTCTACTACTTATTACAGTTCATTTAGAAATGTTATTCTCACTTTTATTCCTCCGCTTTTTCACTTGCTCCACTGCTTCAGATATGATTCCCTTGTTTTCAAAACGCTGCGTGTAATTGGTGTAATCCGGGTGAATACGTTCGTAAGTTGGGTCAGTGAATAAGGGACTCGTAATAATGTGGTCCGCAGTCGAACGGTTACAGCAGAAAACAATATTTTCAACTCCAGCCAGTCTGGTCAATGCTTTCACATCCGTATCATGCGGCTGTAGTGTCATCGGATCTGTAAAAAAGAACAGATAGTCTATTTCTCCTTCTACGATCCGCGAACCAATTTGCTGGTCACCTCCTAAAGGACCAGATTTCAGGATTGTGATATCCCATTTGATTTCAGGATGTTTTTCTTCAAGGGCTTTTTTAATTAGTGTACCGGTTGTACCCGTACAATAGAATTTATGTCCTATCAGACGTTCCGAGTTCCAGAGAACCCACTCTATCATGTCTTTTTTCATTGCATCGTGTGCAACAAGTCCAATTCTACGAACAATTGTTTCCATAAAGCTAAATTATTTTATTTTTATATGATAATTATAATAACAAAAAAACTAATTCTATTGAAGGCCGGAGGATGACCGGATAAATCTGAGCAATTCTTTGTTTGCCTGGCTATCCATGACGGTTTCCCGTTTTTCTTCAAAAAGATTGAGTGTTGTGGAGCATTCCCCACAGATGTCAATGCCTACTACCTGTTCTTTCTGAAGAATAACAGCCAGCAGTTTCTCCAATTCCCATAAGCTGAGAGAACCTTGATCCCAGTTTGTTGCTGCCGAAGCCGGATTCAAGACATCCTTGTCTATGGAAATGTAAACCGGTCCGTTGATATGTCCGGAAGAAAAGTTCTGCCAACCCTCTTCGTGCATGAGCGTAGTTTCACTGTAAAACCGAACTTGTCTTTCATATCCTTTCGGCACAGCCTGTATCAGTTTGTCTGAAGAACCTACGATAATTACTTTCTTGCAGTTGTTGTTATGGTCCAATATATCCTTTACCCAACTTCCGCAAGAAAGTATGTTGTCAAACAACGGTGGCTGCATATCGGGATGGTGGTCGAACACAATCAGCGAAAACGGAGTTTCAAGTTTGTCTGTCCAGAATTTAGTCAAATAATGATAATTGCCTGAATCGATGAAATGGACTCCCTCCGCCGGATAATCAGCAATCATCCCCTTCAAAGCCAAAGCCCCCTCCCTGTCACAGTAGCCATCTGTACCATAAAGATGACGACAATCCAGCCATATAAATTTATTGTTCCAGGCAAACGCCTCGTAGTCATACACTCCCGTGAAGTTCATGATGATGATCGGCCATGCTATCCGTTTATCTGTTTTTTGATTTTGCCCGCTCATACGTTGTTTTTGCATATCCTTTTACTGTTCATTAAAACCATCGTACATAACAGAAATCTTGTCGGTGAGGTAACAAAGCATTCTTGGGATACATACGGAAGGCCTGCTTGAAGCTTCCAGCGTTGAAAATGCCGGATGTCGCCTTAAAGGTATATAAATTCCCATTCTTGGAAACCGGCAAAAGGGGAATAACCTCATATATGTGATCCTGACCGTCTTCACGCCTGATAATGACCGATTCTATTCCGATTGCGTCATCCAGGCCTTTCTCATCAACGACAACCGTCACCTCATATTCCTTTCCGGCTTCAACCGTGGCATTCAGCCCATTCCCTGCCTCTATGGATTTGATTTCTATGGCATCCCATCTGCTTCGGACGTTTGCTTTCCAGTCAGCCATCATTTTCGCCTTCGCAAAGTTGTCGGCTGCCAGAATGTGGAAATGCTCTGACAGTTTGTTATAGAACCTGTCATAGTAGTCGTCCAACTGTCTTTTCATGGTAAAATGGGGAGCGATTTGTGCGATTGAGTTCTTGATATACTTGACCCAGTCTTCCGAATAGTTCTTCCCCCCATGCTCGTAATACAGTGGCAGGATGTCATGCTCCAACAAATAATAGATGGCTTCGGCATCCAGCTGGTTTTGGTACTGTTCATTCTGATAAGTCCTTTTATCAGTCAGTGCCCATCCAGCATCCTTACGGTATCCTTCATACCACCAACCGTCCAGCACGGAGAAATTAAGCACACCGTTCATCAATGCCTTCTCGCCCGACGTACCCGAAGCTTCTGCCAACCGCGTAGGGGTGTTCATCCAAATATCCACCCCCGAGATAAGATGGCGTGCCAGGTCCATGTCGTAATTCTCCAAGAATATGATTTTACCTAAAAATTCCGGACGCCGGGATATTTCCACGATTTGCTTGATCAGCCCCTGCCCGGCACCGTCATTGGGATGGGCTTTGCCTGCAAAGATGAACTGTACCGGATATTTCGGATTATTCACAATCCTGGCAAGTCGGTCTATATCCGTGAACAGAAGATGAGCCCTCTTATATGTAGCAAAACGGCGTCCGAAGCCTATTAGAAGAGCATCGGGATTGAATCTCTCAAAAATGGAAACGCTCAATGCCGGATCAATCTGACTCCTGAGCCAGTCCTTGCTGCATTTGCTTTTGATATAGTCCAGCAATTTTGCTTTCTGTTTTAACCGGGTATTCCATATCTCTTCATCCGGGATGCCATAGACGGCCTCCCAGATTTTCTGATTGGACTGGTCGCAGAAAAAATTCTCATCAAAATTGTCCTTGAAAAGCTTTTTCCATTCTGCCGCACACCAGGTAGGCAGATGTACCCCGTTGGTTACATAACCCACATGGTTCTCTTCCGGGAAGTATCCCTTCCAGATCGGCGCAAACATTTGCTGGGATACCGATTTATGCAACTTGCTGACACCGTTTACCTCCTGGCAGGTCTTGCAGGCGAAGACAGACATGCAGAAACGTTCCTCCTTGTCTCCCGGATTGTGACGCCCGAGATCCATCAGGTTATCCCAGGTTATACCCAACTTGCCAGGATATCCCTTCATATATTTATTGAAAAGCCCTTCGTCAAAATAATCATGACCAGCGGGTACGGGAGTATGTACGGTATAAAGTGAGGAAGCACGTACCAGCTCCATGGCCTGCCCGAAATTCAAGCCGCCATTTATGTAATCACAAAGCCGCTGGATATTGATCAGTGCGGCATGCCCCTCATTACAGTGATATACATCTTTCGTTATACCTAAAGCTCTCAGCGTTATCATCCCGCCTATGCCAAGCAGTATTTCCTGTTTTAGCCGATTCTCCCAGTCGCCTCCATACAGATGGTGAGTGATAGGGCGGTCAAACTCGCTGTTGAGTTCATTGTCCGTATCCAGCAGATAAAGGGGAATACGCCCCACACTGGCTTTCCAGACATTGGCATGTACCACAAAACTGTCGGCATAGGGGACGTGGATTACCAGTTGTTTCCCATCCGGTTGCATTACCTTTTCAATCGGGAGCTGCCCGAAATTCTGCGCTTTATAATTGACTGTCTGCTGGCCGTCCATGGAAAGCGACTGGTCAAAATAACCGTAACGGTACAAAAGTCCTATGGCACAAAGGTCCACATTGCTGTCCGACGCCTCTTTCAGGTAATCCCCCGCCAACATTCCCAAACCGCCGGAATATATCTTAAGGACTTCATCCAAGCCGTATTCCATGCTGAAATAAGCTATTGACGGGCGCTGGTGATCCGGTTCCACATCTACGTATTTTTTGAAGGCGGAATAGACGGCATCCATTTTATAGACAAAGTTCTCATCATGTGCCAGCGCTACAAGCTTCTCATAATTTATCCGCTCCAGAAACAATACCGGATTCTGTTCCACCTCTTTCCAAAGTTCCGAATCCAAATCACAATACAGTTTCTTTGCGTCATCATTCCATGTCCACCAGAGATTATGTGCGATTTCTGCAAGTTTTCGCAGTTCTGCAGGAAGATGTGAACCTACTGTAATCTCCCTCCACTGAGGGGTATTTACATTATAACTTGAATATTCCATGACATTTTAATTAAATAAGTCCTAATCTTTATTCAGTCCTTTTATTATTTTTCGTTTACCGACAATCCATACCGTATCATTCTCCTTGAAAATTGTATCAGGGTCTGGATTCATAATATTCACGGTACTCCTCTCTATTCCGATAATGATGCTATCCGATATGTCTGCCTCCCGGATCGTCTTTCCGATCAATGGTGAACCTCCTTCGACAGGAAATTGCCCTATTTCCATCTCATCCTGCGAGGATGTTCCGTTCCCGTTCCTTTCTACCTTCTTTTGCTCCATGGATGTCCGGAAGCTTTCCAACTGTCGGTCCGTACCTACGACCGTAACCTTGTCATATGGATAGAGATGTTCTTCCCCTTGTGGTATATCTAGGCGTTTTTCTCCACGGGTGATTGAAATCACATTTATCTGAAACAAGGTGCGCAAGCTGCTTTCTTTTAATGTTCTGCCCACATATATGGAATCAGGGGATACTGTGAAATCCGCCAAATGTAATTCCTTGAACGGGATATTGCTGCCAAGGGTGGAGCCTGTATCACTTTCTGTAGAAAGTCCATTCCCGTCCGTCCCCTGAAAGTTTGCCATAAATTGTCTCTCTATAGTCAGCGACCGTTTCTTGATCCGCTTGGAAAAATAAATGACGGCAATGATAATGGAAGAGACTACCAACCCGGCTCCCAAGGCAACATTGAAAAGATGGGTAATGATACTCATCATGATAATCGTGCAGATCAGTATTTTGACAAGTACTATTGATACCAAAGGCCCTCTGTTGAACTTGTTGTCCGTCCAGAGTTTACGGAACTCGGTTGAATTGTTCCTTTTCATGATGATGGCCCATAGAAACGGGGATATGACAAGAAAGATGATGATGAAGCCCAACAAGTTCCCTTCCATTCCCGGCAGACTTTTCCTAATCAAAGGATGCACATAGGAAAAATATAAAGTGATGAAAAAAACGCATACGACCAGATAGAGTGTGACAGACACCAGCATAGACCGGATCAGTTTATGCCAAGTACCCTGGTGTTTTACAGTCATTGCCCCGGACGTATAGTGTACGAGATAATCTTTCAGGGATTCAGGCATGTGGATGTCTATAAACCGGTATGCTGGTTCCGAAAGCCGTATCATATAGGGGGTAAGAAAAGTCGTTATGACAGATACTGCCACTATGACCGGATAGAGATACTTGTCCGTAACATTCAGACTGACGCCTAAAGATGCGATGATGAATGCGAATTCACCGACCTGTGTCAGTGAAAAGCCGGACTGTATGGCAATTTTCAACGGCTGGCCGGAAAGCAAGACACCAAAGCTCCCGAACAGTACCTGACCGGACAGTACCAGCAATGTCAGGATGAAAATAGGGACGGCATATTCCCACATCATGGCAGGATCGATCATCATTCCTACCGACACGAAAAATATGGAAGCGAACAGGTCTTTTACCGGCTGTACGATATGTACGATTTTTTCCGCTTCAACGGTCTCTGCCAGCAGGGACCCCATGACAAAGGCTCCCAATGCGGCAGAAAATCCCGCTTTTGTCGCAATCATCACCATTCCCAGGCAAAGTCCCAGAGAGGTTATCAATAAAATCTCGTTGCTGGTGAAACGGCGTATCTTCTTCAGCAGGGTAGGTATCAGATAGATACCCAATGCCGACCAGAAAATCAGGAAAGCGGCCAGCTTCAATATACTTTCCAGCATCTCCTTCCCTTCAAAATGTTTGCCTACCGCCAACGTGGAAAGAACAACCATCATCACTACAGCCACCAGATCTTCGATAACAAGAATCCCCAAGACAATGCCAGTGAATTTCTGTTGGAGAAGTCCCATGTCATTGAAGGCCTTGAATACGATGGCCGTGGACGACATGGACAACATTCCACCCAGAAAAATACTGCTCATGTGGGAGAACCCCATTGCATTCCCCGCTGTATAACCTATGAACATCATGCCACATACAATAGTGACAGTGGCAACGATAGCCGTAATGCCCACATTTATCAATTTCTTGAACGAAAAGTCCAGTCCCATCGCGAACAGCAGAAAAATGACACCGATGTCCGCCCATATTTTGATATTGGCAGGATCGGAAACAGTCGGGACCAGAGAAACGGAAGGACCCGCCATAATACCGGCTACAATGTAGCCCAATATGACCGGTTGCTTCAGCCACTTGAAAATGACGGTTACAATACCGGCAATAATCAGAATTATGGCAAGATCCGATATTAAAGGAGCAACTTCTGACATATTAACGGTTATTTTAGATCGATAATTCGTTAAGGACCCGGATCAGGCTTTTGTCAATAGGCTTGTCCTTTTTGATTGCCTGGACAAAAGGAACATAAACAATCTCGTTGTTCCGTATGCCTATCATAACATTTCGCTGGCCTTCCATTAAGGCCTGGATTGCGGCTTCACCCAGCCGGCTTGCCAGTATACGGTCATTGGCACTCGGAGCACCACCCCGTTGCAGATGGCCCAGGATAGAAACCCTGACATCATACCCGGGATATTCCTTCTTTACCCGGTCGGCGTAATATATGGCACCTCCATTCTTGTTTTCAGGACTTTCGGTCACAATTACGATGCTGCTGTTTTTCGTCTTTCTGAATCCGCGCCCGATGAATGTTTCCAACTGGTCCACGTCCGTCCTGTCCTCCGGGATGATGGCCGCTTCAGCACCGGAAGCTATTGCGCTGTTTTGTGCCAGGAAGCCCGCATCACGCCCCATCACTTCGACAAAGAAGATACGGTCATGGGAGGTTGCCGTGTCCCTGATTTTATCCACGCATTCCACAATGGTGTTCAATGCCGTATCATATCCTATGGTAAAATCGGTACCATATAGGTCATTGTCAATGGTGCCGGGCAATCCTATGCACGTCACATCATACTCCTCCGCAAAGATACGGGCTCCCGTCAGGGAACCGTCTCCACCGATAATTATCAAAGCATTGATGTTCTCTTTCTGTATGACCTTATAAGCTTTCTTGCGTCCTTCGGGAGTGGTGAAAGTCTCGGAGCGAGCTGTTTTCAGTATGGTGCCTCCCCTCTGGATAATGCTACTTACATCTTCCGTCGTGAGTTCTTTCACTTCACCGGCAATCAGCCCCTCGTAACCTCTATAAATTCCTTTCACTTTAAATCCGTTAAAAATGGCGGCGCGGGTCACGGCACGGATAGCCGCGTTCATTCCTGAAGCATCCCCTCCGGAAGTCAGAATTCCAATATACTTGTTATCCATAATTTGTTTTTTATATTTTAATTAATCAGGCAAAATTAGAAAGCAACTGTTTTAGCCTTTTTCTGCTATAAAAGATACGGCTTTTTATCGTACTCAGTGACACTCCTATCTTTGCGGCTATTTCCCGATATTTGACTCCGGTACAACATAAAAACGACATAATGTGCTTTAGGCAATGTTTTAAGGGCTTCCCTTATCTCTTTTGCATCATGCCCGTTATCCACGAAAATGAAAGAGTCGTCCCTTAACAGGAAATGATATTCAGGTTCTGATAATACATATAAATTCCCTCGTATTTTCTTTGTCCGGCAATTATTGATAAATGCATTGCGCATGATGGTATACATCCAGCCTTTAAAATTCGTACCGGAATCAAACTTATCCTTATTATCCAACGTCCTCAACATTGTTTCCTGCAACAAGTTTTCTGCTTCATCCTTGTCAGCAGTCAGTTTATATGCAAAACAATGCAGTTCATTCTGAAGGGCTACCAGCGCTTTATCGAAATCAAATCCTCTCATTATATTTATTTTGGAATTCAAATATCCGGGTGAAGGCATTCCCTGATAATAAGAAATGCCTTCTGTAGAGTCTCATCAAGATATCTTATTTGACATCAATAGTTTTGGTGGTTTCCTGAACCTTCTTATCTACGACTTTGGGAATATCGATAAACAGGACCCCGTGTTCCACTTTGGCCGAAATTTTATCTTTTTCCACATTATCCGGCAGCAGGATACTCTGCTGGAATCGGGAATAGGAGAATTCACGGCGCAAGTATTTTCCGTCTTTCTTCTCCTCCTTTTTCTCGTCCTTTTTTTCCATGCAGATTACCAGATTGTTGCTTTCATCCACACTTACCTTAAAATCATTCTTGGTCATTCCCGGAGCTGCCAGTTCTACCTTGTAGTCCTTTTCATTCTCAATCACATTGATGGCTGGAGCCGTAGCGTTTGCTCTTGCCATCCATTCATTGTCAAAGAAATCGTTAAAAATACTCGGTAACCAATTCTGGTTTGTTTTTACAGGTACCATTTTTACCTCCTCTTTAAAAGTTAATAATTAAAACTTAAAAAAAAGCATCTGCTTGATAGACAGATTTTTATTTTTTAGCCATCCCTTGTTTGGCCACAGCTTCTGCCCGTTTCCGTATCTCTTCCGGGTTTCCAAGGTAGTAGTCCTTGACAAGAACCAGCCTGTCGTCAAATTCAAAGACATAAGGAACTGCCGTAGGCAGGTTCAGGTTGGAAATATCCGTATCGGAAATTCCTTTGAGATGCTTGATGATTCCGCGCAGGCTGTTACCATGGGCGACTACCAGCAGGCTGTCCTTATACATCAATGCGGGAAAGATGATGCATTTCCAGTAAGGCATGACACGCCCAATAGTATCTTTCAGGGATTCCGTACGGGGAAGTTCGCTATCTGGTACACCGGCATAGCGGATATCCATGCCCGGATTACGGGGATCATCTTTGCCTACCGGAGCGGGAGCCACGTCATAGCTTCTTCGCCAGATGTGTACTTGTTCTTCACCATATTGGACCGCTGTTTCACTCTTATTCAGTCCCTGAAGCATGCCGTAATGCTTCTCGTTCAGCCGCCAGGTCTTTTCAACCGGAATCCAGTCTTTATCCAGCCGGTCCAAGACACAGTTCAACGTTTTTACGGCACGTTTCAAGTAAGAAGTGTAAGCTGCCTCAAAAGAAAATCCAGCCTCCCGTAATGCATCGCCTGCCTTGCAGGCTTCTTCAACTCCTTTCTCGCTTAAATCCACGTCCGTCCATCCAGTAAAACGGTTTTCTTTGTTCCATAGACTTTCGCCATGACGTAATAACACTATTCTTTTCATGGATACTTCTTCTTTATGCAATGGTTATTGAAGAATCCAGATATACGTCCTGAATGGTGTTCAGAAGTTGAATTCCGTCTTTCATCGGTTTCTGGAAAGCCTTACGACCGCTGATCAGCCCCATACCACCTGCACGCTTATTTACTACTGCCGTTACGACAGCATCATGCAGGTCGGATTCCCCATGGGATTCACCGCCCGAGTTAATCAATCCGACACGTCCCATATAGCCATTCGCCACCTGATAACGGCAAAGGTCTATCGGATGGTCAGTGGTCAGTTCCGAATACATACACTCGTTTGTCTTTCCGAATCCGATAGCCTTGAAACCGCCGTTATTGGATGGGAGCTTCTGCTTCACGATATCGGCTTTAATGGTAACCCCGATATGGTTGGCTTGTCCTGTCAAGTCGGCAGCGGCATGATAGTCGGTACCATCCTTTTTGAAGCTGCTGTTTCTCAAATAGCACCACAGAATAGTAGCCATTCCCAGTTCGTGGGCATATTCAAAAGCCTGTGACACTTCCACTATCTGGCGGCGGCTTTGTTCCGAACCGAAATAAATGGTAGCACCGACAGCTACGGCTCCCATGTTCCATGCCTCTTTCACCGTACCGAACATTACCTGGTCGTAGCTGTTCGGATAAGTCAGCAACTCATTATGGTTCAGCTTGACGATAAAAGGTATCTTGTGTGCATATTTGCGTGCCACGGCGCCCAACACACCGAATGTGGATGCCACGGCATTACACCCTCCTTCAATGGCCAGCTTTATGATGTTTTCGGGATCGAAATAAAGCGGATTGGGGGCGAAAGACGCTCCTGCAGAATGTTCTATGCCCTGGTCTACAGGCAGAATGGATACATAGCCCGTATTGGCCAGACGTCCATGTCCGTATAAAGCCTGCAAACTTTCCAATGTACGGATATTCCTGTCGGAATTCATCCATACCTTATCTATCATATCCGGTCCCGGAATATGGATAAGTTGTTTGTCTATCGTCTTACATGTATGGTTCAGGTAGTACTCAGCCTTTCCTCCCAATAAATCTACTATTTTCATTTTATTTATTTTTATTGATTATTCTGGTTTATGACTCCCGTTCACCCAGTTTTGCATCCATAAAAAGGATAGCACAGTCTCCGGCTTTCCTCAGATGACTAACAATATTGAGTACATTCGCTTCATCTTCTACTTGCTCACGAACAAATTGCCACAAGAAGTCCTGAGTGGCATTGTCTTTCTCTTCGGATGCTACCTGTACCAACTCATCAATCAGTTTGGAAACATGTTTTTCATGCTCCAAAGCATGCTCGAATACTTCAACAGGGTTACCCCAACCTTGTGGAACCACATCGACCTTGTCTACTTTCGGGGTTGCCTCACGCTTAATCATGTACCCGGCAATGGCATATGCATGCCCGGTCTCTTCTGCAGACTGTTTCTGCATCCAGCGAGCCATTCCGGAAAAGCCCTCTCTTTCCAGATAAAAAGACATTGATAAATACAGGTTGGCAGACCATAATTCTGCTGTGATTTGCTCATTCAGAGCATTTTGCAATTTTTCAGTCATGATGAATCAAACTTTTAATGTTAATAATAAATCCAAATTATCTCTCTTCTTTAAGAACAAGCATGGGCTTGTTTCAAGATTTCAATTAATACCGGACGTATCCCGCTGATAAAACATTCCACGGCGATCACCATTAGAATAAGTCCCATCAGTCTCATCATCACATTGTTTCCCGTCTCTCCCAAGATTTTTAAAAGCTGGGTGGACGCGCACAGAATAAAGAAGGAAAGAATGCAGACCAAAGCGATTACGCCAAGCAATACTATTTTGAAAGTATATTCCGAAGCATCTTCCATCAATGTTATTCCACTGGAAATCGCTCCCGGACCGCATAACATCGGAATGGCAAGAGGTGTGATGGTTATATCTTTGGAATATTCTTTTCGTTCAGTTTCATTCAGTTTCACATGGGTAAAATGTGCCTGCAACATATCATATCCGATTTTAAAGATGATGATACCTCCCACAATCCGGAATCCGTTTGTTGAGATGCCGAAAAAATGAAACAGAAACCTGCCCGATAATGTAAAAAGGACTAATATGATAAATGCAATGGTACATGCTTTCAAGGCGATATATCTGCGTTCTTTCGTATCCATTCCATCAGTCATTTGCAGGAATACCGGCATCACTCCAAGAGGGTCCATCAAGGTGAATAGCGAAGTGAAACACAATGTTAAATATACAAATATATCCATGATGACATATAGTTTATTATCGATTATTATATCGCAAAAAACATACCAGATAGCATTCTGCAATATTAAATTTTGCATAACATCAATCTTAAATCCATACCGTCAAAAATAAGGTAGTTTCCGTTCGTTTTCCTTGGCGAGGATACGTAACAATTCCATAAATGCCGTACTTACATATATACGGTCTGCATACAGCCCGCTGATGAAAGAATGGAAGGACATGCTTACATTCCAGCATAATATGAGAAATGTGTTTACCTGACGTGATATGTACTGCTCATGTTCAAGCAATTCATTCAAGGCATTCAATGGCGTTGTCCATTCATGTGTATCCCGTTTCATTTCATTGATTACAACACATCCTCCATCATGGCATATCCGATTCATCATCTGATAAACCTTGTTCATATTGTCCTGTGCTTGGGAGTTCAGCCAGGAGCTAAGTATTGGAAGCCGTTCATCTTCAAAATAAACCTGCAATGACAGGTATAAACCGGTTGACCATATTTCTGTATTGATCAACTCATTCATGGCGTTTTCTATTCGTTTATCCATTATCACTCTGAATATTGAAAATCCATTACTAATATCATGTGTTATTCTCAGTATATAAAAATTCCATTCGATTGTGGGTAACCCATAAAACGGAATTCTTAAACGAGGCTTAAATAATAGGATAACTTATCGGCGTAGACAAATTGTCATAAAAAATAGCACTATGATGTCTTTTTGTCTTGCCTCCCTTGCAGAATATCCAATAAGACATCCAGTTCTCTTTCTATTCCTTCAATCTTATCGGAAATACAGTCCAAAGTATTATGGTGCAGACTAGCTTTACACTCCTGCAACTCTCTTGACAGAGAAAGTATCTGTAACCAAAGTTCTTCCTCTATGTGATAGGGGGAGTTACTATTATCTAGTACCATAGCAGGAGAAGGCAGAAAAGTGCTTTGGCATGTAATTTGTATGATAATGAACGGTATGTTCCGAAAGAGACAGGAATGGAAATGAAAGGATAGAATATTCCACAAAAGACAGTAACAAACAAAGGGGGAAAGTCGTTGGAGACAGTTGTCTCGCTTTTAAAACAAGTTGCTTTCATAATGTTTATTATAAGCCAACCCTGTTCCCTGGAGTTGTGTTTATATAAAGTTAAGCGTGGGAACTTTGGTATTACCGTTCAGAAGTATCCCCATACTCAACAACATATAATACACAAAGCCCCACGCCTATATATAACAAAAATCTATATAGATAGAACGTGGAGCGTCCAATGTATTATCCAATTGTTGTTTCGAAATTGGGGATTTCCTGAACTTGGATAATGCCTTAACGCTTTACTATAAATCTTCTATTTTCAAAAGACTAATACAAATGTAATAAAAGAAATGAATTCTTTGAAAGGAAATATCTCTTTTTTTTAAGGGGTGGCTTAATTTTTCTTTATTTAAAGTCTTAGAATTACTGCCCACCAAAGCCCGTCACGAATGTTTTGAAATCCTCAAGCTGTACATTAAGCTCTATATAGTATAGCAGAATAGCAGAAAAACAGACCATGATACCGCAGGTATATAGGTCATAACCCACTCTTCCGTAAGTATCTTATCTATTTGACAATAATAAAAATGTAAAGGAGGATAATGACATGGACAATATTCGTATCCCAATACATATAGGTTAACATATAAGGGAGAATGGTCACGGAGTCCACAAACCATAGAATGAAAAAATATATTTCCATCGTGTACGGTTTATGTCTCTATCCGGATATTTGACCGGTGCCGCAAATGCGCAATGCATACTCCACAAAAAAACACCAGGGAGGAAAAATAAGTCATACTGAATAACGCCTGTCTGTAATGGGCCATGGATACAAATGAACTACAGATAATAGCTGCAATAGATATAACGATACAAGCACAAAATAATGTACGAACGTGTCCATCAGTTGCATTTGGATGAAACAGTACCACTTTATGCAATGTTTGGTTAGATTGAGTCTGAACATAGGACCTTAAAAATTAGACGGATATAAATTTACTAAAAATCTGTGGAAAAGAGGAATAGAAAGGCGGAAATGTTTTTAAAACGGCTATGAATAAAGCGTTTGTGAGGACAAATGAGGACAAAGGCATAAAACGAGGTAACGCAAAAAAAAGTAAATTTATGAAGTAGAAAGGTTGCTAAATCATTACCCCGTGAAAGGTGGTTTTTGATACTCCGTGCTGAATTTTTCTCCGTATGGCTTCGGTTGGTTTACAAGGCATAACTCATTGATACTTAATTTTAAACTTAAAAAACGAGTATGGCAAGAAGTACATTCAAAGTGCTGTTCTACGTGAACGGCAACAAGGAGAAAAACGATATTGTCCGCATCATAGGACGGGTAACGATTAACGGGATTGTGACGCAGTTCAGCTATAAGTAGAGTATCCCGAAAACGCTTTGGGACGTGAAAGGGAACAGGGCGAAAGGCAAGAGTGCGGAAGTACGTGATATCAACCTTGCCCTTGACAACATCAAGGCTCAAATCATCAAGCACTACCTGCGTATATTCGACCGTGAAGCGTTCGTGACGGCTGAAATGGTGAGCAATGCTTATCAGGGTATCGGCAGTGAGTATGAGACACTGCTCAAAGCGTCCGGACGTGAGAACGAAGTATTCAAGAAGCGTGTCGGAAAAGACAGGGTAATGGCAACCACCGTTCACGGGTGGTGGCAAGAAACCATGTGGCAGCGTTCATCAAGTCTTTTTACAGACGGACGGATATGTTCATGCTGGAGATTAAGCCCGACTTCATCAAGGGGTTTGCAGCCTACCTATCAACGAAAGCGGGACTTCACAACGGGACGATATGGGAAAAATGCATGTGGCTGAAAGGCGTTGTCATGTGTGTGCACTTTAACGGACTAATACCGAAAAAAACGTTTGCCCAATTCCACATCAGCCCTAATGTGACGGAACGTGAGTTCCTGACGGAAGATGAACTGAAAACGTTGATGACGCACGAGTTGGGGATGTCCAACTGTTCTATATTCGTGACATTTTTGTTTTCGCCAGCTTCACTGCCCTCTCTTTCGTGGACATCAAGGAACTAACCAATAGCAACATCGTAGAAGTGAATGGTGAGAAGTGGATATTGTCCAAACGGTACAAGACAAAAGTGCCGTTCCAAGTGAAACTGTTGGATACTCCTTTGCAGATTATCGAGCGTTACCGACCCTGTCAGGAAGACAATCTCATATTCCCTAATCTCAACTACTGGTCTATCTGCAAATCTCTGAAAAAGGGGATGAAAGAGTGCGGATAACAAAGGATATTTCATTTCAGTATTAAAACTATTAAACGGGCGTAATTTAATTCGACAGAAAATCCGGCTTCTGACAGCCATTTTTTCACTTCATTCCGAGAGTTTGCAGTTTGACTGCCATAAACAGCAATATTTCAGCATGGGGACATAGTTTGCGGATATTATCCACACTTTGTGCTGTTCCGCTTCCTCCATGTGTACAGAATGGGAGTATCTTTTTCCCGGACAAATCATAACCGGACAGGAAACTTTTTACAGGAGAAGACAGAAGACCACCCCAAATAGGACTACCGATAATCAATGTATCATAATCATCCATATTCTCTACTTTTGTACGCAGAGCTGGAAGAATATGATTGTCTCTTTCATTTTTGAAACGGTCAACCACTTCATTATATTCATCAGAATAGGGTTCTTCCGGTTCAATCTCCACCATGTCGCATCCAATAAGTTCATGGATAATGTTGGCTACAGTTTGCGTATGTCCGCTCCATGAGAAATAGACTATCAATGTTTTCCCCGGCTCTGAGTGAGGCAACGAATCTATCTTATCTTCAACAGCCGGAGTGTTGCTGCACGAAAGGAAGGTTAAGAGCAGCATTGCCAATAAGCACTTCAGTTTCATAACTATTTTTATTTAGGTTTTGGGGTTATCCTCTGTTAATTTCTATCTGTCCAGCTGTTTCTCATACAGCCACTTCGACAGCAGGTCAGCTACTTCCACATTGTTCAAATCCGACATCGGGAAGTGCGTATTCCCATGCAGACCGACATCGGGCAGATGAATGACCGTCACGTCACCGCCCAGCTTATTGAGCATTTCGGCCCACTTGCGCATGAGATGCAGACGGCGTGTCCATTCGTAAAGTTCCGGATGTTCGTCTGTTTCGGGCAGGTTATCCCCATAGTAAATGATGATGGGAATTTCCATGTATCTCTTGAAAACTGCCATAGGGACTTCTATTCCTTCTGTTTTTTTAGACCGTGTCAAGACTTTGCCTTCTTCGGGAACTTGACCGGTTGGGAAGGGTACACTTCCACCGGGTTCGTATGCTACAATGGCTTTGATGTTCTTCGTTTTGAGCAAAGTAAACCAACCCACCGGACCGCCTTGTGAATGAGTGACAAATATGGCCGGACCGATTTTGTCAAAAAGAGCAGCATAGGCATCGGAATAGACATCGAAGTCCAAAGGTCCGATGGTCGGCGTCATCTGCCGGAAGTACTGGTTTAAGGCTTCCCGGTCGCGACTGAACTGTACACCCTCGAAATAATCAGGATAGATTCCCACACGGAAACGGTTGAACCATTCTTCTTCATCGAATACCGGTTCCAGTGTGACAGCTTCCGTACTCCGTCCGGCATTTCCCCGGCGAGGCTGGTCGACAAGATAGGTGGAGAAACCTTTGCGAAGAAATATATTCTGAAACCCTTCGCGTCCGTCAGGAGTGGTCTCCCATGTTTTGGAAAACTGGCCGACACCATGTGCAAAAACAAGCGGATATTTCCGTGCATCAACCGGTTTCTGATAAAATACATAAGCATGGTCGCCGTGGTATTTGTGTCCCAATGAATCGGTCAGTACGGTGCCACCTACGGCAAAACTGCCTTGTTCCTCTATTTGCAGAATATTCCCTTTGTAACAATTACAGCCCGACAGTAAAGCGATGAACGTCATGTAAAATATCTGTTTCTTCATACACGGATTATTTTGGGATTTTAGACTCCTGCAAGGCATCGTAGCGGCTACCCACCACAGGAATGGCAGCTACGGCTGTTTCCAGTTCTTCTATCTCTTCTGCCGTGAAACGGATGTCGCAGGCACGAAGGTTCTCTTCCAGATGAGAGAGTTTGGTGGTGCCCGGAATAGGCACGATAAAAGGCTTCTTGTTCATCAGCCAGGCCAAAGCTATCTGTGCCGGGGTAATGCCTCTTGTACGGCCGAAAGCGTTAAGAACTTCCACAATACGATAGTTGGCGCGTATGGCTTCGGGCTGGAAGCGTGGCAAGGTCTGCCGGTTGTCGTTGGTAACATCAAACTTGGTATATTCATTGATCATACCGCCCAAAAAACCACGGTTCAGCGGACTGTATGGAACGAAACCGATGCCCAAATCCTCGCACAGCTCCAACACTCCGTTCGTCTCTACCATGCGGTGCATCAAGTGATATTCGCTTTGGATTGCCGTAACCGGACATATCTTGTGCGCACGGCGGATGGTATCAACGTTTACTTCACACATGCCCCAATGCAGGATTTTACCTTCCTTGATGAGTTTGCTGCATGTTTCAGCCACCGCTTCAATCGGTGTGTTCGGGTCTATGCGGTGCTGGTAGAACATGCCCAATGTTTCAACTCCGAGATTGCGCAACGAGTTTTCACAAACCCGGCGGATGTTGGCCGGAGTGCTGTCCTCTTCGGTTTTAATCTGCACACCGTTTACAAACTTATGTCCGAACTTCGATGACACAAATACCCGGTCGGTATATCCTTTCAAGGCTTCGCCGACCAATTTTTCATTGATGTGGTAGCCGTAGCTTTCGGCTGTATCGAAAAGGGTCACCCCACGTTCAACAGCTTCATGCACCAGGGCGATTTCTTTTTCCCTGCTCGGGTACTGGCTGTGGTTATGGTTCAAGCCCATACAGCCATATCCCATTGCAGAAACAGTGAATGCCGTATTTCCGTGTCCCAATGTTCGCCGAGTGCGCACCGCCGCCATGCCTGCAGGGATGTTGTTTGCAACTTGTTGTTTCCCCATCCATACCCGTTCTGCTGCCGTTACCTTGTTCAAGGTAGGCCCGACACACATGGCAGCTCCTGTCAATGCCGCCATTTTAAGGAATCTCCGGCGGCTCATATCCTTGTCTTTATCCATATTTGATAGTCTTTAAATTATTTCTGTTGCAAAGTTAACGTGACAGAATTGATAAACTTTTTTTGATATATATTATCTAAGCTGAATGATGTATTATCCTGTATTCCAAGCGATATTTATAGGCAACTATCTTTCAAAATCGTATATATTCAGTCCTAAATCCGGATTATATGTGCGACTTATCCGCTCGCTATAATCTTCCACCACGAACTCCCCTGCACCATTCTGTATTGCGGAAAGTAGATGTCCGGCTAAAGCGGAATAGTCGCTCCTGCCGACGGTTATATGCAAATGAAGATATACCTGCTCATTCATAGATGATATATTCCCTGTAAGGTTGGATATTTCCATTTGCTCCCGGAATGTCTTATCATCATATGCTTTTGTCTTGGGATTGAAGAAACGGAGGGTCAGCTCTCCGATAGCACCAATCCCGTTGATAGAACCCGACAGAATTCCTTTCTCCTTGCAGAAAGCATTCAGGGCTTTCACAATTTCAGTATGATTGTTAATGCTGACAATATACTTGTTGCCAATTTTCTTGTACGAATACATATTCTTTTCGTTTTGTGCGTTTGCCGGAGCAATCAGTACCCCGACAAACAGCAAGATAAACAATAATTTCTTTATAAAATGCCCCATCAGTACACTTATGACTGCCTCTGTTTTGATTAATCTTACCATAATAGATAAAATTATCCCACATCAGTGCTTTCCACTTTTGTTTTTAATCTGCACACCGTTTACGAACGTTACCTTGTTCAAAGTTGGCTCTTCCTTCTTATTTTCCATATTCTAACAATAAAAAGAACTATCATTTTGATTTAACAGGAGCTTTTAGTAACATTATTGAAGAAAGTGAAGCAATAGAATATGATGATGACGACGATGAGGATGAATTCGATGATGATGACGATGACTAACATCTCATTAATCCATAGCTTTTAAGTTTATTAAAGAAACAGGTCAGGACGCTATATCCTGACCTGTTTTTGATGTTAGTTAAGTCCTAATAGTTAGTTTGCTTTATTTGCTCTCAGCATTAGCTATTGATACACGTACTCTGCTTAATGTTTCCAATGTCATCTGAAGATATGAAGCAATCATTGTCAAAGGTGCTCTTCTAGTTATTTCAGGAAAATGTTGCTGTAATCTAGCGTATCTGTCATTTGCTGATTCGAAACGTAAAATGTCAGCCTTTAATTGTGATAACATTAAGGAATTTTCAAAAAAACTCCGATATAGATAAGCTATATCACCATTAGCATCAGAAAGTTCTTCCATTATATCACGCGGAATTTCCCATAAAACACTGTTTTCTACAGCATCCATCATAAGATGTGTTGGCTCTCGGTTAAAATAGCTGTCAATACACCAGACAACATCTTTTTCACATGCTAAATGTTCTATCACATCCTTATCATGCTTTAGGTAGTGCTGTCTAATAAATCCCTTTTCTATATAAAATAGGCAATTACAGATATCACCTTCATTTAGAATTATATCACCTTTTTGATATTTCTTAGGCTGAATAATATCTGCAAAAAGGCGAATATTCTCCAACTTAAGTTTGCGATTAGGGCATGTTTCAGCTATAATCTGTTTTGCAATGTCAAATTGAATACTCATAGGCTAAAGTTATTTATATCCAACATTTTGTTTCAATTTTGGGTTCAAGTCTATACTTTTTTGTGGAATAGGAAAAACTGTGGTATACCCATTTTTCTCATCAGCCAGTTGGACTCGCTGATCGTATGATTTGTGATAAACTCCAAAACGCACCATATCTTGTCGTCGCCAGCCTTCCCATACTAACTCCAACAAACGCTCTTTCAATATGTTCTCAAGCGTAGCTTCTCGATATGGCATACCAACACGACCTCGGACTTCGTTCAACTCCAACGAGCCATCCTCACCATTACGTACCTTTGCCTCGGACTTCATCAGGAGAGCATCGGCATAGCGGAATAGCACGATGTCGTTATCCGGTTGTCTACCGTCGGAATGTGAGGTCCTATCAACCTCATATTTTGCCATACGAGCACCAGCTGTCTTGACATAGGAGCTTCCCGTAAGATTCAACTTTAGCTCCAATGGGAAATACTCCAACTGCTGTCCATTGTCCATCATTACAGGCTTTCCATCAACCTCTACGATGCCGGCATAGAAGTTCTTTTCAAAGCGAGCATCTACATCATCTGTGCCGTATCCGTTGGCTAAGACTGTTGAGATATTGGCACTGGTACCATTTTCCGATGAGCCACCCAACGCACCGCCATGGTTGTAGTGTCGTGATCGGAAGAGATACCAGAACTGCGCAGCATAGAGGTTCTTATCCAACGGAATGGTGAATATGTTTTCGTTGGAGTTCTCGTTATGCACAGAGAAATTATAGCTATAATCGTCCTCCAACCGATAACCTACCTCGGCAAGTTTATTGCAATATTTGATACAGGTCTGCCAAGCGTTGAGTTTCTCACCATCGACGGTGAAAAATATCTCTTTACCGTTCCGTGGAACGCCATCAGTCCAATTATCATCACAATATATCTCGGCATTAAGAGCCAACTTAGCCAAAAGGAAATTAGCTACAGGTGTTGTTATACGACCATAGTAGTTACCCATCTTATTACTACGCTCATTTGGCAACAACTCGGCAACCTCCTGCAACTCATTCACGATAAAACGGAAAACCTCGCTACGCTCGCTCTGCACAACTTCATCCTGCGGTTGTTCATAGGATGTTACGATGGGCACTCTGCCATACATATCCATAATGTAGTAGTAGAAAAGTGCTCTCAGAGCTCGCACCTCAGCTTCGTAGGCCACTCTCTGCTCCTCAGATAGGTTATGGCTATACTTATCGATGATATGCAGAGATTTGTTCGATAACACAACAACCTTGTAGAGGTATTTCCAAGTATTGTAGAGTGGTAAATCATTAGGACTCCACTTATGCTGATACATATTCGTCCACAAACCTCCATCGTACCAGTCGCCACCACGAATAGGTATCATGGCTTCGTCTGTAGTAAGTGTGTTATAGTCATAAATCCCACGACAGGTCCCCTGTAAACCCTCACTGTCTGCACTGCCACCAATGTAATTGTAGAGCACAGCCACTGCATTAATATATATGTTGTTGGCATTGTTGTAAATGTCTTCTTCATAAAGTTGATCTCTAGGGTCTTCAGTAAGACAAGAGGTCATCATCGTTGCCAAAGCAACCATCAATATGTTTATATATCTTTTCATAACTGTAAGCGGTTAGAATTGAATACTAAGACCTAACGAATAGGTACGATATAAAGGATAGGTGCGTTTGTCGTCAATGCCCAAAGTGTTGCTTACTACATAACTGTTTATCATTGGAGTAAGACCGCTATAGCCTGTGATTGTTGCAAGGTTGCTAATGCCTGCCGAAAGACGCAATGACTTCACAGCCTTGGATTTCATTGGAATATTGTAGCCTATGGTAATATGTTCAATATTTACATAGTCACCTTTTTCCAACCAATAGTCTGAAACATTCTGATCAATAATATTTTTTTCAGGAGCACCCTTCAATACATTGTAGTCAGGGAATATAGACATATTGGTATAAGCCAAGCCCGTGCCATTGAATATCTTATGACCGAAAGCACCATTTATCTGCATGGCAATATCAAAGGACTTGTAACGGAAACTGATGTTTGATCCAATAGTTACCTTGGGGGTTGCCTGACCTGCTATATACCTGTCTCCGCCATCGCTAAAATCAATCTCGCCATCATCATTCAAATCTTCAATATCGTAACTGTAGCCACCAAGTTCATTTTCTTTAAGCCCTTTGCAGTGAGGTAGATAGAATACCCCCAATGGCTGACCTACAATCTGATATACTACATTATTGTCTCCACCGTTCTGACCTGCACCATAAAGCGAGCCAATCGGAGTAATATCTGAAGCTGTCATATGCATACCATTATACTCTCCACTAAGCGAAAGTAACTTATTCTTCTGGTAGGACATATTGAAGTTGATATTCATCTCCATATCCTTTCGTTGAATGGGAACTACCGAGATTCCTAGTTCGACACCCTGGTTAGACATCGAGCCGATATTTGCCATCAGTTTATCGAACGCAAAGGTCGGAACGGGAACATCATACTCATAGAGCATATCAGTTGTCTTTGAGTAATATAATTCCGAGGTAAGCATCAACCGATTATCCCATATACCTAAGTCAAAACCGATATTAAATGTTGAACGAGTCTCCCACTTAAGGTCCGGATTCGTGTTGCGTATACTTCCCATTGTTACGGTAGGTGCACCGTTGATGGATACGATACCATTCTCCTTTACGGTATTAAGTGTTGTATAGGATGTTATACCTCCAAGATTTCCTGACCGACCATATCCGGTTCTTAGTTTCAACATTGTTATAAAGTCAGTATCAGAGAGGAAGCCTTCTTTTTTTACATCCCAACCCAGTGATACTGATGGGAAGAATCCGAAAGTATTGTTATCGCTTACCATTGAAGAGCCATCTCCACGGAGTGCTGCCGCAATAGAATATCTATCCTTGTAACTATATGTGACACTACCCATTATTGAAGCAAGTGACGGGTCTTCATAGCTACTGCTCGTACCACCGAAAGGACGCGATGATGTTGCTCCGATGTTATTATAGGAGAAATCATTTGTTGTTATTCCTTTTGCCTGCACCCATAAACCAGTCCTTACCTGTTTAAGATATTCTGCGCCAACAACAGCATCAAGGTGTGAGTCTCCCCAAGCATTGTTATATGAGAGGGACACATTTGTAAAGTAGTCTTCACCCTTGAACTCTCCACGATAAACATTGCCTTGCGCCCACACCCATGTAGGACAAAATTGAGCATTTCCCGTAGATGAATATGAATAAGAGCCGAAAGCCGACAATATCAAATTGTCAAGGATATTAAATTTCAGCCCCAAATGTGTATTGAAATTCCGTTCTTCGGAGTCATTTTTCTCATAGAGGAGTGCTCCGGGGTGGTTGATGTGTGATGCAGCCGAGTTCTTCACCCAGTTGCCATTAACATCAGTTCCTGCTGGATATGTAGGATTCTGTGCAGCTGCCGAGTAAAACAGCATTCGTGTATCGAAAATGTCGTGTATCTTTGACGAGTAGCCATATACACCAAAATCGCCAACTAAGCGACCATCGAAAGCCTTTTGTGTAGCATCAAGTTTTACCACTAAATTTCGGTAATCGTTAACTTTGACAATTGTATTATGATCCATAAAACCGAACGATGCTCGATAGTTTGAGTTTTCCGAACCACCGCTAAAAGCCAAGTGATGCTGATGTATCAAGCCCGTACGAGTAATTACATCGTGAAAATTGGTGTTGTAGCCACCATTATTGTAATCTAATCCAAGTGCCTCTGCTGTAGCTATATACTCCGGGCCGTTGAGCATTTGCAGATGTTTATACATTGACTCGAATCCGTAGTTGCCATCATATGATATTTCGAAACCTCGCCCCGTTCCTTTCTTGGTCTTAATCTCAATTACACCTGAAGCACCACGGGAACCGTACATTGCCGTTTCGGTAGCATTCTTCAAAATAGTGAAACTCTCGATGTCTGCGGGATATATGGTAGATAGCGTAGCGATGTCAGATGTCACTCCGTCAATAATTACTAACGGGTCATTGCCACCCATAATGGATGTGGTACCACGCACACGGATACTATTCAGCATAGCGAGCCTGTCAGTCCCATTAGTGGTGACGTTCACACCGGCAGACTGACCACTCAATACATCCAAAGCATTATTCAATGGTCCCTTCTTGATATTCTCGGGCCTGATATGCTCTAATGATTTAGTCGCCGAAATGGTATCTTGTTTCTCTCTGATATTCTGTACTTGTGCATCAATTTTTTGAGCACTACAGATGAAGAACATTATGACAAGACAAAGACTGACTCTTCCCATCTTGATTCGTTAAATCTCTGTAGATTCCCCAGACCAGACAGTTAATAAATCTTATACGCAATGTATTATAAAGAGGGGGATTGGGAATCTGTACTATTTCCCTGCCTGTCCGTCCGCTTAGCCATTGTATATTTTTTTTGTTATTTCATATCAGTGATGCTGATAATCCAAGCAAGAACAGAGTAAACATCTACCTCTTTTATACATAAATCCTTTCCAAGGACTTTATAAGCGCAACCATTAACTACATTACATTACAAAGGTAACAATAATTTGTCATTTGAAGAAATTTAGAAAAAAGAAAAAGTCATTATGCGTGATATTTTTTATTTAATTACGACATTTATCAAATACAAAAAATCATAGAAGGACAAAAATCTTTAAATGATTTGATTATAAACAAACTTTAAATAGTTAAATTGCAATAATACTATACCATGGTTGTTCTTTACCTTAATGTAATACTACTGTTATATATCTGGTCATTTATCTCCTTTTGTCGGATGCAAAGGTTGCCAAACCTCTTTTAGAAAACGAAAAGTTCAAGCGGTAAACCATTTGGAGCAGTTTCGTCCTCCGTTGGAGAGTAAACAGCTCCAAAACCTTTTCTTATTCATCGGCTTGGCTGAAAACTGCATCCGGCAACGGAGATAAACGACTGACGAAATAATAGCATAAAACAGCATAGCCCCCCCTTAATAAGGCAATTTTATCAATGCTGTTTTCATTCTTTTCAGAGGACTATTATTTTCGACAGAGAGAAATTTGGCAAGCGGCAGATTTCACTCCCTCAAAAATAATAGATTTGAATTGCTGTCCTCTTGCCTTTATTGGAAATTGTAGTACCTTTGTAGTGGCTTGTGCGAACGAGCCAAGCAATGTGGAAAGATGGGAACATCGAACCATCAATAAAGTACCGAAAAGAGGGAAAATACCCTCTACCACCGCTCTTTGAGTGTTAAGAAATAATAAAAAGGTTAAATCTTCACCTTTTAGAATGTACCCCTAAAGGTTATGCCCATATTTCTGACTTATAACTCACAAAATATTGAGTAATAACTGGTTGCAAATACTATAATCTTTAAATTGTTTCTGTTGCAAAGTTACCCTCCTGCGTATTCGCTTTGCTGTATCATAATCACGGATAGCATTACCATTTTCATCTGAATTACCGCAAAGCATACCAGAAGAATTCCGAAATTTTTTCGAACGGTATCTTATCCATCCGGTCATACAAGTCTACATGATTGGCTCCGGGAACGATATACAGTTCTTTCGGTTCGCTGGCTTCTTGATAGGCATCCTCACTGAAATAGCGCGAATGTGCATGCTCGCCTGCAATGAATAGCACGGGGCGTGGTGAAATCTCTTTAATCATGGCAAACGGATAGAAGTTCATCAATGCCGCCTGACTGGTAAAGCGTATACCTTGATAGCGCGGATGATAGCCACGCAAGGGGTTGCGATAGTAATCGAAAAACTCCTTCTGCACGGCATTGGCATTTCCCAGCAGTTTCTCCGGTGTGCCAAAGCGGATACGTGCTTCTCCCGTTTCTGCTTCCTTCCAACGTTGTTCGGCAACTTCATCCAACAGTTTGCGTCTTTGTTCATCCGTCATCGAATCCCCCAAACCGTTACGGGTGGCACGCCCCATATCATACATGCTCACGGTTGCCAATGCCTTGATGCGGGGGTCGAGAGAAGCCGCACAGACAGAGAACCCGCCGCTTCCGCAGATGCCAATCACACCGATACGGTTGCGGTCAATAAACGGTTGTAGTCCGAGCCAGTCTACAGAAGCACTGAAGTCTTCCACCAATGCGTCGGGCGATACCGTGTGACGCGGTTCTCCTCCACTTTCGCCTTGATAGGAAGCATCAAAAGCCAGAGTCACGTAGCCTCGCCGTGCCATTTCCTGTGCATAGAGTCCGCTACACTGTTCTTTCACAGCCCCGAACGGGTGTCCGATGATGAGGGCTGCATAGTGTTGCGCTTCATTGAAATCCTTCGGGAGGTACATTTCGGCGCAAAGCATGATATCATACCTGTTTTTATAAAAGACCTTACGGACAGTAATTGTCGGATCTGTTTGAAAAGTCTTTGCCGGTTCATCGGATTCAGAAAGCACCATTCCGTTCCGACAGCGTGCCGCCATGATAAGTACTTCGTCTATCTGAGCCTGTGTCACGCCGTTGTGCTTGGCATGGGCAATGTGAGTATTCAACTCATTCTTCACGCCGTCCAACACCGACAAGGCAGCCACAGTAGACAGTTCACGGGTACGCCAGTCGAGATTGTCACGGCTGAATATGTCACCGAACAGATGAGCTTTCAGAAATTGGTCCAATGCCGGAGCAAATGTCAGCACTTCTCCTAGTGCCGGACGACCGAACAGTTTCAGCTGGTTTTGTCCACCGACAACAAACATATCCGAACTCTTTACCGGAGAAGGCTCCCGTCCGGCTTCATCCTTTATGCCTTGTGCTGCACGCTCTTTGGTGAGATTCATCAGCGTAACCAATGCACCCATGCTGCGTGGAAAGCCGCAATAGGCATAGAGCTGGGTAAGTACTTCTTTTTCTTCGCTCACGGTCAGCCCACAGTCAAGTCCTCTGGCAAGGATCACTTTGAGGCTGTCCTGATTGCCACGTGCGGCATACATACTGATGGCGGCAATACTTTGTTCTTTCTTGCTTAACATATTGTCCTTGTTTTGTGCCTGCGTATAAACGATACAGCATATCAGGCAGGCGATGGTTGTAATTAACTTGTTCATATTGCTTTCTGTTTAGTGATGAATTTATAAGAACTTGACAAACGCCGGTCTTTCCAGTCGGATATTTTTTCCCGTATTCTTCAGTAACCCCGTATTTCGGTTTCTTTCGAATATCTGTATGCAGTTGGCATCCCTGCAAACCACTGCCAAATAGCAACCATCCGGAGAGATGGCAAAACTTCGCGGATAAAGACCTGTTGGCTGAAATCCTATTTGAACCAATGTTCCTTTTTGGGAATCAATGGAATAAACAATTATGCCATCTTCTTTCAAGTGCTTGGAAGCATAGAGGAATTTGCCATCGGATGAAACATGGATATCTGCATTTCCCTCTGCAACGAAAGGGTCGCAGACAATTGTTTGTAAACGTTCCAACTTGCCTTCATTATAGGAGAATACAGTTATTTTACCCGAGAGTTCACTGATGAGATAAGCAAATCTGCCATTCGGGTGAAAACATATATGTCGAGGTCCTGAGCCGGAATCCATCTGTATGCGGACTACTCTTGATTCATCCAACAGAGAATGAGCCTTACCTGCTTCCGGTCGTTTGCCTATCGGAAACAGATAGATACAATCTGTTCCCAAATCGGTAGCAAGAAGGAATTTGCCATCAGGTGTAAAGGTCACGCAATGCAGATGCGATTGTTCCTGCCTTTTTTTATTCGGCCCATTTCCAGCAAAACGAATTATTTTTGTATCACGTTGCAACTTTCCTTTCTTATCCTGTGAGAATACCGTGATGCTGCCACCCTTATAATTTGCTGTCAGAACAAAGTATTCCTTTGGACTGAGAGTAATATAAATAGGAAGTTCACCGTCTGTAGATTGCGAGTTAAGCAGAGACAGCAGACCACTTTCCTTATCAAAAAGCAAAGCATTGGCAGTCGAACTTTTCCCTTCATCATCGCCTATGGCATAAATTCGATTACCAGTGCTATCAGATGTAAGGAAAGCAGGATTTGAAATCCCTCTCAGCCCACACGGATAGTCGACATCGGCAGTTTGTCCGTCAAACCGGTACATTCTGACACCTTCTTCGTCTGGCTTCATATAACATCCTACCAACAGAAATTTTGCATAAGTTCCCTTATCCGGGACATCTTCGGTTGACCGCGCTTGAATCGTAGTGAAGCTAAGCCATAAGATTAACATGACAAATAAAGCTTTTGGTTTCATCTTATTTACCTTTTTGGTTTCACTTGCAAAATTACAGCATTCACATACTGAAGATTAGACCTCAATCACTGATAAAATTACCACTTTCATCGGGCTTGGACCGGGTTAAATGTTATCTGTGAAAATGGTAAGACAGTCTGTGATTAGGGTTATATGTTCGTTGATTGAATGAACTAACTTTGTCGTCATGGAATAAAATAAATAAGGGATAGAAAAGAAACAGCTGTTCCTCAGACAGCAATGTCAATATAAATACTTATTTTTGTAAAAAACAAAAGGATGGTTATGGGAGATATAACAAGAATAGATACAGTTCAGCAGTACTGCGACCTTTTCGAAGTCGAAGCTCTGCACCCGTTGGTCAGCGTTGTGAATTGTTACGAGGTGCAGCCCATCAGACACTCAAAGAAACTGTACAACATTTATGCTGTGTTGCTGAAAGATACTGACTGCGGTACGATGAATTATGGACGGAGCCTCTATGACTATGAAAAAGGCTCCATGCTGTTTATCGCTCCGGGGCAGGTAATGGGTTCTGACGATGATGGCAGTCTGCACCAGCCGGCCGGATGGGCCCTGATGTTCCATCCCGAACTATTGCGCGGTACTTCCCTTGCACATATAATAAAAGAGTATTCTTATTTCTCATATAATGCCAACGAAGCACTGCACCTGTCAGAACAGGAGCGCAAAGTAGTCATTGAATGTATAAACAATGTAGCAGAAGAATTGAGGCATCCTATTGACAAGCACAGCCGTTCTTTGATTATTGATACCATGAAGCTTCTCCTTGACCGCTGCATCCGCTTTTATGACCGCCAGTTCATTACAAGGGAAAATGCCAACAACGATTTGTTGGCGCGTTTTGAATTGTTACTCAATAATTACTATCATTCTGCCTTGCCAACGAGTAAAGGTATTCCGACGGTACAGTATTGCGCTGACCAACTGTGTCTTTCCACCAATTATTTCAGTGACCTGGTAAAAAAGGAAACCGGTATGTCAGCAATCAAGCATATCCAGCAAAAAATTATGGATATAGCCAAAGAGCGCATCATGAACACGCAAAAAAGTATCAGTCAAATCTCAGATGAAATGGGTTTCCAATACCCGCAACATTTCACACGTTGGTTCAAGAAGATGGAAGGTTGCACACCGAACGAATATCGCAATGAAATTATAAAACAAGCGATAAACTAACTGGTCTTATCATCATTTATTCGTAGAGTCTCTTACAAATAATACTCTGGATATAACCAACAAAGCAATTAATGAACAACTTTGAAATCTTGAACCGATAAACAAAAAAGTTTGATGATCTCCTGCATACACTTTTCCCATCGGATGAACAGCTGTTGTCCGGTCTTTTTCCTGCGGTAAGTCAGGATTCCGTTCGCAATGTCTCCCTTTTTCAGATAAGCCATGTCCACAAAGGACATCCCCCGTGTGTAAAAGCAGAACAGGAACATGTCACGTGCGAAATCAAGGTGGGGTTTCAGGGACAAGTCCAGTCTTTTGATACGCCTGATATCATTTAAATGAATGGCCCGTTTCAAGGTCTTTTCCACACCTGTATAAACAGACTTGAACAGGTTCCGCTGTCCGGTCAGTCCGTTCTCCACCGCACGGTTGTAGACCGCTTTCAGAATGCGCATGTAGAACGAGATTGTATTGGGTGAGTTCCCCCTGTTTTTCAGATAAGCCTCGTATTCCATGAGCAAGTCAGAGCTAAGTTCGCCAA
This sequence comes from Parabacteroides sp., assembly GCA_019417325.1. Classification (GTDB taxonomy): domain Bacteria; phylum Bacteroidota; class Bacteroidia; order Bacteroidales; family Tannerellaceae; genus Parabacteroides. The sequence continues at coordinate 6,721 of DXVO01000038.1, read as the reverse complement.
ACAGTATATCGCTACCTTTCATAAAACTGCTGAAACTTTTGAGCGCGGCTGTATAGGTTTCAGAGGTCCGTATCTTTCCCAAACGTTTCAGCCTTACTATCTGTTGCCGGATATAGTCGTTAAACGAAGGTTCTTGTCCGCTGTCATGGAAACGTATGACGATATCATCCGCTGTAAACGGACCGGATTGGCTTAATGTCCTGATAGCCTTTTCCAGTCGGATTTTGTCCCGTCTTATCCGTTCCCCTACCGATAGAAGATAATTGTCCCGTTCCATCCCTGCAGGGTGTTGACAGGGAATGACCGCTTCGGAACGTTGGTCCCATTCCGAAGCGAAAAGTTTGTATCCGGTACTGATCTGCCTGACCACACGGTTATGAATCACCTGATAATACAGTGCGCCCTCCCTGCCTTCCGCGGACGAGGACCTGAATTTGGTTCTGATTGTTGCCATAGTGCAGTCATTTTGAATTGGGATTGTCCAGTTGCTTCCTGATTTCCTGTGCCTCCCTGAACAGCCGGTGCGCCAGACTGTCCTTGTAGGCTGCCATTTCATGGTTACGGATGCGGTTCCTGACCGAGTCCTCAAAAGCGGTCACCAGCCTTTCCACACGCCGGATCTTTTCCTCGTCCCGCTTGATGGTGAAATGCTTCTCAAGGAAGGCGATGTCGGGATCATCCCCCGGCAGGCAGATCCTGATGGCTCGGTATTTCAAATCGGCATCTTTCAAAAGCCGGTTCGTGCGGTACTGGTTGCAGTTGGTCCAGACGGAAATGATCAGTGCCAGGATCAGTGCTGAAGCTGTCGTTACCACTGCCTTGGATGCGCTTTCCAGACGGTAGGTCACCAGTCTGCGCTCCGGTTCCTTTTTCAGCAGGACCATTCTCTCATCCAGCCGTCTCACTGTCTCCTTTACAGCTTGGCAGTCTTGACTCAGGCAGTATCTAATCTTTTCCATCTCCCCGGCAAACGTTTCGGCAGACAACGGCCAGCCTTCCGACAACCGGACGGTATGGTTACGTACAGCTGCTATTTCCAAGCCGTTTTTCTCCACCGCGGATTGCAGGCGTTCCAGACGGATTTTCAGTTCCGCAATCCCTTCCGGGGAACTGGTCCGGTTTCCAACTGCGGGGCTTGTGCCTTCCACGGGCAGCGTCTCCACTTTCTTCTCGATCCTTTCAAGGCATCCGTAGATGCCTTCCAGATAATTTTCCTCTTTCATCTTTCAAAGTTTTTTGTTATACATATGGTTCACAAACTCCTTCCTTTCCTGCGCTTCTTCTTTCTCCGCAGGCGTTCCGCCTCTTTCTCGTCCTCCGTCGGTGCCACCGACGGCATGAACACGCCGCCCGTACTGGTGACTTCGACCAGGTTATCAATAATAGAACCATGACTTTGTTCATGGTACGGTTGCTTTTGGGAAACGTCATTTTCCAGGGACGTGACATGGTTATGGTCCAATGCCGCATCCAGCCTTGACCAGCTGAAACTGCGGTCAATCTCACTCCCCTTGAATGACTGGTTATCCTTGATAAAGCGGATGCCCTGCACTTCATTAGTGTTTCCCTTATACTTGAATTCCATTTCCACGCCCATTTTTAAGAGCTTATTTTGAAATTCTTTCCATGTATCTGCACTCCTCAAAGCTTCCTTGACCGCACGGTATATTTCGTATTTCACCTTTTCGGAAGCATGCAGCTTTTCCGTTTTAACGGACTGTTTGCCTTCGGAATAGGTGAGCGAATACTTGTCCTTGAGCATTTTCGTCACCCTCTCGTTGCGCTTGAAATCGTTGCTGTCGGAAATCACCTTCCCGTCGAAGTCCACCCGGTTGAAGACGATGTGGCAGTGCGGGTTGTCCGTCCCGTGATGCCTCACCACGATGAACTGCGTGTTCCGTATCCCCATCAGTTCTAGGTATTCCCCCGCCAGCCTTGCCATAAACGCGTCGGTCAGCCTCGGTGCGTCCTCCGGCTTGAAGCTGAGCGCGATGTGTCCCACCGGTTTCGCCACGTCCGGATTCAGCAGGCATTGCCACCGGAAACTTCGCGCCATCTCTTCTGCCGTTCCCAGCAGCACGCCTTCCGAGGCGATGATTTCCGCGTCGTCCTTCTGCGTCACGTAGCGTATGCAGCCGCCGAACGAGCGGCCTTTCCTGATCTTCCCTATCATGAGGCTATCCTCCTTTCGGTCTGTAATCATCCATGATCCGCTTCAGCTTTCCCAGCAGCCCCTCTATCAGCAGCCTTGTCCTGTAAAAGCCTGTCTGGTGTGAGAGCTTTGTCAGCTGGTTCAGGTTGTTAGCCATTCCCGCCAGGCTGCGCAACAATGCATTTTCTTCAGGCGTATGCCTTGCCGTAACGGTGGCCGCCAGTGCTGCCTCCCTGATATAGACCGCCAGACTCCGGCCGGACTTCCCTGCCCTGAACCTGAGAGCCTCGTAGCTGACGGGGGAGAACTTCACCGTCACGCCTCTGGTCAATTTACGCGTCCTGCCCAGTGCCGGACGGCCACATTTTTTCTTCATCCCATTCACATCGTTTGTCATATGTTTTTTCTTTTTCGTCCGTACTTCTTTCATTCCAAAATCTGCGACCGGCGGGAGCGGATTTGCCCTCCCAGCAACCGCCGGGCGCGGGGAGCAAGGGTTTTCGGGAATCCGGAAACATACCCTTGCTCCCCCCACAGAAAAATCCCCCCCCGCATTTTCCACATTGAAGCGGGTATACAGGGAACAGTGCATACATCGGGTATACTCCACGCCCGGTAACAGGCTGTCAGATTTTTCTCCACTGCTCGATGTCCTCACGGTAGGCGGCAAGATGCTCCCTGGCAAGGTTCTCCAGCAGTCCGGAAACGCTCATGCCACGCCCACCGAGCCTGCGGACGATGGCGTCCAGTTCGTCCCTCACATCCTCACTGACGAACACCGTCTTGCGGTTCCTGATCTTCGGGATGGTGAGGTACGTTTCCCGGTACTCCTCCAGCGAGGCCCTGCGTTGCCTGCCGCTCGTTCTTCTTCTCACGGGGTCTTCCGGTTCCGGCGGGGTGTCCTTTCTTCTCGCCTCCCCGGATACCTCCTCCGCAACGAGCCCGGATGGAATCATCGATTCCGTCACGGAAGCGTCCGTACCGGCGGATTCCCCCGGACCGGGTTCCATCATGAGTCTTTCCCACCACTCGTCGTGGCCGGGCTCGAGACTACGGCTGTTCTTTCTGTCTGCGGTTTCGGATACCACCGTTTTCTTTCTTCTCGGTTTTTCAGTCGGTTCACTTTTCATTGTACATGGATTTTAGCTGGTTGATACTGTGGGCACGGTCTACCCGTTTGCCCGGTTGTCGGAAGCAAATAAAACGATAATAACAGACGGTGTGAAACGGACGGGTCCGATTGGCGGGGTTTGCCGCGTTATTCATATTGTTGGATCAGTCTGACAGTGATGACTTCACAAATATACGCACCGGAAATTTTCCACTCTTCGGGAACGGATCTGAACATCTGTTTACTAAAAACAAATGAATGTTAAAATCAGATTTCCATGACATCTGATGACATATAATGACATCTGATGAAGGGCCGGAACCATATCCGGGAACAATCATTTACTTTGCGGATGAAACAAGTACGCATATGGTGTCAAAGGTAGTCATCCTGTCTTGAAATTCAGGATGTTCCGCCGGGATTCACTAAATTGCGGCACGGAATCCGGATCCGAAAAGAGAATGAAACAGATGTCAAACCTGAAATTACATTAATTATGGAAATAGTGAACATTGAAGCAAGGACCTTCGAGGCGATGCTCTCGGCCTTCCGGACGTTCGCGGATCGGCTGGACACCCTTTGCCGGCTGTACGGTGACATGGAAGAGAAGAAATGGCTGGACAACCAGGAGGTGTGCCTACTGCTGAAGGTCAGCCCGAGAACCCTGCAGACCCTGCGTGACAATGGCACGCTGGCATATACACAGATCTGCCATAAGACTTATTACAAGCCCGAGGACGTAGAAAGTATCATCCGGATAGTGGAGGAGCGCCGCAAGCGGGCTGAAAGCATGGGAAAATCAATTTGAAAAGCCATGGGAAACGAAAGGATGATACTTTCTCCCGGCAGTCTGGCAGGCGGCTGGGAAAGTCTGGACGGCAGTCCCGATTTCTACATCTTCAGGGATTCCAGCGGGGACTACCGCCTGCTGGCCTACAGCCTTGACGCGGAGTACGGGCGGGGAAGTTTCTCGCTCTACAGGATAGACGGGGACGGGGAGGGATGCCATATCCGTATCGGTACGAAAGAGTGCCGGTTCATGTCGGAGGGATGCCCCCATATCCTCCATGTCATGGGGTGGGGCCGATATATGAGAAACTGAAAAAGTAAATGTCAAACCAACAAACAGATGAGATTTATGATGAATACCGATAACCGTTTGCTCACCCGTGAGAGCAGCGAGCATATAAGAGAGTTCTTCTCTACCGTCGAACGTCTCTCCGTTTCCATGGAGCGTCTCTTTGCCGGCAGGTCACCGGCGATGGCGGGCGAGAACTTCTATACGGACCGCGAACTGGCTGAAAAGCTGAAAGTGAGCCGCCGCAGCCTGCAACAGTACCGTGACAGCGGTCTGCTTGCCTTCACCCGGCTGGGCGGCAAGATACTGTACCGTTCTTCCGACATCGAGAAGCTGCTTGACGGCTGCTACCGGGAGGCGAGAACCAGGCCGGAGGAACTTTAGAAAAGTTCCGTACGGGATCGTGAATAAAGGGGCGGTCGGTTGTCATACCGGTCGCCCCTTCGTTTTCTTTCCATCGGATGAACGACTTTAATTTGCTCATAAAGTATTTATACACAGAGTATTTCTCTTTATGAATTATGATCCGGTGACAACATTGGCATAACATGGCGGGACATGGAAACATTTTTCCGATATGGCAATAAGATACGGGGATTCCATTATAAAAAAAGACTCTTATTTTATTATGTCATTATGTTATTCTGAAATTGGGGCGGGCCGTTCGTGTACCGGTGGGACGATCCGTTCCCGTAATGGCGGCACATTCCGTACTGGTATCATTATCCTCCGGCAATGCCGTTTCCCGGTCTTTTCGGAGTGACCTTATGCCGGCCGGTGACAACCGCATGTCCGTGTGTAAACATGACGGCACATAAAAACAGGCACATCCTCCGGGCTTTTGTCCCGTCGGATGCGCCTGTCTCCGTCATGTCATATACAGCCGGACTCCTCCGGCCCATGTCTCTATCTGAGTATCGGATTCGAGAGCAGTATCTTGTAATAGGCCACTCCGCCAATCTCTACCGGCATCCTCGCCATCATGAACTGCACGCTCTTCCTCTCCACCTTCGCCTGCCGCATGAGCCTCTGCACGATAAACCCCGCCGAGAACCTTGCGTATCTTTTGTCCTTCCAGACGATGAACCCCTCGCTGTCGTCGGCCCGGCAGATATACCAGTCACCCGTCTCGTCGTCGTGGGCGAAGTTCACCCGTCCGCCGCCGAGGATTCCTAATTCGATTGACATCGTCTTTGACAGATAGACAGTCCCCCTGCTGTCAAGGTTGATGGTCCGCTTACCCTTGTATGTGACTTCCTGCGGACGGGAGTTTTCCCTGTTGTATACTATCAGTGCCATAACTTTCTTACTTTTCCGTTAAACAATTTTTTCAATACATGAAGCTTTCCACCGCCAGCATCTGACTTCTCCATGCGAAACCGCTGTGGGTACGTACCGCGTCCACTATCCTGCATACTTTCTGCGATATGGCCGATGCCGAGATACCCATGCATTCCGCCAGTGCCTTGAACGAGAACTGCGCCTCATAGAACCTGAGCATGAACATCCGGTACTCCTCGTAGGAGAACTTCTGCCTTACGAAACGCAGTATGTCTCTTACCAGCCGCTCGCACCCGTTCAGGTCGTCCTCGGAAAGGAATTTTGCCTCTTCGCCACATCGGAGGAAGAAATCATCTTCAGGGTGTGCATACCGGTTCTCCCTTTTAATCTTTACCAGGGCCGCCTTTTTGTAGCATCCGATGAAATACGCGTCATAGTCCGTTATGTTCTTTCCGGGAACCAGCACCTGCCTTCTTACGAAAAGGTAGGTGTCATGGAAATTGTCCTCGTCCAGCATTCCGTACCGGCGTAACGTCCTTCTCAACCTGTCATAGGATTTTGTGAACCACTCGTTGAACAGTCTTTCCTTTTCTGCGCTCTTGTCTGCCATACTTATATTTTTTTGAGTCGTTATACATGGCCTACACGGGTAGGCATTCTTATTTCTTGTGCTTCCTCCAGTTTGTTTTTCGGCGGTCTCCGGCAAGGCTTGCCGTGAAAAAATACACTCACGCGAAGCGTGAGGAAGATTTTTTCACGAGCAACCAGCCCGAAGGGCCGCCTTGCGGGACCGGCCTGAAAAACAACTATTTTTGCCGCAAGAAATGAGGATGACGGATTACTTCCTTCTATCTATTGTCTGTCCGATGAGAATCTAAAATACCATGCAGCTTTTCTGTCTTCGGCATGCTTGGAGAAATTTCAAGGATATGGAATGAGAACGGCAATACATGATATTGCAGAAGGAGCGGAAATGGGATTGGAAACAGGAAGCGTGTCCGGGCTTTCATGCAGTTTATACGGCAGTGTTGATTTTGGGGAGGATTACAGGGAAGTGACAGGAAGGTTAGCCGTTCCGGAGAAATTGTATGTGTACGTT
>DXVO01000037.1 GCA_019417325.1 Parabacteroides sp. | reverse complement strand
TAAACTGGATGCTTTGAAAGAACTGCCCGTAACGCTGTCGATAGAGGATGAACCCGCTGTCGGAAATCCCACTTGTACAATCAGCGATTTCGAATCAAAGACATATGACAGCCGCAATGCGGTACGTGTAGGTACGGTTGGCGGAACTGTAACTTTCAATGTTTCCTCTTTATTCGAGCCTTCTGTTAAAACATCCGGCTATGCAGCCTTTGGAGGGGACTTGTCCTGGTTTACTACCGAGGTACAGGCTCCGACAACAAACAGTAGCAACCGCCGTGTCTTTGCCGTAAAAGTAAAAGTAGAGGAAACAAAGGGTGACGATGTGCTTTATCAGGCGGATAAAGCGGCATTGAATATCCAAAGCGGTAATGCGACAGTGAAAGAGTACGACCTTTACCGTAGTGCAAACGTTGTTACTTATCCGATAACCGATACCAAACGTTATACCGCCATCCAAATGACGGGAAAAGACGGTAAAACCTATTATTGGTCTCCTGTGAATTTGGGTGCTACCGAAATACCTACTACTGTTCCGTCTGCTTCTTCAACAGCCGGTGGTACAAATGACATTACATCCACTTGCGGTCTGTTGTACCAGTGGGGTCGTCAATATGGATTCACAAATACCAACAATAGCGATATCACCAATGCTGAAAAGTTTGATGGTAAAACCGACCCGTTGGGTTTCCCTACGGGTGAGGGAGCCCTTGCCGACATGAGCCCGTGGGATAAGAAGTTTATCGTGTATAGCTCTTCTAATCCAAATACTCAGTATAACTGGTTGCTTTTCACCGAGGGTGCAGATAACCCGTCAAGCAGTAGCATGCAGGCCAGTGCTTGGTATCAGAAATTATGGAATCTGGATGAGGTTGCTAACAGTTCAATAGTAGCTACTACGGCTCGTAAAACCCCTTATGATCCTTGTCCTGCCGGTTGGCGTGTTCCTACAATGGCTGAATGGGTAACCATCGGTGCGGATAATTCCAGTACCGGTAAAACTTATAGTAATAATATCCTGACAATAAGTGCAGCGAACAGCCTTGAGTTGCTTTTGCCTGCTGCGGGCTATCGGCTCGGCAGTAATGGTTCGTCCAACGATCAGGGTTCCAGCGGCAACTACTGGTCGTCGTCAGTGCCGTCCGGTAATACGTACGCCCGTAACGCGCTCTTCAGCAGTGCTACGTTCGGCCAGGATACAAACTACAGGGCGTACGGGTTCTCGGTTAGGTGTCTCCAAGAATAAAAAGGTCGGCGAATTGCCGACCGCATTCGATTGATTCGATTCATTTGATTTATTTGATTTTTGGAGGAAGAGAAAGACCCGCCGTAAGGCGGGTTGATTTTTAGTGAGTTATAATACGGATATTATGAATCTGAAAAATAAATTAGAAGCAGAGCGGCAAGACGAGCCGTTGATCCTTTTATATATGGAAGGAATCTTCTGGAAAGCCTATGAGCAATCTGCAATGCGGTTTGCCAAAGAAGTCAAAGCATACAAGTTGCAAAAACGTTTTATTAAAACCGTTAATGGGGAAGTGGTGTCGATGGGGTTTCCAAACAGCAGTTTGCAGGAAGTGCTGAAAGGATGGGAGTTTGTCCGGATGAACGACAAGCAGCTTTCTTTCCATACGAAAACAGCGTTTACTGCTGCTGAATTTGAAGAATGGAAATCTGCGCTTCCTTTGGAAAGCGAAGCTGTTTCTGAGGCATTGGGAACTGTCTCCACCGGAAAAACAGGGAACTGTTTCTCTGAAACCGAACGCCAGGTGTTGTCCCAACTACTGGCTTTCAGGGTTGAAACGGCTTCTCCATTGCAGTGTATGATGCTGGTTTCAGATTTACAAGCGTTGCTGAAACAATGATTTATGATAATTTGCCTGTTTACAAGGCCACATACGATTTGCTGTTGCAAATATTCCGGATGAACCGGAATTTCCAGCGTGACTATCGCTATACGTTGGGCGAGAATGTGAAAAATGAATTGATAGCATTGCTGGTTTGCATCTATTATGCCAATTCCACAGTACAAAAGGCCGCGTATTTGCAAAAGGCAAAGGAACATATGGTGAGAGTGAAGTTGCAGGTACGCCTGTTGATGGATTTGAAACAAATTAGTCTGAAACAATATGCTACGGCTGCCGAGCAGATGGAGTCTGTCTCGAAACAGCTTACGGCATGGTATAAATCGAGTGAAAAGAAATAAAAAAGCGGTTAGTCGAGAGTGCCGGTTGCCAAGGTTTCCGGCAGGGTGACGTGTAAATTCAGTAACCTATTGGCAGAGTAAAAGGACGCGAGGGGCAGGATGAGTACCCGTGTTTCTGTCAGTTAATCGAACCGGTTGCCGGAATGTTTGCTTAAGTGCATCCGTTCTGTCAATTATTAAAGTGGTTACTTTTTTGCCTGCTGCGGGCTATCGGAACAACAGTAATGGTTCGTCCAACAATCAGGGTTCCAACGGCAACTACTGGTCGTCGTCAGTGCCGTCCGGTAATACGAACGCCCGTAACGTGAACTTCAACAGTGCTACGTTCAACCAGGATACAAACAACAGGGCGAACGGGTTCTCGGTTAGGTGTCTCCAAGCATTTACAAACCGCTTTTTTACTAGTATGGATAGAATCAGGTGATGGATTTGATAGAAGATATATTCAAGGCATATTTTGAAGCCCGTGCTGGAAAACGGAATTCGGTGAACCAGCTCCGGTTTGAATTGAATCTTGAAGAGAATCTGGTGGAGCTTTACCATGAAATAAAGGAACGCCGCTATAAAGTGGGAAGGAGTATCTGTTTTATGGTGGAATATCCGGTGAAACGGGAAGTGTTTGCCGCCGATTTCCGCGACCGTATCATCCATCACCTGCTGTTCAATTATATTTCTCCCATTTTTGAACGGGTATTTATCAACGACTGTTATTCCTGCCGGAAAGGCAAAGGAACCATGTATGGTATCAGGCGGCTGGATAAGCATATCCGTAGCTGTTCGCAAAATTACACCTGCGACTGCTATGTACTCAAACTCGATTTGCAGGGCTATTTTATGAATATAAACCGCCGGATATTGTATGATGCCATACTCGAAGTTCTGGAAAAATACGGCTATCTGGTTATGCCCGACAGTATCCATTGGGAAGATTCGGAGGAGTACGAACTTGTGAGATACCTTTTGCCGCTTATCGTGTTCAATGACCCGATTTTGAACTGTGTGCGGCGTGGAAACCTGTCGGACTGGGAGGGCTTGCCACCTTCGAAAAGCCTGTTCCATTCGCCTCCCGGTTGCGGTTTGCCTATCGGGAACCTTACATCGCAGTTGTTCAGCAATATCTATCTGACTCCATTCGATAATTATGTGAAACGGGAGTTGGGCATCAAACATTATGGCCGGTATGTGGATGACTTTTTTCTTGTCCACGAAGACAAGGAAGCCTTGAAAAGAATGGTTCCCGAAATCCGGGATTTCCTTTGGGAAACTTTGCATGTGAAGCTGCATCCGCGTAAAATTGTGTTGCAGCATTATCGGCGTGGCGTCGATTTCCTTGGGGCGGTGGTGAAGCCGGGGCGTATCTACATCCAGAACCGGGCAAAGCGGAAGTTTGCATCCGAAATGTCTTATTGGGATAACAGGTTGGGGTTCGATGGTGTGCCGCTTGCTGCTTCCCATCTGTACAAGATGCGTGCGTCCGTTAATTCTTATTTGGGTATCATGCAACATTTCAAAACCCGGAATATAAAAAAAGAAGTATTGGAGGGCTGTTCGGCTGTTTTCCGTTACGGGTATTTTAATAACGGTTGGAACAAGTATATTCTGTATAAACATCCGAAAAATTTGTCGGGTAGATAAGGAAATGGTCGGTTTTAGGGAAGAGCCGGCCTTTTGTGGCGCAGGTATCAAATTGCCTGCGCTACAATAAATATGGAAAAAAAAATTGAAACGGTTGGAGAACCTGTTCGGGGGCAAAGACCCCAGTGTCCCTCTTTTTGAAAAGAAACTTTCGTTGATGAGTACCAAAACACGCGAAAGACGTTTGAACGAATTGTGCAGTCTCGCTTTTGGGGATTATGAAGAACTTCCCTGCAAATACCGTAAGTTCGTTTACCTTTATCTGAGGCACAACCGTGCCTGTTATGTCGATTATCTGGTTTCCCGTTCTGTATTAGGCAAGTTCCGTTATTCCCTGAATAACCCGGAGTTATTGCTGCCTGTGTTGCATGTCCTTGAGAATGCAGGCAGGAGTGGGCGTATCTCGTATGCGCATTTGGCAAGCCTGCTTCTGCTTGTGTTTGATTACCCGTATGCCTTGGGTACTTTAAAGCAGTATTTATCCCATGTTCCCGAAGCCGAACTTTTGCATGATTTTCTGGAATTGGTGGCGGAAATAAGGATTCAGGGAGAAGAAAAAGGCAAGAAATGGTAAAAAAGCAGGGATTTCGTTTCTTGTAAAAGCCGGATAAATCAGCTTTTTTGTTTTTAGATACGGTTTAATGGCTTGTGAACCAGTGGTTTGATTGTGTACTGTTTCAACTATTTGCTGTTTTGGGACAGCTCTACCTTTGCCCTGTGTTCAATAGTGGACATCTAAACAATTAAATTTTAAGTAGTATGGCACAAGGATTTAAATTAGTGCTGCGTCCGTCGAAGCCGGGCGTAAAGGATTCAGAGAAAATGTATTATGCGGTTTCTAAAAACACCGGTTTTACCGACCTGAAACATTTGTGTAAAATGATTTCAGCCCGAAGTACCGTATCGAGTGCGGATGTGAAGGCGGTTCTCGACAACCTGAATTTTGTATTGGATATGGAATTGCAGGCCGGGCGTATCGTACAATTGGGTGAATTTGGGAATTTCCGGATTTCGGTGAGCAGCGACGGGGTTTCCGAAGAAAAAAAGTTTGATAACAGCATGTTGCGTGCGCCTAAAATCGTATTCACTCCGGGCAGCGAACTTCGTGATACAAAGAAAACACTCGATTACACGAAGATAACGCCGGAAGGAACAAAAACGGGAAGTGGCGAGAGTGATGGCGATAAACCGTCCGAACTCTGATGTTCGGGAAACATGGTAAGAAATGAAACGGTTTCTGACCATCCAGTTATTCATGGCAGTCCTGCTCGTATTGAGCGGGATTGTCCTGATATTCTCCGGATTCTGGGTAGCACCGGAGGGGGAAATACACAACAGTGTTTTAGTGGCGTTTGGCGAGGTCGGCACTTTTGCCGGGGCTTTGTTCGGGGTAGATTATTCTTATAAATTGAAAAATAATGAAGACGGGAGAGAAAATAAGTAAACTTTTGGTTTTTATTCATGCTGTTGTGCGTACCTTATATTATGCTTTCTGCAGGAAGAAAAAAGATGAAAAAAAAGCATGAAAATATTTGGAGCGTAATAGTAAGAACACTACTTTTGCACCCGCATTCG
>DXVO01000036.1 GCA_019417325.1 Parabacteroides sp. | reverse complement strand
CTGTCTAAAATTTATGCGTAATATAAGAATCCCTCAGGTTTTTACGTTGATCCTTTTTTAGCCCCTAAAAAAGTCCCACGGATATGATTCTATTTCATTATTTATCAGTGTTTTGCATGAATTCATCTTGTGGTAAATAAATTAAATTTGTAGAAACAAAAGAAATTGGTTTATGGCAAGAGAAGAAAGAGAAACAATGAGCATTTTGTTCTTTATTAAGAAGACAAAACTTCTAAAAAATGGTGAAGCACCAATTTGTTTGCGTTTGACATTGAATAAGCAAATAGCAGAAATCCGAATTAAACGCAGTATCTTGGTTAATCGTTGGAGTCCAGCTAAAGGATGTGCTCTTGGAAAAGACAGAGTTGCAAAAGAACTGAATAGTTATCTTGAAGCTATCCGTTTAAAAATACACCAGATACATCGGGAATTAGTTTTGGACATGTCTGCTCCAGTTACAGCAAATGCCATAATGAATAGATATTGTGGTAATGATGTAAAGATGTTGTTGGAGGTTTTCGAAGATCACAATGATAAATGTCGTGCACTTATTGGTAAAGAATATGTGGAAGGGACGGTTAGAAAATTTGATACGACTTTGTTATATTTAAAGCAGTTTCTTAAACAGAGGTATCGTAAAGATGATATCCCCCTTCCCGAGATTAATCAGGAATTTGTTAGAGATTTTGAATTTTTCTTAAAGACCGAGAAGTCGTGTCAGAATAATTCAGCTCTTAAGCATATAAAAAATTTCCGGAAAGTAATACGTATAGCTATAGGTAATGATTGGATTAAAAGAGATCCTTTTTTTGGACTTCGTTTTAAAGCTGAAGAAGTTAATGTAGATTTTTTATCTAACGATGAATTGAAACGTATCAGACAAAAGAAAATAACGATACCAAGACTGGAGCGTATTCGTGATATTTTTGTGTTTTGTTGCTTCACGGGTTTGGCTTTTGTGGATGTTTCTCAATTAACTGCTGAGGATTTAATTAAAGATGCCCAGGGAAATATGTGGATTCGAAAAATGAGACAGAAAACGAAGGAAATGTGTAACATTCCTTTGCTTAGTGCTGCAAAAGAAATTCTAGAAAAGTATAAGGATTTTGCATCAACAAATGCTAATGGGTTGTTATTGCCGGTCTCCAGTAATCAGAAAACCAATGCATATTTGAAAGAAATAGCTGATATTTGTGGTATAAAGAAGAAATTAACAACACATGTTGCGAAACATCATACAATCTCTATCTAATTGAAAATTAAACAGTTATTTCTGTTTAATTAATATCAGGTAACGATTTAGAAACGAGCGAATTACAATATTCTGTTTTCTTTTGCCTCTGTCAAAGAACGATTCTTTCAATGCAAATATACACTTTACTTGTGACAAAAGCAATCTTTTTCTACATTTAATCGACTTACAGTCAGCCTTAAAGAGGGTATCTGGTCTCATTCCATCTTCTTCCTCAAAAATAACATAGCAGTCTAAATTGGTTTATGTATGGGATAGGTCTTGTTCATTCGATCCGGTAGACTACTATACATAAAAGTATAAAGGCGAGATACGACAAGGAGATGCCATGCTTTTGTGTAAGGGGAATCTCTCTTAGCTTATCGCAGACCATGTATAGCTAAGTGTTTTGAGAATAAACAGTCTGTAAAAAACGGAAAGACACCGATTATGGGCCGTATCACCATCAATGGAACCCAAGCCGGTTTCAGTTGTAAGAAAGAAGTGTCCCTCGCTTTGTGGGACGTCAAAACCAACCGGGCCAAAGGCAAGTCCGAGGAGGCCCGTACACTCAATCAGGAGCTTGACAATATCAAGGCGCAAATCACCAGGCACTACCAGTACATCTGCGACCACGACAGTTTTGTTACAGCCAAGAAAGTCTATAACCGCTATGTCGGCTTCTCAGAGGAATGCCACACCCTTATGAACCTTTTCAGGGAACAGCTGGAACCGTATAAAAAGAAAATCGGCATAGAGAAAGCCGAAAGCACCTACTGCGGTCTGGTTGCCGATTACAAGAGTCTCCTGCTTTTCATGAAAAGCAAGAAGAATGCAGAGGATATTGTCATCGAAGAACTTGAGAAATCATTCATCGAGGATTACTACAACTGGATGCTCGGTACATGCGCTTTGGCAAACTCCACTGTCTTCGGGCGTGTCAATACCTTGAAGTGGCTGATGTATATCGCGCAGGAAAAAGGCTGGATACGGGTTCATCCGTTCGCATCATTCGAGTGTATGCCCGAATACAAGAGGCGTTCTTTCCTCTCCGAAGAGGAACTGCAAAGGATAATCCATATAGAACCGAGATACAAACGCCAGCGTGCCATGCGCGACATGTTCCTGTTCATGTGCTTCACCGGTCTTTCCTATGTGGACTTGAAAGCCATAACATACGATAATATCCATACCGACTCCGACGGCGGTACATGGCTGATGGGCAACCGTATAAAAACGGGAGTGGCGTATGTCGTAAAATTATTGCCCATTGCTATCGAACTGATTGAAAAATATAGGGGTACGGATGAAAAGAAAGACTCCCCGAATGTGTCTTTCCGGTAGGTGAATACAATGCCATGCGGCTCAGTCTTGGAATCATAGGCAGGAAATGCAACTCCGGGGCGAGGTCACCCCGCACATCGGACGCCACGCATTTGCCGTTCTGGCCATACTCAAGGGGATGCTGCTGGAAACTCTTCAGAAAGTGTTTGGGCATAAGTCCATCACATACGTCCTGCGCATCCATTCACTTGTCCGGCGCAGGCGGGGCAATCTTTTTCTGGAAGTCGCCCATCTGTACGACCAGCGTGCTGACCAGCTTTCTCAACTCCTAATACGCGCTTGTTTCAATAATTGTCAGTTCCATACTAAAATTCTTTTTAAGATTCTGAATATGCGACAAAGTAACGCACATCCTATATCCTTTCCAAACAGATAATATCAGAGTCTTCCGTTGGCGTGCATTGGCGTATCCAACGTTAAAAGAGAAGGTCCTTCACCTGCATCCATGCGGCAACGGAACTTCCATTCCCTTACTTGTTTTCCATAAATTTATAGGATCAATTTCTGGTGCATGATATTAATAGTCATTATTCTGTCTGCTTTTTTTGCTTGCATAATTGCAGCTAACAGTTATCTATTCCAGAACGCATTGTTATGGAAAATGGCAAGCTGTTTTGTTGGTTTATGGATATTGTGTATGATAATTACCGTCTTCGTTTGTCGTAAACTTGAATGCTCTAATTAAAACAGTACGGTTGTCATGCTTTGTGTGTTTTATTATAAATATTATGAATTATTTGGAATTGATATGTAATATAGATAATTTTGCAGTCGGGAAATGGTTTCGGGAGGTTTACGCCTTCCGAATGAAAAGGGAACCCGGTGAAAATCCGGGACAGTACCCGCTGCTGTGAGTCCACAAAAACGGACATCGAACTTTTGCCACTGGTGTAATACCGGGAAGGCACGATGACCGGGACGAGTCAGAAGACCTGCCATGACCGGAATGAGATTTACACCTGCGGGATATACGGGTCGTAATCAAATAAGGAATAGCTCATCGGCCATTCAATATTTGAAGACAGACATATTCCCGTTCGTGTAAGTCCGCACGAACGGGAATTTTTTGTGTTTGTTAATAATATGTTTTACATTAAAATGAGTGACCTATGAAAAGAAAATTACGCTTTCTGGCAGGTGCCTGTCTATTTACCGCAACCGCCTTGTTCTCTGGCTGTAGTTCGGACGATGACTTTTTGATGGACCCGGTTGATTCCGGAACTTCGCAAACCCGTGCTGTGACAAATCCGGACGGTACTTTAACTATCACTTTCGATGATTTCGATCCCGGCATGTTAGCAGGACCTACCTCGGCCGGAGAAAATCTTTATTCGTACCAAGGGTATCCTCAAGTAACCACCATTTACGACAATACTCCGGAAGAATATCTCTTCCTTTCAATGTTTAATACTGTAGGTGGAAGCACAGAGTATTCCAGCGGCGGCATCGCACTTTCCAACTGGAACATCCGCTCCAATCAGTCGGGAAATACCGGAGACTGGTGGTATTCTTATCTAAACCAATGTTCTGTCTATAACACTGCGGTGGAAGCGGAAGGACAGAATAAGGAAGCCGGGCACAGCGGTTCCAATTTCGGTGTCGTTTACGGATATGTGGATGCTTACAATCAGGCATGGATGGCTAAACCAGAATTTTATTTCAATGTTCCCCGGAAATTGGTCGGCCTGTGGATCTGCAACACCTCATACACTTATGGTGTCATTACTTATGGTAATCAGTTCGGTTCTACGGGGGTAGCGACTCCTCTGAAAGAGATGAAAGGGTATTTCCAAGTGAATCTGGAATGTTATGATGCGAATGGCGGTCTGATCCGCACTTACAAACGTCTTTTAGCCGATTATCGTAACGGCCAACAACAGGTTGATCCTATCACGACATGGGATTATTGGGAAATCAATGCCGAAGGGGTGCAAAGTGTGAAATTCAACTTCGAGGGTTCGGATTCGGGAGCATACGGTTTGAATACTCCGGCTTATATCTGTATTGATGATATCACCATACAATAAAAAGAATATAAGGATATCCCTTCTGTCGGGGGTATCCCTGTTATTTTTCTAAAATCCACACATCATGCATCGTTTTCACTATTTTATTATTTCTGCCTGTATGCTGTTCACCTCCTGCAACAAGGATGAAGTCATTACCGAAGAAGTAGGAGGACAACCTATAATAGAACTTGACAGCGAGACCGGTATTTACACGGTCAAGGTCGATCACGAATTGACTATCGCCCCGACATACCAGAATGTTGAAGATGCTCTTTTTGCTTGGACGATAGACGGTACGCTGGTTTCTTCGGGTCCGTCTCTTCAACGTACATGGAATGAATGCGGGGATTTTTATGTCAAACTAAGAGTAGACAATGCGGAAGGCTATGCCGAAGAGGAACTGAAAGTAGAAGTGAAAGAACTCACCCCTCCGGTCATCTCACTGGCACTACCTTCGCAGGGGCTAAAAGTCGTCCGGAATACCGATTACACATTTACTCCCGATATTCAGCATTCGGATGTCGAAGGGTTCAAAATCGAATGGGTACGGGAAGGAAAAATCGTTTCCACCGAGAATACTTATACTTTCAATGAAAAAGAACTCGGTGTTTATACGGTGACAATCAACGCTTCCAATATAGATGGGACAACAACGAAAGACGTAAGCGTAGAGGTCGTGGAAACGATGCCCTACGTTGTCAAATTCCCGACCCCGTCTTACCTGCAAACATCCACGGACAGGTACACTTTTGCCGACCGTCCTGTTTTCCTGCGTCCGTTGTTGGAGTATTTCGACAATCCCCGTTTTGAGTGGAGTGTGGACGGTCAGGTCATGGAAGGAGAAGTGGAACGCATGTTCAAGTTCACGCCGTCCGCACCCGGAGAATACACCGTCTCCTGTACTGTGTCGGAAGACACACCGACGGAAAAAATAAGCAGGAATATCGACAAAGGGAAAACGGCTGTCACTGCCACCGTAAAAGTCGTTTGTGTGGACAAAAAGGAACAAGACGGCTTCCGGGCTTCGGGAAGTTCCAAGCTCTGGAATAAAGTCTATGAATATACCCCAGCTCCCGGCCAATTTATCAACGAGACGAGCACGATAGGCGGTATGACCGGCAACGAAACATCCCCTGAAGCGGCTGTCGCATGGGCAACACAGCGTTTGAAAGACAAACTGCACGTCTCTTTAGGTTCTTTCGGGGGTTATATCATCGTCGGCTTCGACCACAGTATTCCCAATTCGGGTAACCAATATGATTTCTGTGTTCAGGGGAACGCCTTTGACGGCAGTTCCGAACCGGGTATCGTATGGGTCATGCAAGATATAAACGGAAACGGATTGCCGGATGACGAGTGGTACGAACTGAAAGGATCTGAAGCAGGCAAGGAAGAAACAATACAGAATTTTGAAGTGACCTATTACCGTCCGGAAGGCAAAAAAATGGATGTCCAATGGATCAGTTCCGACGGTAGAAACGGCTGGGTAGACTATCTGTCCGCTTATCATACACAAGACTATTATTATCCGGCTTGGATTTCGGAAAACAGTTATACCCTGACAGGCACTTGTCTGGCCGCCCGCAACACCCAAGATTCTCAAACCGGTTATTGGGATAATCAGAGTTATGACTGGGGGTACGTGGATAATTTCGGAAACGACCAGATAGAAGGCGGCAGTACGGTGGATGGAAGCGGACAAAGGAACGGTTTCAAAATTTCCAATGCCATCCATGCCGATGGAACGGAAGCCAATCTGCAATATATTGACTTTATCAAAATACAATGCGGTGTTCTGGCCAAAAGCGGCTGGCTGGGCGAAGTTTCTACGGAGGTATTTTCTTTTGAGGATCTAACCAAATAATAAAAATTACAAGTATGAAAATTTATTTTCTTCCCATGCTCCTATCCTTGTTCTTTTTGGGAGCGTGTGACAAAAACGATGAAATTATACCTGAAGATGCAGATGAAAATTTCATCACATCGGTCGTGATGACCGTGGACGGGAAATCGTACACGGCCGACATTACGGACAATACAGTAACAATAACCGTTCCCTATACGGTATCGCTGAACAACGCCGAAGTGGAATTCAAGTACACAACTTCTGCAACAATCATACCTGATCCTGAAACGGTAACGGACTGGGATAACGAACGAACCTTCCGGGTGACATCCTATAACGGAGATGCCCGCGAATATACCTATAAGGTCGTGAAAAGCGAGATAGAATCTGACGGAGATGTGGAGTTGAAGACCACCGAGGAGGTAGCTTCTTTTGCCGCAACCAAAACAACCGTTGTCAAAGGGAACCTGATTATCGGCTCTGATGCGGAAGAGGCAGAAAAAATCACTGACATATCTGCATTGGCATCTTTGAAAGAGGTTACTGGCAACATTGTCATTCGTAACAGTTACAACGGTGCAGACTTGACAGGGTTGGATAATATCGTTTCTGCCGGAGGTTTACAGGTAGGTTCGACCGATGTCGCCTCGAAAGCTACGGAACTTCACATGATTTCCATGAAAGCATTGGAAACGCTCTCCGGAGACATATCGGTATATAACGACCAAGTGACGTATGTCCTATTCGAGAAACTGGCAACTATTGAAGGAAGCGTGATGTTCAATGCGTCGTCGTTACAGAGTTTTGAGTTTCCGGTTCTGACTACTGTAGGTCAGGATCTGAATCTTCAAGGACTCAATGAAGAGAACACAGCAGCCGGTTCGATTGCGTCTTTGGAAATACCGGAACTGACAAGTGTCGGAGGGGTCTTGTCCGTAAACAATCTTGCCAAGCTGACTTCCATGAGCTTCCTTAAGCTGAAAGAGACCGGTGGCCTTGATTTCCATACCGTCCCCGTGATGTTGGAAACCATCAACCTTCCGGAAATCGAAACAGTAAACGGAAGTATTATTATGGAAGCCAATATGGAAGCTCCTCCTACCGGTAGTTTTGTTCCCCAACGAAATGACGTGCTTCAGGCTTTCGGTGGAATGGACAAACTGACAACGATAAAGGGACAGATAAAGATAAAGAATTTCACGGCACTCAAACAACTTCCCGACTGGAGCAAGATCACCACACTTGGAAGCATCACGCTGGATTATCTTGAAGATGTGAGCGGAACACTGCTGTTGCCGAACGCCCGATTTGAAACCTTCGGAGAAACAGCGCCCCAGATTGAAATTATAAACAAGGTGCAGCTCTCCAAAATTGAAACAGCCGAAGATTTGTCAAATGTAAATTTTGTCATCACCAGTCTCACGAATAATAAGTTCCCTGAAATCACGTTCAAGAATATCAAAGACTTCACTTGTAAGCCAACCACCAACAATATCGATTATACCATATCGACAATTCAACATGTATATGGAAATCTAAATGTGACAGGCCAAATGCGAAGCAATGCCAAATTTCCCGACTTGGAAATCATAGATGGATATGGATATATCCAAATACCCATGTTTGCTTCAATCACAATGCCAGTCTTGAAAGAAGTGGGAGGACAGTTCTATTTATCTGGAAATTTTACCAGTTGTAACTTGCCCTTACTATCCAAAGTTTGTTGTTCAGCTTCTCCTGTATATTATAAAGAGGGAGAGGGTTCGTTAGCAATATCTTTACAAAGTAAATCGCTGGATATTCCGGAATTGCTTCACGTAGGAGGTGAAGGGTTGTTCGTTAATAAAGCAACAGGCATTACTTGTGATAAATTACAGACTATAGATGGTACGCTACAGATAAAAAGTGCGACTTCTCTTTCTCAGGAAACACTTTCCATGGAGAAGTTGGAGACCTTGCATGGGGTTGTTTTTGACGGTTTGACGAAATTTACCGACTACACTTTCTTCGGCAAGTTTATAGAAAACGGAATGATTACGGGGGAAAGTTGGAGCGTGACGAAATGTGGGTATAACCCAACCTTCCAAAATATGAAGGACAAACAATATACGCAGCAGGATTAAACCTTATACCTTAACCAGAGTACCCGTAATGATTCGGGTACTCTTTTTTATCCGAATGACAATGAGCAGAACAATACAACGGATTTGCCTTTTTCTTTTCTGCCTGCCAGTTTTCGGCAGTTGCATGAAATGGGATTACGGAGAGATGGAAGATTTCTCTGTATCGGCCTCTGGTCTTTTCATTACCAACGAGGGGAATTTCCAGTACAGCAATGCCACGCTTTCCTACTACGATCCCGCCACGTGCGAAGTGGAGAATGAAGTGTTTTACCGTGCCAACGGGTTCAAGTTGGGCGATGTGGCCCAGTCTATGGTTATCCGGGACGGTATAGGCTGGATCGTGGTGAACAACTCGCATGTGATTTTCGCCATCGACATCAATACTTTCAAGGAAGTGGGCCGTATCACAGGTTTCACCTCACCCCGGTATATCCATTTTCTGTCGGATGAGAAAGCCTATGTGACGCAGATATGGGACTACCGTATCTTCATCATCAACCCCAAGACATACGAGATTACCGGCTATATCGAATGTCCAGACATGGACATGGAATCGGGTTCCACCGAACAAATGGTACAATACGGCAAGTACGTCTATGTGAACTGCTGGTCGTACCAGAACCGCATCCTGAAAATCGACACGGAGACGGACAAGGTCGTGGACGAACTGACCATCGGCATACAACCTACTTCGCTGGTCATGGACAAATACAACAAGATGTGGACCATCACGGATGGCGGTTACGAGGGCAGCCCATACGGTTACGAGGCACCGTCTCTCTATCGTATAGACGCCGAGACTTTCACCGTAGAGAAACAGTTCAAGTTTAAGCTGGGCGACTGGCCTTCGGAAGTCCAGCTCAACGGTACACGGGATACACTTTACTGGATCAACAACGATATTTGGCGAATGCCGGTGGAAGCCGACCGTGTTCCCGTCCGGCCTTTTCTGGAGTTTCGGGACACCAAATACTACGGCCTTACGGTCAATCCCAACAACGGGGAGGTATATGTGGCCGACGCTATTGATTACCAGCAACAAGGTATCGTGTATCGCTATTCGCCGCAAGGCAAGCTGATCGATGAATTTTACGTGGGAATCATTCCGGGAGCTTTCTGCTGGAAATAACGAGGAAGGAGGACAAAAATGAAAAGACATCTTATTCTATTGTTCGTGGGGGTAAGCCTGCCCTTTCTGCTTGCCGCCCAGCAGAAAAATTCCGTCAGCATTACCAAAAGGGTACTACGTATTCCGGAGGTTACGGTGGTGGGCAAACGACCTATGAAGGATATAGGCGTGCAACGAACCCGTTTCGATTCCATCGCCATGAAAGAGAACATCGCCTTGTCTATGGCCGATGTGCTGACATTCAACTCATCCGTTTTTGTCAAGAACTACGGACGCGCCACGTTATCCACCGTGGCTTTCCGGGGTACCTCTCCCTCGCATACCCAAGTGACGTGGAATGGTATGCGCATTAACAACCCGATGCTGGGCATGACGGATTTTTCCACCATCCCTTCTTACTTTATCGATGATGCCTCGCTGCTGCACGGAACGTCATCGGTAAACGAAACGGGCGGCGGCTTGGGTGGTCTGGTCAGGCTCTCCACTTCTCCGGCCAACCATGAAGGGTTCGGGTTGCAGTACGTGCAGGGAGTGGGGTCGTTCAGCACGTTCGACGAGTTTCTCCGCCTGACCTACGGTGACAAACACTGGCAGTCCTCCACCCGTGTGGTGTATTCCTCTTCCCCCAACGACTACAAATACCGAAACCGGGACAAGAAGGAAAACATCTATGACGAGGACAAGAACATCATCGGTTCCTATTACCCGACGGAACGCAACCGCAGCGGGGCTTATAAGGATCTGCACGTCTTGCAGGAAATTTATTATAACACGGGCGAAGGCGACAAGTTCGGGCTAAACGCCTGGTATATCAATTCTAACCGGGAACTGGCGATGCTCAGCACGGATTACGGGAACGACATGGACTTCGAGAACCGCCAAAGGGAGCAGACGTTTCGCGGCGTCCTCTCGTGGGATCGCGTGCGGGAGAAATGGAAGGTCGGTGTAAAAGGCGGCTATATACACACATGGATGGCCTATGATTACAAGCGGGACAAGGGAAACGGCGAAATGGCTTCGATGACCCGCTCACGCAGTAAGATTAACACGTTCTACGGAAGTGCGGACGGGGATTATGCTCCTTCAGAGAAATGGCTGTTCACGGCCGGTGTTTCCGTACACCAGCATTTGGTGGAAAGCGCGGACAAAAATATCATCTCGCAGGAAGGTAACAAGGCTGTTGTCGGGTATGACAAGGGACGTGTCGAGTTTTCCGGTTCCGTTTCTGCGAAATGGCGGCCTGTCGATCGTTTTGCCGCCTCGCTTGTCCTTCGCGAGGATATGTTCGGTACGGAATGGGCCCCGGTTATCCCGGCTTTCTTCATCGACGGGGTACTGTCGAAAAAAGGCAATATCGTGGCGAAAGCATCCATCTCCCGGAACTACCGTTTTCCCACGCTGAACGACCTCTATTTTCTGCCGGGCGGTAATCCCGACCTGAAAAGCGAGCACGGCTTCACATACGACGTGGGGTTGTCGTTCTCGGTGGGGAAAGAAAATGTATATGCTTTGAGCGGTGGTATCAACTGGTTCGATTCGCACATCGACGACTGGATCATCTGGCTACCCACAACCAAGGGATTCTTCTCCCCCAGAAACCTCAAAAAGGTACATGCTTACGGGGCAGAGACCAACGCCCACCTTGATATAATGCTCGGAAAGGACTGGAAACTGGATATGAACGGAACTTTCTCGTGGACTTCCTCGATCAACGAGAGCGAACCGATGAGTCCGGCAGACCAATCCGTCGGCAAACAGTTGCCATACGTGCCGGAGTTTTCCGCAACGGTGACCGGACGTCTGTCATGGCGGACATGGAGCCTGCTTTACAAATGGTGTTATTACAGCCAGCGTTATACCATGTCGAGTAATGACTATACCCTGACGGGCTATCTGCCCCCTTACTTCATGAATAACGTGACACTGGAAAAACAGCTCTCTTTCCGATGGGCCGATCTGTCGCTAAAGGGCAGCATCAACAACCTGTTCGATGAAGAATACCTTTCCGTATTGTCCCGTCCCATGCCGGGCATCAATTTCGAGATATTCATCGGCATAACACCCAAGTTCGGAAAAAACAAAAATAGTAAACGATAATCTGCATCAATATGAACGCATTAAAGAATTTAAGCCTGATTTTGTTGCTTTCTCTGGCATTTACAGGCTGCCACAACAAAAGCTCAAAAATCAATGATTTCAACCTGCTGCTTTATGCTCCCGAATATGCCTCCGGCTTCGACATCAAAGGGGCGGGCGGGAAGGAAAGCGTACTGATAACCGTCAGGAATCCCTGGCAGGGAGCGGACAGTGTAACCACATGGCTGTTTATCGTCCGCAACGGTGAAGAGGTTCCCGAAGGGTTTGCAGGACAGGTACTCAAAGGAGACGCCAAACGCATCGTGGCGATGTCTTCCACTCATATCGCCATGCTTGACGCAATCGGTGAAGTCCGGTGTATAACCGGCGTTTCGGGAATCGACTACATTTCCAACCCAGACATCCAAGCCCGCCGCGACAGTATTGGCGATGTCGGCTATGAAGGGAACATCAACTACGAGTTGCTGCTCTCGCTCGATCCCGACCTCGTTCTGCTCTATGGGGTGAACGGCGCAAGCGCAATGGAAAGCAAACTCGAAGAACTCGACATACCGTTCATGTATGTCGGCGATTATCTTGAAGAGTCGCCTCTCGGCAAGGCCGAATGGATGGTAGTGCTTTCAGAAGTCACAGGAAAACGTGAGAAGGGTGAAAAAGCCTTTGCCGCAATCCCGGTCAGATACAACGCCTTGAAAAAGAAAGTGGCCGACAGTACCCTCGGCACTCCTTCGGTTATGCTTAATGTTCCCTATGGCGACTCGTGGTTCATGCCTTCAACCCAAAGTTATGTAGCCCGCTTGATTACTGATGCGGGAGGCCGCTATATCTACCAGAAGAACACGGGAAACGCTTCTATCCCCATTGACTTAGAAGAAGCATATCTGCTCGCGTCGGATGCGGACATGTGGCTGAACGTGGGAATGGCGAACTCCCTTGACGACTTGAAGGCATCATGTCCGAAATTCACCGATACCCGATGTTTCAAAAATGGAGAGGTGTATAACAACAACGCCCGTACCAACACAGCCGGGGGTAACGACTATTACGAGTCTGCCGTCGTGAATCCTGACATCGTGCTCCGCGACCTCGTGAAGATATTCCATCCTGAACTGGTGCAGGAAGAGTGTGTGTATTACAAGCAACTGAAATAGATGCGTTCCCGTTCGACTATATTATTCTCCATATTGATTACGCTCACGGTCGGTCTTTTTTTACTGGACTTGGCCGTGGGAGCTGTCAACATTCCGATCCGCGATGTATGGGCAGCACTGACCGGGGGAAATTGTTCCCGTGCCACGGAAAAAATCGTACTCAACATACGCCTCATAAAAGCTATAGTGGCACTGTTGGCCGGGGCTGCCTTATCGGTCAGCGGTCTTCAGATGCAGACCCTCTTCCGTAATCCTCTTGCCGGTCCCTATGTCCTTGGCATCAGTTCCGGTGCAAGTCTCGGTGTGGCACTTGTGGTACTTGCCGGGATCGGTTCATCAATAGGCATTGCCGGAGCAGCGTGGGTGGGTGCGGCTGTCGTGTTGCTCGTGATAACTGCCGTCGGACAGCGAATAAAAGACATCATGGTAATCCTGATTCTGGGCATGATGTTCTCATCGGGCGTAGGTGCTGTCGTGCAGATATTGCAGTACCTCAGCAAAGAGGAATCGCTGAAAGCCTTTGTCATTTGGACGATGGGGGCTTTGGGTGACGTCACCTCCGGACAACTTCTGATTCTTATTCCATCGGTGTTTGCCGGACTGCTGTTGGCTGTACTGACCATCAAACCGCTTAACCTCCTGCTGTTCGGAGAGGAATATGCCGTAACAATGGGACTGAATATTCGGCGTTCACGCAGCCTGTTGTTTCTCTCGACAACGCTGCTCGCCGGAACGATAACCGCTTTTTGCGGTCCGATAGGTTTCATAGGTCTCGCTATGCCTCATGTCACAAGAATGCTTTTCCAAAATAGCGATCATCATGTCCTTCTGCCCGGAACAATTCTTTCGGGAGCATCGATATTGCTTCTTTGCGACATCATTTCTAAAATATTCACCTTGCCGATCAACGCCATTACAGCTCTATTGGGAATCCCAATCGTCGTATGGGTGGTTTTACGCAACAAATCCATCACCGCATGATAGAATTACAGCATTTTTCCATAGGTTACAAAGAAAACTCGTTGCTCCACGAGGTAAATGCCACGATAAAAAAAGGTCAACTGACAGCCCTTATCGGAAGAAACGGGACAGGAAAATCGACGTTGCTCCGCGCCATAGCCGGTCTGAACCGGTGTTATTCCGGAAAAATCATTCTCGACGGGCACGACATCGCCTGCATGAAAACCGAAGATATGGCAAAAACGCTGGCTGTCGTCACGACCGAGCGCACGCGCATCGCCAACCTGCGGTGCAAGGATGTCGTAGCCATAGGCCGTGCTCCTTATACCAACTGGATAGGTAGGATGCAAGAAACAGATAAGGAGATAGTCATGCAATCGCTCATTTCGGTGGGAATGGAGGCTTATGCAAACCGCACGATGGATAAAATGTCGGATGGCGAATGCCAGCGTGTGATGATTGCTCGTGCATTGGCACAGGATACTCCTATCATTCTCCTTGATGAACCGACTTCCTTTCTTGACATGCCTAATCGCTACGAACTTGTGGCGTTGCTTCGTAGGCTTGTCCACGACGAGAAAAAATGTATCATGTTCTCGACACATGAACTTGACATCGCGTTGTCCATGTGCGATTCGATAGCATTGTTAGATACCCCGAATTTAAGTTGCTTGACCGCGTCTGAAATGCAGAAAAGCGGATACATTGACAGACTTTTCCAAAATGAAAACATCCGTTTCGACTCCTTATGCGGTACAATGATTTTGAAACAATGAGTATATACACTGTAGAAAATTTTACTTCAGACATCACTGTTGAAGGATATATCGCCGAATTCCGTGACGAACCACATTTTCTTGAACTTTGCAAACAATGTACCAATTACGGTAAAAGTTGGGGGTGTCCTCCATTTGATTTTGATACGGAATCGTTTCTCCGACAATACAAGTATGCACATCTTATGGCAACGAAGATAATCCCTGAAGACAAAGATATTCCGATTGAATATACACAAAAACTCATTTTACCGGAACGGATACGAATCGAGAGCGAATTATTGGATATGGAACGGAAATATGGAGGGCGTTCATTTGCCTATATAGGTAAATGTCTTCACTGCTCAGATAACGAGTGTACGCGTAACTGCGGCACACCATGCCGACACCCGGAAAAAGTGCGTCCGTCACTCGAAGCCTTCGGATTTGACATAGCCAAAACGCTTTCTGAACTTTTTAACATCGAACTTCTTTGGGGAAAGGATGGCAAATTACCTGAATATCTTGTTCTCGTAAGCGGATTTTTTCATAATGAATACGAACTTTGCAACATAGCATACTAATGATTCGGACATGAAATAAACAGACAAACTAACCACATTCGGTTCAATCTGTTTTGTGATTTCAAATGAATTATAGTTAGATATGTAAAAAGCGACGCTGGAGCTTGAAATAAGTAACGGTTTATCGGTGTATTCTCCGTTAAACCGTCCTGTTTTCGTTAAACGAAAACACAACTTGCTGTCCGCAGGAGCGGACCACATTTATCCAATAATTATTGTGTATTAGCCCATTGTATGGCTATTCTCCTGTGATTTACGAGGCATTTCCATCAGGTGTTTGCCGGCTGCTCTCCCCATAAAAGGGTGGATATCTCTCCATAATCATATGACTTACGTCCATAATTCGGGAATAAGGAGGCGAATATACGGGAAATCTGCCCTTTACATGCCCTATTGTCCATTAATGGATTGTTACTTCTACACATCTACAAATGGAGAGCGGCAGTGAGCCGTATATGGTTTATGGTTTTTCTGCATTATCTTCATTAATGGATTACTACTTCTACACTTCTGCAAATGGAGAATGTAGCCGTGTACACCTTATGGTCTTCCTTCATAATTCTCCATTAACGGATTAATACTTTTACACTCCCATAGACCGATAATTTAAGAATCCGTATCCGGACGGATGCGCGCTCTCACGCCTGCCCATAAGGATTAAAAAGGAACGGTGGACAAGGAAACGGAATCCCGCTCGCTTTTCCACACCACTACGGGCCTCTGATGTCGCCTCCGCATAGGAAGAACCGTCCGAACGGAACGGCATCTCCGTCCCCCCCGTCATGTGTATCATGACAATAACTGACTTTGGATGACTATAAGTGACAGGTGGTTTCATCCTGTTCTCTTCTTCCTTTATTTTGTATTCCGAGACAATACCAGTTGTGTAATTTAATAATTTAAGATTTTAAAATATGGATTCAGAAAAGGAAAAGAACCGGCTTTCCGATATCGTTCTCGAGAGGGTCGGACTCACGGGGAACCTTCTGTCAGCTCCCGTTTCCCCATCCCTGGAACCAGTGGTGGAGATACCAAGTCATGGAAGTCAGGTCCGGGCAGGGAAAGTGACAGGTCCGGAGGAATACAAGAGGAGGTTTCTGGTTCCCGCTCCCAGAGCCGCTGAGTGGAAGACCGCCTACATTGATGGGAGACTGCACCGCCGGATCGCCATGCTGGTCAGGGCCGCCGGCTGCGGCAGCATCTCCGGTTTTATCATCCGGTTGTTGGAACTCCATATGGAGGAACACAGGGAGGACATCGCCTCCCTGCTCGGTGAGGTCTACCGTCCCTGGGATGAGGACGGACAGCCGGGAGGAACACCTCGCCGATAAAACGTTGTCATTGTCCAAGAAGGCATATCATGACAGGAAAGAACGTAAAAGAGCGGATTGGTCTTGGCGGGATGGACGCGGACCGCATCCGTGAGATCATGGGGGAAGCGCCTGCCTGTCCCCGGAAGAGACGTGGAACGTCCGGTAACGACATTATACGTCCCGCAAGGAAAAATGGCCCCATGCAACCGTCCGTCTACGGGGAGGAATACCTGCATGGCATTGCGGGCGTGCAGCGTCGGTCGCTGCATATTCCCGCCGCCCTGCACCGGAAACTGTCCATCCTGGCGGGAGCCTCGAGAAACGGAAAGGTCACTCTGGAGGGGTTCATCAACCACCTTGTCTCGCGGCATCTGGAAGAATACAGGGAAACGACGGACATGATTCTGGAGGAGTCCCTGCCCGGCCGGTCATAAAGGCTCGTCCCCCATGACAGGGGATCTCCCCCGATGGGAGCATTATTTTTGTTTCTGAAACAATAGTGTTTAACTTTTAATGAAAAAGAAGTATGATGAAAAAAGAAAAAGAGTTGTTGGTTGCCATCGCCAGCCAGAAGGGTGGCGTGGGAAAATCCGTCTTTACGGTACTGCTGGCCAGTGTCCTGCATTACCGCAAAGACGTGCGTGTGGCGGTTGTGGACTGTGACTCCCCGCAGCACAGCATCGCCCTGATGCGTGAGAGGGACATGGAGAATGTCATGAAAAATGACGACCTGAAGGTGAACCTGTACCGGCAGTACGAAAGAATCCGTAAGCCTGCCTATCCGGTCATCAAAAGCGACCCGGAAAAGGGGGTGGAAGACCTGCGGCGTTATATGGACGAAAAAGGGGAGACTTTCGATATCGTGCTCTTCGACCTTCCCGGAACGCTCCGCAGCGAGGGGGTGGTTCATACCGTTGCCGCGATGGACTATATCTTTGTCCCGCTCAAGGCGGACAATATCGTCATGCAGAGTTCCCTGCAGTTTACCAAGGTGCTGGAAGAGGAGCTGATCGCCAAGGGGAA
Organism: Parabacteroides sp.; assembly: GCA_019417325.1. Classification (GTDB taxonomy): domain Bacteria; phylum Bacteroidota; class Bacteroidia; order Bacteroidales; family Tannerellaceae; genus Parabacteroides. Next base: position 243 of record DXVO01000036.1, on the reverse strand, counting down.
CTGCAACTTGAAAGGAATCCGGCTGTTCTGGAACATGGTGGATAGAAGGGGACGGAAGAATTTGTATGATGCCTGGAACCGGGTCATCCACAGGATGGGGCTGCGGCTGCTGTCCTCACACATTCCGAACACCCTCCGCTACAACAAGGAGGCGGACCCTGTCTGTAAGGGTGTCTTTCGTTCCACGCTGTTTCCACCCGATCCCCGTCAGGAGAAAGACTCCGGCCTTCCTGAACTGGTGGA
>DXVO01000035.1 GCA_019417325.1 Parabacteroides sp. | reverse complement strand
CTGTACCGGTCTGATTGAGGGACATAGACCTTGTAGTTTCGTTTTCATATCCATACTATATTATCGTTTGTGTTTGTTATTACCCTATTTCTTAAACGTATTGAAGAACCTGGTTCTTCGAAATGTCTGATTCATTCCTTATAACTGTTTATATTGTATGTTTTTAAAGAGATATAGAAGAGTACTATGTAGACTACGTTAAAAACCGGGGGTAAATTAAAAAAACTCGTGCCGTGAAAGCTGTTAAGAATCATATATTCTCGGCTTTTGGTCGTATTTCTATACGCATTAAGCGTTTAAAATCAAAGGATTATGCAGTTAATATGTAATAATATGTTTATATATTTGTCAAGTTTAACGTAGTCTACATAGTACTCTTTTTAGCAGAAATACAAATAGCCCGGATATACGTTCGTTTTGTCGTATACCCGGGCTATAGCATAAGTACGGTAAGGAAACGGTCAGCTTCGGTTAAAATGTTTGCTGACAAATTCCATTACGTTAGGCAAAGCTGTTCTCCAATATGTCCATGTGTGTCCCCCATCGCGAACGCGCAGTTCGTGTTTGATATTCTTTTTCTGCATGATTTCGTGGACGATATTGTTCCCATGCAGTAGTGTGTCTTCATCCCCGCAATCCATATAATAGTAGATATTGGGAATATCTTCCTCTTTCATATTTTCCAGCATGTAAATAATGCTGTTCTTATACCAGTGGCCGGTCAGGCAACCTTTGCCGTATAGCTTGTCGAAAAGCTTCCCCCGGTCATTATTCTTACTCTTTTCCATCATCTCGTCCGTATAGACGGCAGCACTAAGCGGGGCACATGCCGTGAAACAGTCCGGGTGATGCAAGCTGTATAAGAATGAACCGTAACCACCCATCGACAACCCCGAAATAGCACGGTATTGCTTGCCGGGACGCGCCCGGTAACTCTTTTCTATTTCGGGAATCAGTTCTTCAAAGAACATATCTTCGTACCTTTCTTTTCCGTCAAAGGAATTGACATACCAGGTTTCCCCGGCATCGGGCATAACGATAATCATTTGTACCGCCTTTTCTTTCCGGATGGTCCGGTCGGCAATCCGTTTCATATCGCCCATTTGTACCCACGAAGTCTCGTTGTCCGTCCAGCCATGCAGCAGGTACAATACAGGGTAATAGCGGTTGGAAACATTATAATCGTCGGGCAGGTATATGGAATAAGATACATCTTTGCCCAGAATATGGCTTTTAAACCTGACGGATTCGAGCACTTTGCTTTGTGCCGACAGTGTGAATGCCGCCAATGTAAACAGGAAGATACAGGTAATGAATCTTTTCATGATGTGCTGCTTTAATCAATTAATGCCTTATTCATATCCCGGATTATTAGGTGCCAGGTTCGGGTTCTTATCCATTTCCGTCAGAGGAATCGGTAAAAGCCGGTTATGCTCTTTATAGCTTCGTTTCTCCACAAAGAAAGGTTCTTTGTCCAGCTTCACTTTCAAATCGCCGAAGACGGGGTCTGATACTTCACTGAGGATTGTTCCCTGGTTGCAGCCTAAAGCATCCTGATTCATCACCTGATTGACAATACCCCAACGGATAATGTCTGCACGGCGCAATCCTTCCCCTGCCAGTTCCACCCGCCGTTCACGGCGTACCAGCTCACGCAGGGAGGCAGGGCTGTTGTATTTGGTACGGTCTACTTCCGGCATACCGGAACGGGTACGTATATCATTCAGGATGCTGTACACTTCCTCATCAATCCGGTTCAGTTCTATTTTACATTCAGCGATGGTGAGCAATACCTCGGCATACCGGAACAAGGGTATGCTTTTGGCGGTATTTTCATAGGTCAGCGGGAACTGCGACAGGCTGTTGTAGAACTTCTTGAAGTTGTAGCCCGAATGGGTCGCATTGTTTGCCGAACCCGGATAATCCGGACTGGTGCTTTCTACAGAACGGAAAATATCGCCTTCCCAGTTCTGCCCCGGATAGATAATTGTTGCACGCAAACGCGGGTCACGGTTTACATACGGATTTGCCGGATCATATTTGCCTGCCGCCTTCGCTTCTTCTATCGTTAGCCCGTCGGTCGTTTCGTAGGCATCGACAAGGCTTTGCAAAGGAACCACTCCGGACCAACCACCGTGGCTGTTCGGCACAAAGGTGATGAAGTTCATCGGATGAGTGTTTTCCGTATTCTCCAGGTTCAGGATATATTCACTGCATTCCTGGTTAGCCATCAGGAAAAGTCCTTCGTAGTTTTCGTAACCACTCTTTCCTTCCTGTTTGAAAAGTGAATAGCCCTTCACTAATTTAGCTGCCTCCAGGGCTTTTCCGTGTTCCCCCCGATACAGGTGAAGACGCATCAACAAAGCATAAGCAGCTCCCTGAGAAATTCGCCCGGCATCACTCAGTTCCTCTTTTTCCGGAAGTTGCGGTGCTATTTCGTTCAGTTCGGAAATGATAAATTGCTCTACCGTTTCGCGGGCTGTACGCCCTACTTTAGCTTCTTCCGGCGTTGCGTAATTTTCAGTGAAGAAAGGAACATCGCCATATGCCTGTGTTTTGGTGAAGTAACTGTATGCCCGGATAAAACGGACTTCCGCCTGGTAACGCTCACGAAGCCCGGGAGTAGTAAACTCAATCTCTTTCTCCTTTTCCAGATATTCGTTACAGGCATGGATACCTTTGAAATCCATAAAGTTCTTCATCTGCGTTTCACCCGGCGACATGGAACCGTTGCCAATCACCTGCCAACCGGCAAACCGGTGGAAACTGAACGCATTGTCTGAAATGGCATCAAAATAAATAGGGGTGGAATTTACTTCCATGAAACTGTAGCATCCCACTACCGCTAAAGTCGCATCCGCCTCTTTACTCCAGAAGGAAGAAGGGGACAGTTCATCTTTGGGACCTCTTTCCAAAAAGTCGGAACAACTTGTCAGGGATAAGAGTATGGCTGAAAATATGTATACTATCTTTTTCATAATGACATCTGTTAATCGGTTATTAGAATGTAAGGTTCAGACCAATGGCATGAACTTGTGTCTGTGGGTAATAGTCGCCTCTGCCTGCCGGAGCTTCCGGGTCCCAGCCTTTCAGGAATTTGGTAAAGGTCAGGATGTTCTGCGCACTGTAATAAATCCGTAGCTTGGAAATCATCAGCGGTCTTAGCCATTTCTGCGGAAACGTATAACCGAACTGTAGGTTTTTCAGGCGGAGATAGTTCGCATTCTGCAACCAGAAAGAAGAAATGGTAGACGGCATGCTGGGACCTGACAAGGTCTCGCAAACGCGCGGATATTGACCGTCTGTATTGGAAGTATTCCAGCGGTCCATCCATAAAGAAGCCGGCTTGCCGTCGTCTCCGTTGATTGAACCGATAGCCTCAATGTCCATATATCCTTTAACCAAAGCCGCACCCTGAAAGAATGCCAACAGGTCGAAACCGGCATATTGCACTCCGATATTGAAGCCGAAGTTAATGCGGGGGTCACTGGAGTCGAGCACTACGCGGTCCTTCTCATCTATCACATTATCATCGGTCATATTTACATATTTGATGTCGCCCGGCATTACTTGCTGGCCTGTGATTTTATAGGTCGCCCAATTCCTGATATCCTCTTCCGATTGGTATAACCCGGCTGTTTCGTATCCGAAGAAACTGTTCAGTGCACAACCTACACGTTTGATATATTTATCGTCGATAATCTGGTCTACACCACCCAGGTCGAGGATTTTGTTCCGGTTATACGAAACGTTTCCCCCGAACGAGAAGCCTACTTTTCCAAACTGGTCGTTGTATTGAACGGCAAGTTCGACTCCCTGATTCTTGATTTTCCCTACGTTATCGATAAAACGTTCCAACCCGAATGTACTGGGCGTTGGCACTTCCATCAAGATACCGGATGTCCTTTTCTGATAGTAGTCCAGCGTAAGGTTGATTTTATGGATTAAGGAAACATCCAGCCCGAAGCCCCATGAAGTGGTTTCCTCCCATCTCAGGTTCTGGTTCTTTGCGTATTTGGTGTAGCCGCCGGTAGCGATTGTCCCGTTCATTGGGTAGTTGCCTCCTAAATTGATGGTCGGGATAGTCGGATAATATTCGATATCCACCAGCTCGGAACCGACAGATGTGGTCTGGTTACCTAATTTACCCCAGGATGCACGTATTTTCAGGTTATCGAATTTGTCGCGTGCATTTTCAAAGAAACCTTCTTCCGATATTCTCCATCCGGCGGAGAAAGAAGGGAACACACCCCAGCGATTGGCTGCGGCAAAGCGGGATGAACCGTCGTAACGGACATTGGCTTCTACCAGATATTTACCGGCGAAATCATAATTAACACGTCCCAGCCAGGAAATCATTGCCAGTTGGCGGCTGTAGCCTTCTGCTTTCGCTCCGGCTTCTGCTCCTGCGTTAATATCACCCAGTTCGTTGCTCGGGAAGTTCTGGCGATAAGCCGTAGTCAGTTTGTAGTTGTAGAGTTCGGAATGAAAGCCTGCCAAAACATTCAGATGGTGGTTCCCGAAACCTTTTTTGTATTCCAACAGGACATCGCCCATCACTGTATTTTCAAACGTATCATTCTGGTACATTTTGTTTGGTCCGTGGTATTTGTTCGGATTGTATTGAATATCCTTGATAAATTCGTTGCTGTCTTCGGTATAGAGATTATAAGAGGCTTGCCCTTTGACAGACAGCCCGTCGATGATGTTGTATTTTGCCGAACCGATAACCAACATCTGGTTTCTCTTTTTGTCGGTCGTTGCATTTAGGTCCTGCCAGGCAATCGGGTTACCATCACCGATTGTTCCGTAAGTCCCGTCCTCCTTTTTATAAGGAACCATCGGTGAAATCATGTTTACCTGACGGAATACCTGTGCCATTCCGCCTACATACGGATTGGTCGGTTCCTTGATCGCTATGTTATTATAGGAAAAGCTGAAACTGGTTTCCAGGTTCCTGACCGGATTTGCATCGATGTTGATACGGGCATTATATTGTCGTTTGTTGGCGTTTCTGATGATACCTTCCTGCCCCTGATATCCCACGGAGGTCATATAGCGAACCCGTTCGTCGCCTCCGGTTATGTTGATGTTGTGGCTTTGCTGGAAACCTGAACCCACATAAAGCAAGTCCTGCCAGTTGGTATTCGGATAGGCATACGGATCGGAGCCGTCTCTGAATTTCTGGATTTCAGCGTCGGTATACATAGCAGCTTTCCCGGCATATTTCCGGGCTTCGTTTGTCAGTATGGCATAATCGGCCGAGTTACAATATTCGGGTAACTCGGTGGGAGATTGCCAACCGAAATTTGCTGCATAGGAGATGGAAGCTTTTCCCATCTTTCCGCGTTTGGTGGTAATCAGGATTACCCCGTTGGCTGCTTTTGAACCGTAAATGGCGGCACTGGCTGCATCCTTTAATACGGAAATATTCTCGATGTCGTTCGGGTCGATATTGTTCATGCTCGACTCTACCCCGTCTACAATCACCATCGGGTCTGCATTGTTGAAAGTGCCGACACCACGGATACGGATTGTTCCGTTGTCCATACCCGGCTGTCCGCTGCGTTGGGAAACGGTAACGCCCGGCAGTAATCCCTGCAAGCCGGCTGAAACGGAAGTAATCGGGCGGTCCTGAATCAATTTACTGTCCACATTGGCAACCGCCCCTGTCAGGTTCACTTTCTTTTGTGTACCGAAACCTACAACGATCACTTCGTCCAGCTTCTGTGTATCCTCCATGAGTTCCGTAGAGAGAAAGGTCTGGCCATTGGGCTTAATCTCCTGGTTCACATATCCTATATAAGAGATAACCAGAACCGCATTGTCGCCGACCGAGAGCGTATATTTACCATCCATATCCGTAATGACGCCATTGCTTGTCCCTTTTTCAAACACGTTGGCTCCAATAATAGGCATCCCCGAACGGTCTGTAACGATACCGGAAATGCTCTTGCCTTTTTGTTGTTCCTTCGAGGTATTGTTTTTATGAATAATATTGATGTACCGGTCGTTAATAGAATAGGTAAGCCCCGTATTCTGTAATGCCAGGTTCAATACCTCCCGGATTTGTTTGTTTTTCATCTGTACATTGACAGCAATGTCCTTTACATCATTGTCTACATAGAAAAACAGGAACTCGCTTTGTTTCTCGATCTGCGAGAAAAGTTCGACGAGCGTAATCTGCTCCGCCTTTACAGATACTTTGGTTGTTTGCGAGTACGACTCGACCGCCATAGTCTGAAAAAAGGCAACAAAGAGCATAAGGAGTGTGATTTTCATAATCGATAGCGTTTTTTTCAGGTCCTCGGATGAGAAGAACCTGTAATGCAAAATATTTTCCATATTTTTGTACTGATTTAAAGATTCGTAATTCGCTTTATCCGCAATGTTTGGTCACGGAACGGATGAAGCGGAAAATAGATTTTTGAATAAACCGGTAGTACGTTGAGTATTGCCGGTTTTTTTACTAATAGCTTGTTATTTGTTTCATGGGCGACTCTGATTAAGTTTGACAATTTGTTTCTATTTGATGGTATATACTCCGTTGCTGTTGTTCCACCGGATAGGGAGGCTCCGGGCTATCACTTTTAATATCTGCTCTATACTTTGTTCTTTGCTGAATGTGCCGGATACGGTAACAGATTCATTCATCAGTTTTTTGTTCTCAATCCGGATCGTTACCTGATATGCCTGCTCCAGTTCACGCATCAATTGGGTAAACGGCACAGATTTGTATTTTAAAAGCCCGTCTTTCCATGCAGTAGAGATTTCCGTATCTATCTGTTTAATATCTATCAGGTTCGTTGAACACTTGAATGTCAGTTGTTGGTTAGGGAGCATGGTAATATGCTGTTTGGCACCGTCGAACCGGATGGACCCTTCCACCAGGGTTGCGGTAATCTCGTCTGTTTCTTTGACCGCCTTTACACTGAAATGCGTACCCAACACCGTGATTGAAGCTCCGTCCATCTCGACACGAAATGGTTTAAGGCTGTCTTTGGCTACTTCAAAATAGGCTTCTCCCTGCAACCGGACTCTTCGTTTCTCTTTGCCGAAATTATCCGAATAGGTCAAACGGCTGTTTTCATTTAAGGTGACGCGCGTCCCGTCATCGAGTAGGATCGTCGATTTCTGCTCGTCCGTCAGATACGTATAATAGGTAGAAGCCGGCTTATCCGTATAATGAAAATAAGAAACGGCCAGAAGTAATAAAAAGACGGCTGCTGCAGCAAAAGAGAAGAGTTGTCTCCATAAGCGTTTCTTCTTCTGCCGGACGGTACGCATATTGATTTCACATTGTAGCTTTTCGGCGGAGAGGGAGGGGACGATGGAATGGTTGAATGTGACTTCGGCATCCCAATAGTTCTTTAACCGGCAGAACTCCTCTTTATGCTTCTCATTCTCATTCAGCCATTCGCTTAAATGGAAAATATCTTCTGCCGAAGATTCCCCGCTTAAAATACGTGCAATAATATAATCTATCCTGGTATCCATTTTGTTCGTTTCTATATGTATAGTCGTGAGTGAATCGAAAAACCCTTAGTGAAAATCAGAAAAAGATACAGATTTATTTTCGCGACAGTGTTTCCCTGAGTTTCTTTACGGCACTGGCAAGATGCGCTTCCAGTGTCTTCACCGAAATATCGAGAATCGAAGCGACATCTTTGTATTTCAGTTTGTCTTCCCTTACCAGTTTGAAAGCGATGCGGCATTTGGGCGGGAGCGAATTAATCGCCGCATTCAGCCGGCCGATCTCTTCGCGGCTGATAAGTTCTTCCTCGGGGGTAGTCTCCGTATGGGCGAAAAAGTCGATCGACGATTCATCCAGAGAAACATTCTCCATCGTTTGTTTGCGGTAATAGCTGACAGCCTTATTGCGGGCTACGGTATAGATGTAGGCGTCGATATTGGTCATACCAGCCAAAGCGCAGCGGTTATCCCATAAAGCCAGAAAAGTATCGGACACGACTTCTTCCGCTTCGGCTGGAGAAGATACATATATGCCCACAAACCGCATGAGCCTATGGAAATAGGCTATATAAAGCGATTTAAGGGCAGCCTGGGAATTCGACAATGCCATTTCCTCGACCCAATGTGTGATATTTTCTCGTTCTCCTCGCAACTGCCGGTAAATTTAAAATAAGTTCTATTTATTCTGTCGCCTGTAGAATGAAAAACCCTTAGTGGAAAGTTACATTTTTCATATTAAATCGATAAAGCGGGAGAAATGGGTTTTGTAACAAGTTTGTAACATCCATGTAATTTTTGTGTAATATTTATTTCAGACTTTTGTAACCGAATAAGCAACACTAATTTATGGAAACGTTTTATCTCATTCTTATTATTTTCCTGTTCATACTGGCTGTCTTCGATTTATCGGTGGGTGTCAGCAATGATGCAGCGAACTTCCTCAATTCGGCGATAGGCTCAAAAACCGCATCTTTCAGAGTGATCATGGTGATAGCAGCAGTCGGAATCTTTGTCGGGGCATCCCTTTCCAATGGGATGATGGATGTAGCGCGTAATGGCATTTTCCAGCCGCAACACTTCTTCTTCTCCGAAATCATGTGTATCCTACTGGCAGTGATGCTGACGGATGTGGTACTATTGGATGTGTTCAACTCCCTGGGGATGCCTACCTCCACGACCGTATCGTTAGTTTTCGAATTGCTGGGAGGAACCGTCGCTTTGTCGATGATGAAAATAATAAACTCCAATGGAGCCTTACAGTTGGGCGACCTGGTGAATACGGATAAAGCCTTTACCGTGATTCTCGCCATTTTCCTTTCGGTTGCAATAGCCTTCTTCTTCGGCGCCGTAGTACAATACATATCCCGTATCATCTTTACTTTCAATTATAAAAAGCATTCTAAATATTTCATCGGTCTTTTCGGGGGCTTGGCTGCTACGGCAATCCTTTATTTTATGTTGATAAAAGGATTGAAAGACAGTCCGTTTATGGAAGGAACATTGAAAGATATCATCTATAACGATACGAACCAGATTATATGGGGGTCATTGATTTTCTTTACAATCCTGATGCAATGCCTGCACTGGTTGAAAGTAAATGTGTTCAAAATTGTGATTCTGTTGGGTACGTTTGCTTTGGCACTTGCCTTTGCAGGAAACGACCTGGTAAACTTTATCGGTGTGCCTCTGGTAGGTTATTCTTCTTATATGGATCTGATGGCACAGGGAGGAACTACCACACCGGATACTTTCCTGATGAACTCGCTGCTCGGACCGGCTAAGACTCCCTGGTATTTCCTTGTCGGTTCAGGCCTGGTAATGGTGATTGCGCTGGCAACATCAAAGAAAGCGCAGAATGTGGTTAAAACCTCGGTCGACCTTGCCCGCCAGTCGGAAGGAAACGAGAACTTCGGAACCTCGCCGGTTGCCCGCGTTCTGGTTCGTACCTGCAATAATATGGGTAGCTCGATATTGAGCGTCGTACCTCCCCGCATGAAAGACTGGATAGACAGCCGTTTCAATAACGACGAGGTGATATTGGAAAATAAAGCAAGTTTCGACCTGGTGCGTGCTTCTGTTAATGTGGTTCTTTCAGGACTTTTAATTGCAGTCGGTACTTCACTGAAACTGCCTCTTTCCACTACATATGTAGCTTTCATGGTAGCAATGGGTAGCTCGCTTGCCGACCGTGCCTGGGGACGCGAAAGTGCGGTATACCGTATTACCGGTGTGCTTTCCGTAATCGGCGGATGGTTTATCACGGCTGGTGCTGCATTTACCGTTTGTTTCCTCGCTGCTTTATTGATTTACGTGGGAGGCATTGCCGCAATGGTTGCTGTAGTATGTCTGGCTGCTTATATGTTGATACATAACCAGCTTATGTACAAGAGAAAACAGAAGAAAGAAGCCATGAGAGAAGCCGTAAGCACTACTGTCAGCAAACTGCGTGAAACAACGGACAAACGGGAAGCGCTTTCTTTGTTCCGCGAACATAGCCGCGAAGAATTGTGCAAGGTACTTCATTTTGCAGCCGACACATTCAACCGTTCGGTACACGGCTTTATGGATGAGAATCTGAAAGAATTGCGCCGTGCCCTGATTGCCATCGAAGAGGAAAAGACCTATCTGAAACAGGTAAAACGGGTTGGCACCTTAGGGGTTACCCAGTTGGAACACAATATAGCAATCGATAAAGGCTTATATTATTACCAGGGGAATGATTTCGCCAGTGAAATCGTGTTCAGTATCCGCCGTATGACAGAGCCTAACAAAGAGCATGTCGATAATAATTTCAGCCCACTGAGTGATGTCCAGAAGAAGGATTTCGGAAAGATGACGGAACAAATCGTATCCTTCCTGAACCGTAGTTCCGCTATGATTGAAAAGAACGACTACCACCGCATGGACGATATGATAGCAGAGTCTGTGGAACTGACCAACAAACTGACAATGCTTAAGAAAGAAGAGTTGAAACGTATCCAGGGACAGAGTGGCAGTACAAAAGTAAGCATGGTTTACCTGAATATGGTACAGGAAGCACAGAATGTAGTTTCTTTCACCGCCAACCTGCTGAAGGTAAGCCGTAAATTCCAGAAAGAATAAGTTTAGGTATTATATTAGGTTATCCGGAAAAGGCCGTCTAAAAAACATTTAGATGGCCTTTTTCTTTGTGCCTAATTTCTGCGTCTATCGTCAACACCGCCCTACGTCTATCGTAGACGGCGTTCGGCGTCTGCTGTCGACGGCGCCCGGCGTTTATCATCGACGCGCCTCGGCATCTACCGTCGACGCAAGCCAGTAACTATTCCCGCTACAAAACCACCCATCCCGATTTACCCCCTTTTTTCAGGAAATTATACTGATAAAAAATTATCTTTGCACCATCAACCAATCACCCTGTATCTTTAACCACGTGTTGATAATTCTAACTATTAATTAACATACAATGAAAATCAAACCGACCACGGTCTTACTGTCGTTGCTCCTCCTGCAGGCAGCATGCAAGGACAGCGACAATTCACCTACAGACCTCAAGGAACTGACTGTAGACCAAACGGAACTCGTTATCCGCCACGGCAGTTCAAAATCAGTAAACATCATCAGCGGCAACGGAACCTATACCGTTATCTCATCCAACGAAAATGTGGTAAAAGCCGAAGTAAAAGACCAAATGATTACCATCACCGCCCCTACCCGTGAAAATGAAGCGGAAGCATTGCTGGTAGTCTCCGACCAATACGAGCGCAGGGCGAATATCCATATCTCCGTAAAAACCGGTACGGAACTGAAACTGGATAAACACGACATCCGATTAACGGCCATGCAAGCCGGCGATACCCTGAATATCCTTTCCGGAAACGGCAAATACCGGATGGAGGTTGCCAATCCCGCCATCATCAGGGCTACGGTTGAAAACAACCGGGTGACCATCACCGGCAAACGAAACGGAACAACGACTTTTACGGTAAAAGACGACAAAGGGGAAATTTCCGAACCGGTTACCGTAACGGTAGACGGTCCGCTGTATGCCATGAATCTGGGTACCGCATATTTCTGCTATGCCAACTTCAAGGAAATCGGCGTGTACGACAATTTCATCAGAAACTGCAAACAGGTCACTTTCGAAATCTATTGCAAGATAGACGGGTACCGCGGATTGCAAACCTTTATGGGACTGGAAGGCAAACTGATCATGCGCGGCAAATATGACGATTACAAAGAAACGCATCCTATCGAAATAGCCGGATTAGGCGACAAGGTGATGCTGGAAAGTACCGGCAGTTTCAACCTGAACGAATGGATGCACCTGGCGCTGGTGGTAGATTGCTCGCAGGAAACTACCGCCGGGAAATATAAACTGTATATAAACGGCGTACAGGACGAACTGAAAATAAACAAGGAAGAACAGACTCACACTTCCGTCGATTTGGCATCCAGCAACGATGGCGACCGCTTCGAAATAGGACGCGCCTGTGGACAGGATTTCCGTGCCATGAAAGGAATTGCCGCCGAAGCAAGGGTATGGACTACGGCCCGTACGGCAACAGAGATACAGGAAAACATGCACGACCTGAAAGACGCACAACCGGAAGGGTTGCTGGCCCGCTGGATTTTCTCGGCAGGAGTGGAAACCAACTATATCCAGGACATCAATGGGGGCAAGTATGAAACGAACCTCATCATTGCCCCGGTTGCAGGTGGCGGATACTCGCCTGTTATCGTCCCGAAAGATGTATTTGTAGAAAGACCTAACCCATAAATCCACACAAAATCTATGAAATCAATAACATATACCCTTTTTATACTCGGCTCGTTCCTGTTCGCCCATACCTCATGCAGCAATAAGAATGAGATTCCGGACGAAAGCCTGAGCTCCGTTTCTTCTCTCGAAGCCTTAGCCACAGAAACCGTCCATGAAATCCATGTGAAATGGAAGAACCCTGAAAACAAGGATGTGATAAAAGTGGAATTGTCGTATTCCCAACAAACAAAGGCCCAAAGCATCACCCCTGCCCCGGTATTGGTGGATGTGATACCGGCCTCCGACAGCGAGATAAAGATACTTGTTCCGCAATTTGCCGTCTACGAAATAACAGCCGTTACCATCGACAAGACCGGCAAACGGTATCCGGCAAAATCCGTAAATGCAGCACCACGCAAAGGAGATGCACCGGATACAAAATCCGTATTTATGGAACGGGCGGACTCGCTGATGAGCTCCGTGAAGATGCTGTTCTTCGGTAAGTCGGCACGGGACTGCTGGAACGCTTCCTACCCGAATGCCACAGGTCCTTATTGGGATGGCGACGCTACGGTATGGGGACAGGGAGGCGGCCTATCGGGATATACCGCTATCCGGGCTGCTTCTTTGGGCATGGGTAAATACGAACAGAAATATACCGGGCTGACCGACCGGATGTTCAACAGCATCAACCGCTTCATCACTACGGATAATAATATAGAAGCCTATGCCGTATATCCAGCCAATGGCAACGACCGCCTTTACGACGACAATGCCTGGATCGGACTGGACATGGCAGACCTTTACGAACAAACCCACGACGCCCGTTTCCTAGAAAAAGCAATTCTGGTGTGGAAATACCTGATGCACGGCAAAGACGATACCTGTGGGGGCGGTATCCACTGGAAAGAGATGAACGGACCTACGAACACGAAACATACCTGCTCCACCGCTCCTGCCGCCGTACTCGGCTGCAAACTGTATCTGCTGACGAATGAAGCAACGTACCTGGATGTAGCCAAAGAGTTATATATATGGCTGCAAACCTACCTGCAAGACCCGGATGATTACCTTTACTGGGATTGCATCGGTCCCGATATGGTTCCGTCGAAAGCCAAATACAGCTATAATGCCGGTCAGCCGATGCAGGTAGCCTGCTTGTTGTACAAGATTACGGGTGAACAGCAATACCTGACCGACGCACAGGATATAGCCAAGTCTGCCTACAAGAAATGGTTCGTCCCTTTCCATTCCTACTTCCTGAACGAGACTTTCAATATTCTGGACCCGGGGCATGTATGGTTCCAGGCCATTCTGTTGAGGGGCTTTATCGAACTATATAAAACTGACGGAGACCGCACCTATGTTTCTGCATACGAAAAGACACTCTCCCATGCGTGGTTGTCCGATTGCAGAAACAGGGATACCAACCTGATGAACGAAGACTTCCGCGGAGGTACCACACAATCCAAATGGGACATCCTGCACGAAGGAGCCTGCGTCGAAATGCTGGCACGGCTGGCGATGCTGGAACGCGACGGGTTATAAAAGACACTTCTAATTCTAATAATGTTATTTACATCCGATGTATTTATGCTTACAAGCACTCAATTTACATCGGATGTAATATTGTAACACTTATAAAAATTCACTCAAAAGCCATACTATCTCTGCAAATTATCCATCCCAAAAGGGATAAAAAAGAAACAAACCCATAAATTATGTAAAAACAGTTCCTCTAAATGCCTGGATTATATTTATTTTGTAATCTCAAGACCAACAAGTAATATCTAACTTTAAATTCTAAATATGAAGCAGTTCTTAATTCTCTCCTTAGGATGCCTTTCCTTATGGGGATGCCAGCCTAAAGAAACTCCCCTCAAAATGATTGAGCAGGTAGATTTTTCCCAAGTCAGGATACAAGATAATTTCTGGTCGCCACGGCTGAAAAAGCATATAACGGCTACCCTTCCTGTTTGTATCGACCAGATTGAAAACCAAACCGGGCGTATCCGGAATTTCGAAAATGCAGCAAACGGCACAGGGGAACATTCCGGTATCTTTTTTGATGACTCCGATGTGTATAAAGCACTGGAAGGGATGGCTTACAGCCTGATAAACAATCCCGACCCGGAGCTGGAAAAGAAAGCAGACCAATGGATTGATAAATTTGCCGCCGCCCAACAACCGGATGGATACATCAACACCTTTTATACCCTCACCGGTTTAGACAAGCGATGGAGTAACATGGACAAGCACGAAATGTATTGTGCCGGCCATATGATTGAAGCCGGAGTGGCCTACTACAAAGCAACCGGCAAACGTAAATTACTGGATGTTTGTATCCGCATGGCAGACCACATGATGAATACCTTCGGACCGGGTAAACGCCATTGGGTTCCGGGACACGAAGAAATAGAACTGGCATTGGTTAAACTATACCAGGTAACCGGGCAGGAGAATTATCTCAACTTCGCAAACTGGCTGCTTGAAGAACGCGGGCATGGCTACGGAAGCAAAGGGGATGAAGGCGAATGGGATCCTATTTATTACCAGGATGACAAACCGGTACGCGAAATGACGGATATTGCAGGACATGCCGTGCGTTGCATGTATCTGTATTGCGGTATGGCGGATGTGGCAGCCATCAAACGCGACTCCGGATACATAGCTGCCCTGAACCGCTTATGGGACGATGTAGTACTACGCAATATGTACATCACCGGAGGTATCGGTTCTTCCCGCCATAACGAAGGTTTCACCGAAGATTATGATTTGCCGAATCTTGATGCCTATTGCGAAACTTGTGCTTCAGTGGGTATGGTACTCTGGAATCAGCGTATGAACCAGTTGACGGGAGATTCTAAATATGTGGATGTATTGGAACGTTCCATGTACAACGGGGCATTGGCTGGTATTTCCCTGGCTGGCGACCGCTTTTTCTATGTGAATCCATTGGAATCAAAAGGCAACCATCACCGGCAGGCATGGTATGGCTGTGCTTGCTGCCCGAGCCAGATTTCCCGTTTTCTCCCCTCTATTGGTAATTACATCTACGGAACTTCCAAAGAGGCTATTTGGGTTAACCTGTATATTGGAAACAGTACGGAAATACAGGCAGGCAAAAATCACATTACACTGAAACAGGAGACTGATTACCCCTGGAACGGGAAAGTTAAACTGACAGTATCCTCAACCACCCCACTCAATAAGGAAATCCGTCTTCGTATACCCGGTTGGTGTAAGCAATATACATTGGCAGTAAACGGACAGCAGCAAACGGCTCCGGTAGAAAAAGGATATGCTGTCGTTCAAAAAGAATGGAAAGACGGTGACGAAATATCCCTGCATTTGGAAATGCCTGTCGAAATAGTGGAAGCGGATTCAAGAGTGAAACAGAACGCAGGTAAACGTGCCATTCAACGGGGACCACTTGTTTACTGCATGGAAGAGACAGACAATACGAAAGACTTCGATAAATCAGTAATTACTCCACAGACCGCTTTCAACTGTAATTTCGAGACTTCTTTATTGAACGGAGTGGAAATCATCCAGGCAACAAACGGTGACAAAACCATTTCCCTGATTCCTTATTATGCATGGGATAACCGGGAAGCCGGAAAAATGAAAGTATGGATTGATTACATCCAATAAGCAACAGATACAAATTTTTACAACATGAAGACACTGATTAAAATTTTCCTGACAGCCTTTGCGGCAACCTCCATTGCTTCGGCTGCGGACCTGCCGGTACAACAAACAAATGTCTCCGGGAATTACGGAAACAACCGGTATCCGTTGGTACAAAAACCATACATCGAATTACCGATCGGAACAATCCGCCCCGAAGGATGGCTGCATGAGCAACTGGTACGCATGCAGGACGGTATGACCGGCAATCTGGATAAAGTATATGAACATGTAATGGGTTCGCGCAACGGATGGCTCGGAGGCGACGGCGACGTATGGGAACGCGGTCCATACTGGATAGACGGGCTCCTGCCACTGGCTTATATCCTGAATAACAAGACACTTATCGAAAAAGTAAAACCCTGGATAGAATGGACGCTTGCCTCCCAGAAGCCGAACGGATATTTCGGACCGGATACCGACCGGAGCTATGAACCGGGGCTGCAAAGGGACAACTCCCAAGACTGGTGGCCCAAAATGGTAATGCTGAAAATCATGCAACAGTATTATTCGGCTACCGGCGACCAGCGCGTAATCGGTTTCCTTACCAACTATTTTAAATACCAGTTGGCTGAACTGCCTAAAGACCCGTTAGGCAAATGGACTTTCTGGGGCGAACAACGCGGAGGAGACAATCTGCTGGTTGTTTACTGGCTGTATAATATCACCGGAGATAAATTCCTGTTGGAACTGGGAGAACTTATCCACAGACAGACCTTCAACTGGACGGATGTATTCCTGCACCAGAACCATTTGTCGCGCCAATACAGCCTGCACTGCGTAAACCTGGCACAAGGATTCAAGGAGCCGGTTATCTATTACCAGCAGAGCAAGGATGCAAAACAGATTGCTGCGGTAAAGAAAGCTGTACAGACCATGCGCCATACCATCGGCTACCCTACCGGTTTATGGGCGGGCGACGAGTTGTTGCAGTTCGGCGACCCGATTCAGGGTTCGGAACTTTGTACAGCCGTGGAAATGATGTACTCGCTGGAAAAGATGCTTGAAATAACCGGCGACGTACAATGGGCGGACCATCTGGAACGGGTGGCCTACAACGCACTGCCGACTCAGGTTACAGACGATTACTCGGCACGCCAGTACTACCAGCAGTTGAATCAGGTTGCAGTTACGCGTAGCTGGCGCAATTTCGTTACACCGCACGACGATACGGACAATCTATTCGGCGTGCTGACCGGTTATCCCTGCTGTACTTCCAACCTTCACCAGGGCTGGCCGAAGTTTGTCCAGAACCTTTGGTATGCAACAGCCGACAATGGCATTGCAGCACTTGTTTATGCACCATCCAACGTAACGGCTAAAGTAGCCAACGGCATTCAGATTAAAATTCAGGAAGAAACGGCTTATCCGTTTGATGAAAGCATCCGTTTCCATATCTCATTCGCCGACAAGAAAGTGAAAAAGGCTTTCTTTCCGTTCCATGTACGTATCCCGGCATGGTGTACGAACCCGGTTATCCGTGTGAACGGCGAAGAAATCCAGGTGGATACCTACCCCGGAGAAATTGCCCGTATCAACAGGGAATGGAGCGATAAAGACATGGTTACGCTCGAATTACCGATGCAGGTAGTCACCAGCAGATGGTATGCAAACTCTGCCGTTATCGAACGCGGGCCATTATTGTATGCATTGAAGATGAACGAAAAATGGGAAAAGAAAACATTCGAACCGGAGAAACAGAAAGATTACGGAGAATGGTATTATGAAGTAACTTCCGATTCGCCGTGGAACTATGCCCTGAGACACAACAACCTGCGTCCCGAAGCCCTCAAAGACAATTTCATTGTGGAAAAGGCAGCCACTATCGCTCCTTATCCCTGGAATGTGGAAAATGCGCCTGTTACCATCAAGACTAAAGGTTGCCGGGTGAACGGATGGACGGTATACAGAGGTTCCACGGGACCTATCCCCTACTTCACCCAGCAGGGAGACGACTACGGACCGGAAGAACCGATCGAGCTAATCCCCTATGGCTGCACGACACTGCGTATCACCGAATTCCCCGTACGGTAACGGATTCAAAGACACATAAATAAAAACGAAGGGTTGCGGTTAAAGAATATAAAACTTTACTGCAACCCTTTTTTTAATCCTATCTTTGTGAAAACCGTGCGATAACGTTATCAGTTTTATGGGAATATTCCGACTTATTATAGCATTCACTATCTCTTTACTTTCCTGTCTGACCATAGAAGCAGTCACAGTACCCTATATCCCCCAGGTTACCAATTATACCGTCAACCAGTATGAGGCGGGCAACCAGAACTGGTCGGCAGCACAGGCAGACGACGGCAAGATGTATTTCGGGAACAACCGGGGACTCCTGCAATTCGACGGTGTGCGCTGGAATCTGTATAAATTACCCAACAACCTGGCTGTCCGTTCCGTTTTTATCGACGATGACGGACGTATTTATGTAGGTTCCTTCGAAGAGTTCGGCTATTTTGAACAGGATGATAAAAATCAACTGATCTATCATTCGCTGAAAGAGCAGGTTACCGGCTATAAGTTTTTCAACGACGAGATATGGACTATCCGGAAATACAAAGGCAAACTGTACTTCCAGTCTTTCTCCTCCTATTTCATTTATGACGGTAAAGAGATACGGAAAGGGACAGGGACACAAAAACCATTATATTTCTTTCTGGTAAACGGAGACTTATATGTACAATTCATCGGTGAAGGCTTTTGTAAGGCAACCGGAGAAGATAGCTTTACGGAACTGGTATCCCATTCGCTATTGAACAACGACCATGTTGTTGCCGTCCTCCCCTATGGTGACAAGCTTTTATTGGTGACATCCAAACACGGGCTTTATATGTATGACGACGGAAAACTTTCCACATGGGACACTCCCGCAAACTCAATCCTGAAATCCGGAATTGCCAACCGTGCCGTCTCCCTGAAAGATTCTTCCTATATCGTAGGCACCATATCCGAAGGTCTGGTAGCCATCGACAGGACAGGGCATATCTTATGGCATATCAATAAGGCGAACCAGCTAATAAACAATACGGTACTGGGTATCTTTGTCGATTCGTCGGACAATCTCTGGGTGGCGATGGATAACGGTATCTCCCATATACAGGTAAATTCCCCTATCTATTTCTATGAATCGAATGAGGTACAGGTCGGCATGGTTCACGATATGGCGATCTACAACGACAATATTTACCTGGCGACAAACCAGGGAGTCTATGCTTTATCCGATACGGATAAACATCCGTACCTGATTCCGGGTACGGAAGAACAAAGCTGGTTTATCACCAACATAGACAATCAGTTGATAGTCGGTCATAACCGGGGAACGCTGCTGATTGAAGACAAAAAGGCCATTCCGGCTCCCGACCCGAGCGGAGGAGGTACGGCACTCCGTAAATGTACCTTGCATGGAGAAGAAGTCCTGTTGCAGGTATCCTACAACTTTCTGAGTATTTTTAAATGGCATCCGACGGAAGGCTGGAAATTCAGCCATAATGTAGAAGGGTTCAACAATCTGCTCCGTACATTCGAGGTAGACCCCTCCGGTACGATCTGGGCAAGCCATATGTATAAAGGCATGTACCGTATCCGGCTGGACGAAAACCTGCATAAACTGAAAGAAATAGAATATATCGGACGGCTGAATCCGGCAAAAAAGGAAGGAACGATCAATGTAATGAAGTTACGGGGACGTATCGTGTTTTCGGACGGGGATAAGTTTTATACCTATGAAGACATCTCTTCCCGTATTGTTCCCTATGATTTATTAAATCGCGATTTCCCCGAATTATCGGATACGTACCGTATCGTACCCTGCAACAACGACTTGTTCTGGTTCATACGGAATACCGAATATGTGCTGTTGGGCTACGACCGCGGGGCATTCCATACCAAGCAACGCATCCCCTTCAGTATGTTCGACGACCCAACAATCGAAGATCGCGGAAACATTTATGTAGATACAGACGGAATCTCCTATTTCTGCCTGAACGGAGGTTTTGCCAAATATAATCCGAAACATGCCCTGCCGGATAAAAAAACAATAGCGCTGACCCTTTCATCCGTAGAGATACACAACCGCCATAATAGCGGTAGCCATTTGTTGCCTTGTAGCGTATCGGATACACCGGTCCGGTTCGATTATCAATACAATAATATCTCTTTCAAATTTTCCTACCCGGATTACCGGGAGCGGTTTTCCCATATTTTATACAAGCTGGAAGGATTTGACGATGAATGGACGGAAGGTTCTCCTAACTTCAGTAAAAGCTATTCAAACCTTCCATACGGGAAATATATCATGCATGCCGTAATCAAGGACAATGCAGGGTCTGATTTGTCTGCCTGCTCTTATCCTTTTACCATTAAACGTCCGTTTTACCGGTCTGCTGCTGCATTTGCCATCTATTTCCTCCTGCTGGCAGGCATTATCTTCCTGCTGGTAAAAATCTATATCAACTGGGAAATAGCCCGCAAAGACAAACAGGCAGAACAGCAACGCCGTCGGCAAGCTGAGCAACTGAAATCCCAGGAGCAGTTGATTACCAAGTTGAAAAATGAGAAACTGGAGGATGAACTCAGCTACAAAAGCAAGGAGCTGGCAAGTGCCACACTATCCGTTATCTCCCACAACGACTTCTTGGAAGGGCTGAAAAAAGAGATACAGGAACAACAACTATCCGGCAACTATACCAAACGTTTCTTCGATAAATTAGTGAGAAAAATAGATGATAGCATCTCCAAAGATGACGAATGGGCGGTGTTCCAGGCAAATTTCGACCGCATCCACGAGAATTTCTTCGTCAAACTGAAAGAACGTTATCCGGACTTAACTCCGGGCGACCTGCGTATGTGCGCCCTGCTCCGTCTGAACATGCCGACGAAAGACATGGCAAGCATGCAAAACCTCTCTGTACGCGGTATTGAAGCGGCACGTTACCGCCTGAGGAAAAAGCTGAACCTGCCGGAAGGACAGAGCCTTGTCGATTTCATGATTCAGTTTAGTTAAATACCGAACACATTCTTTTGTTTTAATATGTTTAATAACACAGGAAATCCGTTTTTCCGATTAACAAACCAAACCCCATGAATAATAACCCCTTATCTTTTCATGCAGTAGTAAAAGCGTACTGAAACAATCTACTTTTTAGCCATGAAGTAACTTTACAGTACATTAAAATTTCATCATTTTTAAGGCAGGCGTTTCCTTTGCCAAAAAGAAAAATCAGAGATTGTTAAACTTAAAAATGAAATGCATGAAAGCTCGATTATTGCTTTGTTTATGCCTGCTCTTAACTACAACTTCTGTATTTGCCCAGAAACATCTGACGGTTTCGGGTATTGTAACAGAGGAGGCGACCGGTGAACCGGCTATCGGTGTAAATATTGTTGTAAAAGGAACAACAAACGGAACCATGAGCTCTATTGACGGAGATTATACATTAACGGATGTGCCGTCTAACGCCACTTTAGTATTCAGTTACCTCGGAATGGTAACTCAGGAAATTCCTGTTAATGGAAAAACCAAAATAGACATTGCCTTGGCAGAAGATACCAAAAAACTGGACGAGGTAGTCGTTATCGGTTATGGTACGGCAAAAAAACGCGACCTGACCGGTTCTACGGTAAATATCAAAGGTGAAGACTTTGCCAACAAACCAGCCATGAACCCGCTTTCTTCCCTGCAGGGTAAAATTGCCGGTGTACAGGTAGTAAACAGCGGACGTGCCGGTAGCGACCCGGAAATCCGTATTCGCGGTACAAACTCCATCAACGGATATACTCCTTTATATATTGTGGATGGTCTTTTCAATGATAATATCAACTTCCTGAACCCTTCGGATATCGAATCGATGGAAATCCTGAAAGACCCGTCTTCCCTTGCAATCTTCGGTGTACGTGGTGCGAACGGTGTAATTATCGTTACGACCAAACGTGCGAAAGAAGGACAGACGCTGGTTAACATCAACACTTCTTTCGGTTGGAAAAAGGTAGTCGATAAAATCGATATGGTAAATGCAGACCAGTTCAAAGAATTATATAATGAACAGTTGAAAAACCAGGGAAATCCTGTATTCGACTTCTCTGCATGGGATGCCAATACAAACTGGCAGGACGAAATATTCCAGAACGGGTTCGTTACAAACAATAACATCAGCATCACAGGTGCGTCCGAAAAAAACAACTTTTATATGGGTGTGGGATATTCCAGCGAACAAGGTAATATCAAACATGAAAAATTCAGCAAAATTACATTGAGCCTGGGTAGCGATTATAAAGTGACCAAGCATCTTAAATTCGGTTTCCAGTTTAACGGAGCCCGTACATTGCCTACGGATGCGAAAGAAGTATTAGGTGCTCTCCGTACCACTCCGGTAGCACCGGTATTCAATGAAGAATACGGTTTGTTCTGTGTACTTCCCAGCTTCCAGAAAGCCCAGATGAATAACCCGATGATCGACGTGGATTTGAAAGCGAACACCACTCGTGCGGAAAACTACAGAGGTTCAGGTAATATCTACGGTGAATTGAACTTCCTGAAGAATTTCACATTCAAAGCGATGTTCTCGTTGGATTACGGTTCAAACAGCAGCCGTACCTATACTCCTATCGTTAAGGTTTACAACGCCGAGGTAGAAGGTAAAGTTGAAACTCTGGGTACTAAAAAGACGGCTATCAGCCAGTTGAAACAGAATGAAATGAAAGTACAGAGCGATTATTTATTGACGTATGTAAATAAATTCAACGACCACGGCATTACTGCAACAGCAGGTTTCACCACCTATTACAATTCTTTCAGCAACCTGAATGCAGCCCGCCAGCAAGGTGACGGACTGGTTATTGCCGATAATCCGGACAAATGGTATATAAGCATCGGTGATGCTGCAACAGCGACCAACGGTAGCTCACAATGGGAACGTACTACGGTTTCTATGCTGGGACGTGTACTCTATAACTACAAGAGCAAATACCTGTTGAATGCTTCTTTCCGCCGTGACGGTTCGTCCGCTTTCTATTATACAGGCAACCAGTGGCAAAATTTCTACTCTATCGGTGCAGGATGGTTAATCTCCGAAGAACCGTTTATGCAGAACCAGAAGTTTTTCGATATGTTGAAACTGAAAGGTTCATGGGGTTCATTAGGAAACCAGAACATGGAATCGGCTTATCCGGCACAACCGGTATTGACCAACAGTTCATCTGCTGTGTTCGGGAATGTGATTATTCCGGGATACCAGTTGAAATATCTTCCGAATGCAAACCTACGTTGGGAAAAAGTGGAAGCCTGGGAAGCCGGTTTCGATGCAAATATGTTTGCCAACCGTTTACAGTTCAGCGGAGTATATTACAATAAGAATACCAAAGACCTGTTGGCTACCGTTCCGGGACTTTCCGGTACTGTTCCGGGCTTAGGTAACCTCGGACAAATCCGCAACAGAGGGGTCGAGTTGTCTCTTTCATGGAACGACCGTATCGGTGATTGGGGTTACAGCATTGGAGCAAACCTTACAACTATCAATAATAAAGTACTCAACCTGGTACAGGAAGGCTACTCGATTATCGACGGAGAAAAGAGCATGAGCTATACTACGGCAGGCTATCCGATCGGATACTTCTACGGATACAAAGTGGCAGGTGTTTACCAGAATGAAGAAGAAATCAAAAACTCTCCGAAAAACACACTGGCAAACGTAACTCCCGGTGATTTGAAATTCGAAGACCTGGATGGAGACGGCAAAATCACACCAAAAGACCGTACCATGATCGGTAACCCGACACCGAAAGTTACTTACGGTATCAACATCGGCGTATCCTACAAAAACTTCGATTTGGGTATAGACATGATGGGACAGGGTGGCAACCAGATTTACCGTACCTGGGACAACTACAACTGGGCACAGTTCAACTATATGGCACACCGCCTGAACCGTTGGCACGGGGAAGGAACTTCCAACAGCGAACCGATACTGAATACGGCACACACTATTAACAATATGAACTCGGATTATTACATCGAGGACGGTAGCTTCTTCCGTATCCGTAACGTACAGTTGGCTTACAATTTCGATAAAAACCTGTTGAAGAAAATCTATATGCAAGCACTGAAAGTATATGTGAATGTACAGAACCTGAAAACCTGGAAAAACAACACAGGCTACTCTCCCGAATTAGGAGGCAAAGCAACTGCATTCGGCGTGGACAACGGAAGCTATCCGATACCTGCTATTTATACATTCGGTTTGAACCTTACATTTTAATTCCATTTAAACTAATAAGTTATGAAGCTTAATAAATATATAGTCTCATTATTGATCGCTTCTTCAGCCTTCACTTTTACAGGCTGTAACGATTTTCTGGACCGCAGTCCGCTCGGAGAATTTACAGAAGACGACAAACCCGGAGGTAGCCTCGACGGACAGGTGTTTAATATTTATACCTTGATGCGTAATTACAATATTACAGCAGGTATCCCGGCTTTCCTTATCCACAACGTACGCTCGGAAGACTCAGAAAAGGGAAGTGACGCCGGTGACGGAGCCGACCAGGCTGCCATGTTCGACGACTTCTTCTACACAACCAACAACGGCAGTGTAAAAGCATACTGGACACAGAACTATACTATTATTTACCAATGTAACTCCGTTATTGAAACGGTTGAAAAAGGAAACCTTACTGACGAAGGCTCACAGCGGAACAAAGGAGAAGCTCATTTCTTCCGCGCTTATACCTACTTCAACCTGGTACGTGCTTTCGGTGAAGTACCTTTGGTTACTTTCCATATCAATGATGCTTCGGAAGCAAACATCCCGAAAACGACTGTCGACAAAATCTACACTCAGATTGATGCCGATCTGAAAGAAGCCGTAAAATTGTTACCGCAGAAATGGGGTGCCCCTTATACCGGACGTCTTACCTGGGGAGCAGCACGTTCCTTGCAGGCTCGTACTTATATGATGCGTAACGATTGGAGCAATATGTATGCTGCGGCAAACGATGTTATCAGCTCCGGCTTGTACAACCTGGATACTCCTTACGACCAGGTATTTACAGATGAAGGCGAAAACTGTGGCGAATCTGTTTTCGAACTGCAGTGTACCGCAACTCCGGCAAAACCGGCAAGTACGGATATAGGCAGCCAGTTCTGTGAAGTACAGGGCGTACGCGGTTCCGGCGAATGGAACATGGGCTGGGGCTGGCATATGGGAACTTCCCTGATAGGAAAAGCTTATGAAAAAGGCGACCCGAGAAAAGATGCAACCTTGCTTTATTTCCGCCGTTCACCCAACGATCCTATTACCCCGGAAAATACCAATAAGCCTTATGGGGAATCTCCGGTATCATCGGCTATGGGAGCCTTCTTTAATAAGAAAGCCTATACCAATCCTGAAAAACGTCTGGAATTTACGAAAGGTGGTTTCTGGGTAAATATCCGCCTGATCCGCTATTCCGATGTTCTGCTGATGGCAGCAGAAGCTGCGAACGAACTGGGCAATGTAAATGCTGCCCTGGAATATCTGGAAATGGTAAGAGCGCGTGCCCGTGGCGGTGATGAAACCATCCTTCCTAAAATAACAACGACCAACCCGACCGAATTGCGCGAAGCGATCCATGCCGAACGCCGTGTGGAACTGGGACTGGAACCGGACCGCTTCTACGACCTGGTTCGATGGGGTACGGCAGCACAGGTATTACATGCCGCAGGTAAAACCAACTACCAGCATAAACACCGTTATTTGCCTCTGCCGCAGGATGAAATAGATAAATCCGACGGTATATTAGTACAGAATCCGGATTATCAATAAATTTACACTCACAATAATCATCCTATGAACAGTCCCATGCCTACAAGAATCCTGGCACTGCTGCTAATCTTTTCGATGGCAGCATGTACAGGCAAAAAAAATAATACCGAGGAAGCCGGTCGTCCCACTCAATTCGAGTCGGACGATGCTTTCCTGACCTATATACAGAATGCGCACCTCAACTATATGTGGGAAGGGGCCGAACCGAATTCCGGTCTTGCCTGCGAACGTATCCATATGGACGGGATATACCCGGAAAATGATGCGGATGTAATTACCACAGGAGGCAGTGGTTTTGGTATTGCCGGACTTCTGGTCGGCATTGAACGCGGTTTTATCCCCCGCGAAGAAGGTGTAAAAAGATTCCATAAGATTGCCGATTTCCTGGCAAAAGCAGACCGTTTCCACGGCGTATGGCCGCATTGGCTGCATGGCCCGACCGGAAAAGTAAAACCTTTCGGGAAAAAGGATGACGGGGGCGACCTGGTGGAAAGCGCCTTCCTGATGCAAGGCTTACTTTGTGCCCGCCAGTATTTTGCCAATGGAAACGAAGAAGAGCAGGCATTAGCCGCTAAAATCGATACGCTCTGGCACGAAATGGAATGGAGCTGGTATCAGAACGGACAGGATGTCCTGTACTGGCACTGGAGCCCGAACTACGGCTGGGAAATGAACTTCCCGCTGGAAGGCTATAACGAATGCCTGATTACCTACATCCTTGCCGCTTCCTCTCCTACCCACCCGATACCGGCATCCGCCTATCATAACGGCTGGGCGCGCAAAGGTGGAATCAAAAGCGATGCGGAAGCCTACGGCTATCCGCTTATCCTTAAATTCAACGGGGCGGAACAGTACGGAGGTCCCTTATTCTGGGCGCACTATTCCTACATAGGACTCAATCCAAGAGGGTTGTCGGATGCCTATGCCAACTACTGGGACCTGAACCGGAACCAGGTCTTGATAGACTATAGCTATTGTGTAGAAAATCCGAAGGGATACAAAGGATACGGACCCGACTGCTGGGGACTGACTGCCAGCTATTCGGTAAACGGATACAATGCCCATATGCCCGGCAACGATTTGGGCGTAATCACCCCGACTGCCTCACTCAGCAGTTATCCTTATACACCCGAAGAATCGATGGAAGCCATGAAACATTTTTATTATAACTTAGGAGACAGCTTATGGGGCAAATATGGTTTCTACGATGCATTCAGCATACAGGAGAACTGGTTCCCACAACGCTATCTGGCTATAGACCAGTGTACGATTGCACCGATGATTGAGAACTACCGCACCGGTCTTTTATGGGACTTGTTTATGAGTTGTCCGGAAATACAGGCAGGATTAAAGAAGTTAGGCTTCAGTATAAACTGATTCATACGGTGGGGAAAAAGAATTACAGTTAGTTTCAAGACAGTTCCAATTTCTGAAACTAAAAGTTTCATGCTGTTGAAACTAAAAGTTCCACCCATTGAAACAAAAAGTTTCAAGGTATGAAACTAAAAGTATCCCGGCAGCAAACTTTTAGTTTCTGCCCGGATACTGACAACTTCCTCCCAGCTACCGGAAAAGAGGATATTAAGAAACAGGAATACAATTAAACCTATTAATAATGGATAGAATTAAATCTTTAATTGCAGGTACGGCGCTATTGGTATCTCTTACAGGATGCGAACAGCGGGTTGTGCCGGGATGGAAAAGTTTCAGTGGAGACAAAAACATTGAAAGACGGGTAGACTCCGTACTCAGGTTAATGACATTGGAAGAAAAAGTAGGACAGATGGCACAATATTCCTGTAACTGGGATATTACGGGCCCTGTTATGACAGACGATTTTGAGCCTTACCTGAAAAAAGGATTGGTCGGCAGTATATTCAATGCCTATACCGTAGATGGTGTGCGCAAATTGCAAGAAATGGCACTGGCGGAAAGCCGGCTTAAAATACCTGTGCTCTTCGGTTACGATGTGGTTCATGGTTTCCGGACGATTTTCCCGATGCCATTGGCAGAATCCTGCTCCTGGGACCTGGAACGTATGCAGAAAAGTGCAGCCATAGCTGCCGCAGAAGCCAGCTCCGAAGGTATTCAATGGACATTTGCCCCGATGGTGGATATTACCCGTGATGCCCGCTGGGGACGTGTGATGGAAGGAGCCGGCGAAGACCCTTATCTGGGAAGCCTGATAGCCAAAGTGCGCATTGAAGGGTTTCAGGGTGGTACGGATTGGAAATCGTTGAATGAACTGAACACGGTGTTGGCATGCTGCAAGCACTTTGCTGCCTACGGAGCGGCGGAATCGGGACGTGATTATAATCCTGCCGAACTTTCGCAAAATACATTGATGAATTACTATATGCCGCCTTACGAAGCTTCAAAGAATGCCAATGTCGCAACATTTATGGCAGCTTTCAATGAAATAGACGGCGTTCCCTGTACAGGCAACAAATGGCTGATGACCGACCTGCTTCGTAACCAGTGGGGCTTCCGCGGATTCGTTGTAACCGATTATACCGGTATCAACGAAATGGTGGCACATGGCGTTGCCAAAGATGAGAAACAAGCCGGCGAACTGGCGGTAAATGCCGGTATTGATATGGACATGACCGGAGCCGTATTCAGCAAATATCTGCTGGAATCCATAAAAGAAGGCAAGGTTTCCGAAGAGACCATCAATAAAGCGGTTAGCAGCATCCTGGAAATGAAATTCCTGCTCGGACTTTTCGACGACCCCTACCGTTATCTGGATAAGGAGCGTGAAAAGAATACCATCATGAAACCGGAATTCCTTCAGGAAGCACGTGAATCGGCAGCCCGCGCTATCGTACTGTTGAAAAACGACAACCTGCTCTTCCCTGTCTCTAAAAATAAAAACGTTACCATTGCCTTAATCGGCCCGATGGTGAAAGACAAAATCAACCAGAATGGAGAATGGGCAGGAAAAGGAGACCGCAACCAGAGCGTTTCCCTATTTGAAGGACTGACCGAAAAATATGCAGGCACAAACGTAAAATTCATCTATGCACAAGGCTGCGACCTGACAAGCAACAATACATCCGGCTTTGCCGAAGCAGTGGCAACCGCCCGCCGTGCAGACCTCGTTATCGCTGCAATGGGTGAAGATTTCAACTGGAGCGGAGAAGCAGCATGCCGTACAAATATCCAGCTTCCCGGTGTACAACAGGACTTGTTGAAAGAACTGAAGAAAACAGGCAAACCGGTCGGCCTTGTCCTGGTAAACGGACGCCCGCTCGACCTTTCCTGGGAAGATGAAAATGTAGATGCTATCTTCGAAGCATGGTATTTGGGTACAATGGCAGGACATGGTATGGCTGATGTAATCAGTGGCGACTATAATCCATCCGCCCGCCTGACGATGTCGTTCCCCCGCAATGTAGGTCAGCTACCTATCTATTACAATCATAAAAATACAGGCAGACCTTTGCCTGCCGATGCACCGAATACGGACTACAAATCCAGCTACCTGGACTCACCGAACACACCGCTCTATCCTTTCGGATATGGTTTGAGCTATACGGCTTTCGGCGTTTCCAACGTGAAACTGGATACGAACAAGCTGGATAAAGGCGGCAAAATCACGGTTACAGCCGATGTTACCAATACCGGTTATGTCAAAGGCGAAACAGTGGTACAGCTTTATATCCGCGACCTGGTAGGCAGCGTAACACGTCCTGTAAAAGAACTGAAAGGTTTCCACAAACTGGCATTGGAACCGGGAGAAAAACAGACCGTTTCATTTACCATCGACGAAGCATTAATCGCCTTCTACGGCAACGATATGAAGAAAAAAGCCGAACCTGGCGACTACCACTTATGGGTAGGACTGGATTCGGCGGATGAGCGTAATCAAGCAGAATTCGCTTATTGAGTTGACAATAAACAAGTGACAGTTGAACTACTGCTTGCAGTAGTTCAACACTTCCACATTCGTAATCGTACTTTTAAAATTACCGGCCTTTTCAAGCGGAAATACCAATGTACGAACATAATTCATGGAGTCTTTGCCACCGTTGAAGAAACGTTTCTGGATATTCAGTTCTTCTTTCAATCGACCATCCACATACAGGCGGGTTGATTTTTCATCACCGGAAATAGAGACGGAGGTTCTTTCTCCCGGATAGAACTGGTAATTAAACGTATTCAGATAGCCATCCCGGGTAAAGCCCAGTTTACCGCTTACAGGGTCAGACAGGTAAAAGACGGCATCCGGCGAACGGAACAGCTCGGTTCCTCTTTCCTCGCCAACAGCCTGTACATCGAAAGAAACCGTATAGTGATAGCCAATCTCACGCAAACCGGTAGACATTCCGGGTTGTAAAGCGGCAAGATTATAAACGGCACGCGGCTTATTGCCGATACGTCCGGCAACATTCACTCCCGGAGCTTCGCTTAAAGCCAAACGGTTTGCATTAAATTCATCATACGACACCTTGCAATCCTTACCCGTCCACATCTTAACGGCCAATGTCTGCATGGCAGGGAAAGTACGGTAATGAATATCCTTCGTACTAATACCGTTGCCTGCATGGTCGTTCCAAACGGCAAACATCCCCCCAAGGATTTGTTTATGTTTTTCCGGGAATACTTCTTTTCCGATATGGGCAGGTGTCCACTCCTTATACAAATGTTCCGTATTCAGATAATCATGATAATAACCGGCAGCCGGAACAATATATAGTTCACCGTCAGGTACACTGATTAAATCGTATCCCTGCTTTATCATTTCTTTCGGGTCGGCATAGCCGTTGTACCAGGCATTCATCAGTACGTTTTTAGACTTCACCGGCGTTGTGCCTTTCGCATGCGTCAAAGCACCCCAGACGCAAGCCTGTTTGCCGAAGCCTTCCACAAAACGGATATAATGGTCGGTAAAAGCACGGAACTTTTCAACAACCTCCTGGTCTTTATTGGAATACTCGTCGGTTCCGATATGTACGCGTTTACCGGCAAATACCGGATTGGAGCCTTCCAGATATTCACGGAACAGACTATCTACAAACTGGATGGTTTCGGGCTTCTTCAAATCCAGATGGTCCATTCCGTATTCCTCGCTGCCAATCGCCGGACGGTACTGGGTAAGCGCCAGCGAATGCGCCGGAACATCTATTTCCGGAATAATCTCGACACCCAGGCTATCGGCAAGCTGTTGCAAGGCAATAAACTCTTTCTTTGTATAATAACCGTCACGGGAAGTCAGACCGGGAAAATATTCGGATTCCAAACGGAAACCGGAATAGGTTTTATTCCAGTCGTGTTCATAATACTGTACAAAAGCATTATCGTTCAAATGAACCTGGAAGGTATTCATCTTATAATAAGCCATCAGTTTCACATAATCCCTGAGGAAAGACATCGGAATAAACTTCCGGCCGCAATCCAGCATAAAGCCACGGATTGCATAGTCGGGATAATCGCGTACCGTTCCTTTCGGCAGGGCATATTCAGTCTGCTGTTCCGCCATTTGCAGTAAAGTACGGGTAGCCCAAAACAATCCCCTGCCCTTCGGAGCGGAAACAGAAACACGGTCGGTAATCCGCACAGTGTACCCTTCTGCCCCCAGCCGGCTGTCCGGAGAAAAAGAAAATACGAAATCACCGGCAGCCGCACGCCCTTGCACAACCATCAGTTTACGCCCGAACATCGTTTCGTAATCGTCGGCAAATTGCCGGGCAATCCGTGCGACTTCGGGATCTTTTCCGGTATAGACCACCCGGGATGTCGATGTAGGGGTAAACATCCCTTTTCCACCAATCCATTCCTGTAACTCCGGAATGACAAAAGGTTTTTTGTTGTTTTGGGCACTCACCTGTGTTACAGGCAGAAACGTTAACACAGCCAGAAGCATGAAGTAAAATTGTTTCTTCATTTTATACGTTTAAGATTAAATTAAAAATGAATGTTTCATAAATGAAGTCACAATATTACAACATTCCAGTAGGAACTGCAACCTTATCAGGCGGTTTGGTTAAAAGATGCATAGATTCAGGCGGTCTTTGGCGAGGATTTATTACTTTTGTACCCAAAATTACAAATTTATATAATGAGCTGCAACTGGAATACACGAACCGAACTTTTACTGGGAGCCGACCGGATGGAAAGGCTTGCCCATAGCCACGTGCTTGTGGTTGGATTAGGCGGAGTCGGGGCCTATGCAGCCGAGCAGATATGCCGTGCCGGAATCGGTCGGATGACAATTGTCGATGCCGATGTAGTGAACGAAAGCAATATAAACCGCCAGCTTCCTGCATTGTATTCTACATTGGGAATGCCGAAAGCCGAAGTGGTAGCACGCCGTTTACTGGATATAAATCCGAAACTGAAGCTGACCGTATTGAACGAGTTTCTCCGTGATGAACGGACAGAAGAAATATTATCGGAAGCAACCTATGATTTCATAGTAGACGCAATCGACTCGCTCAGTCCTAAAGTATATCTGTTATTTCACGCTTATAACCGGAAAATTCCGATCGTATCGTCTATGGGAGCCGGGGCCAAAATAGACCCTTCGCAGGTTCGGATCGCAGATATATCCAAGACAAGCAACTGTGCATTGGCAAAGGCCGTACGTAAGCGTTTGCGCGGTATGGGAATATCAAAAGGCATACCGGCTGTTTTCTCTACGGAAATGGCAAACCCTGACGCTATTATCGAGATAGACAATGAGCAATGCAAAAGAAGCACAGCCGGAACGGTGTCTTATATGCCTGCCATTTTCGGATGTTATCTGGCATCATACGTTATTAATCAACTGACATGATAAAAACAGAAGGTATTACCAAGAGTTTTGGTACCTTACAAGTACTGAAAGGTATCAATCTGACCATAAATGAAGGAGAAATCGTATCGATTGTCGGTCCGAGCGGTGCCGGCAAGACTACTTTGCTCCAGATTATAGGAACACTCGATTCGCCGGATGGCGGAAAACTTTATATAAACGGTACGGAAACCGGAAAACTCTCAGAGGAAAAACTGGCGGCTTTCCGTAACAAACATATTGGTTTTGTATTCCAGTTCCATCAATTGCTTCCGGAATTCACAGCTTTGGAGAACGTAATGATTCCGGCTTTAATTGCAAAAGAAAAAGCAAGTATGGCCGAGAAACGTGCAAAAGAGATATTGGATTTCCTGAAACTAACCGACCGTATGTCGCATAAACCGAACGAACTGTCAGGAGGGGAAAAGCAGCGGGTTGCTGTAGCACGCGCCCTGATAAACAGGCCATCGGTTATTCTTGCCGACGAGCCGTCTGGTAGTCTGGATACAAAAAATAAAGAAGAATTACATGCCCTTTTCTTTGACCTGCGTAACCAAATGCAACAGACATTCGTTATTGTAACACATGATGAGCAACTGGCGGCAGATACCGACAGGGTGATTCACATCAAAGACGGGCTCGTGGTAGACAATCAATAAGTAAAAACAGATTAATGAAAAAAACTTCCTATGACAGACAACAGAGCCACATTCAGTAATAAAATGGGAGTCATCCTTGCCACGGTAGGATGCGCTGTAGGACTGGGTAGCATTTGGCGCTTCCCTTATATGCTGGGAGCGAACGGAGGGGCTGCCTTCCTGCTGATTTATATCCTTTTCATGATTTTCCTGGGAATCCCGGTGATGATTACCGAGTTCTTTATCGGACGGTATTCCCGTAGTAACACAGTAGGTTCATTCAAGAAAATGGCACCAGGTACAAAATGGTGCTATATCGGATATAACGGAATCCTTGCCGCTTTCCTTATACTCGGTTTCTATACGGTCGTTTCAGGATGGACACTCGAATATATCATGCAAACGGTAAACGGGACACTCTATGCCAACGATGCCATAAATTATACAACTGATTTTCGTGATTTTTCATCCGGAACATACCGCCCCATTCTTTGGACTGCCGTATTTATCGGGCTAACTCATTTAGTAATTATATCTGGGGTTCAAAGAGGAATCGAACGTGCTTCCAAAATTATGATGCCTTTGCTGTTCGGCATCCTGATTGTGATGTGCATCCGTTCGGTAACTTTGCCAAACGCTGTCGATGGACTTACTTATCTTTTCAAACCGGATTTCAGTAAACTGACCTCCTCGGTGGTATTAAGTGCAGTAGGACAGGCATTTTTCTCGTTAAGTTTAGGTATGGGATGTTTAATTACCTATTCCTCTTATTTCGGAAAAGACACCAATATGTTGTCTACTGCCTGGCAGGTCACCGTTATCAATACATTCGTGGCTATTCTGGCGGGTATTATGATTTTCCCTGCCGTATTCAGTTTTGGCATAGCACCTACAGCCGGTCCGGAACTGGTATTTATTACTTTGCCGAATGTATTCCAGCAGTTGCCTTTAAGCGGATTATGGTCTTTTATCTTCTATATCTTGCTGGCGATGGCAGCACTTACTTCCACTATCTCCTTACATGAAGTGGTTACGGCATACATACATGAAGAATTTCATATAACCCGTAAAGAAGCCGCCTGGTTTGTTTCCGCAGGAGTATTAATCCTAGGGATATTCAGTTCCCTCTCATTCGGAGTATTGAAAGATTATACCATAGGAGGACTTGTCTTTTTTGATGCTCTGGATTATCTGACAGCCAAAATTATGCTTCCTTTGGGTGGTATGATGACCTGTCTCTTTGTGGGACTGCGGGTAGATAAGAAAATATTAAAAGCAGAACTGACAAACGAAGGTACTATTACCTTCCGTCTTTTCAGTGTATACGCTTTCTTTATGAAATTCATTGCACCGGTCGCTATCGGTATCGTTTTTCTGAACGAATTGGGTATCATCCCTAAGATCATCGAATTATTTTAAAAATATTTATCCCGCATAATTTAGAGAAGGGTTGCCTGCCAATAAGCAAGCAACCCTTATTTTATAGAATAAATTCTCTCTCCTATTGACATTCAAAATCCAATACGCATTAATTAAACAAGATATTATTTTTTATTTCCAATAAGTTTATATATTTGCAGCTAAGCACTGTTAACCGGTTTAGCAGATTCTATCCGGAAAATACATACAACCATGAAGAAGACATCTCTGCAAGACATAGCCAATCAATTAGGCGTTTCAAAAGGAACCGTCTCTTTGGTACTTAGCGGTAAAGCAAAAGGAGGCCGTATAAGTGAAGAAACATGCAGAAAGGTGAAGGAAATGGCGGAGAAAATGCACTACCAGCCAAACGAAATCGCCCGTAGCCTGAGTACCGGCATGACGATGTCTATCGGCGTTATAGTGACGGATATATCAAACGAGTTCTTCGGGCGCCTGACATTCCACATACAAGAACAGGCTAAAAAATACGGTTATACGGTAATCTCCACAAATTCAAATGAGAACCTTCAAGATTTTGAAGATGCCGTAAGCATATTACTGAACCGGCAAATTGACGGCATTATCATGGTTCCTGTCGATGGCGGACAAAGGATTGCCCAAAGAGTAATAGACAGGCACGTTCCTTTGGTGCAGATAGACCGGTGTTATTCTGATTTCCTGGCAAATTACATCATTATAGATAATTACAAAAGTTCGTCCGAGATAACGAAGCTACTGATTAAAAAAGGTTGCCGGCGAATTGCAGTTGTCTGTTATGACATTAATCTGAATGCTTTAATAGAAAGGCAACGCGGCTGTACCGATATGTTAAAGCAGTATGGACTATTCGATGAATCGTTAGTCAAGCCTATTGCTTATGAGAATCAGGAAGAAGAAATAAAGCAAACCATTATCGACCTGCATAAGGCACCCCGAAAGGTCGATGCCATATTTTTCTGCTCCCGCAGGGTATTCATTACCGGAGTGAAATATATGTATGAAGAAAAAATAAAGATACCGGAAGATATGCAGGTGGTTTGTTTCGACAAAATCGAAACATTCTCTATCGCCAATATACCCATCCACTATATCGAACAACCTATCTGCGAAATAGGTGAAAAGGCTGTCGATATCCTGATGGAACAAATCAATGGCTCAAAATGTATTCAGCAGTATGTATTGGAAGCACAACTTGGATTTGTTGATAACAGACCCGGGTAATCACTGATTGTTTTTCAGCTACCGGAAACAATCAGCTTTTAATTATTGCAGAGAATTGTCTTTATTTAGTTAACCGGTTTTGCAATTTATATCAGTTGGATTCGAATCACAACCTGCCGGTTGGAACAGATAAGGATAAACAAATAAAATCTATTGATAAATAGTTACTTATAAGACCTTAAATTTTTAATTATAAAAGAAGAATCGTATGTTAGTACCATTTAAGAACATTTTGACCCATGCATACAGGAACGGGTATGCAGTAGGCGCATTCAACTGCCTGAGTTTAGAAAACGTATTAGGGGCTATACAAGCCGCCGAAGAACTCCGTTCTCCTATTATCCTGCAATTGGCGGAAGTCCAGTTCCCCTATTCCCCGATTGACATGATGGCTCCTGTTTTCTTGGATGCAGCGCATAAAGCATCTGTTCCGGTAGCCGTACATCTGGATCACGGACAGAGTTTCGAGACCTGTGCCAAAGCAATCCGGTTGGGGTTCAATTCCGTTATGATAGATGGTTCCTCATTACCATTGGAAGAGAACATCCGCGTGACCAGGGAAGTAACCCGGATGGCAAAGGCTTTCGGAGTGGATGTAGAGGCCGAATTGGGTAAAGTTGGAGACACCGGAGCGGGTGAAGGCGAAGGCACCGGTAATGCTGATACAGCGAATATATTCACCGATGTGGAAGAATCCGCCTACTTCATCCGGCAAACGGGTATCGATGCACTGGCTATAGCCATCGGCAACCTGCACGGAAAGTACATCGCCACCCCTACGCTTAATATACAACGGCTGAAAGAGATAAAAGAAAAAAACAATATGCCTTTGGTTCTGCACGGAGGAAGTGGAACCAGTGAAGAAGATTTCAAGGCATGTGTCCACAACGGTGTAAGCAAAATCAATGTTGCAACAGCCATCCAGATAGGAGTAACAGAGAAAATACAAGCCTATCTGGCTACAAGCCGCACGCCCAACTACATAGAAATGAAATATAAAATAGTAGAAGCCTCCAAAGAAGTTGTGGCAAGTCATATCCGCTTATTCGAAAGCGAAGGAAAAGTCTAATTAGTACCATTAAAAACCTACAGTATATGAAACGCAGTGAAATCAACCGGATTATAGCAAATGCAAAAGAGTTTCTGGAAACACATAAATTCCACTTGCCACCTTGGGCCTATTGGAGTCCGGACGATTGGAAGGAAAACAAAGAAAATGCGGCAGAAGTAATAAATAATATGCTTGGCTGGGATATTACCGACTTTGGCTCGGGTGACTTCTATAAGCGAGGCTTATTCCTGTTTACGCTACGGAACGGAAAATTCAATGTAGATAAAAAGCCATACGCCGAAAAGGTTATGATCGTACAAGAAGAACAGGAAACTCCCATGCACTTCCACTGGTCTAAAATGGAAGATATTATCAACAGAGGCGGAGGAAACCTCGTGATTGAAGTTTACAATGCAACCCCGGATGAAGAACTCTCCGGCACGCCGGTACATCTGAAAACAGACGGAATCAAACGAATCGTTCCCGCAGGAGGAAAAATCATACTAAAGCCCGGGGAAAGCGTATGCTTCGAACAGCGGATTTATCACCGGTTCTATGGTGAACCGGGTAAAGGAACCGTTCTGGTAGGCGAAGTCAGCATGGTAAACGATGATACCGCAGACAATCGCTTCCATGAAACGGTAGGACGTTTTCCTACCATTGAAGAAGATGTGGACCCCCTGCATCTGTTAGTATCGGATTATACAAACTTCCTGGGCTGATGGAAAAGAGAAAACTAAAAATATCCGGTATCGGCTGTGCCCTGGTGGATTATCTTTATACACCGGTGAACTTCAGCAGTGAAACGTTCCGACGCTATTTGTCTGTCCAATCCGGTGACGGTGGGTTATCACCGGGAAAACTGGTCTTCCGGGATGAATTCGAAAGATTCTCAGGAGAAGATTATTTGAAAGTAAGGGAACTGATTACCAACGGAAAGCCTCCGGTAACGACCAATATCGGGGGCCCGTCTATCGTCTCCTTAATCCATGCCGCCCAACTGCTGGAAGGCCTTCCGGTGGACGTCTGTTTTTATGGAAGCAAAGGACAAGACGATGCAGCCGCTTTTATCGACAGCAAATTAAAACAAACCCCATTGAAGATAGGGAAGTACAAGACCTCCGGTCAAAACACCCCTTTCTCCGATGTGTTTTCTGATCCGGAATATGACCAGGGACATGGCGAACGTATCTTTATCAACAACATCGGTGCAGCATGGGATTTCTATCCGGAGGAACTGGATGAAAACTTCTTTGAAAGTGATATCGTAGTCTTCGGTGCAACCGCATTGGTTCCCCATATCCATGAAGCCTTATCGGAACTGCTCCGAAAATCGAAAGAGAAAGGAGCCGTGACCATAGTCAATACGGTTTACGACTTCCTGAATGAGAAAAGCAAACCGGAAGCTCCCTGGCCTTTGGGGAGTTCTTCGGAAACCTACCGGTATATAGATCTATTAATCACCGACAGGGAAGAAGCGCTCCGGCTAAGTGGAAAAGCAACCGTTCAGGAAGCGATGTCGTTTTTCAAAACAATGGGTACCGGGGCAGTCATTGTTACACACGGAGCCAAACCGACCTGCTTCTTTTGCAACAGCGGGCTATTTGGCAGTTCGGAAGGTTCCCGACCGGTTTCGGAAAAGATAAGGACTACCATTCTGCAACATCCCGAACAGGCTGGCGACACAACAGGCTGCGGAGATAATTTTGCAGGAGGAGTGATTGCGTCGGTTGCCAGCCAAATGGTAAATACCCCCAACAATCCCTTAGATATGGAGGAGGCCATTGCCTGGGGTACCGTATCCGGTGGATATGCCTGCTTCTATCATGGCGGAACCTTCCATGAAACCTGCCCCGGACAAAAAAGGGAACTTATAGAACCTTTCTACAAGGAATATTTAATTCAGATTAAAACAGACAATTAATTCATTTAGCATATGAAGAACACCATTTTATCCCTTCTGCTGGTAGGTTTACTCTGTGGAAATTGGCAACAGGCTTCCGCCACGAACGTATCCGATAAGGAGCCGGTCGATTACGTTAACAACCGGATTGGGAATATCAGTATCCTGCTGGTACCGACTT
This sequence comes from Parabacteroides sp., assembly GCA_019417325.1. Taxonomy (GTDB): domain Bacteria; phylum Bacteroidota; class Bacteroidia; order Bacteroidales; family Tannerellaceae; genus Parabacteroides. The sequence continues at coordinate 3,020 of DXVO01000035.1, read as the reverse complement.
TCCCGGTCACCCACTTACCGAACAGTATGCTGCGTATGATTCCGGCCCATAACGAATTTGTTACCGACCGCATGCCGGGATTACCGCTGAACGTTCCCTCCCATCGTCAGGGAGATGTGTTATACCTGATGCCTTATTGCGGCGATAAAGAAGGCCTGGTACCGACAATGAACTACCGGTACGACCAGGAAGTCTCCACCCCTTACCACTATTCGGTATTTCTGGACGACCAGGCTATCCTGGCACGTTTCGCTCCGGCTACACAATCCGCCCTGTTTACTTTCACCTTCGAAAAAGAAGGAGGCAGGTATGTTATGCTGCGAACAGCCGGTGAAGGCGTATTGCAAACCAAAGGGAACATCCTATCGGGCTATGAAATTTATCATGGGATAAAGCACTACTTCTACCTCGAATTTGAGCAGACACCGATAGAAACAGGCAACCGCAACATGGAAAACAAAACAGCCTGTTATGCCCGGTTCGACAACGGAGTAGATGAAGTACGCCTCCGCTACGGAATCTCTTACATCAGCGAAGCCCAGGCACGGAAAAATATGGAAAAAGAAATCTCCGGGTTCGATTGCGAAGCGTTAGCCAAAGCGGCACGCGCCGAATGGAACAAAACTTTAGGCAAGATACAGGTGGAAGGTGCTACGGAAGACCAGAAAACGGTCTTTTATACCTCACTCTACCGGGCACACGAACGCATGATTAAATTATCGGAAGACGGAAAGTATTATAACGGGTTCGACGGCAAAGTCCATAGCGACGAAGGCATACCTTTCTGGACGGACGACTGGATTTGGGATACATATCTGGCTCTGCACCCGCTACAGATTATCCTGAACCCGAAAGCCGAAGAGGAAAAACTAAACTCGTATATACGCATGTGCGAACACACCGAACAAAAGTGGATGCCGACTTTCCCGTGCGTATTCGGGGATGCACACTGTATGAACGGGAACCATGCTGCCGTAATGTTTGCAGACGCCTTATGCAAAGGCATCCGCTTCGATGTGAAAAAGGCATTCAAAGGCATGAAAAGTACGGTTCTGACCGAAACCATGATACCCTGGTGCCGTGCGCCCAAAACCGAACTGGACGATTTTTATCACGAACATGGATGGTTCCCCGCCCTTCATCCGGATGAAAAAGAGACGAATCCGTTAGTCAGCGACTTCGAGAAAAGGAATGCGGCGGCTGTTACATTGGCAGCCTCGTATGATGACTGGTGCATTGCACAAATGGCAAAACATCTCGGAAAAGAAAAGGACTACCGGTTCTTCCTGAAACGTGCTTTCAACTACCGGAACCTGTTTAACAAGGAAACCGGATTCTTCCATCCGAAAGACAAAGACGGCAAGTTTATCGAACCGTTCGATTATATTTTCTCCGGAGGTATCGGTTCAAGGGCTTATTATGATGAAAACAATGCCTGGACCTATATCTGGGATGTGCATCATAACATTGCAGACCTGATTAACCTGTTCGGTGGCAACCAACCTTTTATCGATAAACTGGACCAACTGTTTGTGGAAGACCTGAAACTATCCAAATGGCAATATTACGCAGTCCAGCCGGATGGTACAGGCAACGTCGGGCAGTTCGTTATGGGTAACGAACCAAGTTTCCATATCCCCTATTTATACAATTATGCGGGCCAGCCCTGGAAAACCCAGAAACGCATCCGTATGCTGCTGGAAAGTTGGTACCGCAACGACCTGATGGGTATTCCGGGGGATGAAGACGGCGGCGGCATGACTGCTTTTGTCGTTTTCTCACAGTTGGGATTCTATCCGGTGACACCGGGTATTCCCATCTATACCATTGGTAGCCCCATCTTCACCAAATCGACGATTCAACTGGATAACGGGAAGACCTTTACCGTGAAAGCGGAAAATGCCTCCTGGAGTAATAAATATATCCAATCGGCACGCTTGAACGGCCAGCCATTGAACCGCACCTGGTTCACCCATGAAGACCTGATAAACGGAGGTACGCTGGAATTAATTATGGGCGACCGACCGAATAAAAGCTGGGGATTGGAGACGCCTCCCTCCTCAGCCGCAGATATGCAGTCTGTCCGTTAATCACAACCGGGAATAAATCAATCTGAAAGAATCAATCGGGGGAGTTTCGATGTATTTTATACTGTCGGAACTCCCCCACCTTCATTCAATGGCATATTACAAGGCTATGTTTCTTCAAAATCATTACCTTTGTGGAACAAACAACAAAACCTGCTTACTATGAACTGGCGTGATTTACTTTACTTCTCCAAAGGCGAACGGCGTGCCTTATCCGTATTACTCGGATTAATTGCTATTTCCTGGATACTCCTGTTAGTCTCCGCTCTCAAAAAAGAGACTGCCGGACAAGAAAAACAGATTGTCCAAACAGCAAATACGACAATAACCAATAAAGAGACAATAGCTCCGGTTGCCGATACGATCCGAACAAAGAATCATACAACTACTGCCCATAAGCCGAAAGGCAAACAAGCCTCTCCATCCGACAGTCGTAATTTCCCCAAGCTACCTGCTATTTCTAACCGTAAATTCACCCGTTCTGAAAAATTCCCTCCGGGTACAATAGTCGAGCTGAATACAGCCGATACCACTACACTTAAAAAGGTTCCGGGCATAGGCAGTACCTTTGCCCGCCGGATAATCAAATACAGGGATTTACTGGGAGGCTTCTATACGGTAAGCCAATTGAAAGAAGTATACGGAATTGATGAAGAACGTTATCCGGCACTCGAACCCTGGTTTTTCACAGACACAACCTATATACAGAAACTCCCGGTCAACCTCTTACCCGCAGCCTCCCTTCGCCGCCATCCTTATATCAATTATAAGCAGGCATATAAAATAGAGCAATTGAAAAAACAAAAACGCCAACTTACCGGATGGAAGAACCTGCAACTACTGGAAGAGTTTACGGAAGCAGACCAAAAAAGGCTAAAATTCTACCTCTCTTTTGAGTAAATAAGGCTATAAAAACATAGTTCCAGTGAAACT